>CALVEB010000006.1 GCA_944326465.1 Candidatus Gastranaerophilales bacterium | reverse complement strand
ACGCGTGGAGGGATTCGAACCCCCGACCTTTTGGTTCGTAGCCAAACACTCTATCCAACTGAGCTACACACGCTTATCGTAAGGCTTTTTATTCTATTTTCTGTCATTTTCTATCTTATTCCAAAAAAAAAATTTTTCAAGTATTTTAATAAAATTTAAAACACGAATTATTTTTAATCACAATTCGATTTTTATATGTTATTCTTGCTATGTAGATGATTATATGAGGAGAAAATATGGAAAATTTTACGCCTAAAGAACTTGAAATTTTAAAATATCTTTGTAAAGGTTACACAAATAATAAAATCGCTGAAGAATTATTTGTAAGTATTCATACTGTTAAAGCTCATATAGGTTCAATGCTTAAAAAGTCAGGGGCTGATAACAGAACTCTTCTTGTTTATATGGCGGCTAAAGCTGATCTGGTGTAAATCTATATTAAAATTTTTGTCGTTACAATTTGTATATACTGTATAATCGTTATATAATTATAACGATAGGAATTTTATTTTCATGAAAAAAATAATTGTTTTTATAGCTTTATTTTTATCAATATTCTTGGGATTTATGCCGGATGCTTTTTGCGAAGAAATCTATAAAATTACATCCGCAAATTTTGATACAGCTAATTCCGTGGTTGTCCTGACCGCAAAAGATACCATAAGCACAGAAAATATTATGAAAGATATAAAGCTTATAAAACTTGAAAATCCTTCACGTGCTTATTTTGATATTGATTCTGCTATATTAACTATCCCGAAACAAGACTGGACTCTTAATACCGGAGGCATTAAACAGGTTAAAATTAACCAGTTTACGACAAATCCGGATGTCGTCAGATGTGTTTTGTATTTCAACGATGACTACAATCCGGATAATCTGAAATTCTACAGGATAAAAAATAATATCATTATTAAAATAAAAAACAACCAATTTAGCAGCGATTATTTTCAAACAACTTTTCGCGATGAACATACTTCCTCAAGCGATTTTTATGAAGCTTTAACTGTCACCTCTCCCGTTATAGAGCCGACTAATCCGCCAAATGTTGTTAATCAAATCCAGCAGGCATTTAATACAACTGTTCAAATGCCCGCTCCGTCTATGGAAAAAAAGTCGCTTAAACTTAATACGCAATTTTACCTGAAAAATATTACCGTAAAACCTTACGGGATTCTTATAAACGGATTCGGGGCCGCTACTATTGAAAAACCTATGATTTTGCAAAACCCGACAAGAATAGTTTATGATATCCCTAATGCTTTGACTTCTCAGGATATACGTAATAAAGAATTTAAAATAAATGAAACCGATACTGCTAAAGTCGGTCAATTTGAAATGAACAAAGCAAGAATTGTTATTACCACGAACGATGTTAATGACTACATTCCGATATTTTCAAGCGACAATCAGTCCTTGCTGCTGGCAAATTCAAAAAAAGTCGATCAAAACGCATTGCTTAGTAATGTAAGTGATATAATTGCTTATGATAAAGAGCGGATTGATGATCAGACAAGTTCAATGATTCTGTCTTTTAATCATCCTGTTGTTCACGGTATTGAAAGAACAAATAACAATCTTAATATATATTTGTACAATGTTTCCAAATACAGTGAAGAATTATTTAATTCAACATACTCAAACTCTGTATTTGCCGATGCGAAAATAACACTAATGCCAAAAATCGGAATGATTTTATCAATTCCTCTGGAAAATGATTCTCTTGTCCGTACATTTCTTGGTGCTGACGGAAAATCTATAAAAATAAAAGTTCGCGGAGTTAAAAAATCAGCGAAACAGCATGCTGTTCAGCCAAAACGTAATGGAGCAAGGACTGTTGTTATTGATGCCGGCCACGGCGGTTCTGATTACGGAGCAATAAGAGATAATATTAATGAAAAAGATATTACTCTTGATGTATCAAAAAGATTGAAAACTCTGCTGCAGAAACAAGGGTATAATGTCATAATGACAAGAGATACAGATGAATATCTTTCATTACAGGAGCGCTGTGATATTACCGAAGCCGCTCATCCTGATATCTTTGTAAGTGTACACGTAAATTCCAGTGTTAAACCGGAAATTACAGGCGTTGAAACTCACTACTATCATCAGGAAAGCCTTGCTCTCGCTCAAACTGTTCATGCAGCAATTGCAAGTAACATAAAATCTAATAACAGAGGGCTGTTTAAATCTAAATTTTATGTAATTAATCATACCACTGTTCCGGCAATTCTTTGTGAAATAGGGTTTATCTCAAATGATTCGGAAAGAAATCAACTCAACGGAGATAAACGTAAACAGGATACAGCTAAAGCTATTATGGAAGGAGTGAATAACTATTTCAAACAGCAGCAATAAAAATTTACCCATAGCTTTTTTTGATTCAGGAGTCGGAGGTCTGACTGTATTTTCAAAACTTAAAAAACTTTTGCCTTACGAAAAATATTTATATTTTGGTGATACCAAAAATATGCCGTACGGTGAAAAAACAGAACAACAGTTGATTGCTTTCGCAGATAAAATTTTCAGGTTTTTTGAACAGCAAAATGTTAAAGCTGTCGTCATGGCATGTAATACCACTTCTGCTATTACTTATGATAAACTGAAAAATAATTATAATTTTAAAATCTATCCGATAATTCAGTCTGTGAGCAGCATTCTGGCAAAATTGCCGGTACAAAGACTCGGTGTGTTTGCAACTCCTGCAACGATTAAATCCGGTGTTTATTCAAGAGAAATACACAAAATTAATCCTAATATGGAAGTCTTTGGTATGGATTGTCCCGAGTGGGTAAAAATCGTAGAAAGTAGATCTGAAAATAAGACTGAAAGCTTTAATATAATAAAAAATAATTTGGATACTATGCTCAAAAATAAACCTGATAAAATTGTTTTAGGGTGTACACATTATCCGTTTTTGCTGCCTGTTTTGAGCAAGTTTGCACCTCAAAAACTGTTTATTGATCCGGCAGTTGATTTTGCACGCTTTATTAAAAATGATCTGGAAAATAATGATTTATTAAATACTGATGCGAATTATGAATTTGAAAAATTTTATGTGAGCGCTGATCCTGAGAATTTCAGACGTGCAGGATCTGTTTTTTACGATATAAAAGAACTGCCAAAACTCGTAGATTAATGATTGGAAAAATGGGGCATAATAGTGTTTAATATTCAATCCCTTCTCTTGCTGCAATTCCAGTATCCCAGTAATGCTTAACCGGTTTTATTTCAGAAACCAGATGGGCAATATCTATGATTTCCTGTTTTGCATTGCGGCCGGTTAAAACAATTTCCATATCTTCAGGTTTTTGTTTTAATACATCAATGACTTCATCCAGATCAATTAACCCTAAATCTATTGCTATATTTGCTTCATCAAGAATTATGAGGTTAAATTCATCATTGAGAATAGCATTTTTGGCAAGCTGCCAGCCTTTTTGTATTTCTTCCTTGTCAAGATCGTTTTTGTTATCTGAATAGACAATTCTGTCAAGTCCGGCTTGAACAATTGTGAGGTTATTGCGAATTTCATCTGATAAATTTCTGAACGAGTTTAATTCACCGTAATCGTCTCCGCCTTTTGTAAACATAACAATCAGGACTTTCCAGCAGCGTCCGAGTGCACGCATTGCAAGCCCGAGAGACGCCGTTGTTTTACCTTTGCCGTCACCGGTATACACCTGAATATAACCATGTTTAGCCCAATTAGGATTTATTAAATTGTTAGTGCAAAAATTGTTTGTCATAATACCTGATTTTATTATATAGTAAAAATATGGATAATAAAACAGACTTGCGCATAAAAGCTAAAATTATACGAAAAGAGCTTGATATAAAGAATATTAGCCAAAAACTTTGCTCCAAACTCCGAAAAGAGGAATATTATATTAATTCAAAAAATGTAATGTTATATTATCCTTTGAAAAATGAAGTAGATTTACTGGACTTGTTAAATGATAACAAAAATTTTTATTTCCCTAAAGTATTTGAGGACAGATTACTGGTGTGCCCTTACAGTGGGGAATTTAAACAATCTAAACTGAAGATAATGGAGCCCTGTACAGAACCTGTTGAGGCAAATATTCTTGATTTGATTATAGTTCCGGCCTTGATGCTGGACTTTAAAAACTACCGGCTGGGATATGGCGGCGGGTTTTATGATAGATTTCTGGCTCAAAATTCAAATATTACTACTGTGTCATTAATTCCTGTGGAATTATTCACAGAAAGTCTGCCGCATGATGAATTTGATATTGCTGTAAATCATAAGATAGTTGTATAAATGTTGAAAGGACTCACCAACAGGTGAGTCCTAAATATATGGTCAGTTTAAGGATAGGGGGTTAGAAATCTTTTGATTATGCTACATAATTAGGTTTCCAGTTTTCAATAGCTTTGTTTTCTGCTTCAGAAACGCTTTGTAGTTCTTGATCTAACATCTTTAATTGAGATTCAATTTTTGCCTTTTCCTGTTGAATTTGAGTTTCTTGTTGATTTAATAATTTTTGTTCAACTTTGTTAATTCTTTCTTTCTGTTGTTGATACAGACTGTTAAATACCCATTGTTGATACATTGCTTGAGCATCCGGATTCATCTGCTGCATTTGCATATTCATCATAGGCTGCATCATCATAAAGTTTTGTTGGGCACCGGCTAATGCCATATTGTGTGAATACATAGAAAACATCATCTGTCTGTTAAACATTGATGCAGGTGTATTCATCATATCAAACATAGATACAGACCCATCGCCTATATTCGCAGAATATTGCTGCAAATCAGACAATTTCTTGGTAATCTGCATCAAACGATAGTTTAAATCGTTTTTCTGCCTGATAATGTCTATTTTTCGAAAGCCGAAAATTAATAGAGACATTTCTAACTCCTACCTTTAAATAACTAACCTTTTTTAACCTTACATGAATATAAAAACATGCAATTCGCGGTAATTGCATGTTTTTTGCTGATTTGTAAAGTTTTGTTACTAAATGTTATTTGTTTGTTTTTTCAACAATTTTATCAATCAATCCATATTCAAGAGCTTCTTGTGCGGAGAGGAAGTGATCTCTTTCACAATCTTCTTTGACTTTATCATAAGGCTGACCTGAATTTTTAGCGATTATATCAATAAGCATGTGTTTCATTCTAAGGATTTCTTTTGCTTCTATCTCAATATCGGTAGCCTGTCCTTTAGCGCCGCCAAGAGGCTGGTGAATCATTATTCTGGAATTTGGTAAAGCCATTCTTTTACCTTTTGTTCCTGAACATAACAGAAATGCACCCATAGATGCTGCATCTCCAAGACAAATCGTCGCAACATCAGATTTGATTAAATTCATTGTGTCATATATAGCCATGCCTGCAGTGATTACACCGCCTGGGCTGTTGATGTATAACATTATATCTTTTTCGTTATTTTCGCTGTCTAATAATAACAATTGCGCAACTATTGAATTGGCAACTTCATCATCAATTTCTGAGCCTAAGAATATAATTCTTTCTCTTAACAGTCTTGAAAAAATATCAAAAGAGCGTTCTCCTCTTGATGATGCTTCTATTACTGTAGGGACATAACCCATAATTCTGAAATAAGTTTCCTGATCCATCGTGTTCTCCTAATAAGATATATATTATTATAGTATAAATATAACACAAAAATAAATGTTAACAATTGTAACGAATTAAATCTTTACTGAAATCGGTATATTTTAAAATTGTTTATATAAGTAAGAGAGTTAAAAAATAAGAGGACAGAGCAATGGCAATATCAAATATTCAAGAAACATTGTTGATGTACACAAAACAAAAAGCTTTACTGAACGAGAAGTTAACTAATGTTATGTTTACCATGACATCTGCAACAAAGAAAAGTGCAGAAGAACAGGCTCGTTATAATGAAGAGTTACAAACATATTATTATGAATATTATGAAGAAGATCCTGTTGCTTATTCAGATCTGGTAGAGATATTGAATCAGGATCACGAAATGGAGTTAGCTAACTTACAGTCCTGGGAAGCTGAGCTTGAATTACAGAAGAACAATTACGAAACGAAATTGAACGAGATTACAGCATTTGAAAGCTCATGGACCAAACTGTTACAAACAAACGTTAAGAAGGACTTTGCATACGGAGGACAACAACAGTAATATTTGAAAAATTGAATAGCGTTATTTACAAAAAAGCAGCGTACGCTGCTTTTTTTGGTGTATTATAATTTTATGTTAAGTACAGGCGAAAAATTAGGTGCATTTATTGTCCCGACCGGCATAGGAGCCAGTATCGGCGGTTATGCCGGTGATGCAAGCTGTTGGGCGCGCAGATTTGCAAAAGTATCAAAACTTATTGTAAATCCGAATGTTGTTAATGCCGGAGGATTTTCCGGTATTACACAGAATATGTATTACGTGGAAGGGTATTCGCTTGATAGTTTTTTTAAAGGCGAAATAAATCTTTTACAGTCATTGAATAATAAGATAGGTATTGTCTTTGATAAAGCTATACCGCAGGATGTTTTGAATATACATATAAATACAATGAATGCGGTTAAGACGGTTTATGATTTAGATTTTGCCGGATATGAAATTACAGAACAGGCGGTCGGGGTTGAGTTTTTTGTTGATGAAAACGGTATATCGACGGGCGGTTTAAAGAATCCTGACACACTTTTGCAAGCGTGTAAAAAACTTTTGAGCAGCGGAGCACAGGCTCTGGCACCTGTATGTATGTTTGAAGATCCTGAGGGGGACAATCCGGATTATGCAAACGGAATTGGTGTTGATCCTGTCGGAGGAGTGGAGGCTGTAATTTCTCATTATATCTCACGGGAATTACGTGTTCCTTGTGCTCATTCTCCGGCATTTGAAGATTATTCAATACATCCTGATATTGTAGATCCGCGATCAGCATCAGAATATATTACACCTACATTTTTACCTTGTATTTTGCTCGGACTGGCTCAAGCCCCGCGATTTACCACAGGTATGGAGGGGATTTCAGTTGATAATTTGGATTTCCTTGTTATGCCTTATGATGCAGCGGGTTCTGTTCCTGTGTTTGAAGCCTTAAATAGAAATATTGATATATGTCTTATAAAAGAAAACAAGACATCTCTGGATATAACTCCTGATATTCTCGGGATTACCGGTAAAGTTAGAATTTTTGAGACTTATGAAGAGTGTTTAAATTTTATTTCTATGTAACAATATATTAAATTAATCTGTTTTTCCCTAAAGAAATTTAACAAACCTGCCGTAAATACCTTTATAAAGTAGTGTGAACTATAAAGGAAGGCAGGTAAAAATGGTTGATGAAGTAGGTAAAACAGGGGCAATTTCTAATCAGAAATTCAGTCAGAAAGGGATGCAGCTTTCTCAACTTAAAGAAAACAAGCAAATTTATGAGTTTTTTAAAAAAGCAGGATTGTCTGATGGTAACTATGTTTATGCCACTGATATTCAGAATCTTATAGCAAAATTCGATTCAAATGAAAATGGAAAATTGTCTGTAAGAGAAGCAAAGGAAATGGGATTGCAGGGCAGCAGAAAAGAAATTAAGCAGGCTGTCAAATTAATGAACGATATTTTAGAAACTGAGATAAATGCGTCTCAGGGCGTTTATCCAACAAAAATTGATGATAATACAACTGCATATTATGATAAAGAGGGAAAAATACAGTATCAGGCGCAGACTGTTCAAGATGGAAAACAACAAATAGAAAAATTTACGTTCTATCGTGACGGGGATGAAGCAAAAATAGCTTCTTATGCGGAAAAATCCGGTAATTCCGGATATATCATGAAGTTTAATGAAGCAGGACTTCCGGAGCAAGAGACATACAGCAATAATGGAAATATTCAAACAACAAGTTATGAGTATAATGCAGAAAATCAGTTAAGCAAACAGACAACAGAAGCTCAGGGGACAAGAGTTGTCACAGAGTTTGATGCGTATAAACGTCCGGTTAAAATTACGGAACAGAATGCTGGCAGTGATATAAGTACAGTTGTTACAAACCAATTTGATGATGAAACCGGAACACTTACACAAACCATAAAAAATAATCCGGAATTGTTAAAAGACGGTATTATGGAGACAGTAAGCCAATATACAATAGATCAGGAAAGCGGTAAGACTGATGCTCTTTTATATCGTAAAGAAACCGGTATAGACGGCAAAGAGCGGGAATTCAGCCAGAGTGGTGATGAAGAAGTAGTAGAAAAACGCGACGGGTATACTGTTACGACAAAATGGCACGAAAACGGCAAAACTTCTACTGTTCAGGACGGTGATGAAACCCATACAATAGAATATGATAAAGACGGTAATACTTATGTTTATGTAAAAAACGGTGAAACTTTTAAAGCAACAGCCGAACGTCTTTTGGGTAAAGATGCATCAGAAGACCAGATTAGCGCTTTTAGAGAATTAAACAAGGATTTGATTAAGACTTACGGCAAAGATAAAAAAGTAGAGGCGTTTAATGTCGGCGAAAAGATTCGTGTGCCTATGGAATTACAGTATAATGCTGATACTAAAGCTATATTGACAGTAGATCCAAAAGCAGAAATAGATGCCTGGAAAAAAGGAGTAAAACCATCCGGCGGCAGTCAGAGCGGCGAAACTCCGATAGGTGAAAATCCGATAGATGAAACTCCGATAGATATACCCGATGGCAGTAAAATAGACGCTGCCGCAGCAAAGCCTGTTACACTTGATGTAAGTAAAAAACAACTGGATGAAAAAGGTATTAAATACAACGTTAAGGGTAATGAATTATCTTTTGTTGATAAGCAGGGCCGAAAAGTTGTTATGTCTTATGAAAACGGCTTGAAAAAACATGAAACAGCATATCCTGATGATGCCGTAAATATGCAAGGTGAACAACTTACCGGCAGACGTTATTATGACAAAGTATATGAAAATGGTGTTCTTAAAAAAGAAATGGTATACCACGATACAAACCCTTCCAAAATCGCTATACAGCGTGGATATAAAGACGGAGTTATATACAGAGAAGTTAAATGCATGGATGATGAGCAGAAAAATATAGCAATGGCTGAAAGAATGAACGCCGGCGAAAAAATTAATGCAGTTGAATTTATGCATACTCCGCAGCTTACCGAACGCTCTGAATTTGTTAATGGTGAAAAGGTTAAAACCATTCATTACAGAAACGGTGACCTTGAAAAAATTGATACTCTTGAAACATTTAAAGACGGATATACAACAACCACTGTCTATGAAAACGGTGATACCTCTAAAATTTTATCTATAGCTACAACATATCCTGATTATTCAAATGTTGTACTAAAAAGGTATGAAGCCGGGAATCTGGATGTTGTTACAGAACTTAGCGAAATGAACAGTAAACAAAATTTTACACCGGTTTATGATAATAAAGGTAATGTTGTTCAATACACAAAAGCTGACGGTACAGTATTGGATGCAAACGGTAACTTAAAAAGCTGTGAACTCGCCGATAATTTATACAGGCAACTGAAAGGATACAGCGATAACGATATTACAGAACAGATGCTCGGCAAAATAGATGAGAGCAACATCGTTGATATTCTTGAAGGTTTTGAACGTCATTCTCCTGATGAACCTTTGTTTGAGTATGTAAATAATGAGTGGGGCTTCGGGCTCGGGCGTCCTGTAATGGATCCGATTCTCGGTAAGCTATTGAAGCTCGGCAGTCAGTATGGAATAACAAATACGAAATTACAGGAACTATTGAACAACAACAAAGATAATGAACGCTCAAGTTATAACAATGACGAAATCAAACAACTTAATGAAAATATTCCGTTAGTCGTTAAAGCTCTGAGGAATAAATATAAGGCTTTGATTAAAGAGAATATGTAATTACATTTGTTATATATAAAGGGTGCGAGGCTATATGTCGCACTCTTTTCTTATATATTTAATAGCTTCTTCTCATTAGATCAGAGAGTTTTATTTCTCCTGCTGATTTTGCAGCAGCTTTTTTAGGTTTCTCAATAACCGTTTCGGTCTTAAATTGTGTTAAGCCTATTTTCATCTTATCGCTGTTCTTGCCTAAAAATATTCCTTGTAAAAATTCTATTAATTCTTGCATATTTCCTCCAATCCTATTGTATGACGATTGAATCTTTCTATATCATTCATTAAAACGATTTTCACTTATAATTTCATTATACTTTATGTTATATTATTTATACAGGCCGTGGAGTAATAAAATTTGAACAGTACTTATTATGAAACTTTAGATGAGAATTTTAACAAAGCTTTGGAACTTTATGAAAATCCGCTATCTCATGAAGAACTTATCAAGCTTTTGGAATGCGGAAATATCGTACAAAAACAAATTGCCGCATTGCAACTTGATACCATAAAGTCAGAACAGGAAGCAAAAATTCTTATATCAAATCTTGTTGGACAGGACGGTAAGGTGCGGGAAGCTGTTTCTTTTCGACTGCAAGAATTTCTGCAAGAACAGATATTCCATAAATTTTTTCTGCAAAAATCATACGCTGATATATTTTTAGAGGCAATAATTGACATTAACGGTAATATATGCCGCAATATAATTTCAGCAATTTCCAATCTTAAAGCTTACCCTGAATTTACTGCATATTTTTGTTCAAATCTCACAAAAAGAACGCTGGATTTTATTTTTAAGGTCGAACAATTTGATTTTCAGGAAGGAAAATACAAGATAAATAAAGAAGTATTTAAACTCTACTGGTGCCTTGAAACTATCAGTCTGTTTTCAGAATGTATAAATCCTGATGTTTTGAAAGAAATTTTGTTGCGAACTAAAAATATAGGAGAATACACAATAAGAGAAAAGACTGCTAAAATACTTTCCAAAATGGTTTGCGATAGCGAGATGGAAAAAATCAGGGCAGAACTCCGGCAGGACAAAAACTATTATGTGCGCCGTTTTTGAAAGATTATATAAAGTTTTGTAACGAATATTATAAAATTTATATACACTTTACGCAATTTTTAATACTTTTATTACTTTATATAAGTACAGAGGAAAAATTATCAGGGAAATTAAAAAGGAGAAAAAAATGGCAAGAGTTCTTATTTCAATGCCGGAAAGATTTTTAAACGAGATTGATGAAGTTGCAGGAAACGAAAATCGTACGCGTTCCGAGCTAATCAGAGAAGCTTTGAGGACTTATATGTACAGAAATCAGGTAAGAAATACACAAAAAGCTCTCAAAAATGCAGAAATTCTGGAAGATTTGCTGGGATAAGCAGAGTAAGGGAAAACAGCCGACAGGGAAAACGGAAAATATCAGGGGGAAAAAAGAAATGGAGAAAATTATGGAAAACGATTATTTAATGTCATCAATCGACGAATATTTCGCAATACTCGACAGAGAAAATGAAAAGCGTTCTAAATTAGTTGCTAAATCACTTGTAAAATACTTGAAGAAATCAAAAGTTGAATCTAAATATGAAGCATTGCAGGCAGCAAAATAATATAGACAAATTATTTGGGGAAAAACAGATATAACACGTTACCGGAGAACAGGTACAAAATTTGGGGGAAACAAAACGTTTAAAGGCTTACAATTTTGTAAGCCTTTGTGGTTTAATAGCAAATTTTTCTTTGTTCGGATTTTTATAGAACTGTTATGAAAATTTTACCGGTAACAAATTATAATTATAAACAATCACGACTGGAGAACCGTCCAAAATATGCGCTATCAGACCGGACTAATTTAAATATTTCACAGGAAAATATCGCATTTACGGGAGTTTTTGGAAAAGACTTACTGCTAAATATATTAGGACGTAATCCTTTAAAAAAATTAAATGAATTTTCTATATCCGAATACAATCAATTGAGTAAAGCGGATATTAAGAATTTACGCGGTCAGTATAAGAATCTTGCAGCAGCAAATCCGTCGTTTTACGAATCGCTCGGTGATATTCATGATTTTGCCGCAACCGCAATTCAGGTTGTGTTTGATAAGCGTTTCGGAAAGGATAACTACACCGTAATTCCAATAGGCCGTTCTTTATCAAGTATCGGTAAGGTTTTGGGGTACAAAATCGGAGAGGAAAATGTGGTAAATATCCCGATGAGTGATGCCAAACGTTTTGTTTCTGATTCGTTTTCCTCGCAGTATAAGGAAATTATTGAAAATATAAAATGTAATGAAGGGATAGAGGAATTTCTGGAGTACCTTGGCAAAAAGCATTTGTGCCGGCAAGATATAGAAAATGGCGGGAAGAATTATGTTCTGATGGATTATTGCTCATCCGGATTATCACTGCAAGGGGCTGAAACTCTTTTTAAGTCTGATCTGGTCTGGGGCAACCGGAAAAGAAATATTTTCGCTGTTGATTTTATGAAACTTCTGGATAATATTGCTTTTGATGAAAACAGTATGCCGGAATATTTGAGAGCAGAAATTCAACGAACTAAAACCGGTGATATTAAAGGGTTAATCGGAAATATATTATTTACCAGTAAATATAAAAACATTTCATTCGTAAACCATGCATATAATCTCGCGGATACTTCTGCAGCCTGCGATGAAGCTATTAAATCCGTACCTAAAAATAAAAAACTCGTATGGTTTCATCTTTTAGATAACGGGGTTGCTAATAAAGGAGTTAATAAGTTTTCTGTTAAGCAGGATGAAGGCCGCAGTATTTTTGAACTGGAAGGTCAAAAGGTTGAACCGTGGAATGACTTTTTTACACAATATGAATATGATTTGCGGAATGATTTTAATGAAATAAACAAAACTATTATAAAGTTTAACGGTATTGATAGGAATAAATTGGATACAGCCGAAAAAATGAGTCAATACAGCAGAATGCGACTGAATATTTATACAATATATAATAGTTTGAGCGATTATTGTAAAGATCAGAAAAAATCACCTAAGATGCCGACATATTATATCTACAGAGATACTATTACCGAACAGTTGAATAATTTGAATAATTATCTTGAAAAATTTAGCAAATAGCAGTTGTATGATAAAAAGCATGACCCTTTGCGCTTGTCTAAATAAATATTTTCTGGTATAATTATATTATGGAAAATATAAAGACTGTTAAACTCAATGATTTTGAAATAGGCGGCGATAAATTAACAATACTTGCCGGCCCTTGCGTCATTGAGAGTATGGAAATTTTGGATGAAACAGCAAGAGTTTTAAAAGAAATTACAGAGAAATTAGACATTAATTATGTGTTTAAATCTTCTTTTGATAAAGCAAATCGCTCATCTTTGACATCTTATAGAGGCCCCGGCATGGAAAAAGGGCTTGAGATGCTTACGCAAATCAAAGCTAAATATAATGTACCTATTGTAACAGATATCCATACACCTGATCAGGCTGAACCTGTTGCCGAAGTCGCGGATATATTGCAAATTCCGGCGTTCTTATGCAGACAGACGGATTTGCTTGTTGCCGCAGCGAAAACCGGCAAAATTGTCAATATTAAAAAGGGACAGTTTTTGGCACCTGAACAGATGCGTACCCTTATAAAAAAGGTTGAGGATTGCGGCAATCATAATATACTGGTTACGGATCGCGGCGTGACATTCGGGTATAACAATCTTGTTGTTGATTTTCGCGCAATACCTATAATGCAGCAATTCGGCTATCCGGTTGTGTTTGATGCTACCCATAGCGTACAGCTTCCGGGGGCGGCCGGCGATAGTTCAGGCGGTGACAGAAGATTTGTACCTGTGCTTGCAAAAGCTGCAATGGCAGCCGGCGCAAATGTCTTGTTCTTTGAAATTCACCCTGATCCTGATTGCGCAAAATGCGACGGTCCTAATATGGTTGCGGTTAAGGATGCTGAAAAACTGTTCCGGATTTGCAAAGATATATTTGAACTTGTGAGAGCTTAGATAAAAATGATTGTTAAAACATATATAGCAGGGCCTATTCAGGCTAATAATTATCTTGTTATTGATGAGGAGTCAAAAGAAGCTGTTCTTATTGATTGTTCTGAACGCAAACAGGAAATTATTGACGAAGTTAAAAACAATGGGCTTAAAGTTAAATATATTCTTCTGACCCACGGACATTTTGATCATGTTTTAGGTGTAAACGATATGCAAAAAGAACTGGATGCTCCGGCTTATGTCAAAAAAGAAGATTTGAGTCAGATAGAAAGTACTTCAAGCATTATGGCAGCGTTTGGCGTGCAGGTTGCAGTAAACCCTTCTGTTACACATTTTATTACGCCTGATGTTGAGTTTACCATCGGAAACAAAACAATTAAAGTTATTGACACCCCCGGACACACAGAAGGCGGGGTATGCTATCTTATTGACGGCAAACTTTTTTCGGGCGATACTTTATTTTGTGAAAGCGTGGGCCGGACAGATCTTATGGGCGGTAATTTTAAAAAACTCCATAACAGCGTGGTAAATGTACTGTTTAAACTGGATGATAATACAACCGTTTATCCCGGACACGGGCCTTCCACCACTATCGGATATGAGAAAAAGAATAACGAAATTGTAAATTATTATTGATAATAAAGAGGCAGAGATGAAAGAACAACTGGAAAAAATTTATGCAAACGCAACAGAAGATTTAACAAAAGCGGCTTCTATAAACGACATTGAAGAAATTCGCGCTAAATACTTAAGCAGAAAAGGCGAATTTAACGAAATAAAAAAGAATTTGAAAAACTTATCTGATGAAGATAAACGTATTGTAGGGTCACTTGCAAATGAAATTACCCGTAAATTGGAGGTTTCACTCCAGACAAAATATGATGAATTTTATAAGAAGGAATTAAACGAAAAACTGCAAAAGGAACGAATTGATATAACTTTACCGGGAAAATTTGTTCCGCGCGGCAAAGTACACCCGCTGACCGCGACAACTAATGAAATTGTTGCAATATTCCAGAGCCTCGGATTTTCAGTAGTACCGGATGAACAGTCACCGGAAGTTGAAACAGAATACTACAACTTTGATGCGCTCAATGTACCGAAAGACCACCCTGCACGTGATGTTCAGGATACTTTCTATACAGAAATAGCAAAAAATGTTGTATTGAGAAGCCAGACATCAGGTGCGCAAATTCACGCAATGGAAGGCAAAAATCCGCCAATCCGCGTAATTTCCCCTGGGCGTGTTTACCGTAACGAAAACATAAATGCGCGTAAGAATAACTTCTTCCACCAGATTGAAGGACTTTATGTTGATAAAAACATTACATTTGGTGATTTGAAGGGTGTGTTGAACGAATTTATCAGAATATATTTTGGCGCAAGCCGCCCGACAAGATTCAGAAGCAGTTTCTTCCCGTTCACTGAACCGTCTGCAGAAATTGATGTTCAATGTATTATGTGTGAAGGTAAAGGCTGCCGTACATGTTCAGGTACCGGCTGGTTGGAAATTTTAGGCGCCGGCATGGTGGATCCAAATGTGTTAAAAAATGTCGGTATTGATCCTGATGTATATTCAGGCTTTGCGTTCGGTATGGGGGTTGAAAGACTTTCAATGCTCAAATACGCAATTGACGATATCAGACTTTTCTTCAATAACGACGAAAGATTTTTGAAACAGTTTTAAAAGTTAAAAAGCCTGCTTACTAGCAGGCTTTTTTGTTAGAATTTTAGCGGATAATCTTTTGGAATTTTCCAACCGTTGCGCCGTATTAACTCTGTACAATATGCACGCTCATTTGTTACATCCTGACGACACCCTAATTTAGGATTATTTTTTAGCATTTCGTTACTGCCATCAAAATTGCTATCCATATATGGCACAACGCCTTTATTATAAGTCTGTTTGTTATTTTTATTATATGGGTCAAAATGGAATAAAAAATATTTTATTCCTGAATCTGTTCTTTTTCTGTCCGTGTATTCTTCTCCGTCATCCGTTGTCAATTGATCTTCTTTATAATCTTTGCTGTTAGGGTAATACGCCATATGTACGCTCCAAATACCGACCATACTGCCATCAGGAAAATATACATTAAAAACCTTTTCATGCGTATTGGTTTCTTCTGTTTTCAAGACTTGTATATATCTTGCCAGATATTTTTCATACCACTCTTTGGCAGAAATCCCCTCTCGATACAGTTCTCCGAGAGAGACCGTATACATAACATCCCATGTCATTTTATCCCCGTTATCAATTTCACTTCTGGCAATTGCCTCATTGATTGTAGAATAGAATTTTGCAAGTTTTGCACCTACAACGGCCTTTTTATAGCTTTGGACAAGCGCAGGTATTGTGAGTGCAGCAACAACACCTATTATTGCAAGCGTAATCAGTACTTCTGCCAGAGTAAAAGCCTTGCTTTTTTGATTTCTAATTATCTTCATAACACCTCCTTAAATAACGATTTTTTGTAAAAAGTTGTGTCTTAATGAATAATATCATGCATGATATGCATACTTTTGTCAATATGTAGTGCAATAAAGCTGTTTATAATGTAAACATATTTATGTATTCTAACAGCAAAGGAGTTTTGATGACTAATACAAAACAATATCTCGGGATACGAATACAGGAGTTGCGAAAGAAAAAACATATGAAGCAGACTGAGCTTGCCGAAATCATAGGTATTGATTCAAAACATATGAGTAAGCTGGAATGCGGACGCAGTTATCCTTCATTTGATCTGCTTGATAAAATCGCACTGGCATTAGATGTTTCTCCGGATATGCTTTTGAGTATTGATCATCTTAAAGATAAAAATAGTTTAATCTCTGAAATTGACGAATTGCTGGAAAAATCAGAAGAAGCTCAGGTGCGCAAAGCATATAAAATTATAAAAGAATTTTTGTAGTAAATCATATTGTGCTACTATTTAATTTGTGCTATATTGATTTTGTATAGAAAAAGAAAAGGAAATAAAAATGGCAAGATTAATCAGACCTACGTGGGCAATAAGATGCGTACAATCAGGCTGCAGAACTTTATTTGAAGTAGCAAAAGTAGAAGACGGCAAGCAGCAGGAAGTTATTTGTCCTAATTGCGGTGAACATTACGTTTATCCGATAACCGAAGAACAAGAAAATGCCTAACTGGTTATGTGCACTTACGGAGATAATAAACGCTATAATCAGTTTAGCCGGCTCTTAAAAGATAAATTTGGCGCAAAAGTATACAAAATTACTCTTGACGCCGGTTTTTCGTGTCCTAACCGTGACGGAACAATTTCAAAAGGCGGTTGTATATTTTGTGATGAAGGCGGAAGTTTTTCGCAAGCGCATTCAAATCTTTTATCTGTTGAACAACAGGTGCAGGAAGGCATTAAAACACTATCCGCACGCTTTAAAGCTGAAAAATTCATGTCCTACTTTCAGGCTTACTCAAATACCTATAAACCGGTTAAAGAATTGGAAAAAATTTATAATTCCGCTCTTACGGATGAAAAGATTATCGGGCTTTCAATCGGAACACGTCCGGATTGCGTTGATGATGAAAAACTTTCTCTGATTGCCGGATACAAAGATGATTATTACACATGGGTTGAATACGGACTTCAATCAATCCATAATAAAACGCTGAAAAAAATAAACCGCGGGCATGACTTTGACTGTTTTTTAAGGGCTTACGAAAAAACAAAAGAAAAAGGAATTAATGTATGCTTACATGTTATTCTGGGTTTGTGGGAAACGCATGATGAGATGATGCAGACCGCGCAAAAACTTGCAGAATTAAGAGTTGACGGGGTTAAGATACACATGCTTTGTGCGCTGGAAAATACACGGCTGGCTGATATGTATAAGAATAATGAAATAGATTTTATGAGTGAAGATGAATATATAAATACGGTTTGTGATTTTTTGGAATATCTGCCGCCTGAAACTTCTATTCATCGTCTTGCGGGCAACGGGTTGAAAAAGAACCTTATTGCGCCCCGCTGGCTCGGGAAAAAATTGGATTGTCTTAATAAAATTGACCGCGAATTTATTAAGAGAAATTCATATCAGGGTATAAAATTTTTAAATGCATCTTTACAAAAATAAGTTCATGTGAAATAATATAAATGAAGGTAGTGTATTTTGTAAATATTTCTTAATATAACTTGTATAAAATAGCAAGAATAATTTTTTAGTGGTCTTATTGTTATTGCAAGTTAATATAGTAGAAGGTAATTGGTGTAACTATGTTAAATATTTCAGGTATTTCAAAAAATTCTGCATCATTCGGTAACAATCAGAGAATTATCGTAATGACACCCGAACATAATAAAGCACATTTAAGCGATATTCCGTCAGATACGGTTGAAATTCGTGATATAGATTATGAACCTGTTGATTATGCATCAGACCCTATTGTTGATGAAGAAAGAGAATACAAAGAACAAAAGAATTTTTTGGATAATGCAAGAACCAATGTTGAAGCCACAATGAATAATGTAGAAGGCATTATTGATGAAACAATGTCTAATTCAAAAATAGGCAAACCAATCAAAACCTTCGGAAAAGTAATTCTGGGTGCAATAAGTATTGCAATGGGCTTTGTCTCAATGAAATGGGCAGCACTCGGAACCTGGAAAGTTACTGAAAATGTTGTAACAAGTCCTGTTGCTAAAAACATTGCAGGCGGTATGGCTAAACCTTTCAAAGAAGGTTATAAAGTAATTGCCGGTGCTGTAGAAAAAGGCAATTTAGGCGAAAGATTTAAAGCATCAAGAGCCGGTAAGTATTTAGACGGACTTTTGGCTAATATATCTGAAAACAAATATTATAAACAGGGCAAAGAAATATTAGATCGTATTACAAAACCTGTTTCAGGCAAAATTGATACCGCAAAAGAACGTCTTAGCGCTTTAGAAATTACAAAAGACAAAATCAAAAATGCAACAGCTAACTTCTTTGGAGTAAGCGGCGGTGTAACAGCAGGTGTTGAAACTATTCAAACTGCTAAAGCGGACAAAAGTGAAGCAGCATAAGGAAGTGTATATATGCAAGTTGAAGCTATCAGACAAAACAATATAGCTTATCAAGGGCAAGGCAGAGATGATGACAAAAATCGTGTCACCACCGCTGATGTTGCCGCTGTAACCGGTACTTCCGCAGCGACTGCAACCGCATCCCGTACAGGCGCATGGAAAACTTTTAAGCAATTCGGATTTGAAACTGAAAAAATTAAAGGGATTTCCGCTGAAACCAGAGATACAATTCAGTTTGCAAAACGTACAGGCGCAGAAGCAAAAGGACTTTGGGCAGGACTTTCAAAGAACGCAAAACGCTTTACTGATGCAATTGTTGAGTGGGGACAGACTGTCAAAGCTAACAGATTTGTCAAACCGCTTTTAGAAAGCGGCGTATTTAAAAAAGCCGCAGGCGCAATTGGCGGCATTACCGCATTCTTTGTATTTGTAACAGGTGTTTGCAATATGTCTAAAAAAGTCGCAAACGGTGTTCAGTCAAGAACAGACCGCTTTACAAAACTTGCGATGGCAGAAGAAGATAATTATTCAAATGCCGCATAAATAAAACTTGTTAAAATACGTAAATCGTGCTACATTTAGTGTATGCACGATTTTGTTTTAAAAGAGATAATAAACGCGGATTTGAATTGCGAACTTGAAAAAATCGGGTTTGATAAATCATATATTCACCGTGCTGTTGAGAAATTCCGGTACCGGAATATTAAGATTTATGGCCTTGTTCCTGCACAGGCTAATATTTTAAAGCAAACGGCTCTGTCTGTCGGCGCGGATTGTGCAACGCATCGGGAAACTATTACCGCAAAAACAGAAAAAACAGACTGTATTCTCGGCGGCAGTAAGTCTCAATTATATAAAATTGCAGAAAAATTAAAGTCTCAGCCGTTCGGGTTGAAAATTCTCGGAGAAAAAATCGGGGAATTTTTAAAGCCGCAATTGCATGAAAGAACAAAAATTGTCGGGATTTTGAATATAACACAAAACTCTTTTTCTGACGGCGGAATGTATTTTGATACGGAAAAAGCTTGTAAGCACCTATTGGAATTGATTAATGAAGGGGCTGATATTATTGATATCGGAGCAGAATCAACAAAACCGTTTTCGCAGGCAGTGAGTGCAGATGAACAATTAAAGCGGCTTTTGCCGGTTTTGGATTTTGCGCGTGAGCAAAAGATAGCTGTGCCTTTGAGTATTGATACCAGATGCGCAAAAGTCGCAGAAGCGTGTATTAATGCAGGAGCGGCTATTATCAATGATGTATCAGGGCTTGAATATGATGAAAAAATGGCTGATGTTGTAGCTGCAAATGGTGTAAAAGTTATAATCCAGCATACAAAAGGCACACCTGAAAATATGCAGGCTGCACCGCATTATGAAAGTGTAATGGATGAGATATATCTTGATTTGAAAAAGCGAATAGATTTTGCGGTATCGCGCGGGGTTAATGCTGAAAATATAATTATTGATCCCGGGATTGGATTTGGCAAAACAAGAGAGGATAATTTCGAGATTTTGCGCCGGATTGAAGAACTGTACGGGCTTGAATGTCCTGTAATGCTTGGCGTTTCGCGTAAAAGCCTTTTGAATATGCCGGATAAAGATAATCTCACAAAAGATATTTTCACGGTTGCGTTGAATACTATTGCCGTTGAGCATAAGGTCGATTATATAAGAGTTCATAACGTAAAATTGCACAGGATGCTTTTAGATTTGTCAAATCAGTTATAATAACGCTGATATCAGAAGATATAAGATAAAATTACTTTTGAAATTAAGGTTAAAGACGTTCTAATTCCGTTTTTATGTCTTTGCTGCCACAAGAATTTTATAGTTTCAGGTCTGATTTTTATATTGTTTGCAATATTAACCAGCGTTGTTTTGTCGGAAATTAATTTTTTGTTGCCTGTGACAGGTGAACAGCTGCCGGCATTGTTTTGATGCCTGCGATAGCCCGCCAGCGGTGTAAATATTATTGCACTTCCGCCTATTAGATGCGCGTAGTTCATTATAAATTTATCAGGACAAATACGCCATTTATCTGTGCTTTTATAGTCCAAAAGGGATATTATTGCGGCTTTTCGATACATAGCAGATGAATTGGGCGACCAGTACCAGCCTCCGAATCTTTTATGCTTTAATAGTTTGAATTCGGCATTCTCAGTTTCAAATAAATCTTTAATGTTTTCACATTTAGGTGAAGAAATTGAGTTGAATGTGAGTACTTCGTCATTTTCATCTATTTCTGTCAGCCGGCATGAGGTAAATGCAACAGATGTTTGTAAATGCGTTTGAATATGTACTTTGGTATAGTCTTCAAGTAAAATATCATCACTATCAACAAAGCTTACAAATTGTCCGTTAGCTTTATCTAATCCTTTAAGTATAGAACCTAATTGGCCTATGTTCTGAGGATTGACGAGAAGTGTTATTCGTATGTCTTGATTTTGTGCAATAAATTCTTCCGCTATATTAACAGAATTATCACTTGAAGCATCATCTACAATTATTATTTCAAAATTTTTATAACTTTGATTTTTTATACTTTCAAGAGTCTTGTACAAAAATTTTTCGTAATTATAAGATGTTACGATGAAGCTAACCAGCGGCAGTTTAAGCATCCTGACCGCCTTTGTCTGCAATACGGTTTTCAAGTTTTTTGTTATGTATTATTGAAGATATAAATGCGCATATTATAAACGCAAGTCCTATTAAACCGGTTACGACTTCAGGTACTTCTTTTACTGTGGACACAAGCATAAGAGCAGCCAGCGCGCCGATAGCCCAGTGTGCGCCGTGTTCCAGATACCTAAATTGCGCAAGTGTTTTCTTTTCAACAAGCATTATTGTAAGAGATCTTACAAACATCGCACCTATGGCAAGTCCGATTGTGATTATTATGATGTCTTTGCTGAGCGCAAATGCGCCTAAAACTCCGTCAAGTGAGAACGATGCATCAATCAATTCAAGATAAATAAAACTCATTAAGCCGGCACATTTGGCGCCTTCAGCGCATTGAGCAAGCCTCATTTGTTCATGCCTTTCCAGATAATGCGTAAAACCGTCAATCAGAAGGTATGTAAGAATACCGCATATTCCGGCAATAGTAACATGTAGTTTCTGCTCCGGTATAACAAAGTTTTGTGTGATAAGAAGTGCAAATAGTGAAATAATTATTTCTATACCTCTTATGTGATCAAGATGCGCAAGCGGTTCTTCTATTGGTTTAATCCAGTGAACATCTTTGTTGTGGTCAAAAAAGTAGTAAAGAAAAAGCATAAGCAGGAACAACCCGCCGAATGTTACAATCGGCGCGTGGGTTTGATGTAAATAATATGCATATTTATCAACATTATGGAGTGCTATATCAACTACATTTAACATACTTATTTTGGCAAAAATGGAGACAACAAGTATCGGGAATAAAAATCTCATCCCGAAAACGGCAATTGCAATACCCCAGGTTAAAAACCTGTGCCGCCATTTATGGGACATCTTTTCTAATTTCATTGCATTGACAACAGCGTTATCAAAAGATAAACTCACTTCAAGTATAGACAAGACAATAGCAATGAAAATACAGGTTAATCCGCTTCCTGCGTGTGCATGTTCGCCCCACAAGTAGGCTGTGGCGAGCCCGAATGCTGTTATAAGATATGAACCTAAAAAATACTCAAGCATAACTACCTCCGATATTTATTATAGCACGAATTTGTTAGATTTTTGTTAATATTATGTTGACATTTGGTTATATTAATAGTTTAATTATCAATTATAGTTTAAGGGGATTAGGAATGGTTAACGTAAAAGATTTTATTTTGAAACATCTGAATTTTAAATTTTATAATGTACTCTGGGTGCCTGTTATAATATTTATACTAATGTGGCCGTTTGCAAAATTTCTACCGGTGTCATTTTCATACGAAACAGGACCTCTGGAAAGTTTGCAGCTTGTATTTCTTGCTCTTGCATTTGCACTGGCTTTGAAAGCAAAAGTTAACAAAACTTTTTTCAATTCTATGGCAATGATTGTAATTATTTTATTCTTGCGAGAAATTAATTGCGGCAGAACAATATTTTTCCCGATACCCGGCGAACCAAACGGTTTTTATTCGTGGCATGATATAAAATACGGCTGGCTTGCTCATCCTTTGTATGGGTTATATATGGCTATTACTGCAATTTACTTTTTAAAACATAAATTATTCATAACATTATGGAATTATATAAAACAGGTTAAGTTCCCGTGCTGGCACATGATTTTTATCTTTGTAGGTATGATAATCGGAATACTCGCAGAAGGTTCAATTAAAAATCCTATACTAGAAGAGATGGCTGAATTGTTATTTTACACTTCATTAACAGGTATAATTTATTTATACGGATATCATAAAGACTTTGAGATGAAGCAGTAATCTTCAATAAGGCTGAAAGAAAAATATATAGATATATAAAAATGAGAATACATAATATCAGTATTCTCATTTTTTAAATTGTGAAGGTATTTTTTATTTTTTTATATATTTAATATAAAACCGCCCTTATCAGCGTTTTGGAGATTGTCTCCGTCAATTTTTGCACGTAAATTTTTAATGTATTTGTATACATAATCGCGGGGCAAATCAAGTAATGCTGCAAGGTCTTTTGCGTATACAATTTTATTTGAATGCTCGCAGAAATGGTCAAATACTTTTTGTTCTCTGTCGGTTAATGCTTTTTTGAATACGATTCTCACATCATCTCTCAGAGAATTTGATTTTGTTGAATGTATTTTAGCATTATCTTTTGTTTCTGCTGATTTTACAGCTGCTTTAGCTGTAGATTTAGCAGACTTAGTTGCTTTAACTTTTGTTGTTTTAGACGTTTTTTCTGCCTTTTGTGATTTAGGTTTAGCAGTTGATTTCTTTTCTTCTTTTTTTAGATTATCGTCTAATTTTAGCTTACTAATAGAAAAAGGAGTCGGGGAAATTTCACGTTCTCTGAGCATTGCGCGTTCAGCTATTGTGCTCAATCTTTCTCCGCGGTTGTGGAGCCAATCTTCTGATGTGGAAACCACAGGCTGGCCTTTTAATACTATATCAACCAGATCGTTTGTCGGTTTTGCTTCTTCAATTTTTTTACCTAATCTGGCTGCAAATTCTTCTAATGTAATCTTTTCCAATGAGCTTCTCCATTGTTTTATCTCTTCTTTGCTCAAGTATTCAGACATTCATTAATCTCCTTAACTATTATCTATTTTACATTTATAATTTAGCATAAAACATGACTAAAAAATCAAAATGTTTCGCAACGTAAATTTTTATGTTGAAAATTAACAATTGGTTAATAAAGAATTCCGGAGGCAAGTATTTTTTGGACTTCGGCTTTCATAATTTTATGGATTTCATCAACGGATTTTGTTCCGTCAATTGATATAAAATTATATTCTTTTTTCATTTTGTTGTATTGTTCAAGGCATTTGTTCTGATAAATTTCAAAACTTTTATAGAAGTCTGTTGAAAAACCTACATCGCGTCCGCTTTCGTAGAAATCCAGTCCGGTAGTTCCGATAATTCTTTTCAGAAGAGTATCAACCGGCATATCAAGATAGAATATTAAATCAGGTTCAGGCGCATAGTCATAGAGGTTTTTAACCCATTCAATATCTTGCCCGCGGACAACATCACGCGCAAGCGCCGTGTAATAATATCTGTCTAAAAGTACAACAAATCCTGATTTAAGAGCGGGAATAATCTGGTTTTCTAACCTGTCTGCAAAATCTGCCGCATACAAAAGACTGTAAGTTGTTGCATTCAAGAGGTTACGCTCTTTTGCATCATCAATAACATTCGCAATGAGTCTTGAGGTTTTCCATTCTGAGACAATAACTCCGTAGGACTGATCTTGCAGCGCACGTTTTAAAAGTTCCAGTTGAGTGGATTTACCTGACCCGTCAGTTCCTTCTATAACTATTAATAAGCCTTCATAATCGTGCTTCTTTTTAAATTTTTTTGCTTTTGCCATCAGATATTTACTCCTTTTGCATTCAGAATTTCTTTAAGCCGTCTGCGTATTTCAATCTGTTTGGTATGAATAGATTCTTTTGCATCAAGTTTTACAAGCCCGAATTCATCAACCATTTTCTGATATTCGCTTATAACTCTGCCTTGAAAGATGAGATAACTTTCATAAGGGTCATTGCTTATTTTTAAATCCATACCTGCTTCATAGAACTTAGGAGTTCTGTTAAAGCAGATTCTTTCCATTGATGATTGCGGGTCTATATCAAAATATATTGCAAGATCAGGTTTTATTGCGAAATTATAAACTTTTCTGACCCAGTTCGGATCAACTCCTCTTGCAACATCTCTTGCAAATGCCGTATATGCATATCTGTCTGCCAGTACAATAAATCCTGCTTTCAAAGCCGGCGCAATTACCTGCTTAAACCTGTCTGCAAAATCTACTGCGTGCAGTAGTGAAAATGTACGTGCAGACAGCAGATTCTTTTTCTTTGCCAGTTTAGTTGTCTGACTGATAAGTTCTGATGAATTCCATTCCGTAAAAATAACGTCTTGTCCTGTTGATTTAAGCCAGTCACGCAGCAGGGTTAACTGGGTGGATTTGCCTGACCCGTCAATCCCTTCCACGCATACCAGTGTACCTTTTAAATTGTGTTTTTCTGTTAATTTAGACAAAACTTAACCTTCTTTCTTTTCTAATAAAGCTACATTAATTTTACCGAATTTCGCGGATAAATTATCTACAAGATGTATAAAATAAAGATCCGGCTCAAGTTCTTTTTCTCCCAGATCAATAATAGCGCCCCAGTCCGCGCGGCCGTGGTGCGCGGCTATCATACGCGCAACTTCTTTGAAGCCTTCATTCATACATATTGAAAACCCGTATTGTGAATGTGTTATCCAATCTTTTTTGAAATTTTCGTCATAGTCAATCAGTCCGTTTTCTAAATCAACTGTATATTCAAAAATTTTCCCTATATCATGGAGAATACAGGCTGCAAGAATATAGTCTTTGTTCGGTTTTATTGTAAATTGTTCCAGATTAACTTCTGCAAATTTAAGGCATTCCAGAATATGTACCATAAGTCCGCCGATATAATTGTGGTGCATTATTTTTGCGGCAGGTGCTATTTTAATTTCTTCTTCGTATTCCGTAAAATATTTAGTCAGAAACGCTCTTATTTTTTCATCGCTTATTTTGTCAAAATAAGACACCAATTCCTTATATGCCTGCTCTCTTTCTTTTTCGTTTAACCCTGTTTTTGCTTCCTTAACAAGTTCAATAACAGAGACGAGGCAATTATTAAATCTTTCATTGAATGACGCTGAAATAAGGCGGATTAAATTACCGGTGCGGAATACTTTAGGCTCCATGCGATTTAAGGTTTCTTCCCAGAGAATACAGTTTAATATAGAATTGTCTTCTGTATTTTTTAATTGCAGCTTACCCATTTTTGTGCCGGCTTTTGTATCACCTACTGAAAACTGCACTATTTCATATATTACATCATTGCTGTACATATTATCTCCTGTATTTTTTAATTCTTATTTCTGTCTATTATTTTATTCTGATTTCCCCAGACAAAGGAGGATCTGATTTCCTGACCTACTTTTTCTATAAGGTGGTCTGCATTTTCTTTGCGGAGTTCATTGAACTTTTTACATCCGGATTGCATTTCATTAATAAATTCGTCTGCAAAACTTCCGCTTTGGATATCTTTTAATAAATCTTTCATCGCCTGTTTTGACTCCTCACCGATAACTTTAGGGCCTCTTGTCATATCGCCGTATTCTGCTGTATTGGATATAGAGTATCTCATATCAGCAAGTCCGCCCTGATTGATTAAATCAACCAGAAGTTTCATCTCGTGTAAAACTTCAAAATAAGCCATATAAGGCGAATATCCGGCTTCCACAAGCACATCAAATCCGGTTTTTATCAGTGCAGAAACACCGCCGCAAATTACCGCCTGTTCCCCGAAAAGATCGGTTTCTGTTTCTTCCTTGAAGGTTGTTTCAATAATTCCGGCGCGTCCTGCTCCGATTGCAGAAGCATAAGAAAGTGCTATATCTTTTGCGTCCCCAGAAGGATTTTGATATACAGCAATTAATGAAGGTACGCCGCGGCCTTCATTATACTCACTTCTGACTGTATGCCCAGGTCCCTTAGGCGCAACCATAATTACATTTACACCTTCCGGCGCGACAATCTTTTTGTAGTGGATATTAAATCCGTGAGAAAACATCAGGTACTGACCAGCTTTCATATACGGTTTGATTTGTTCAGCGTAAACCTGAGCCTGTAATTCATCCGGAATAAGTATTTGAACTATATCTGCATATTTAACTGCATCCGGAATACTCATTGTTCTGAAACCGTAATTTTTTGCCTTAATATCCGATTTGCCGCCTAATCTTAAACCTAAAACAACATCACAGCCGCTGTCTTTTAAATTCATTGACTGGCCGTAACCCTGTGAACCAAACCCTATAACCGCTATTTTTTTAGACTTAATCAATTCTGTATCAATATCTTTATCAAGATAAATTTTCAAGTTTTCCATATCCACCTCTCATTTATCTTACGATAGTAACACAAATAATAAATCTTTCAAAAGTAATTTAAAGTAATATTAATATCTCTAATGCAGGCGGCGAAAAATTACAAATCCTCATACAAATCAAATTCAGGGTCATTAACTTCTCGTAAAAAATTTGTCCAGCTATTGTAATAATCTGCCAGAGCCTGAGTGTAGCCTATAATGATTGAACGGTAGGATTGTTTCATTACGATTAATGCTGTGATATCGGATTTGCCCTGTTCATAGCTTTTAGTTGAAACACTTATCAATTCTTCGGAATCCGTTAAGATTTTTTTCTCATAGTGGTTTAAGTTCATCCGCGCTGTTAAGAATTTGTTGTAAGCTGAATGTAAATCAATAGTTGCTTTATTTTTTACGGATTCATAGTTCATAAGAGCCTGATCAAGCGTTAATTTTGCATTTTTAATTTCCGGAGAGTAGTTGTAAAACAGCGGGATATTAACTACATTTGCGCCGGCAAAAGCTCCGCTGTTAAAGCGGTTGTCATCAGTATGGTTTGCTTTTTGATAAAGCCAGCCGCCGACTACTTCTATATCCGGTATTCTCTGTCTTGCTACCACTATTAAGTTTTTCTGTGCTATATCAACCTGATTTTTTGCAATTTTAATATCGAAACGGTTTGCGAGCGCCCGTTCATCTATCTCATCAAATGCAGGTAATTCAATATCAGGTTCGGGTGTCAAAAGTTCTTCAAAGTTGTTTTCTTCCGCAAAAATTTTGTCCACGGAATCGTATTTGACTTTGTTTTTGTCGTTAATGATTTTGTTGAAATTGTTATATGCCGCATTCACTTCAACTTCAGCGGAATTAACCTGCGTAATCATCTGATTAAGGGCAATTTCAGCCTGAATAACGTCTATTTCCGGTACAAGATTGGCTTTGTATCTTTTTCTTGCAATACTCAAGAGATTTTCCTGAAGAGCCTGCTGCTGCTTTAAAGTATAGAGAACGGATTTTGCCGCTACAAGTTTTACATAAGCTTCTCTTACATCCATTTTTAATTTAAATTTGTTGTATTGAATATTTTCCTTTATCAACTCCAGATTAGCTTTAGCAAGATTTTTACGCGGACCGCGTTTGCCTATTTCAATAAGTTCAGACGCGCCTATCTGTTGTGGTTCGCTCCAGCCCGCAGCGCCTAAATTAAAGAATGTGTTTATATTCGGATTATTCAGCCGGTTTGCCTGTTTAATGTTGTTTTTTGCTATGTCAATATCCAGTTTAGACGTTTGCAGGTCAATATTGTTATCAACAGCTATATTTATGGCCTGTTGTAAATCAACTTTTTTAATCTCTTCTGCTCCAATTGCAGAAGAGAACATTGTTATATAGAGAAATATTATAAATAGGGTTTTCTTCATTTTTTCTGCAATTGTGCTTCCATTATTTTGGTGTAGACATTAAATGTGATGATACAATCATTTAATGCTCTGTGCTGTCCTTCAACATTTATACCGTAATAACCGGCAAGTGTGGCAAGTTTATTATTTTCAGTATCGCAATATTTTTGCGCAAGTATTCTTGTATCCATATAATCATTACAAAAATGCCGATCAGATAATTTCAAATACTTATCATAAATAAAATTTATATCAAAAGAAACATTATGGCCTAATAATGTATCATTGCCAACAAAATCTATAAATTCAGGTAATACCTGCTCAATTTTTTTAGCAGTTGATAGCATTTCAGGTGTTATGCCTGTGATAAGAGAAATACGCTCTGAAATACTTGTTTCCGGTTTTATGAGTGATGAAAATTCACCAGAAATACTGTTATTTCTTATTTTAAGCGCTGAAATCTCAATAATTTCATCATTTTTGAACGAAAGACCGGTTGTCTCAATATCAATGACGGTATAATCGTGTTTAAATTCTGAAATATATTTACCCTTATTTTGCATTTTCGGGATTGAATGTTTTAGCATAAAGTTAACTTCCTTAGATTTTTTTGAATATCAAAGATGTGTTGATGCCGCCAAAAGCAAAATTATTGGACATAACGATATTATTTTTCATCTCACGCCCTTCTTTCATTATATAACCTAATGGCGCACAGTTTTCATCAACATCATTAAGGTTAAGAGTCGGGCAATACCAGTTGTTGTTCATCATCTTGATTGTAAGAATGGCTTCTATAGCGCCACAGGCGCCGAGAGTATGTCCGGTGTAGCTTTTTATAGAACTTATCGGAACATTACGCTTAAATATATCGTATGTCGCTTGAGATTCTGCTGTATCCCCCTGAATTGTTGCTGTGCCGTGAGCATTAACATATCCGATATCATCAGGAGAAATTTTGGCATAATACAGTGCTTCTTTTATTGCATTGCCCATAGTTTCAGGGTTAGGGTTGGTTATATGCGTACCGTCCGTTGTATTACCGTAACCGATTATTTCAGCGTAAATTTTTGCTCCGCGTTTTTTTGCGTGTTCATATTCTTCAAGGATTAACGTCGCGGCACCTGCACCTATTACAAGCCCGTCGCGGTTTTTGTCAAACGGAGCAGGTGTAAGTTCCGGAGAGTCATTTTTTAAACTTGTTGCATAGAGAGTATCAAATATCGCAATATGGGTTGCGTGAAATTCTTCTGCCCCGCCTGCTATCATTACTGTTTGATAACCGTCTTTTATTGCTTCATAAGCCGCCCCTATTCCCATAGAACCTGAGGTGCAGGCTGTGGATGTCGGAATAATCCTTCCGCGGGTTTTGAAGTATAAAGAGATATTAACAGCGGCTGTTTGTGACATCATTTTGACGTAGGAACCGGAATTGAGATTTTTTACTTCTTTATCCACCTGCATTGAATAAAAATCAATAATGGTTTTTAAAGACCCTGAAGATGAGCCGTAAGCAACACCGGTTTGTCCGCTTGTGAGAATTTCATCCCCTAAAAGTCCTGCATCCGCAAGCGCTTTTTCTGCTGTTGATACACTCATTATAGCAATAGGACCCATTGTGCGCGTGATTTTACGCGTAAAATGTTCTGGTGTTTCAAAATCTACAGGCGCTGATAAGCGCGTGTTTAATTTGTCGTATTCTGCCAGTTCAGGAGAATAGCGAATGCAGTTTTTATATGTTTTAAGTCTTTCATAAGCACTGTCAACTTCATTGCCCAGACAGCTTACAAGCGACATTCCAGTTACAACAACCCGTCTCACAAATACAGCCCTCCGTTTACAGAAATAACTTGACCTGTAATGTATGATGCATCTTCACTCATAAGAAAATTTATAAGACTTGCAACTTCTTTTGCGCTGCCAAAACGTTTCATCGGAATGATTTTTTTTATTTCATCAACAGGCAGATCCTGTGTCATATCGGTTTCTATCACACCCGGAGCAACGCAATTAACAGTAATTCCGCGTTTTGCAAGTTCTAATGCAAGAGATTTTGTTGCGCCGATAATACCTGCTTTTGAGGCACTGTAATTTACCTGTCCGCGGTTTCCGGCAAGACCGGATACAGAGGACATAGTGATAATTCTTCCTTTGATTCTTGCTGATATCATAGGCATAACAACCGGTTTCAAGACATTGTAAAACCCGCCGAGATTTGTATTTAGGACATCATCCCATTCAGAATCTTCCATCGCAGGGAAAACATTATCTTTTGCGATTCCTGCATTCAGAACAACACCGTAATATATTCCGTGTTTTTCAATATCTTCTGTCAAAACTTTTTTACACTGCTCTCTATCGGATATATTGAATTGTAAAATTCTTGTCTTGCATCCGTATTCTTCAATTAATGCGGCTGTTTCTTCCGCGTTTTTAATATTGTTGTTGCAGTGCAAAACAATGTCATATCCGTTTTTCGCAAGATATAAAGCTGTTTCTTTTCCTATTCCGCGGCTTGAACCGGTGATTAATACTGTTTTATCCATTTAACATCCCTATCAGGTCTATTTTGTTCGCCGGCATGTAAGCATTGATTACTGCCTGAGCGCATACTTCATTATCATTATAAATTAAACACTCAAATGAAACAAGTTTATTATCTGTAAAAATTTCTTTTGCGGTGATTTTGTATGTTTTGCCGTTTTCAAAATAAGGAATATTACAATTAAATAACCTTGAACCTAACAAGAATCCGATACCGGGCGGCTTCATATCATTCCTGAAATACGAATAGCAGCCGATTGTTTGTGCCATAAATTCAATTCCGACAGTTGAATGAACGCCGTTTATTGATTTATCAAAAAACAACTTATCTTCATTAATATTGACTATAGCGCTTACGGATCTTTCTTCAAGATTGTATTCCAGAACATCGTCAATGAGAATCATAGGCGGTTTGTGCGGCAAAACTTTTGTCATATCGTAATTAGTCATTTTCCCTCCCTAAAATTATTGCGGCGTTGGTACCGCCAAACCCGAATGATGTACATAATACGTTATTTATATCTTTTTTAACAGCTTTTGTGACTAGATTAATTTGCGGCAGTGAAAAATCATATTCTCCGTCATAAATATGCGGTAAAACCGTTTGATTTTTTATTACATGACAACAAAGAGCGGTTTCTAAAGCGGCTGCAGCCCCGAGACAATGACCTGTCAGAGGTTTTGTTGAACTTGCCTCTGTACAGCCTCCGAAAACACTATAAATCGCATTTGCTTCCATTAAATCATTGGCTATAGTACCTGTTCCGTGAAGGTTTATGTAATCAATTGCATCAGGGGACAGATTTGCATTTCCCAGCGCAATTTTTATTGCATGTGAAGCTTGATACCCTTTAGGATCCGGTGTTGCGGCATGATAAGCGTCCGAGGTTTCGCCTGTGCCTTTTATACAAATTCCGCTTCCCTGCTTTTCTATAACAAACATTGCAGCAGCTTCTCCGATATTAATCCCGTTTCTGTTTTTGGAAAAAGGATTAGATTTTTTATCCGAAAGCACTTCCAGCGAATGAAAACCATATACCGGAAGTTTGGCAAGAGAATCGACGCCCGCAACAATTACAGCGTCGCAGATATCTTTATTCAGAAGCTTTTGCGCTGTTGAAAACGTCTTAATGCCTGATGAGCAGGCCGTTGAAATACATTCATAAAAATTATTAAGTCCGAGGTGATTTTTTATGAATACCGCAGGATTGCCTATTTCAAAATGTTTAGGATTATGCGATTTTTCGTATTCTTCAATGCCTGAATTTGTTGTTGCCGTCACAACTGCAATACGGGCAGTTCCGTATTTTGAAATTAGTCCTGAGATACTTTTTTGCATGCTGTTTATAAGGTATAACAAAAGTCTGTTACAGCGCAGGTTAAAGTTTTCTGCTTCAATAATAGGAAGTTCAGCGTTAATTTTCCCGAAATAAAATTCTTTACCTTTAATAAGTTCGTTGTCTAAAGTAAGAAAATCAGTATCACCTTTAACAGCATTCTCAAAAATACGGTCAATATTATTGCCGAGGTTACATATTGCATTATAATCGGTGATATAAATCTTTTTTTGCATTTTCTCTCCAACTATATTAGTATATTAGCATGAATGAAAATTTTTTCATATACAAAACGGCTTATTCAAAAGATGACAAACCTGATTTGTCATTTGTTCCGATGCTTATGCGCCGAAAGCTCAGCCTGCTTGCAAAACTAACGTTTTATGTCCTGAATAGCTGCTATGATGGGCGTGATGTTAATATTGTCTTTGCGTCCCGCATCGGGGAATTTGACAGGCTGGAAAAACTAATAAAGCAGTACACTGAAGAAAATGAGGTTTCGCCGGTTGCATTCAGTTCGTCAGTTCATAATGCAGCAGTGGGCACATTTTCTTTGTTCCATAAGATTACAAGCAAATACAATGCGGTTTCTGCCGGAGAACATACTATTTCTAACGGGTTCTGGGAAGCTTTTAGTGAAGATAAACCTACACTTTTTTGTTATGCGGATACACTTCCTGAACCTGTTGCTGTTGCGTGTTTAATAGGGAAAATCCCTGCTGACGGCGCTGATAAAATAGAATTTATAAAAGAAACAAACCATAAAGTTTCAGATAATTATGACGATTTTGTTAATTTTTTATCAGGAAAATCAGATGAATACAGAGCAGTTTTTTATACCTTACGGAGGCTTGTATGATTAGACTCTGGCGCTCTTGTTTAATACTGTTTTGCTTTGTCCTTTTTGGATTTGGAGCAGGTGTAATTAGTTTTTTTATTTTTCCGTATATAACGCTGAAAACGCCGGTTGAACGCAGAAAATTTGCTTATGCCGGTGTTATACATTCCTCCTGGAAATTTTTTAAAGACTTTTTACAAAAAATAAAACTTATCAAAGTAAATTGTAATGATGAAGCGGGTCTGGCTAATTTGTCAGGTAAAATAATTGTGGCAAGCCATCCGACATTTATTGATATTGTGATATTAATAGGATTAATCCCTAATTCTACCTGTCTTGCCAAAAAAGATACGCTAAAAAATCCGCTTTTCAGGAATATAGTTAAATCAATTTATATAATCAACGATATTGATATAGATGATTTTAAGACGGAAACAGATAAATTCCTGAAAGAAGGGTTTAATATAATAATTTTCCCTACCGGAACAAGAACAAAACCTGATGAGGATATCAAATTACATAAGGGGTCAGCTGTTATTTCCCTTCATTCAAATACGGCAATTGTGCCGGTTAAGATAACAACGGATTATCCATTTTTGCAGAAAAATCAGCCGATTTATGATATAGGTGATAGGGTTGTGAATTATAATATTGAAGTTAAGGATGAAATCTTACCGCAAGATTTTTCGCATGTTTCGGATATAAAGGCACGCAAAGAAATTATGGATATTATAAAACAGGAAATATAAAATTTGACATTCTGAATTTGTTAGATTATCATAATGTTAAAGGTTAAGATGATGATTATAGAAGAGATAAAACAACTTATAATAGATTCGCTGGATCTGGAAGATATTACACCTGCAGACATTGATGAAAATGCTCCGTTGTTTGTTGAAGGGTTAGGTCTGGATTCTATTGATGCGTTGGAATTAGGTATGGCGCTCAAGAAAAAATATAATCTCAAAATGGGGGCTGATAATGATGAAAATAAAAAACATTTTTATTCTGTCAAAACCCTTGCAGATTTTATTCAGGCGCAGACAAAGCAGGATTAGAAGATGAGTGAGAAGCTGACAAAAGATACTATATTAAAAGAATTAACAAAGATTCTGACTGAGGATTTTGAAATAGATGAAGCAAAAATAACACCTCAGGCAAACCTTTTTGAAGATCTTGAACTGGACAGTATAGATGCAGTGGATTTAGCTGTTCGAGTCCAGCAATTCACTCATAAAAAAATATCTCCTGAGAATTTTAAGCAAATCAGAACTATTGAGGATGTAGTTAACGCGATTGATGAACTGTTATGCGAATGATTTTTCCCGTACTATTTACATTTGTCGTAATCGGTATATTCCATTTTACCAATTTTATTGCGCTTAAATTTTATCCTGCATTAATTAATCTTTTAATTTTCTTTATATTTTTCTCATCAATTTTTACTAAAGAAACCATTATACAGAAATTTGCAAAAATAATGGAGGGAGGAAAAGAATTGCCGGAGATTGTCAAACAATACACCCGCAACCTGACTTATGTATGGTGTGTTTTTTTGATATTTAACTTTCTGGTATCTTTTGCTACAATATTTATGAGTTCAAAGGTTTGGACTATATATAACGGCTGTGTATCATATCTTTTGACAGGCATGGTGTTCGGCGTTGAATACATAATAAGGCTTATTTTCAAGAGACGGCATAATGTTTAATTTCGGTGATGAAAAAGTAATATTAAAATCAAAAGGAAAAGAATACTGCGGGGCTGAGCTTAAAAAGCTTGTGTCAGGACGTGCTGCATATCTTGCTGTACAGGAATGCAAAAATCTCCTTTTGTGTGAAGAGGATAATTTTGAATTCGTATTGAATTTTCTGGCCGGGATTTATTCAGGTAAAGAACTTTTTCTGTTGACCGACAAAAACAAACGCCAAATACTTGAAGGTGATTTTATTGATACTGTTCAAGCATCTGACATGGATTTCGTAATACCGGAGGTTAATCCTGATGAGGTATTTATCAACTTTTACACATCCGGCTCAACAGGCAGGATGAAAAAGGCGCGTAAATCATTACAAAATTTGCTTAATGAAGCAAATGATTTGTATGAAAAGTTTTCGCCAGATAAAAATCTTGTCTTTATTACAACAACAAAAATGTCGCACATGTTCGGCATGACATTTGCTCTTATGTTTCCGCTGGTAAATGGTTATGTCATTGATACTGATATAATTAAATTTCCAGAACAAATTGAACAGCAGGATTATGTTTTTATTTCAACCCCGTCATTTCTTGACAGAATGGCAAAATATAATATAAACCCTGTGCCGCCAAAATATATTTTTACGGCAGGTGATAAATTAAAAAACAGTACTTTTGCATTTTTTGAAGAAAAATCCAATGTTATAGACATCTACGGAAGCACGGAATGCGGCATTATTGCATACCGTACATCATCAACCGCTGATTGGCTGACAGCTTTTTCTGATGTTGAAGTGTCTGTTGACAGTGACAGTGTTATACACATAAAATCAAGGTATTTTCTCGAAAACGAACAGGTTATGGGTGATTTGATTGAACTTGACGGTAACAGGTTTAAAATAACAGGTCGTGCTGACAGAATATTAAAAATACAGGAAAAACGTATTTCAGCAGTTGAACTGGAAGAGTATCTGAATAAAAATGAATTAATAGAAAACAGTTATTGTTTCAAATACAATGAAAAAATTGCAGCGGCAGTAGTATTGACGCAAGAAGGCAAAGAAAAATTGCTGGAAACAGGATCTGTTGAGTTAATCAAAATTTTGAAGTCGCATGTTGCGGCGTATTCAGAATTATACCCGCAAAAATGGCGCTTTTTACCTGAAATACCTAAAAACGTTACGGGTAAAATTGACCGTGAAAAGCTGGAGATGATTTTCGGGCTGAATCTTTCGCTTCCGCTTGTGTTTGATATAAATTCAGATAAAAATTGTGCGCAAATTACTCTGGCATTTTTGAAAAACAGTAATTTTTTCAACGGACATTTCCCTGATTTGCCGATACTCCCCGGGGTTGTGCAGTTATTTTTTGCTCATTTTTATGCGGAAAATATTTTTAAAATTGAAATTCCTTGCAATAAAATCAAAAAAATCAAATTCACAAAAGTCATAAAACCGGATGCAAAAATACAACTTATCCTCAAGAGTAATGATCTTTCTGTTGATTATACCTATACAGACGGACAAAATATATTCTCATCGGGTACTTTTATAAAATAAAATTTTGTTTTATAATTCAAAAAAAGGTTAAAATAATATGAGTTATGCTGAAGAAGAAATAGAAATAGAGGTGCCGTTTTTCGATTTAGACCCGATGAATGTTGTCTGGCATGGAAATTATGTCAAATATACGGAAATCGCACGCTGCAAATTGCTTGAAAAGATCGGTTACAGCTATCCTGAAATGGTTAGAGACGGTTATGTTTATCCTATAGCAAAAATGGATATGAAATTTATTAAATCCGCTACACTTTCCCAAAAACTTCTGATAAAAGCAAGTTTGGAAGAGTATGAACCTTCATTAAAAATAAAATATGAAATAAAAGATATTCAAAGCGGAGATGTAATATTCAAAGCTTCCACAATGCAGATTTGCGTGGATGCGGTTTCCCGCAAAAGTTTATACGACGCTCCGCAAGGATTAAAAGAAGGATTAAAATGTTTAAGTATCTCATAATTTTTGTATTTTTAATATTTGGCACATACTCTCTGGCGGATATTTTTGATTATCCGGCTGAAACTCAAACAGTTGTTGAAAGTCTGCCGCAGTTTAACAGTATTTCCTGTAAATTTACACAGGAAAAAGTTTTTCCGCAGCGAACATTACAATCCGGCGGAAATTTTCATTTTATCAAAGAAAAAGGTGTAATATTTGAAACACTTTATCCGGTTAAGACAACAACTTCTTACACATCTACCGGTAACAAGCAGATAAACGAAATTATTACCTCTATTGCAAACAAAAATTACTCAGTTATAAACAAAAATTTCAATCTTTTTTATCATAACGAAAACGGTATCTGGACAGTTGCGCTGCAGCCAAAAGCAAAATCTCCGGCGGCGCAGCAGTTGAAAAATATTATTATAACAGGTGAAAAAAATATTAATCAAATTAATATAAACCCGCTAAACGGTACAAACACAAAAATAAAATTTTATTGTGACTGATATGAAAAAAATAAACATACTAAGAATATTTTTTATTGCAATACTGGCGTTTGTCGCTATTGGGGCATTTCTTAAACCCGAACGTATTGAAACAAATCTTTTGCGCGCCTTTTTTTCTGATAACGCAAAAGATGAACTGCTTGTTGAATTGAGCGGAAAATATTCTTCTAATATAAATGTTTTGATAGAAGGTACCAATCCTGATTTGGTTGAAAAGGCAAAGGAAGAATTTGTCAAAAATATAGATAAAAAGAGTTTTGAAATAAAATCCGCCAACTTTGTAAAAACGCTTGAATTTTATAAAAAATATCAGAATAACCTGCTTTCGTATAACGACTATAAGACAATGAAAAACGGTGATTTTGAGGCAATAACGCAGCAGGCTGTGGATAATTTATATAATCCGTTCGGTTTTTCTTTATTGCCGGAGGAAGAAGATCCGTTTTTGCTGTTTACGGATTATATAACATCACTCGGCGACGGCGGGGTTATGAATTCTGTTAACGGAAAATACTACGAAATTATTAATCTTGTGGTGGAAAAAGAACTTGCACTTTCGCCTTCTTTAACAAATAAAGAAGTTAAAAAGCTGATAGATTTGCAACGCTCTCAAAACAATGACGATATAAAAATATATTTGACCGGTGCGCCTGTGCATTCATATTACGCAAGCGCAAGGTCTATGAATGAAATTAATATCATTTGTATAATATCCGCATTATTTGTTGGCGGACTTGTATTGTGGTATTTCAGATCGTTAAAAATACTTTTGCCGATAATGTTCAGTCTTGCTACAGGCATGGGGATGGGATATTGCGTTTGTGCATTGCTGTTTTCTTCGATACATATTCTGACATTTGTCTTTTCAACAACATTAATCGGGATTTGCGTGGATTATTCGCTGCATTACCTTATGGAAAGTGATATTAAAAAAGTTATAAAAAGTCTGACTGTCAGTATGCTGACAACTGTTTCTTCATTATTGATTTTGCTTTTTTCCGGTATTGAATTGTTAAAACAAATAGCTGTATTTACCTCAACCGGACTTATTACGGTGTATTGTCTTGTTGTTCTTTTTTATCCGTTTTTACCTCCGCAGACTTCAAAACATAAATTTGATTTGAAATTTAATAAAAAACTGCTTATTGTATTTGGCCTGATTATTCTTGCCGGTTTGTTCAGGATACATTTTAATGATGATATAAGAACGATGTACAAGCCGTCAAAACAAATGATTGAGGCGGAAAAACTTTATCAGGAAGTTACATCGGCTAATTCTAATACATCTTTCATTATTGTTGAAGGAGATAATTTGCAGGATATTTTGGAGCGGGAAGAAAATATTGCGCAACGGCTTAATGAGAACAGTATTGCATATTATTCATTGAGTAAATTTTTACCTTCTATAAAAAGACAAAAAGAAAATATGATGCTTCGAACAGAACTTTACGAGAGTGAATTAAATGTATTCAGCGAACTTTTAACACCTGAAAATTTGTATCAGATAAGACATTTTGATAAAAAATATTTCAGTGAGGAGGCGTTTAGAAATATTAATCAGTTAAATGAATTTATGCTTGATAAAACGCATTCAATAATGGTTATGTATAATGTTGATAATCCTGAGTTTCTGGAAGGCATAGAGAATACTCATTATATAAATCTGCCATCAGAAATATCAGGCGGCATAAAAAAAATTAGATTAGCGTGTTTAAAAATTCTTGTCCCGATTTATATTTTATTATACCTGCTTTTAGGTTTTATTTTTACATTCAAAAATGCCGTAAAAATAATCTGCCCGTCAATATTAGCAAGCCTTTTTGCAATAAGCTTTATAAGTCTTTTTCAACCGCTAAATCTTTTTCATATACTTGCAATATTCCTGATTACCGGCTTTGGACTTGATTATGCGATATTCAGATTTAACGGTTCAAAAAATTCTAATGATGCAGTGTTAATTTCCTGCATAACAACAGTATTTTCATTCCTGCTGCTGGCATTTACAAGTTTTAAATTAATCAGTTCACTCGGATTTATGCTGGCATTGGGGCTTGCGAGTTCATATATCCTGAGCATTTTATTGATATCCAAAGATTCTCCGCTTAAAACCGATAACATAAATTCAGGAAGTAATTTAACCGTGCAATAGGATTTGGGAATGCTTTGGAGTTTTATTTTGGCTTCGTAGGCTGTCCAATACCTGTAGAATAATTCAGGGCTGACATTATCTGTTTTAATATTGAGATGTGACAGAATTTCTTTTATGTTTCTTGGTTTCATCACTTCAATATCAACACCGACAGGCTTTGTGTCAAAACCTGCAAGCACAATATTTCTGCTGTGAGATATACTGAAATTCAAGTCGCTGTTAGATATAAAGTAAGGTTTACTTTGCTTTATATCAATATCAGTATTTTTTTTGTTATAAAAATTTTTTGCTATGTATTTAACCAGAAACCGCCCGAGTGCATGTTCTTTACTTCTTTTGCCTGAGCCGAACTTTTGACCGTAAATCCCTATGAATTCATCGGTTTGCACAGGTGTCAGGGCGCTGTAAAATTTTTCAATATCTGTATAAAATATGTCCATGGTATAATAATACCATGGTGGAAGTTAAATCAACAAAAATTAAGTATAGAAGAAGTAATAAAAAGAAATATTCAAAAGTTGAGGCATTGAATAATGCACAAAAAATAGCATTTGCACCGTTTACATTTCAGGCGGTTGCCGCAATGCTGGATTTTGGTATATTAAAATTTTTATCAGAAAAACAGTCAACAACAGATGAAATTATTTCTAATTGTAATGTATCAAAATACACGGCTGTAACACTTTTACAGGTCGCATATTATTCCGGTATTGTTGAAAAATCAGATGAAAGATTTTCACTCACTCCGCTTGGGGAATGTTTTTTGACAGATGAGATGACGATTAATAATTTTAATTTTATGCGTGATGTGTGTTATCTCGGCGCCTCGGAATTAACGGAATCTTTTGCGAAAGCGAGTCCGTGCGGGCTGCAAAAATATTTTGTTGATGCCCCTACAATATATCCGCATGTGCCGAATTTACCTGACAGGGCTAAAAAATCCTGGTATGACTTTGATCATTACTATTCTGACGACTGCTTTGATGAAGTTTTGAAGATAATTTTTGAACACAAACCGCAGCAAATATTCGATATAGGCGGCAACACAGGTAAATTTGAAAAAGCCTGTCTTTCCTTTGCGCCTGACTGTAGGGTCAATATAATTGATTTACCTGTGAATAAAGAAATTGCAGAAAAGAATGTAAATTCAGACCGCCTCAAATTCTATGGACTGGACATTTTGTCTGATGATAAATTGCCGCAGCTTGAAGATGCTGTCTTTATGAGCCAGTTTTTAGACTGCTTTTCAGAAGAACAGGTTATAGAGATTTTGAAAAAAGTTAAGGCTGCAGCAAAAAGCGGAACACGTATATATATTCTTGAGCCGATAATTGATAATCAGGAATTTAGCGGGGCAGCCTTTGCCATTGCACATATTTCGCTCTATTTTACCTGTATGGCAAACGGTAACAGCAAAATGTATTCACTGGCGGAATTGTCTTCTCTGATAGAAAATGCAGGATTAAGAATAGAAAACAAATATACAAATGTAGGCATTCACTGCTATACATTATTGGAGTGCGTGTAAAATGCAATGGTATCAGGTAAAAGAACAGGCAGCAGGCAAAAAAAGATTAATGCTGTTGTGGTATATATATAATTTATTCGGCAAAAAGGCTGTAAATTTTATAGCGTTTTTTGTTACATTTTTTGCGTTTATTTTTGCAAAAGATGTACGCGGATATTCAAAAAAATACCTTACTGTTATCAACCCGCTTACCGGTATAAAACCAAACTTGATAAACCAGTTTAAACATTTTTTATCTTATACACATGTTCTGACTGATAAAATAGAAATTTACCCTAATAAATTTGATAAAAATAAAATAATATTTGAATCAGAAGATGATAAAGAAGAATTGTATTCTGATCTTGATAAAGGTAAAGGAGTATTTTTTCTATGCGCACATGTCGGAAATACCGATGTTATGCGTACACTTTTTATAAATAACACCAGACATCCGGATTTAAAGGTAAATGTTTTTTTGAGCCAAAATCAGTGCAAAATATTTAACGGGTTTGTCAAAAAAATAGCAAAAGAAATACCGCTCACGCCCTATCCTGTTGAAGAAATAGGCGTCGATACTGCAATAAGACTTAAAGACAGCCTTGAAGATGGCAGCATTGCCTTTATTGCTGCGGATAGAGTGCCTGAAAATACAGATACCGCAACTTTTGAAGCTGAAATTTTCGGGCATAAGGCTGATTTTCCTGTTGGCAGTTTTAAATTAGCGCAGCTTATGGAAGTTCCGATATATTTTATTATTGCGCTAAAAGACAAAAACGATACTTATAAAATTTATCTTCAACATTATGAATATACAACGATTAGGGATCTGCAAACCGCATACATAAAATTTGTAGAAAATGTGGTTTTGAAAAGCCCGCTGCAATTTTATCATTTTTATGACTTTTTTAAGGATTAAATAATTTAATTTTTTTGTTTTCTATATCAATACGTAAGCCTTGCTAATAAAAAGCAGTGCCATATTGCACTGCTGTATATTTAAGGAAATAGATTACAAGATTTTCTTGTAATCCGGCGACAGACCAGCATGGCTGTTGTCGCTCTCAACGAATTGATTTAAATTTTATTACTATTAAATTATACGTCGTAAAACTTCTAATACTAGATTTTGTAAAGAAATATATCAACTTTTTACCACATTATTCGTAGTTAATATAGGCGTTATACTGATGAAAAGGCAGGATATATATGGTGGATTTAGCAAAAGCATTAGGTATAAATATCAAAAAGTACAGAAAATCCAGAAACTTGTGTCAAGAACAATTAAGTGAGATGGTTGGTATTCAGCCAAGACAAATGTCTAAACTTGAAACAGGTGTTCATTTCCCTTCTGCTAAAACTCTCGAAAGTATTTGTATAACTTTAGATGTCTCTCCAAAAGAACTGTTTGATTTTGATATTGTCTATACTGATAAAAGCTGTCTTGTTGACGGTACTTATAATATATCAAATTATAGAGTATTGAAATCCGAAAATGTTTATCAACTTCTTAATAAAGAAAGCAAATCACGCGATATTCTGACCAACAGTTCGGAAAAATATATTGAACAAAGATTTATAGATATGGCAATCAGAACCAAGGAAACAATTGCCGTTGAATATTTTGAAAATAATAAATACGCAAATACAATAATTTATTATCCGGATGGTACTTACAAGATTTTTAATACTGATAAGAATGCAATGATTAACAAACTTTTGAAAGATATTATCAAAATCTCTAATGATGAAGCAAAAATGGAATTTATAAATCTTGCGCTTTCTGTATTTGAAAATTCAGATGTAATTCCTCAACTTGAACTGATACTTAAAGGGCTTAAACTCGCTGATAGATAGCAAAAAGCAGTCGCCTGAAAAATTTTAAATTGTCCGGTTTATATTACAAAATAGCAACAATCCATCTGACTACTACACATATAATTTTTTTATGCTAATATAAATTCGGGAAGATTAAAATCTAATAAATCAATGTATATCCAGACGACAAATTATTCATACAAACCCAAAACAGATGTTTTCAGCACGTTCAAAAACGAACCCAAAATAAGAAACTGTGTTGTCCCTAGGACATACAGATATCACAATGTGGAAAAGGCTGAAAACAAGGTTAAATTTGCGGCGGCAGCCGGTGCGATAGCGGGTGCTCTGGTGCCGGCTATTCTGTTTGCCAGAAAGCAAAAAACAAATCTGTTTAAAATAGAATACGGTATGAAAGAAATGCTTGGCGTAAGTTCCGGAGCTATTGTAGGCGGTACAGCGGCAGGTATTATAGCTGATAAGAAAAAGAATGTAAAACACAAGGTTAAAGAAGGTATTTTTCAATTTTTAAACGCAACAATGCCGCTTTTTGCAATTCCACCGATTACGGAATTTATAAAGAATTCACCGAAATTAAATAATATACCATGCCATATTTTAGGCACGGCAGCAGGGCTTTTCTGCGGCATGGTAGTTGCGGCCGATCTTGCAAACCGTATAATTGACCCGAAAGACAAAGAACCTGACAGAAAGCTTAATTATAAAGATGCGCTGGCTAATATTGATGACGCATTAGGCGCACTTGTTCTTGCAAGATTCCCGCTTATACACAAATTACCTGTAGAACCGCTGTTGCCGGCAGTTTATTCATGGTGCGGTTATAGAGCAGGACAAAATAACTAATAAGCTAATAAAAAAAGAGAGGCGGTTAACCTCTCTTACTCTACACCTTTTATTTTGATTTCACCGTTTTCTTCTACAAATTCTTTTGGTTTTTGAATACTTTTGATAACTTTCTTTTCGTTAATCCTTTTTACGTATTCCTCATCTTCTTTAAGTTTTTGTTGTTTTTGTTCCTGAAAATCTTTATTGGTATCTATTTCCTGCAGGCGGAATTGTTGTTCTCTCAATATCATCATATTATGGTCATTAGATGACGGCGAATAGAAGGCTTGAGCCTGCAATACCGGCATTAAACTTACAGCAAACATTATAATAAAAATCTTTTTCATATTTTTACTCCTTATTTAATTTTAAAAGTAACATTAGCGACGGCGGTAACTTTTTTTTCAATGGTAGAAGTGTCGCTAATCCCCATATCGGAAACATTTGTGGAATCAACAGGCGTAATTTGGAACACCCCCATTCTGACAGATTGAATGTTACCGGTTTTATTATGAGTAGCTTGCAGCATAGCGTCAGCCCTTTGTTGTGCATCGGTTGTCGCGTCTTGCAGAAGTTTTACTTTTACATCAGAAAGTTTTGAGTAAAAATATTGAGGCTCCATTGCATTTATTTCAATGCCTTTAGAGATAAAGTTCTGGATGTCTATTGAGACATCTTTTATTTTGTTAACATCTTGGGATGTGACTACAACCGGCTGATTTATGGTATGGCTTGCAATTTCATTGGTTGTAGAGCCATTTGCATTGTATTTGTAAGTATTGTAGCCGTTAGTTGTTTTAAGTTCTATATCATTGTCAGTAAAGCCTTTGTTTTTCAAATAATCCAAAACTTCCGGAAGCTGTTTTTGTACAAGGTTATAAGCGGCTATTCTGTTAGGCTGTTTCGCGGTTATATTGAATTCGAATCTTGCGGAATCAGATTGAACAATTTCGTATGCAGAACCGGTAACGGAAATTCCTTCAGTGCGTAAATTAGCCGTAGCTGATTTTGCTGCCCACACTATACCTAAAGCCAGAATTACTGACATCAAAACTAATTGATACTTTTCTACTTTGTCAAACATAAACACTCCTTATCTATACCTTTATATTTTAACATATTTAATTGTAGTTTTCAATCGTAAGTATAAGAATGTTAACAAAGGTGACTAGGTGAATAGGTGATTAAGTGATTGAGTGATTAAGTGACTAAGTGGTTACAAGAATAAGGCAACGTGAGAATTTGCATATGACCGATAAAAATTCCCTCGCCCCTTGGGAGAGAGTGAAAGAATTGTCTTCTCCGAGGGGGAAGACAGAAATTTGTTGGCGAGCAAAGCGAGACTAGAAATTTCAGATGGGGGTCAATTGTGGACGCTACGCGTTTAACCCCCACCCGAAAATCCAGTTTCGCTACGCTCACGGAATTTCGACCTCCCCCTTGGAGAGGTTAAAAAAGGCAACGAGAGAATTCTCACATTGCCTTATTCCTGTAATTACTTAATCACCTAGTCACTTAATCACGTCCAACTAAGGACTTTGTCCTTAGTTGGAAATGCAAACAGCGCGGCGGTTGTTGTTGACCTTGCTGTACCAGTTATTGTCACTGCCGTCCGTGCCGGTAGTGTAGAAGTACCGGGTGTACGCGCAGTTAGCATTGTACTCCTCACTGGACCAGTAGCGGTGGTCGTAGCCAAGAGTAATAGGGGGATTTTGGCTATATTCGTCCTTCACTTTTAGGCTGCTTCTGTTTTCGTTTGCTCCTATTGTAATTGCATTGCCTGCGCTACCTACATATAAATTGCTTGCCAGTTGTGCAAGTTGGGCTCTTGTTGGTAAGCTCATTCCTTTTTCTTGGCAAGTTAGTTTTGCTCCTGCCCAATAATTAATTGCACAGTATGAGTTACTTGAGCCGTAGCTGTCTAAATCTTCATATTCACTGCCATCACATGTGTTTATTGCTCTATTCGCTTGGAACTCTGTTGACCAGCACATGTCACCTATCGGGTTATCGCAAGTAGAAAACGCTACGCCGGAAGATAATTGAATATCCTTACCAACTCTATTAGGCCCTTTCTTTCCGTTTACATCTACCATATATCCCATACAAGATACTTGAGATCCTGTATCTTCTATAGGATCAGCATAAGGACATTCTGGCTGGTATGCCATAATAACCGTTGTTCCGTCTGCTACAACAAAGCTCATGGTATTTGTATTAGTCTGCCATTCCTTTAATCCCATGCTGGATGCGGAAGTGAGCGTTTCTGTTTCTATGTCAAGAGGCGCATCGTCTTTACCTGTTGTAACGATTTTAGGTGAATAACACTTATTGATGTCACCATTGTCGCAGGTTTTGATTACTTTCATGTAGTTTTTGAAAGTGTTCATGAAATCCTCTGTAGAATCGTGACCTGTCATGACTCCGTCGATGTTCATTCTGCGAACAGTTTCCGTGAGTTTCTTTTCCCATAGGTCTTTTGCAGTAGACCATGCTTTTTCATTGTGGTTCTGGATGAGCCCCGGAAGGGTTAACGCTGCAACGATGCCGATGACCGCTAGAGTGATTAGGACTTCGGCGAGGGTAAACGCGGCCGCTTTAGAAGTGATTAAGTGACTAGCGGATTTGCGGACGGACGGAGCGTAGCGAGTCCGGATAGCGAACGGAACGAGCCGACTGGAGCAACGCTCCTTAGGCGAGTCTCCGTGAGCGTGGAGCAAATCCAAGACAGGTGATTGAGTGATTAAGTGGTTACAGGAATTAGTTCCTGTGGCTTTGTGACGGGTTTCGTCATATCCCTCGCCCTTTGGGGAGAGGATAGTTGGACTTAACGAGCGTTTAGCGAGTTTAGTCCAAACTTGGTGAGGGGTTATTTGAGATACTTCAAAGTCCCGCTTTGACCCCTCATCCGGCACTCCGTGCCACCTTCTCCCCAGGGGGAGAAGGGATGAATTCAATGTTTTTGTGATTTTTCTGTTGAACATCATTTGTTCTCCTTTCTTTTTGTTTTGTGATTCTTCATTTTGGTCATTGTAACCTCTGCTTTCTGCCGGCTTTGCCGGCCTTATCTATTACATTTTTGTGTGATTTTGTGATTAAGTGACTGTGACTTTGTGACGTTTTTCGTCCTGTTGTTTAGATGTGGACTGTGATTGCCCTCTCCGAGGGGGAGGGCTGAATTTCTTAGTGAGCCTGCGAACTTAGAAATTCGGGAGGGGGTTGGTTCGTTGGATGCGCACATTAGTCGGGCACCGTATTTCTTTAGCGGCTCCCAAGAGTGTAAGAGTGGACTTGTCCACCCCCCACCTAGAATTTGTAAGCTCATTTCATTCGCTAACAAATTCTTTTCCTCCCCCCTGGAGAGGAATGCGTAGCGGTTATTCCTTATTAAATTTTTTATTTTAAATCTTTTTCTCATTCATAGTTCCTGTTAAGTAGTATTTCTGTCTATGATAACGAATTACTTATTTTTATACTATATTGCACAAGTTTTTAGCTTGTGTTGAATTTGATTTGAGATACCGCAAGGTGTCGATTTTGGTAATTTGCAAAGATATTCGTTGCGGTATGACGGAATAAGAGCCTTTGTTCTTTAGCGGTTGTCCGATGTGTAAGAGCGGACTTCGTCCGCCTGAAAGAGTTGAGTGAAGCGGATTTAGCCCCCCCCCCCCCTGCTGAAAGCCTTATGGGACAAGGGTTTTGGGCATATTGCCATTTAGGCAAAGGGAATAAGGGAATAGCGGATTTGCGGACGGACGGAGCGAAGCGAGTCCGGATAGCGAACGGAACGAGCCGACTGGAGCAACGCTCCTCAGGCGAGTCTCCGTGAGCGTGGAGCAAATCCAAGACAGGGGAATAAGGGAATAGGTTCGTTACATGAATTAGTCCCGTATTCTGTTTATCAATTCTGACAACATTGAGTGCTCGCTTTGTGCAGTCCATACGGAAATACGTTTTGCCCACCCTACGGTTAGTGCTGGATTTCTCGTTTATATCAAATCTTTTTCCTGTGGTTTCAGCCATTAAGAATCCTCACGTGTATCCATACATATATTATAGCCTATGTTTCAGAAATTTGCAACCCTATAAATGATTTATATTTGTCTATTTACATTTTTTAAACTAAAATTTTGCAAATAGTGTTTTTATAGTATAATATCGTTGAGGTAACCGAATTGAAACACTCAAGACTTACAGCTTTGATATTTATAGCCCTTGTTCTCGGCGTGCTGGTTGGTCATTTTACCCCTGATTTTGCGGTTAGAATGCGGCCGTTCGCTGAAATATTCTTGCGGCTCGTTAAAATGATTATTGCCCCTTTGCTGTTCGCTACTCTTGTTGTCGGCATCGCGGGGCATGGTGATGCCAAAAGTCTCGGTAAAATCGGGCTTAAAACAATTATCTATTTTGAAATCGTTACAACTTTAGCACTTATAATCGGGCTTTCCATGGGAAATATTTTCAAACCGGGGGTGGGCTTTGTCTCAGGTACTTCTCAGCATGCTATTCACATGCAGGAAGCCGGTCTTATGGCGGCAACTCATGCGCATACTTCAATCGGTGCTATGGTTACTGATATTTTCCCAACAAGTATAGTTGATGCTATGGCGCAGGGAAATTTATTGCAAATTGTCGTATTCTCAATATTCTTTTCGCTTGCAATAATCGCTGTTGGTAAGGCTGCAAAACCTGTTCTGGATGTTTTAAACTCGGTTTCTCAAATAATGTTTAAATTTACTGAATATGTAATGTATTTTGCACCGCTCGGGATTTTCGGCGCTATTGCCGCTACTGTCGGGGCTAATGGTTTAAGTATTCTCAAAAACTATGCAAAAGTCATCGGGGCATTATATGCGGCTCTGGCTGTCTTTGTCCTGCTGGTGCTTATAATTGTTTGTAAAATAGTTAAGATATCTTTCCGTAATCTGATAAGAGCATTACAGGGGCCGGCGCTGCTCGCGTTTACAACGGCAAGTTCAGAAGCTGCTTTCCCGCGCGCTATGGAGATTATGGAGCGTTTTGGCGTGCCTAAAAATATTGTCGGGTTCGTTATGCCGACAGGATACACGTTTAATCTTGACGGCAGTACGCTATATCTTGCAATGGCGGTTTTATTCTCTTCTCAGATCGTTGGTATAAATTTAGATTTGAACCAGCAGTTAATAATTATGCTTGCTCTTATGTTAACAAGTAAAGGTGTTGCAGGTGTCCCGCGTGTTTCGCTAATCGTTCTTGCCGGAACCCTCGCAAGCTTTAATATTCCGATTTTAGGTGTTGCAATTCTGCTTGGTATTGACCAGATTCTTGATATGGGCAGAACAACTGTTAACTTAATCGGAAATTGTGTGGCAACTGTTGTTATAGCACGCTGGGAAAATGAATTTGATTATGATAAAATGAATGAATTTGTCAGAATGTCTAAGGCGGAAAGTCTTGGTGAAGATATTAAGCATAATATTTTGCATATAGAAGAAAATCATTCTGAGCATAAAAATAAAGAAGTGGTACAAATAGAAAAAGGATAACAAAATGACTAATGAAACAGGAACAAAGGTTGAATATAAAGAAACATTGAATTTGCCTCAAACAACACTTGCGATGAGGGCTAATGCTGCTGTCAGAGAACTTGAAATACAAAAATTCTGGGAAGAACACAATATTTACGAAAAAAATATTGAGCAGCGCGATAAAACAAATTCTTTTGTTTTACATGACGGTCCGCCGTATTTGAGTTCTGAAAAAATTCACGTTGGTACTGCTTTGAACAAAATCCTTAAAGATATTTTGATAAAATATAAATCTCAATCAGGGTTCTATGCGCCATACGTACCGGGGTATGACGGCCACGGACTTCCGATCGAAAATGCTGTTGTCAAAAATATAAAAGGCGGCAGAAGTGCACTTACTCCATTAGAGTTAAGACAAAAATGCAGGGAATTTGCGCATAAAAATCTTAAAGGGCAGGAAAACGAATTTAAACGCCTCGGTGTCTGGGGCGATTGGGAACACCCTTATCTTACAATCAATCCTGAGTTTGAGGCCGAACAAATTAGAGTTTTTGGCGAAATGTACCTGAAAGGATATATTGAAAAAGGGCTAAAACCTGTTTACTGGTGTGCAGCGTGCGAAACAGCGCTTGCGGAAGCAGAAGTTGAATATGCAGATCACACATCAACATCTATCTATGTAAGATTTAAATTTGAAGATGAGGACAGGAAAAAAGCGTTTAAGGCAGCAGGTGTGAATAGTGATAAACCTTTATATGCTGTAATCTGGACAACAACCCCGTGGACAATTCCTTCTAATATGGCAATAAGCCTTCACCCTAAATTTGAATACACTTTCTTTGAATATAAAGGCGATGTGTATTTTGTAGCGCAGGAGCTTTTGGGGGCCTTTCTGGCAGATGTTGACTGGAAGGAAGAAGATATAAAAGTTGTAGGCGCGTGTGCAGGACAGGATTTGGAACTTTTAAATACTAAACACCCGCTTGTAAACAGAAAATCACCGATAATTTTAGGTGAGCACGTCACGCTTGACGCCGGTACCGGTGCTGTACATACTGCTCCGGGGCACGGGCTTGAGGACTATGAAGTCGGATGCAGATACGGTATTGAGGTATTTTCACCGCTTGACGGCCGCGGAGTCTGGACAGAAGCTGTTCAGGATAAAGATCTTGAAGGCGTTCCTTATTATAAAGGCAACAAAATTGTTATAGAAAAACTTCAAAATTGCGGAGCATTGCTTTCACAGGCTGATATTCAGCACAGCTACCCGCACTGCTGGAGATGTAAAAATCCTGTAATTTACCGCGCTACACCGCAATGGTTTGTTAAGGTAGATAAATTTAGAAAAGAAACGCTTGATGCTATAAAAAATGTTAAATGGATACCGGCAGGCGGAGAGGCAAGAATTTCTAATATGGTGGAAGGCCGTTCTGACTGGTGTATTTCCCGCCAGCGTGCATGGGGCGTGCCGATACCTGTTTTCTATTGTAAAGATTGCGGAGAAGTTATTGTAACTGATGAAACAATAGAAAATGTAGCTAAAATATTTGAAAAAGAAAGTTCAGATGCGTGGGTTAAGTATACTGCAGATGAATTGCTGCCGCAGGGATTTAAGTGTCCTAAGTGCGGCAAAACACATTGCTTTACAAAAGAAAACGATATTATGGATGTATGGTTTGATTCAGGCGTTACATGGCGCGCAGTTGTAGAAAAACGTTCTGAACAACTCGGTCATACTCCTGTAGATATGTATCTTGAAGGCTCTGACCAGCACAGAGGCTGGTTCCAGTCTTCATTATTAACATCTATCGCAACTCAGGGGAAAGCTCCTTATAAAACAGTTCTTACTCACGGATTTGTGTTCGGCGAGGACGGACGTAAAATGTCTAAATCTTTAGGCAACTATATCAGACCGGATGACATAATTAAAACTTATGGGGCTGATATTTTGAGACTCTGGGCTGCTTCTGTCGATTACAGAAACGACATAAAAATCGGCGACAATATTATCAAGCAGCTCGTTGAAATCTTTAAGAAAACAAGAAATACATCAAGATTTTTGCTCGGCAACCTGTTTGATTTTGATCCTGAAAAGGATTATGTTGATTATGATGAGCTTAAAAATATTGATAAATATGCTCTACATAAACTAAATCAACTTATTAATCAGGTTACTGAGGCATTTAATAATTATGAATTTTATAAATACTTCCAGAGCCTGCAAAACTTTGCCGCGGTTGATTTAAGTGCATTTTATCTGGATATCGTAAAAGACAGATTGTATACAGCCGGTAAAAAATCTTTATCAAGACGGGCATGCCAGACAGTATTATATGAGATTTCCCAGACTCTTGTAAGACTTCTTGTACCGGTTATGCCGCATCAGGCAGAAGATATCTGGATGAGTGTACCGGAAGCGCAAAAAGCAGGATTAGAAAGTATTTTGCTTTCTGATTGGCCTAAAGCAAATGATAAGTGGACAAATTCTGAATTGGAAGCAGAATTTGAAAAAATTCTAAAAGCGCGGGAAGTTGTGACACGTGCTATAGAACCGTTACGCGCAGACAAACAAGTAGGAAGTTCACTTGAAGTCGCTGTATACATAAAAGCAGATGATAATTCAGTTTTAAAGGCTAACGAAGATGAATTATGCAATATATTTATAACATCTCAGGCTTATGTCGTTGACAAAGCACCTGAAAGCGTGTTGAATTTACATACAGAAGAAGGTTATACTGTTTGGGTAACAAAAGCTGAAGGTGAAAAATGCGCCCGCTGTTGGAAATACAGAAAACTTAATTCTGATGGCATTTGTGAAGAATGTCAGGACGCAATAAAAAATCTATAATTAACAATTAAATAGACTATCGTCAAAATAGAATATTCTCGAGGCAGTTTTACTGCCTCTTCTTTTTGTAACAAAATGTAAATGAAGTTATATAGATATTTAAAGTTTTGATAGAAAAATGCCGTAACCATAAATACAAGTTGCAATATTTCAGAAAGGACTTTTCGCTATGGGAATGGCAGCCAGTCAGGCACGTTTATTAAGTATAACAGCTCGTTTGACTGATAATGAACAATCAGGTCAATCTGTTTCTTATGCAAAAGAAAGACTTGCAAATCAGACAGATCAGATTACTGCTGAATACAATAATGCGTTAGCCGCAACTAAATATACTGTGCTTACAAGTTTTGACGGCGCTAATGCAAACTATAGCGATTTAACTTATGCTGTAATTACAAGTCCGCAAGTTGCTGAATTAGGCAAACAGTATATTGTTTCAGATACAAAAGGCCGTGTGCTTGTCACTGAAGACATGGCAGATAAATTTATTGAAAGCAACGGAGATTTAACAAAGTTTTTAGCATTATACGGTTATTCTCTTTCTGATGTTAATCCTGATTTTAAAGCGACTGATGCAGATAAAACAGAAGAGCATACAGAAATTGAAGAGAAAATACACGATGCGTGGGATAAATATTTAACAAGTGTCGGTATTGAATATGGTGATGACGAACATGATTTCGGTTTTGGCTGGATGTCATTTGGAGAAGCAGGTTCCGGATATGCAACATATACACCGGCAGGCGGTGATCCGCAGCCTATCAATTATAACGGCACAACAAAAGAACAACGTGAATTGTATGATTATGCTGTAGCTTTAACAGAATCTTATTGCAGTACTTCTGCAACTCCGGCAAATACTGCTTATAATGTAGAAAATAAACAAATGATTACTTATTACGAAAATATTTTCTACAGAATGCAATCAGGTGACTTCTTTACATATACTGACAGCGCTGCAAAAGCAGATGCCGACAGCAGCCACTATATTCTTACTCAAGTAGATAACGGCATCAGTAAATCACCTTTAAAAGATATGTCCACATTTATCGATGAACTTAAACAAGGAAACTTCAAGCTTGAATACTATTCAGCTACAGAAGACGGATTTGTCTCAACAACATTGAGTGAAGATGAATCTATTCAGGAAGTTAAAGACGAAGCAAAAATTTCAGAAGCAGAAAGAAAATATACTCAGGCGTTAGAAGACCTTGAACGTAAAGATAACAGATTTGACCTTGAATTAAAGAAATTAGATACTGAACACAACACATTACAAACAGAATATGATTCTGTCAAGAGTGTTGTAGACAAGAACGTAGAAAAAACATTCAGTATATTTTCTTAGAAAAAGATTTTCCCTTTCCCCTATTTTCCCTACCAATTTTATAAAAGCTCCCGAATGGGAGCATTTTTATTTATATAGCTATATTATTTAAGCATTTTTAAGCATTGGCTCTTAGATATGTGTCAACAAAAATATCTATATCCCCATCCATTACTGCATCAACATTTCCAACTTCACAATTCGTACGGTGATCTTTAACCATTTTGTATGGATGAAATACGTAAGAACGGATTTGGGAACCGAAATTTATATCAGCGTTTTCACCTTTAATATCGGCGAGTTTTTTTTCGTGCTCTGCTTGCCTTATTGCCAGTAATTTTGAGGCAAGCATTAACATTGCAGTATGTTTATTTTGTAATTGTGTTCTGTGTATTTGACATTTTACGACGATTCCTGTCGGCTTATGTAAAATTCTGACAGCGGTTTCCACTTTATTAACTTTTTGACCGCCTGCGCCGCCGGAACGCATTGTTTCAACTTCCAAATCATCAGGCGGAATTTCAATAGTTTTTTCGTAATCTTCAATAAGGGGTGCGACTTCAACTGATGCGAAACTTGTCTGGCGTTTACCGTTTGCATTAAAAGGCGAAATTCTGACGAGTCTGTGTACGCCTTTTTCAGCTTTGGCATAACCGAAGGCAAATTTACCGGTAATTTGAATTGACGCTGATTTTATACCGGCTTCTTCACCGTCAAGCTTGTCGAGCAGTTCTACTTTCCAACCGCGGCGTTCAGCCCAGCGCATGTACATTCTTAAAAGCATACTTGCCCAGTCCTGCGCATCAGTGCCGCCGGCGCCTGAATTGATTGTCAAAATTGCATCGGCTTCATCATATTCTCCGCTCAGCATTTTGCATATTTCAAACTTGTTCAGTTCTCGTTCCATAGCTTCAAGGCGTCTGGCAGATTCATTTATAAGGTCTTCATCGTCAATCTCAAGTGAGACCTGCGCATCATCTAAAATAGACTGCCAGTTATTCTGTCTTTCCAGAGTTTCCTTTATCTCTTTAATTTCTTGTCCGAGTCTTGAACTTTTATCTGTATCACTCCAAACCTCTGGCGATTGCATTTCTGCTTCAAGTCGTGACAAATCCTGCTCCAGCTTTTCAGGGACACTCCTTTAGCTTTTCATATCTGTCTGTTAAAGTATTTATTTGTTGTTTAAGTTCTGTTGTATCCATAGAATTATTCTAGCTTAAAATATTCAGACTTGCAAACATCAAAGATAAATGTTATAATAATTTTTAAGAATTAAGAGGCTTCAAATGGGCATTATTGATGACATCAAATCAATTTACTGCGATGATGCAAAAGTTATAAGAAATCATCAAATATTTAGTGTTATATTAATTTTATACTTATTTTTTTATTATTTGCTTGATAGCCATAAAATGGATACTCAGGCCTTGCTATTGCAAATAGCTTTTGAAATAATTCTTGCAGGATATTTATTTAGCTATCTCAGCAATATATTACATAAAAACATAACCGGTATGCCCGGAATAAAAGAGTTCTGCCTGAAAAAAGCACTTGTGGTTTTCGGATTATCAATGTTATGGATGTTTTATATAATAATTCCATTACTACTTATTATATTTATCATATTTATCTTATTATGGATAACAATTGATTTGTCAGATTTACTTCCGCTATTAATGAATTTTTTATTACTATTAGTTTTATTTTTGGGTGTTCCTGCGCTTCTTATGAAAAATCTAATCATTATATCATATTGCGACAATGTTCCTGCAAAAAAATTAGTTTCTCCATTTTTAATAAAAAAACTCTTTAATTCTTATTCTTCGTTATTATTAGTTTATACAAAATATTTTTTATTGTTTTTGGCTGTCGGAGTTATTTTTGGAATAATCTTATTAATACTGCGCTGCTTACCATTTGATCTTGCAATATTAGCTTGTATGGCATTATGCGCAGGGTTACCATTAGGATATATACTCTATTTAGCAGCCATATTTTCATTCCCAAAATCTCTTATAGACATATATATCAATGAAGTTAAACCCTGGATTTATCCTGTAAATTTTAATCCACAACCTTAACCCGTCCGTCGTCTGCAATGTCAACAGGGCCGGAGGTTTTCATATAATCAATGACGCATTTATTCAAGTCAAAATCAAAAACTTTTTCTGCTTCATCTATTTTTTTGAGGACAGTCATATCATCATTTCCTTGCGCATAATAATCGTTTATCGCTGTTCTGTAGACTTTATCTTCGCGCGGATGATTGATGTCTATTCTGGTTTCTTTTCCGTTTTTGTCTATAAAATAAAGCTCTTTTAAGTCTCCGGTACTTCTTGAAACAGTATATCTTAATCCTGACGGGTGCAGAATTCCGGGTTTGTTGTTTGGATTAACAAAAGATTTACAGGTTTGTTTAAGCGCTTCCACGATTTCTTTTTCAGTGTAAGGGATTATACAGAGGTTATTATGGAACGGAGAAATATCTTCAAGATAACGCGTATCAAGGTTTCCAGGCTCAATATATCCGCGTACATTTGCCGCACTCAAAAGTGCAATATCCGTCCCTAAATCTCTTTTTATACAATCCACCAGAAATTGAGCATGCCCGCTCGGCTGAATCAAATCTTCGGTCAAAGGCGGAGGTGATGTTCTTACATAGCCTATAACCTGCGGTTTCCCAAAAAGTTTGTCAAAAATATACCTTACCGGCGCATTGCGTTTAAATCCGCGTGTCGGGGTTATATTATTTTGAGCTTTAACTATTCTGCCGTTTTCATCAAATTCCACATTCAATACCCCGAAATGTTTGCCGTCACGGCCTGCCTGAGTAATAATAACAGGTTCTCCGGATTTTGATGATAAAAGATTTTCTCCTGATTTGATATCCTGTATCAGATTATGCGAATGTCCGCCAAGAATTATATCAATACCATCAGTATTTTTTGCAATTTTTCTGTCATAACCATAGCCGGAGTGCGACAACAGAATTATTTTATCAACGCCCTGTTTTTTTAATTTATCAGCCTCTGCCTGTACATCTTTTATCGTGTCATCAATATTATCAACATCAAGTTCCGTAAATATATGTCCGTATTTTAACCTTGAAAATAAATCAGTCGGTGTGGTTGCAATAATACCGTATTTGTGACCGTTATGTTCTTCTATATAAGATTTTTCAACTTTTTTAGACAGCGGGTTATCCTGATTAATTTTGACATTTGCAGCTAGAAGTTTATATTTCATTTTCGGGATAAGATTTCCGATTTTGTCAGGCATGTCATATTCGTGATTCCCCATTGCAGAGGCCGTTACACCAATAATGTTCTGAAAACTCATTGCGACATTATTAACTTTTTCGACTTCTCCAAGCATTATATCGCCGGATGAAAGCTTTAAAACATCAACTTCTCCGTTGTCTTTTTTTGTTTTGATAAAACTGTCATAAGCACGTGAAGCCGTGACAGTCCGCTCCATATTTATTGATTTGCCGTGATAGTCGTTTATATAAAAAATACTTGTTTTTACTCTGTTGTTTTGGTTTGCCGAAAGTCCTGCGTTACTTGACGCTTTAAACTTATCTATTAAGTTGGTTGAACTAATCGGTGTTATCATCTCTCAGATTTCCCTTTAGTGAGAAAATCCGTAAATTATTTTTTTTGCTAACACACACGGCAAAACTTTACAAATATTAATCAAACTCCATTGTCTGAATTTGCCATTGCTTTGCAAGTTCTGATTTTAGTTTTTCTGCCTCATTGATAACTTCGAGAAGAATAATACCTTTATTTGAGCAAACGTTATCTTTTGCAGGATGCAGCCCGAGCCGCGTTCTTATATTGCAGCCGTATTCTGTTAAAATTTTCTGAAATTCTACTGATGCCTCAATTCTATTCTCCAAACTTACGCCTATAATTGTTGTCATATTCCCTCCTGTTTATTTCATAAAATCACAATAAAATCATACATAAAAAAATAACACCCCCTAAGGAGTATTATTTTTCTAAATCAGGATTATTTCCTTTCCTGCGGCGATTTATTCTTCTATATCGCCCATGGCTTGAAGCTGTTTTTTCTTTAAATTATGCATCACTGCATCTACTAATAACTCGTAGGATTTCATTTTCTCTATATTAGGAAATTCTTCCTTGAGTTGTTCTCTGACCATCGCTTCCAGCCTTCTTTCGTCAGAACTTGATTTTAGTTCGTCAACTCCGCTTATCATACTGATATAATCCGCAGATGTTTTATCTTTGGTTTTGTCGGCAAACATCAACCAGCGCAGACGCGGGCTTATTGTTTTATTCAACTGTTTTACTATCTTTAGATTTTTCAATCTGTTTAGCATGAGATGACTCCTACTACTTTTACCTTTTGGTACTATTTTAAAATATCCTGAAAAAAATTATTTACTCTTTTTATATGATTTTTTACAAATCTTTATAAAAGTTTTTATAATTTGCTGAAATCTGTCAGATGTTCATAACATTTTTTGAGCATTGTCAACAGCGCAAGTCTGTTTTCCTTAACTTTTTCGTCTTTATCCATTACAAGAACATCTGCAAAGAATTTTTCAACCGCCGGATTGATAGAAATTATCTGTTCAAGATATGTTTTGTAATCAACATTTTCATCTAAAGTTTTTATTTTTTCAAACAGATTTTTTTCAGCGGCTTCTTTGAAAAGAGTTGGATTAACAGGATTATTGTTTTCTTCTTTTAGAATACGGATTACTCTGTTGGCACTCTCTAACAAAGCTTCATTATCAAGAGTTGAAACAACTTTTACACGTTCAACGTAGTCGTTCAAATCAGTCAGCGGATTAGAAGATGCAGCGCAGCTTTCAAGAACATTTTTCTTATATTTATCGTTTAAGAAAATAATCAAGCGCTGGACAATAAATTCTTCAATTTCATCAGCACAATCTTTTTGAACAGGTAAAAGCTCAAGTGTTTTTCTGATTAATTTTGTTAAATCAATTTTCAGATTGTAATCAAGAATTGTTCTGATAATGCCTAATGCAGCACGGCGCACACCTAACGGGTCAGAAGAACCTGTAGGCTTTTTACCTTCTGCAAAAACAGCCGCAATTGTATCAATTTTATCTGCTATACCAACTATCTGTCCTTCAATGGTTTTAGCTGTTTCGCTTTCTGCATTGAGCGGGAAGTAATGTTCTTTTATACCTTCGCAAACCTCTTTTGCTTCACCTGAAACTCTTGCATAATCAGCACCGATAAATCCTTGAAGTTCAGTAAATTCAAACACAAGACTTGTTGTTAAATCAGCTTTTGCAAGCAGCGCAGTGCGTTCAATTGTTGGAGAAGTTTTTCCAAGTTCTGAGGCAATATGCTGGGACAATTTTATGAGTCTTTGTGTTTTGTCATACATTGAGCCCATGCCTTTTTGGAAAGTAATGCCTTTCAAATCTTCAACATAGTTTGCAAGCGGCTTTTTGGTATCTTCATTAAAGAAAAATACAGCGTCATCCAGACGGGCTTTGATTACGCGGACATTGCCGGCTTTGATGTTTTCAAATTCATCACCGATATAATTTGTCATTGTTATGAATTTGTTGATTAACTTACCGTCTTTGTAGAGGGCAAAATATCTCTGGTGAACAGCCATAACAGTTACCGTGACTTCTTCCGGAATATCAAGGTATTTCGGGTCAAAATCACAAACAGCCGGAACCGGATATTCTGTGATAAAAGTTACTTCTTCCAGCAAATCATCTGTATAATAAGGTACTGCTCCTAATTTATCAGCTTCTTTTTTTGCCATATCAATGATGCGTTGGCGGCGTTCTGCTTGATCAACTATAACACAGCAGTTGCGCATAATTTCAACGTAATCATCAGGATGTCCGATTATTACATTTTGTTGTGCAAATCTATGACCGCGGGAGATGTTTCCTGATTCTTTATCAATAATTTTTATTTTAACTTCATCTTTATCAAGCAGTGAAACTATCCAGCGTATAGGACGTGAAAATTTTTCTTCATTGTATCCCCAGCGCATAAAGTGGGAGCCCTGGAGTTTTAGGACAATTGACGGAACGTTTTCCTGTAAAAGTTCGACAATTGATTTGCCTTTAATAACAATTTTTGCGTGCAAATAATCATCTTCAATATACAAATCAGCAGGTGTCAGATTATTTTTTTTGCAGAACCCTTCGCCCGCTTTTGTCAGATTGCCGTTTTCATCATAAGCAACTTTTTTAATCGGGCCCTTGACTACTTTTATTTCGTCCTTGCTTTGAGTTTCAAGACCGTCAATTATTACAGCCAGTCTGCGCGGAGTAGCGTAAACTTTAATATCGTTGTAAGCGACCTTGTTTGAATTGAAAAAGTTCTCAAATCCTGTTTTTAATTGATTAATTGCACCCGGTATAAATTTGTAAGGTAATTCTTCTGTTCCTATTTCCAATAAATATTTGCTCATATTCCGCCTTTAATTTTCTTTCAACTGATTAAATTATACCGGCTAAAAGCCACTTGTAAAGAGGGGCAGACAAAGAGTGCTCTTTTATAGTATGTCGGCTGCGCGGTAGGAGCTTCTCACAAGCGGGCCGATCTGATAATGCTTAAATCCGGCCGCTTTTGCCATGTCTATTAATATTTCATATTCCTCCGGTTTATAATATTTTTCAACCGCAAGATGCTCTTTTGAAGGCTGTATATATTGCCCGACAGTTAAAATATCACAGCCAACATTTCTTAAATCGTTAAGTGTTTCTCCTATCTGTTCAAAAGTTTCACCAAGCCCTATCATCAGTCCGGATTTCGTTAAAATATTGCTGTTCATTTTGATATATTTTAATACATCTAATGAGCGTTCATAATTAGCCTGTGGTCTGGCTGTTTTAAAAACTGACCGCACTGTTTCTATGTTGTGATTAAAAACATCGGGCTGCGCATTTATAATGGTGTCTAATGCCGCTTTATCTCCTTTAAAATCAGGCGTTAAGATTTCTATTTTAACATCAGGTGTAAGCTTTTTTATTTCATATATACAATTAGCAAAATGTTCTGCACCGCCGTCCGGCAGGTCATCACGCGTTACAGATGTTATAACTGTATATTTTAAACCTAATTCTTTAACAGCTTTTGCAATATGTAAAGGTTCCGTAATATCAAGCGGTTCGGGTTTTGAACATTCTATATTGCAATAACGGCAGTTCCTTGTGCAGACATTTCCCATAATAAGAAATGTTGCGGTATTTTTTGTATAGCATTCATTTTTGTTTGGACAGCGGGCATTTTCACACACGGTGTTCAGGCAATTCGTCTTTAAAATCCGGCGGACTGTCCGCGTTTTCTCCGTATCTATTATTGGTCGCTTTAAATATTCCGGTAATCTTTCTCTCATTTTTCCCTCTTTTTAAGAAAATTATACTTCAATTTTAAAAAAATGTTGCATTTTTATAAAAAAACGGGTAAAATATAAGTAAAAGGAATCTGTTATGAAGAAAATTTTAGTTATTTTATGTTTATTATGTTTAGCACCGGCAAGTTATGCAGTGCTTGACAGAAATTATTTTGAATATGATCTTACACCAACAGGCCAATATGTTGAGGATGATACCCCGAAAGAGGTAACAACAACTGTTACAACGCAGGATACGAAAAAACAGAAGAAACAAAAAGTTAAATATAAACGTAAAGGTTTTTCCGGAACAGGAGCAAGCCAATCTAATACATACTGGGATTTTGGCCGTCCGGATTACGGCTTTACCGGTGGTATTCAATAAGACTTTAAAACGGACTTTTTAGTCCGTTTTTATATTCTAAAAAGACACTCAAAAATACCTTCTGAATATGTCGGATGCGCAAAACAAAGTTCCTTTAATTTATCGACCGGAATTTCGTTTTGCATGGCTATTAAAATTTGTTGTATCAGAGCTGATGCTTCTTTGGAAACAATATGTGCTCCGACTATCTTGTCATCTTGAACAAGGATTTTGATTATTCCGTCAATACAGTTGTCACAATGTGATTTGCCGAGCGCAGAAACCGGCAGTGTAACTTTTTGATATGTACCTTCTTGCAAATCCTGTTCGCGCTTTCCAACCCATGCGATTTCAGGACAGCCATACACAACTGACGGGACATAGAATTTATTAAACGGTATTCCTCTAACTTCAGCAATGGCCTGTTTTATGGCAAAGTGCGCCAACTGTATTTCACCGCATACATCCCCGATATACAAAACGCCTTCCTTTTTCTGTTTAATGCAAGGGGTACGTCCAATTGCAACAAGAATTTTTTTGGCAGTGAACTCTTTTTCATTAGAAAGATAAATTTTTTCTCCGGCAGTTTTTTCAACAGTTGTTGACGTATAAAATTTTATTTTTTCAGACTTAAAAATTCGCTCAATCCTTCTGGATATTTCTGCATCAGCAAGAGGCAGAAGTCTATCGGCCGCCTCTAAAACCGTTACTTCAACACCGAAAGCCGCAAGAATTCTTGCCCATTCAACTCCGATTGCGCCGGAGCCAATTATCAAAATGCTTTCAGGTAATTCTTTTAAGTTGAGTATGTCATCGGAATTTAAAATAAATTTATGATCATATTCAAGTCCGGTAAGACTTTTAGGCTCAGAACCCGCTGCAACAATTGTTTTTTTGCAATTGTAAATTTTGTCATCTGCTTTAATCGTATTTTTATCGAGTAATTCGGCTTTTGCATTAACTATTTGGACTTTTGCATTTTTGAGCGCAAGTTCTAATCCTTTGCGGAGTCTGGCAACGGTATTATTTTTATGTTCAATAATTTTAGAAAAATCATATTCAAGCTTTTCAGCATAAATGCCTAATTCTTGCGAGGATTTTAGCTGTTTATACAATTCAGCAGAGTGAAGAATTGTTTTTGTCGGGATACAGCCGCGGTTAAGGCAGACACCGCCAATCATATCTTTTTCAAACATTACAACACTTAAACCGCAAGCTGCTGCATGGAGTGCTGCTGTATAGCCGGCAGGCCCTGCACCGATTATTCCTAAATCAAAAATTTCAGACATAATTTCACCCCGTGTTTTAGCGTGTATATATTCGCGGAAGCCGGACTTTTAAACCGCATGTCAGTTCATAACTAATTGTATTGGCGAGATTTGCCCAGTTATCAATTGAATGATCTTCATCCAGAAGTGTTATTACATCACCCAGATCAGCATCAACACCGGTTATATCAAACATCATTTGATCCATTGTTATATTCCCGACCTGCGGAACAGAATGTCCGTTCAATACTCCGCAAATTTTGTTAGACAGAATACGCGGAACACCGTCTGCATATCCAATAGGAATGGTCGCTATTATACGATCGCCTTTTGCTCGGTATGTGTGCCCGTAACTTACACCTTCGCCGTCTTTTGCCGTGTGTATGTTAACAATACGGCCTTTGAGCGACAATATTTGTTTAAGTTCAGGTCTGATAACTTTACCGTCAGGCGGCAAGTCCGGATATAATCCGTAAAGAGCTATGCCGGCACGACGCATATTGGAATTAGGAACATCATAACTCATTCCGCCGGCTGTATTCAAAATATGCAGCAGCAAACCATCTGTATTTATTTGTGAAATTACATTATTCCATTTATTAATTTGTATTTGAGTTTCATCGCGTTCTTCTGCTGACGCAAGATGTGTGAATATACCTTGCAGATTTATAAAATCAAGTTTTTGTGCATCTTTGATAAATTCTACAGCATCATCAACAGATACACCTATTCTGTTCATGCCGGTATCTAATTTTATATGAACTTTTGGCTTTATTCCTGTACGCTCATAAGCCTGCCGGCATGCGGCAAGATGTTCACGTGAAAAAACAGATATTGAAAGATCGGCCTTAACTGCACTTTCAACAGCCCAAACAGGAACAGCACCGAGAACAAGAATTTCAGCATTGATTTTAGCCTCTCTTAAATCAACGCCTTCATCAATAGAGGCAACCCCCAGCATATCAGCCCCTGATGCCAGAAGTGTCGGAGCCAGCATAACAGCCCCGTGGCCGTAGGCATCAGCCTTTACAACAGCAAGGAGCTTGTTACCCTGAGGTACATTCTTCTTGATTTCTTTTATATTATTTGTTAAATTTTCCAGATTGATCTCAACCCATGCATCTCTGTGCGTGTTGATATTAGTTTGCCGCATGTTTTTCATATCATAATTATACGACAAAATAAAATTATTTACACGCACCTGAGAACTTTAATCAGTGCGGCATGGTGAATTAAAGATCAAGCAATATATTCAGAAATTTCAGCTATAAAAAGAGGCTCAATAAGAGCCTCTTTCTTATACCATGCCTTCTTTTACCGCTTTTACCGCGGCTTGAACGCGGTCATTAACACACATTTTTTGTAAGATTGAACATACATGCGCCTTGGCTGTATGAACACTTACAATTAATTCTTTAGCAATTTCTGTATTACTTTTTCCTGATACAAGATGTTTCAATACTTCAAATTCTCTCTCGGTCAGCGGCACACGGCCTTCTGATTGTGATTTGTTAGGCAGAAAGCCTACATTTTCTACTTTCGGGAACGAATTTAGTGCAAGCTGCGCCACAACAGGGTCTATCCAGCATACACCTATAGATACATCTCTTACGACATCAGCAAGCTTTTGCGGATCAATATCTTTGAGACAATATGCACTTGCGCCGGAACTTAGTGCCGCCACAACTTCTTCTGCTCTGTCATGAGATGTTAATGCAATAATTTTTGTTTCAGGTGCAAATTCTTTAATTTTAATCATCGCCTCAATACCGTTCATGCCCGGCAGACCTAAGTCCATTAATACAACATCAGGTCTGTACCGTTCTACATATTTTACACCATCAATTGCATTTTCTGATTCTGCAACCACCTCCATGTCATCATTGGCATTCAAAGCACAACGCAGCCCCACCCGCGTTAACTTGAAATCCTCAACGATTACAATTTTGATTACCTTTTGATTTCCTTTTGAATTTTTGTCCTCCATGGAAGCCCCCTTATTTTATGGAATATTTCTATTCCCCTCTACAATAACTATTAAAGGATACCAATAAGAATTAATCCATTACCCATATGGCTATAATTATTGTATTGTATACAATTATTATTTATATGACATTTATTATTGATTATGCTATAATAATTATTAGAGATAGTATTACGGTTGAGGGATATGCAATGTTAAATTTTATTTTCGGCAAAAAAGAAACTAAAACAAACAAATGCGAACAATTAAACAGAATCTATTCAAAACTTGTTGAAAAATACGATATTGAAAGTATTCCGGATGGGCGCAAAAAAGAATTGTCCGATCTGATAGAAACAAACGGATATTTGCCATACCCGCACATAAAAGCTCTGGAAGAATTGACAAATGCGGAAACACTATTCGGACTTCAGATAAAATGGATTCAAAACGGTATATTTAAAGACGGAAAATTTGTATTTGATACAGACAAAACAAGTGTTCTTGCCAGAAATAATATAAAAAATTCAGACTGGATTAAGCGTGAAGGCCATAATATAAAACTCATTAACCTTGCAGGCCTCGGAAACGGAAATAAGTCCAAAGATACCGGCAAATTTTTTGACTGGCTGAAACAGCTTCTTATCCTTCCGACAGGTAATATTGAAAATAATATTTTGAATACAACAATTTATTTAATACCGTTTCACCCGCGTGAATTCGGCTGTGCTTATCTTCCGAAAAGTACCGAAGTCAGCGAAAACCTTTTAGATCTGGAACTCAAAGGTTTGACTGATATGGATGCAAAACAGCAAGTGCAAACATTTATTACGATGGCGCAGCTTGCGGGGCATCCGGTTATCTACGATATTTTGCCTCAAACCGGAAGATTTTCTAAAGCAGTCCTTGCTAATCCGCATATCGCGCGCTGGTATGATATTAATGAGCTTAATATAAAAATTGACGAAGCCATAGAAAAAACAGCATCTGATCTGTCACCTGAATACGATAGCGACGATACAGAATTAATAAAAAGAATCTATCGTCAGGCGCAGCAGGGCTGCCTCGGAGATCTAAGCGAACATTATAAAAAACTTTTCGAAATGTTCGATGAAAAAATGGCAGAAGTGAAAAAAGACTTATCAAATAAAATGCTTGAATTACCTCTGCAGCAAAAATTACATAAACGCGTAAAAGAAATCGTCTCAAGAATTGAAGAAGTTAATTCAAATAAAAAGCTAGAAGAACAGGATATAACTAAACATATAGATATAATACAGGAACTTATAAAAACCGGATTATGGCCGGCTCCGGGCGGGGCATGGTGTTCTGCAGGTGTTCCTGTTTACGACAAGATGAGTGAATGCGGCGGATATCCGACATTTAAACATTACGATTACAAAGGTGAAGATGTAACCGAATTCGCAAATTTGGATTGTCAGACCCCGTATTATTTTGTAAACCTTGAAAACGGAACTTACAACAAAGATGTAATAGACTTTTTCCTGAATGCAATGAAAACACTGCAAAAAGACTATAATTTTGACGGATTCCGTGTTGACCACATTGATCATATTGTCGATAAAGTTTCAGAAAAAGATGGTACTCCGATAAGCTACCGCGCACCGCGTAAGGTTCTCGGCGATTTGAATAAGATGATGAAAAATGAAATCCCGTATTTTGCAACACTCGCTGAATATATGCTATGGGATGATTTCCTCAAAGAATACCATGAAGATATGAATTTCGACCTTCTCTGGGGCAACGATATTGTATCACAATGCGATAAAAATCCTGAAAATATCGTTGCAGATAACCAGCATCTCGCAAATTACAATTTGACACTTAAAAATTCTGATTATTTGTCAATATTAAAAACATATAATAATCAAGACGGCGAGTTTCGCTGTATTGACCAGTATCCGGGACAGCTTGGCGAAGACGGCGCTTTATATAAATGGTTTAAATACAAATTGCTTCCGGGCGGCAAATACGCTCAGCGTTCAATGTTATATGTCGACGGTGATGAAAGCTTCACCAAACGCGGAATTGAAAGCGTTATAGGCGAAGAAATTTCAATGCCGCGCGAAAATAACCTTGATTTTTATGAAAAATTTAATGCAATTGATAAATTTGTCAAATCACAACCTGTTATAACTGACGGCGAAGCCCAAATTATCTGTCAGGATGATGACGGATTTGTATCATGGATAATTACTAAAGAACCGCTGAAAACAGCGTTCCTGATAACTTCTAACTACAAATATCCAACAGAAAAAACAAATGTTACTGATGAAGAAGGAAATTCTTACAAAGACATTGTAGAAGGCAAAAGTGTTTATAATAAAACAGTTCAAATCCCTTGTGATTATTCAGTAGAAAATGAATATGTTCTTATCAATGGTGAATATGTTTCGCAGCCGCTTAAACTCGACGGAAATCATGTTGAATTCGGCGAATTGCAGCCCGGAGAATTTTCTATCATTGAATTAAAACGTTAAAATTATTGTTTAAAATTATTTTTTGAGATATCCTGAAAATATGATTAAGCAGTTAAGAATAAAAGATTATATTTTAATAGACGAACTGACCGCAAAATTTCACGAAGGACTGAATGTGATCACAGGTGAAACCGGTTCTGGTAAAAGTATTCTTATCAACGCGATAGATCTTGTTTTTGCGCCGCGTGTGTCAAAAGAAGTTATCAAAACCGGTCGGGAAAAAGCTGTAATTGAGCTTACTATAGAAAACCGCCGGCACAATGTAGAAAAGTTTTTTGCAGAAAACGGAGTGGATTATTACGGCACGGAAATTGTTATCTCAAAAGAGATTACCCCGAATAATGTACGCACAAGAGTAAACGGCACTCTCGTAAATCAGGATTTTATCAAACATTTAAAAAATCTGTTTCTTGATATCCATTCCCAGCACCAGACATACTCTTTTATGCAGCCTAAATCGCATATCATACTTCTTGATAACTATGCAAAAGACTGTTACGGTGAAAAACTTAACAGCTACAAAGAGTGTTACAGGCAATATCAGGAGTTTAAAAATCAGCTTGAGAATTTAAAAACAGCAGCAAATACAACAGAATCGCAAATTGATTTTCTAAAATTCCAGATAAACGAGATAGAAGCTGCCGAAATTCAAAGCGAAACAGAAGATACTGATTTGCAGACAGAACTGGAAGTTTTGGAAAATGCAGAAAAGTTAAAAGAATTAACCGGAACTTCATATTGGGCAATAAACGGTGATGACGGCTCAATTATGGAGGCTCTCGGAAAAATAAAACAAAATGTCACTAAAGCGGCATCTTATGATGAAAAATTAACACCTATTGAACAATGCCTTATAGATGCAATAGAAAATTTACGGGAAGTCGGCAGTGATTTGCGCGACTACAGCCAAAAATTGGATAATGATACCGAGAGGTTAAACAATATTCAGGAACGGCTTTATCTTCTGGATAAATTGAAACGCAAATACGGCGGAACTTTAGAAAGTGTGCTTAAAACTTATGATGATTTGTCGAAGGAACTTTCTGCAATAGAATTTTCTACGCAAAATATTGATGAACTGGAAACAAAAATTACTGAGGCAGAAAAGCAGCTTAACGCAATGGCCGCAGAAATCAGCGAAAACAGAAGTAATTATGCAAAAGTATTATCATCACTTGTTCAGGATAAATTAGAAAAACTGGAATTGCCAAAGGCGCGTTTTGAAATAGCCTTAAAACCAAAAGAGTTATCTCCTGACGGTATTGACGACGTTGAATTTATGATATCAACGAATGTATCTGAGGATTTAAAACCGCTTGCAAAAGTTGCCTCAGGCGGAGAGATTTCGCGTGTAATGCTTGCTATAAAATCAATTTTTGCGCAGAGCGACGACATAAATACTGTTATTTTTGATGAGATAGATACGGGGATTTCCGGCAAAGCTTCTCAGAGCGTGGCTGATGAGATCGTTGATCTTGCCAGATATCATCAGATAATTTTAATTACACATCAAGCGATTATAGCGTCAAAGGCAGATAAACATTTTTACGTAAGGAAATCACAGAGTAACGAAACGCAGGTTGATGTTTACGTGCTGACCGGAGATAACAGGATTAAGGCACTGGCAGAACTGGCAGGCGGCGATATTAACGAACAGTCTATTGAATTTGCAAGATCGCTTGTCGCGGATTAGGGGATAACCTTTTAATTTTGTGAGCATTTAAAATGTAAAAGAACACATAGTTTGATCTCTTGTTCCACATAGTTTGATTATTTTCGACAAATTGTACTTATAAATTAAAATAAATCACAAAATATTTAATCTATATTCCCTTTATATAAACACGGAATATTTTCTTCTTTTAAATAACTCATACCCCATTTGTTTAATTCAATAATCGCAGGAATCAGCGTTTCTCCTCTTTGGGTGAGAGAATATTCTGTTTTAGGCGGTACTACAGGATAAAGTTTTCGCTCTATTATTCCGTCTGCTTCAAGTTCTTTTAACTGTTGAATGAGCATTTTGGGAGTTGCATGCGAAATCAGCTTTTGAAGTTCGTTATACCTCAATGTTTTATTTATAAGATGCCCGATTATAACCCCTTTATACTTCCCGCCGATTATCTCCATGGTTACTTCTAACGGGCACTGATATTCATCTTTTCTTCGTTTTATCATATATAAAATCCTTATTTACTTTTTAGTAAGTATTATACAAAAAAGTGCATTCTTGTCAAAATGATAATAACTATATAAAATTGTTTTATTACAAGGAGGTATCTAAATGAAAATTACACAAGTAAGAAATGCAACGATTATAGTAGAATATAATAATACAAAATTTTTAATAGACCCTTGGCTTATGCCTAAAGATTATATGCCGGGGTTTGATACAGCGATAAATTCCGAAATTCGTCAGCCAAGAGCGGAGCTGCCATTTGAAATTGAAAAAATTGTTGATGTTAATGCAGTTATTATTACTCATATTCATCCTGACCACTGGGATGAATTCGCTGAAAAAGCTCTGGATAAAAATATAAAAGTTTTTGTACAATCTTCTGTTGATAAAGATTACGTTATCTCAAAAGGATTTACAAATGTTGAAATTATACAAGAATCCGGAACGGAATATAATGGAATAACTCTATACAAGACAGGCACCCAGCATGGCAAAAGAGAAATAATTAAACCGTTATGTGATTCTATCGGCTTGCCTTATGATGCGATGGGCGTTGTTTTTAAATCAAATGATGAAAAGACCTTGTATATAGCAGGCGATACTATTTGGTGTAAAGAAGTAATTGAGGCTCTTACAAAATACCATCCTGATGTAATAGTTATAAATGCTTGTGCTGCAACGGTTTTAAACGGTGAAAGGCTAATTATGAATATTGATGATGTAAAAGAAGTTTTGCAAAATGCTCCTAATGCAAAAGTAATTGCAAGCCACATGGATACAGTAAGCCATCTTTCGGTTACAAGAAATGATTTAAAAGAATTTAAAAATAAAAACAATATTGATAATTTATTAATTCCTGAGGATGGAGAGGTGATTGATTTTACAAGAAATAATTAAATTTTTATACTGAGTATTATTTAAAAATCCGATTTATGAGTTCAATGCTTGCGAGTAATGGATATTGCTAATTTTCCACTCATTGTTGCGCAAAACGAGAAACTGTGTTTCACGCCCCAGAGTATGGATTTGCTCCCCGTTTTCTTTTTGTACGGCATAAAAATCCCAGCTAAATTCTAAGAAAGCAGCTTTGTCATAAAATTTTGCCGAAACATTTTTTATCTTTAAATCTCTCTTTGAAAACAAATTTCCCATTATACCAAGATAAAAATGTTCTTTAATTTCTTCAAAAGAATGTTCATAGCCCAGCGGATGAATAAATGAAATTGAATCTTCGCTATCCCATATTTCTCTTGCAAGTTCCAAATTGCATTCATTAATTGATTGTACGTATTTATTTAATAAATTATAAATTTTTTCCATATATCTATACTATCATAAAAATTATACATAAAGATTTTTACAAACTTGATGAAAAATTTTCCGACCTTAAGAAAAAAAGTTCCGGCTAGCGGATTTTCGGTAGGGTGAAGCGGAGCGTAACCCGTAAGGTGCAGGTCGGACGTTTACCTCTCACAAAACTTGACATTTAGTCAACTTTTGTTCGGCAGAGTGCCTGCACCCCGAATAATCCAAGACAAATTTCAAATGTCCTTGCCGAAAATAATCAAACCATTCGTACAAATTCAAATATGTCCTAAACTTTCGCCACATAAGGGTTACAACCACAAGTCGAGAGGGTGGACTTCAACGGACATTTCGTGGACTTTTCAAGTAATTTGGTTTGATTATTTTCGGACTCTTCCGGCAGGTTGAAACCTAAACACAAAGCCGCTTTACGGGGTAAAATCATTTTAACCGTACAGGATTGAAATGTCTGGTTTAATACAAAAGTACACAAATATAAGTCGACATCTAAAAAAATAAAAGGCTTGAAAGCCTTTTAAAAATCGGAGAAGGTGGGATTTGAACCCACGGTACAGATAGCTCCATACAACACCTTAGCAGGGTGCCGCCTTAAGCCACTCGGCCACTTCTCCTTTTTTATTGTTTTGTCAATCTACAGGGATGCCCTGCATATATTTTAATATAACATAAATATTTTTTTTGAAAAGTGGTTTAAAAAAAATATTTTAGATTTATAATATTATTACAATAAAGGAGATTATTATGACTATTAGAGTTGCTGATAAAGAATTTAATTCCCGTCTATGGGTTGGTACAGGTAAATTTGACGATTTTGAAACCATGCGTCAGGCACATGCCGCTTCCGGCGCTGAAGTAGTAACTGTAGCAATAAGACGTGTTGATATGAATGCTCCGGGGCATGTCGGATTAATGGATTATATTGATACAAATAAATACTGGATCCTTCCTAATACTGCCGGTTGTGCCACTGTTGATGAAGCTGTACGCGTCGCAAGACTTTCTCGCGCTATGGGAATTAACAACTGGATTAAACTGGAAGTCATTCCTGACCCTAAATATCTTATGCCGGATCCTATTGCAACTCTGGAAGCTGCTAAAATCCTTATCGATGACGGATTCGTCGTATTACCTTATATAAATGCTGATCCAATTCTCGCTAAACGTTTAGAAGAAATCGGCTGTGCTACAATCATGCCTTTGGCCTCTCCAATCGGTTCAGGACAGGGCGTAAAAACGTTAGAAAATATTAAAATCATCATTGAACAAGCGAATATACCGGTTGTATGTGACGCCGGAATCGGTGTTCCGTCTGATGCAGCTCTTGTTATGGAACAGGGAGCTGATTTCTGTCTCATAAATACTGCTATTGCAAAAGCTCAAGACCCTGTAAAAATGGCAGAAGCTTTTAAATACGGCGTTATGGCTGGACGCGCTGCTTATGAAGCCGGCAGAATGCCTAAAAAAGAAATTGCAAGTGCATCTTCTCCGCTTGCAGGGGTCGTCGGAAAAAGTTAAATATTCCTGTATAATTGAAAGGTTTATTATTATGATTGAAATGAAAGTAATGGGTATTGCCCTTGATACAAGAACAGGCTCTCCAATAGTCGTTTTGCACGACAAAGAAAACAGAAAAGCTTTACCTATATGGATTGGGTCTGCTGAAGCCAGTTCTATAATTCGTAAAATAGAAAATTTAACTGTATCAAGACCTATGACACACGATTTAATAATCAATATTATTGAAAAAGTAGGTTACACTCTTGACAGAGTTGAAATTAACGATGTAGAAAAAGATACTTACTACGCAACACTGTTTTTAACTGATAAAGAAAATAATGTCATAGAAATAGATTCGCGTCCGTCTGATGCTATTGCCATTGCTATCCGTGTTGATGCTCCGATTTTTGTGACTGCTAATGTAATCTCAAACGGCTCAGTTTCAACCGATACAGCCAAAGACGAAGAAGAAGCGCAGGAGTTTAAAAAATTCGTTCAAAGTATCAAGCCGTCTGATTTTGAAAAACTGATGAAAGACAATGACCATCACGAAAGTGATCAATAAGTTTTTGACAAATTGAAAACAATCATTAATATAAATAGAGGATAACAAATCAGTCTAATAAATATAAAATACTATTAGACAAGGGTAGGTAGTATGTTTTCAAGTTTTATCAGAAATTTATTATCCTCAGGCGGAGAAGCCAGCGCCATGCAGCGCGCAATGCAGTTAAACCAAAAAATAATTGCATCCTATCCGCAAGCAAACAGGGCAAATATAAACCCGCAAAACCCGCTTGATGCTATTTATCCTAATGCTAATCCTAACGTAAAATCGTTTGAAAAAGTTTTACAATCTTCTACAAATGTAAACTTCGGTTCTTTACTGTTAAATCCAAAAAGTTTAAATGTAAATGCGCAGCTTGCCAAACCGGATTCAACGGACGCTGTCACACAGGCGATTCAACAAGCCGTAAACCCTTCTGTGTCAACGCAAATTCAACAACCTGCTTCAAAAAGCCAAATTCTTGATATAATCTCACAAATTTCAGAAAAGCACGGTGTAGACGAAAATTTAATTAAAGCCGTAATAAAACAAGAATCAGGATTTAACCCAAAAGCGAAATCAAAAGCAGGAGCAATGGGATTAATGCAGTTAATGCCGCAAACTGCAAAGCATCTGGGTGTAAAAGACCCTTATAATGCCGTGCAGAACATAGATGGCGGTGTCAGATATTTAAAATCAATGCTTGATAAATATAACGGGAATGTAATATTAGCACTGGCGGCATACAATGCTGGGCCTAATGCTGTTGACCGATACGACGGTGTTCCGCCATACTCAGAAACACAAAATTATGTAAAAAATATTCTGGCAAATTATTTGTAGTTTGTCTGCAGTAGTATTAGATTACATTTAGATATAAGTAAATTATCTTATAAATTTCGTTTAATTTATCTTTATTGGTATTTATCAAGTCGTAAATTGCCTTTTCTATATCTATTGGAGTGAGCATAGAATAATCAAAATCAAAAAGCTGCTTGGGGTTAACCTTTAGAATTTTACAAAGATTTTCCAGCGTATCAGCAGAAACAAAGTTTGTTCCGCACTCGATAAACGAGAGTGAACGACAGTTCATCTCCAGTTTTTCAGCCAATTGTTCCTGCGTGAGATTGTTTTGTTCTCTAAAATATTTAACCCTTTTACCAAAATTCTTTTTTATATTATTCATATTTAAAATTCCTATATTGTTATTTTGAGTTAAATAACATCACAATTACACGTATTGACAAATACTTAATAGTAGTTTATAATTACTGTCAATAAAGAGGAGAAAATTATGTATAAAAAAATGGAATTAGAACAACAGGATGCGGTGAGGACGAAGTCAGACAGGTCTGCTCTTATACAACCAGACGTTAATCGTCACGGAGGCAGGGTGGACGAAGTCCACTTTAATACTCGGGGTACCGCTAAAGATGTACAAATCCAAGACCACCTAGTCGAAGCAATCCAGCCTATTGAAAAAGACGTTAATCGTCACAAAAGCACAGGCACTAATTCCTGTAACCACTTAATCACTCAATCACCTGTCTTGGATTTGCTCCACGCTCACGGAGACTCGCCTAAGGAGCGTTGCTCCAGTCGGCTCGTTCCGTTCGCTATCCGGATTTGCTCACTTCGTTCGCGTCATCCGTCCGCAAATCCGCTATTTCCTTAATCCCTTATTCCCTTCTAAAAAAATAATTTGGGGCAATAAATTGCACACTACATTTACTACTTAGTGCCTTAGCCCCATAGTGCCCTAGTGCCCCTGAAAATAACTGGTGCAAAAATTGCACCCTACATTTACTCATTCCCTCATTCCCTTAGTAACGCTTTATTACAAATTATAACAATCTGTTTTCGGAATAGCAAACAATATTTTTTTTACGTGTTATATGACTACATTAACAATTCTCATGAGGGAACTATGCGGATTCAATCTATAAACTTTTTAAGCTCTAATATTCACAGGCAAAATCAATTTAACAATAAAGATTATTCTACAACCGCTGCTCAGCAGGCAAAATTACCGGTGTTTGTGTACAACAATTACAATATAAATTTCGGAGCACGTATTAACAGGTCGCCCGAAGATTTCTATGCTCAAAAATTTAATATTGATAATATGCCGGTTACTGTTAAAGAATATCTGTTTGAAGATTTTGACCAGAGACAGCACATGCCGCCCGCACAGTTGCAACGTCAGGCTTTTGAGTATCTTAAACTCGCCGATAATGTTCAGGATATAAAAGATATGTATCCCGACGAACCTTTGTTTTCTCATCTGAAAGAATTAAAAGATACAAAACCTAATACCGGTATTTTATTACTCTTAAAATGGGATGCGCAAACCGCACAAACACCGATTTTCAAAGATAAAAACAATAAAGATTTGACAACATATCTTTTGAAAAAAGTATATCTTGAAGGAAAAACAATAGAAGAAATTAACAATGATTTTGACAAGGATGCAACAGAGGCTATAAAGCACGAACTCGGTGTAAAAGATAAAAAATACTTTTCTCATTCTAATATCTACACGCTTGGTATACGATACCCGAAATTACCTTACTATAACTCATTTCTCGCAACAAGAAACGATAAAGAATACATTCCGCCTGTAAGAAAATCCGGCGTTCCTGTGTCTGATGAAACAAAAGCAAAACTTTCTGCTGCTATGACAAAATGGTGGGCAGGCTTAAATGAACTTGAACGCAGCGAGCAGATACAAAAGATGCTTGACGGCAAAGAATTGTCTAATTCAATATTTTCAAAATATCAAGGACAAATTATGACCATTGCCGCTGCACAAATGGGGTTTAGCGAAAAACTGTCTGATATATTTGCTGAAAAGTACGCGGATAAAGATTTCGTCATCGATTTTCCACTGTTTTCTGAACAGCAAAGAGAAATTATGCTTGAATTCTGGAATAAAGATCCCGAATTTAGGACAAAATATTCACAGGCCCTGCAAGATACTATTACAGAATTTGAAACCGCATATTACAATGAAGACAAAACACAACTGGAAACTCTGTTGAATAAAGCCTTAGATTTAAAAACAAAAGTATTGGATAAAGCACGTGAAAAGCAGTACGCAAAACGTGAAATGCAAAAACTTGCTCCGCCAACTTCTGCTCCTCAGTTAAATAATACGGCTTCTGCTCAAAAAGAACAACAGTTTGACATTAATTCAAAAAATACCGTGAACAAGTTGTTTAAGAAATTTGAAACCGATGCTATGAAATTATTTCCGGATAGTTTCAATACGGCATTTATAGATTTTTTAATGCGTAAAACCGACCAGCAGACAAGAAAAGAAGTGGTTGCATTATGCATGCCTGACCCGCAAAAGCTTTTAAATGTTGATGAAAAAGGGTTAATTGAAATACAAAATAAATTGCTTGACAGGCGGGAAGAATTAAACGATCTTTTTAACCGTACATATACTTTGACAGCCAAAACAAATGATTTTATTATAAATAAGCTTTTGTTTGAACTGACAGGTGACCCTAAAGTGTTTAAGTTTGAACGCGGTGATGCAACAAGTTATATATCCTCACATAATCTGGAGCAGGAAGTCTTGAAAAATCACGACAAATTAAATGCAGAAATGAAAAAATTAGCAGCAATATCTCCTGCAAAAGAATTGGATAATTTCTGTAAAATAGATTTTGATACAGCACTAATTTCGCATATTAATAACGGATTTGAGTTTTATCCTGTATACCGTTCAGAACTTCAACAGATTGGTTATTTCCTTGAGTTTAATCAGCAAGAGCCTGAGAAATACAAAGAATTTTTAAAAAATTATAATGCCGCAATAAAATACTATAATAATCCTAAAACTGATAATACTGTTAAAAAGGTTTTAATGGAACATTTAATTCTGGATTATATCAATTGGCTTGCTAAGAAAGAAAAAAATCCTACAGATAGCGCTATAAAAGGGGAAGCGGCTCAACATGTTAAAAAACAAAACGATCTGGATAAAAATTATAATATTGATTTGACCTCAATGTATTCGCTGAAACATGGTTTTCAGCAGTATATGCATAAAAACGAAACCAAATACTGGGCAAATGAAGCTGAAAATAAATTTTTAGATCTCATTGTAAAACATGAATATTTAAATCAGGAAGTTTTATCAATGTTCTGTACCGTGCATATTGATAAATATAAGGCAGCGTTTTTAAATCTCAGTGCAAAGGATAAAAAAATTGCCTTAGAAATAACAAAATCACTAAATCGTATGCTTCATAGGGATTTTGAAACAGCAGAACCACAGATTGCCAATGCAAACAATGCAGCGCTTAATCATGTTCTGTATGACATTACCGGCGATCCTGAGGCGCTTGCAGGCAGTCCTATTGATACAGCAAGATTTATAAAAAATCATTATCTTGAAAAGAAAGTTTTGAGTCGTAAAGATGAGATAGAGAAAAAATATGAACAATATTTGCCTGAGCTTTCTCCAAATAAGATACGGGATTTTTATGATACAGAATTTTACCCTATGATGATGGATATTTTAGAAGGCGGGGTCGAATATGCAGGTATAGAAAATCAGAAAAACTTTGAACTTGTTCAACAAAAGGTTATTAATGCTCTCAATTCCGGCGATAAGGAAATGACAGACAAATTAACGAAATATCTTACAGATAAAAGTGCATTCATAAGAATTATACAAGACAACACAATTTCTGAGGACGATAAAGACGAATTGTTAGAAAAAATGGTAGTGGATTTTGAACGCAATGTTACAAAATCTATAGAGCCTGAATTGAAATTTTAGCGAAACATTAGATTTTTATTCCTCAAATCGTGCGAATGTGCTCTAAATGAATGAAATTAACGATTTTTTATTGACATTTGTCGGGATATGATTTAATATTTGTTTAAAATAGTGGAGAAAATTAATGGCTGACAATTTTAAAACAATAAAATGTCCTGCTTGTCAAAAAGAGATGAAGAAAATATTTATACCTTCAGCAGGTATAAATATTGATGTATGCATAGACGGCTGCGGCGGCATATATTTTGATAACAGAGAATACAAGAGTTTTGACGAGCAACACGAAAATATAGAAGAACTGGTTAAAGCAGTGGAAGGCAAAGAGTTTGCAAGTGTAGACACAAGCCTTCCGAGAACCTGTCCTGTCTGCGGAGCCAAAATGGTTAAGAATTACGCAAGTATAAAGAAAGAAGTTCAAATTGATGAATGTTATGCCTGCGGCGGCAAATTTCTGGATCACGGCGAACTGACAAAAATCAGAAGCCAGTATAAGACAGAATCAGAACGTTCAGCAGATACAATGGCGTACTTGTATGATACAGTCGGTGTGAAGTTAAAAGCTCTGGACGCAGAACGTGAACGTTTAGCCAGAGAACGCTCCTGGTTAAAGAGATTTTTTGATTCACTCGTCGGCATGGATTCTAAGATATAATTGTACAGAATGATTGACATTATAATTCTGTTTGTTATAAAATAATTTTGTAAATTCCCGGATCGTCTAGCGGCAGGACTGAAGACTCTGGATCTTCCAACGGTGGTTCGAACCCATCTCCGGGAGTTTTTATTTTTTTATTTAAAAATATGTTATAATCTGCCGCGAAGATACCCATCGATGAGCGTAGTTTCGATTTACTTTTAGGTTAAAATATGTTATAATAAGAACTGAATTTGACAATACGGGTTTTTGTTTTGATTTACTTTTAAATTAAAATATGTTATAATTTGAAAACAACATCAAAGTTGATTCAATGAGTTTTGATTTACTTTTAAATTAAAATATGTTATAATTGTTATGGTTGCGATACCGTCAGCGTTAGGTTTTGATTTACTTTTAAATTAAAATATGTTATAATATACATTTTTTTTGTATGTAAATATAGAACGTTTTGATTTACTTTTAAATTAAAATATGTTATAATTTAAATAGAGTTACTCCAACTGTTAGAGTTTTGATTTACTTTTAAATTAAAATATGTTATAATTATTATTCTCACGATTTACAATCTCGCTATGTTTTGATTTACTTTTAAATTAAAATATGTTATAATGTCTGATGATCGCATTTTACCGGTAACATGTTTTGATTTACTTTTAAATTAAAATATGTTATAATATGATATACGTTTTTTATCAAAATACCTGTAAGTTTTGATTTACTTTTAAATTAAAATATGTTATAATGCGACAAATGAACAATATCAATATACTTACGTTTTGATTTACTTTTAAATTAAAATATGTTATAATCATTTTTGTCTGCAAATGATATGACGTGTTTTGATTTACTTTTAAATTAAAATATGTTATAATATGAATTGGACACAGCACTACACAATTTATGTTTTGATTTACTTTTAAATTAAAATATGTTATAATCTGGATTAACTTTTGAACCACCATATGGATGTTTTGATTTACTTTTAAATTAAAATATGTTATAATTGAATTTTTGCGAGGGCAAATTAGCAGTCGTTTTGATTTACTTTTAAATTAAAATATGTTATAATTGAATTATGCCAACTACAATAGCCAACATCAGTTTTGATTTACTTTTAAATTAAAATATGTTATAATTCAAATCCTCGACAAACAAATTATCAATTGTTTTGATTTACTTTTAAATTAAAATATGTTATAATGGAAATGGGGACAAATCAAGCTTGACGGGTTGTTTTGATTTACTTTTAAATTAAAATATGTTATAATTCTGCAATGAAGATAACTACACAGACGGGTTTTGATTTACTTTTAAATTAAAATATGTTATAATTCAATACTCAAGGTTATAGTTATAGCTCTTTGTTTTGATTTACTTTTAAATTAAAATATGTTATAATTGATTTACCTGATTTTAGCCTTGTTTTGTTTTGATTTACTTTTAAATTAAAATATGTTATAATACGACAAACCGGCTATTGACCTTAAAGCCCGTTTTGATTTACTTTTAAATTAAAATATGTTATAATAGGATATACAATTTAAATATTTTATGATAATATAATGGTGTAATATATTTTAAGTTAAAAGTCCAATCATAATTGAAAAGAGAATAATTAGCTCCTCTGCAATGTACGAATTGATTCATTCTCTAAACCTTTAAAAATTTAATATCACTAATGGCATCCTAGCATAAAGTTACCAGAATGTCATTTGTTGTTCTGTTTGTTCGCCTGCTTGTTTTTTGTATTTGGATTTTCTGTAATTGATTTGTTGTATATTTACAGCAAGACTCCATTGTCTGTCTGTTATATAAAATGCGGTGATACTCCCTGTTTGCGGGGCTATTAAACGTAAATTCCTTATATGCTGCTCTGTTTTGTCATACGTTACACAAGAACGAACATATATTGAGTTTTGTAACATAAAATATCCCTGTTTCAACAACAATTTTCTGAATGCATTTGCTTGTCGCACTTCTTCTTTTTCGCCTACCGGCAGATCGAAACATACTAGCAGCCAGCCCATTCTATATTTACTCCTCATATTCACGGTTCCTGTGTTTGTCTATATGTAAATATTGTTTTTGCAGCTCGGGTAAAAATATATCGCTGCTGTTAAATTTTATATATGCGTCAATAATTTTTTCGATATAAATGTCTATAGCATCAATAATTTTATAGCTAATACCATTTATCTCCAGACGATAATTTTTTATACTGTTTGCGGTATATTTACACCAGGATTTGAAATTTTCATTATGGAAATCCTGTTTGCTTTCTGTCGAAAATTTGTATAAATAATAGTCGATAAATGGGCGGAATGGTTCCATTAAATCATAAACCAGCGGGGTACTTTTATACTTTCCTATATGATGTATACCAAGACTCGCAATAAGTCCGTGAACAATTATTGAACGGTATATTAATGTTTTTATAATTGCATAACCATAATTAAGACAAATATTAGGAAATGTCTGTGCATTAAAATGTTCACGTTTCATCGGAGTGCCAAGTTGTGTAAAATAATGCTGCCAGTATTGTTTTGCTATATTGGCTTCGCTCATCAGAGGTTTATTAATCAAGTTGTAAAGATTATGTTCTTTTACCTCTACCAAATCCAATAACATAGCTTGATTTAAGACTTTGGATTTTACAATTTGTTTCCACAAATCGTTTTCAAACTTTTTATTCTGCGCGATCTGGTTATTGAAAGCTTTCGGTCTTACAATTCGTTCAAGTGGTAAACTCCAGCCTGTTGGCTGATATTTACTGTTACAGTGAAGAATTATAACATCATTTTCTAATAATTTTGCAAGGCAGTGGTTATCAAAGACTATTCCGCGCGCCAGAATAATTACTGCTTTTATATCTTGCAACGCAATTTTTTTGTATTCTCCGATAGGTGTTTCGCAGAATAAAATACCTTTATCTACAGATAATTTGCTGTCCGGAGTTGAAATATGTAATATATGATAGCTCATATACTACTTTTAATAATAATACTAAAAAAATCAACGTTCATATTTGTAAAACCCGCTTGCCGCAAATGTGCCCGCGTTTGTCAGAATTTCCAGACCGCATGAGTTTTCCAGTTTTATAGTGCCGCTTGATATAATCGTTCTTAACTTATATATACCGGATTCAACGGTTTGTTTAAATGGTTTGGCTTTTTCATTACCGTTTTCATCTTTGATTTTGTAATAAACTGATGCCTCAAAAGGCTTTTTGTTTGCAACAAGACAGCCGGAATAAAACATTTGTCCTTTGTTGTATAGTGTACAACCCATCTGTAAAAGTTTGTTTTTCACATCTTCTTTGCTTATGTTGGAATATACCGGCATGACTTTTACCTTATTTTTTTCATCAAAATAAAGTATTTGACCTTTGTGACCTTTGGAGTGTTTAAACTGATGTTTAGTGCCTTTTGTACCGAAGTCGCAAAATTCGCCAATTCTTTCGCGGCCGTTGGTGTCTTTTTCTATTTTACCTTCAGAAACAATTATCATAACTTTTTTGACTCTAGTTTTTTTAGTCGGATGAATATAATTTTTAAGCATTTCTGTCCATTCATTGCTGCTCATTTTCAGAGTTAATTTTGATTTCAAATCCTCTTTGATAGCTTTGTCAATTATATTCTCAATCTTTTTGGCATTTTGTTCTATTTTTTCTATGTCAATTCTGTTTGTTATGTAATTTTTTTCACCGTAGCTGCGTAGACCGTAAATTGTTTCTTGTGGTCTTAGATTTTCCTTTAACGGTTTTTTATTAGTATAAGGGTATGGCATAATATTTTCCAGAGCATTACGGACATTTTCGCGGCTAAAACCTTCGATTATGTCTTTGCCGGAATTTTTATCGTATTTAAAATCTCTGGAATAGCTTATACATATCGCGTCTAAAGCGTGATGTTTATCGTTTTCTCTATTCTTTTTTGCATCATCACCTAACAGAGAGTTTAGCCTGTAGCGTTTTCTTATTGCAGCTGTAGATGCTCCGTTATTTACAAATATATGCCGTTTTTCTCCTTCTGCTTGTAATTGCCAGCCAAATACAAGAGCAATAAGTTGTTGCGCTACTCTTGCAATATGACTGGTTTCAGCCAGTGCGTTGTAACTTTCTATAAGTTTTGCGCAGGTTTCAGGAGGACTTGTCAGAAGTTCAAATTTTTTCTTGCCTAAGCTTGATTTGAGTTCATTAAGTCTAAAAATATATTTAGCCCATTCTTTTTCATCCGAAGCCAGCCATTCATACGGCGTACGTCCCTTTTTCTTTTGATTTTCTTCCCTGTAACATAAAACTTTGTTATATAATGCGTCATTTCCGCCCATTGTGCGCGGGTAAATATGATCTATTTCACACTTATCAAGATCAGAAATACCTATCATTTTACCACTATATACGCAAATACTCCTTTGCATTTCCAGAAGTTTATATTTTTCAAAATTTGTCGGGCTATATACGTTTTGTTCTTCAAGTTTTGTTTTAATTTCCTGATTATGTTTTTCGTTATTTTTTATATTATTTGTAATAGCGCGTGCCTTTTCCTGACCGAATAAAGAATTATCAGCCCCATCTCTTACAAATTCCAGTATAACTTCATCAGGTTTGCCATATTGATTAACTAAATCCAGAAGTAAATCTCTAAATATTTGAAGTCTGTTTCTGACAATAGGGTTTGTGATATTACCTATCATTAGGTCTGTTTTGACCCGCGTCAGTTCTGTGTCGGAAATATTTTCTCCGCGATTGTCAGGAATATAAAGATTATTCCAATCACCTATTTTAGACAGCATTGTTTTAATCTCTTCTTCAGTTATACCGTTTTTGCAGCCTGCCGGATCTACAAATTCTGATATATCCAGATTTTGCGGATATAATTCTCCGGAGAGAATAACTTTTTTCATAATCTCACATGCTCTTCTGCAAAATGATGAACGTCCGGAAATATTCGCTTTCATAGGCTCTAATTTATCGGAAATACTTTGTTCAATAACAGTTTCTATTTCTTTTTTTGTTAAAGTTGTATCAAGTTTGCCGTCTCTTTTTTCTATTTTACTGAGCCAATTTTTATAGATTTGATTAATTTGTTCGGTATTTAATAATATTTTTTCACCGTAAGTATTTGTAATTCTAAGATTTTTTAATTTTAAAAGTATAACAAGGCCTGCATTTTCTATAGTATCAGCTTTACAGACATTGCGTTTAGACAGAAGTTTACATTTGGCAATAATTCTATTATTAATCCGCGGTATTTTTTGTCCGAGAACTCCTTGCCAATCTCTTTCTGTTCCCATATACTGCCTGAATTCAGGATTTATATATGACCCGTAAGCCTGTTCATATTCGCCATACAAAAATTCTTCTGTTGAATATTTATTTAGTGCAGGAATTTGTTTTTGAGCATTTATCCAGAGTTGTTTTAATTCTTTTTCAACAAGATTTCGCGGTGCAACATAATTAGTTGTTCTTACTTTAATTGATTGATTGAAAGGAAGTTGTTTTTTAAATGTTTCGGGTTGACTTTCATCCCATAACCCTAATCTTACGGCGTCATAGTAGCAGGGATATTTATATTCATCTCTTGAAATTAATTCCTGGTTATTTTCTTGCGTATATTTTTCAATAAGTTTTTGGTTTTCTTTATCATCATCTGTTTGAGAAGCTTTCCATACAAGATTAGGATCATAACCGCGTCTTTGTAATGCGTTGTGAAGCGCTTTATATATCTGCCAGTGTTCAAGTTTGCGATTTTGCAAAAGAGCTATTCTCAAAAGACAAGAAGTGTAAATATTATCATCACCTGCTGACGCAAATTCTTTTGTAAATTTTAGAGCATTAGCCGGCAATAATTCAAGTCCGCAATCCTGCCATAATTCTTTAAAATATTTTTCTCTTGCCTTATGCGCTTTTAATGTTTTTTTAATTCTTCTTCGTTCGCGCAGCGATGTTGCATCGGAATGATTCTTTTCAATAATAAAGGAATTAGCTTCTTTTATATCGTGATTTTCCCTTACGCAATATCCTATACTTGTTTTTCCTAAATCAAATGCAAAAATTCTCTTTTTCATACCTGCCCTTTCTTGTATTAATTATAATACAAAAATTATTTATAAGGTTTTTGGCTGAGCGGGGGGCTATTGGTTTTTCTTGACAATCAGGTAAAAATAAGATAGTATTAGGTCATATTAGGTCTAATCAGGTATCGTTATGTTTAAAAATTTTGATATTAGAATAACTAACCAAATGCTTTCTATTATTTCCGAAATAGATGAATTCAAAGGAAGCTGGAAACTTTTAGGTCAGATTGCCCCTGAAAAATTACAAGCTTTGAAAAAGGTCGCTACAATCGAAAGTGTAGGATCTTCCAACCGTATTGAGGGGAATAAATTATCCGATAAAGAGGTTGAAGAACTGCTTTCAAGGATTAATAAACAATCATTTGCCAATCGTGACGAGGAAGAGGTTGCAGGATACGCAAAACTTGCTGAAATAATTTTTGAGGATTGGGAAATTATACCATTGTCAGAAAATTATATAAAACAGCTACATAAAATTTTACTTGAATATTCATCAAAAGATGAAAAACACAAAGGCGAATATAAAAAAGTCTCTAATGCTGTAGCGGCTTACGACAGCAACGGAAAAGAGTTAGGAGTTGTATTTGAGACCGCAACACCGTTTGAAACACCATTAAAGATGCAAGAACTTATTGACTGGACAAATAGTTCTCTTGCAGACAGATTTTATCATCCATTGATTGTTATCGGAATTTTTGTTGTAAATTTTTTGGCAATTCATCCGTTCCAAGATGGCAATGGCAGGTTATCCAGAGCGTTAACTAATCTTTTGCTTTTAAAATCTGGTTATTTGTATGTTCCCTACAGTTCTACAGAATCGATTATTGAGGATAATAAAGAAGCTTATTATAGGGCATTAAGGCAAACACAAACAACTTTAAATTCAGAGCCTGACTATGAACCGTGGCTGCTCTTTTTCTTAAAGACTTTACAGAAACAAAAAGTTAGACTTGAATATAAATTGGAACATCCGGTGCTTACAAAAAAAACAATGCTTGATTTACCTGAAATTTCAGCGAAGATAATGGCGGTTTTTGAAACAAAAGAGCGTTCGACTATTTCTGAGTTATCGCAATTAACAGGTGTAAATATTAATACAATAAAAAAACATCTTGCAAGTCTGGTTAAAAATAATCACCTGATAAAGCATGGCACAACAAGAGGAGTCTGGTATACAAAAGTCAGGGTATAAACTTTACAAATCAAATATAATATATTAAACTATAATTATCTTTTATCAATTAACGGAGTAAGATTATGCAGGAAATAAAATGTCCAAAGTGCGGAGAAGTTTTTCAGGTTGACGAATCCGGTTATGCCGCTATCGTTAAACAGGTTAGGGATAAAGAATTTTCCAAAGAAATTCAAACAAGAGAAACGCAATTTGAAACGGAAAAAGAAAGCGCCGTTCAGCTTGCAAAACTTGAGGCGGAAAAAGAATTTAACGAAAAATTAAACAAAAAAGATGCCGAAATCGCAAAACTTAAATCTGATATAGAAACCGAACAACTTGCTAAAAAATCCGAACTTACTGAAACTACCGCTCAAAAAGATAAGGAAATAGAAAAACTAAAATCGCAACTTGAAGCCTATGAAAAGGATAAAGAACTCGCCGTAACAAAGGCTTTAAGCGCAAAAGATAAAGAACTTACGGAAAAAGAAAAACAGATTATTGAACTTAACGGGCAAATAAAAACTAATGAAAAAGAAAGTGAACTTAAAGAACAATCTTTGCGCGAGCAGTACGAAGAAAAATTGAAAGCTAAAGATGAAACAATTGCGTATTACAAAGATTTAAAGGCAAAACAGTCAACCAAAATGATAGGCGAAAGCCTTGAACAACATTGCGAAATTGAATTTAACAGACTAAGACCGACCGCATTTCAGCACTCTTATTTTGAAAAAGATAATGATATTAAAACAGGCAGTAAAGGCGATTATATTTACAGAGATTTTGGCCCAGACGGTACTGAATTTATCTCTATAATGTTTGAGATGAAAAATGAAGCCGATACAACGTCTACCAAGAAAAAGAATGAAGATTTCTTTAAGGAACTTGATAAAGACCGCAACGAGAAAAAGTGTGAATATGCAGTGCTGGTATCTCTTCTGGAGCCAGATAGTGAATTGTATAATTCAGGTATTGTGGATGTTTCGCATCGCTACTCTAAAATGTATGTGATAAGACCGCAGTTTTTTATTCCTATGATAACACTATTGCGTAATGCGGCACTTAATTCCCTGCAATATCAACAGGAACTTGCTGTTATAAGAAATCAGAATATTGATATTTCTAATTTTGAAGCAAGTATGAATGAATTTAAAGATAAGTTTTCACGTGATTACCGGCTTGCAAGTGAAAAATTCCAAAAGGCAATTGAAGAAATTGATAAAACAATTGACCATTTGCAAAAAACAAAGGCTGCATTGATCTCATCAGAAGATCATCTCCGGCTTGCGAATAAAAAGGCGGAGGACTTGAGTATAAAGCGGCTTACAAAGAATAATCCGACCATGGCCGCTAAATTCGCAGAATTGGAGGATAAGAAGTAATATTCTTACCCTCCGTAATATTCTTAGTAGCCGCAATATATTTTATTGTCCTTGATACTACAGTTAGCCTGAATGTATTCACTTAGCGCTCTTTTAAAATCTGTTTCATTTCTGGCATCATAAATTATATCAGCAAATCCGCTTCTTATGGTAAAATCACTACTCCAAGCTGAGGCATCAACCATTTTACTAAAGATTTCTTTTAAATAACTGTCTGAGGCCCCTGTTAATTTGTAAGCAACATCACTCGGGGTACAATTACATTGTTCTGCCCCCAAGGCTAAAAGGTTACATGAGCAGATTGCTCCTAATCCCAAAATAACTAAAAACTTTTTCATAATATTTCTCCTTTTGTTCTACAATTATAAAACGATTTATTTAAAAATAAGTTCATTTTTTATTTAAAAATTACACTTGCCCCGATTAAATTAATATGCTAATATATATCTATGTATTTTCAGGATGTATTAAATGACAGAGTTCAGTGCACAATATGTCCGCGCAATTGTATTTTGCAAGAGGGACAGGAAGGTTTTTGTCACATAAGAAAAAATATTAACGGACAAATTGTTCTGACCTCTTACGGATATAATACAGGGCTTGCAATAGACCCGATTGAAAAAAAGCCGCTTTTTCATTTTTATCCGAACAGTACTGTTTTATCATTTGGAACTCTTGGCTGTATTATGGGCTGCCGTTTTTGTCAGAATTGGCATATTTCACGCGGTAAGGCTGATGCCCGAATGCTCAACCCGACATCGCCCGCTGACATTGTCGCTATTGCAAAAGCTCATAACTGTAAAAGTGTAGCGTTTACCTATAACGATCCCGTAGCATTTTTTGAATATGCAATAGGTACCGCAAAACTTTGCCGCGAAAACGGGATTAAAACCGTTGCCGTAACATCAGGATACATTAATCAGGAACCCGCTAAAGAATTTTTTAAATATATGGACGCCGCAAATATTGATCTTAAAGCGTTCAGCGAAAAGTTTTATCGCAAAAACTGTCTGGCACATCTTAAACCTGTTCTTGAAACAATTAAATATGTTAAAAATTATACTGACTGCTGGCTTGAATTGACAACACTTTTAATTGAAGGTGAAAACACATCTGATGAAGAAATTCAATCTGAATGCAGGTGGATTTTAGATAATCTCGGAGAAGATGTCCCGCTGCATTTTAGTGCATTCTTCCCGAATTATAAATTTACTGACAGAAAAGCCACAGATTACAAAACACTTTTGAATGCATATAATATAGCAAGAGCCGCGGGGCTGAATTATGTTTATATTGGAAATTCTTCAGTTGCCGAAACCGCTGCGACATACTGCAAAAACTGCGGCAAACCGGTTATAAAAAGAGTCGGCTATGGACTTGGAGAATATAATCTTGATAACGACAGATGTATGTTTTGCGGTGAAAAATGCGCCGGCATGTTTGAGTAAAAATTTTTCGGGGTATTATATTATTAGAGATTATTTAGTATAAAACGGAGCGATAATGAAATCAGTTAAAGAAGTTGCAATAGAAACAAAGATATTATCAAGATTAAAGAACAACCCTGTATGCCTGGAACTGGTTAATTACCTGTTTGCAGACGAAGAATTGCAGGAGATGCAGGAATATGCTAACAATGTTTCAATCAAACGCCTTGGGTATAATGATCACGGGCCTGTACACATGCGTCAGGTTGTCAGTAACTCAATAAAAATGCTTAATCTGCTGCACGAAGCGAATATTCCGACATCTTTAGAAAAAGAGGAGATAGGAACATTTGAGGACAGCATGTGCGCCGTGATTCTTGCCGGCATGATGCACGATTTAGGAATGACAATCGGACGTCAGGGGCATGAAGATATGTCTGTTATTTTTGCTAAACCGATGATAGAAAGAACACTGATGCATATTTTCCCTGATGATTTGCACAGAAGAGTTATAATAAGGGCACTTGCAATAGAAGCAATAATCGGACACATGTCATCAAAGAAAATACATTCTATAGAAGCCGGTATTTTGTTGATAGCCGATGGCTGCGATATGACCAAAGGCCGTGCAAGAATTCCGCTTGCTATAAATACCACCCCTAAAGTCGGAGATATCCATAAATATTCTGCAAACGCCATTAATCGTATCGGTATACACCGCGGAGAAAGAAAACCAATAAGGATTGATATTGAGATGTCCGGTGATGTTGGATTTTTCCAGATTGAAGAAGTTCTTTTGACAAAAATAGATTCAAGCCCTGCTAAACAATACGTTGAATTGTATGCCGGTGTAACCGGTCAGGAAAGTAAATGCTATTTGTGATGAAATAATTTAGCAAAAACATCAACATTAAGACAATATAGCCTTGAGTTTTATTACATCTGCATTTGCGGGATATTCTGCATACGGTATTGCAGCGCCTGCATCAAATGTGACTGCGTTATTTGTTCTGCATCGTTAAGATCTGCAATTGTTCGCGCAAGTTTCAAAACTCTGTCATACCGACGTCCGGATAATTGATATTTTACTGCCGCAACCCTTATTAATTCTTCGCATTTTTCATCAAGCCGGCAGTATTTTTTAACAAGTTTAGGGCTTAATTCGGAATTAGTCAGAATACCGTCATTTTTATAGCGTTCTGCCTGAAGCTTTCTGGCTTTTATAACTCTTTTACGAATTTCACTTGAGGGTTCTTCTTCTGTTGTTGAATTTATTAATTCATCAGACGTTAGGCGCGGTACATCTATTTGCAGGTCAATTCTGTCTAAAAGCGGGCCTGACAAACGCGACAGATAACGGTTTATTTGAAATTCTGTACATGTACATTGTTTTTCTTTATCACCGAGATAACCGCACGGACACGGGTTCATTGCTCCAAGAAGCATAAATTTAGCAGGATATTTTACCGATAATTTTGAACGCGTAATTACGACTTCGCCATCTTCCAGCGGCTGACGCAAAACTTCAAGAACATTACGCGGGAATTCTACCATTTCATCAAGGAACAAGACACCGCGGTGCGCAAGAGTAATTTCACCGGGTTTGGGATTTGTGCCGCCGCCCACAATCCCGTTGGCCGAAGCTTTATGATGAACAGGTCTGAAAGGCCTTTTTGTCATCAGCGGCTCATCAGGCGGTAAAAGTCCGCTTACACTGTATATTTTTGTAAGCTCCAGTGCTTCCTGCAATTCCAATGGCGGCAAGATGGACGGAAAACATTTGGCCATCAGGGTTTTACCTGACCCCGGTGTTCCAACCATCAGTATATTATGGCCGCCGGCTGCAGCTATTTCCAGTGCTTTTTTAGCTTTCTGCTGGCCTTTAACATCTTTAAAATCGTATAAATATTCTTCCTGACTGCTATTATTTAAGTAATCATTTATATTTACAATAGTTGGCTGTAAAGGTGTTGAACAAAAGTGTTCTGCAACATCACGCAAATATTCTGCGCCATAAACAGTAATCCCGTCCACCAATGCGGCTTCTTTTGCATTTTTTACAGGCACAATAACATTTTTTACTCCCATGTCTTTTAGCCCGAGAACAAGGGAAAGTACACCGCTTACCTCTCTTATTTTTCCGTCAAGCGACAATTCTCCGATAAACGCATAATCTTTAATCGCCTGCGGATCAATAATTTCTTCTTCCGTAAGAATGCCTACAGCAATAGGCAGATCAAAATTTGTACCTTCTTTTTTCAAGTCAGCCGGCGCAAGGTTTATGATAACTTTGCGCTGCGGGAAAGTGAATTGCGAATTTTTTATGGCGGAACGTACTCTGTCTCGCGCTTCATTAACTGCAGTATCAGGCAGACCGACCATTGCAATTGCCGGCAAAGCATTGCAGGTATCTATTTCCACCTCTACTTTGTGCGCATTAAGCCCTATTACTGTCGCGGTTGTAACTTTATTAACCATACGGCTATTATACTACAAATTTTTGAGTTATAATACTGATATGCGAAACATAGAAAAAATACTTGCAATAAATTTTGGCGGGATTGGTGATGAGATATTCTTTTTGCCGACTCTGATTTCTCTGAAAAAAGAATTTCCGAACGCTAAAATAACACTTGCTCTTGAGCCGAGAAGCAAAAGCGTTAAGGATTTAACGGACGTTATAGATAATTTGTTTTTAATAGATATCAAAGGTAAAAATAAATACTTTGAATTATTGAAACTCGTTTTTAAAGCAAGAACAGGCAAATTTGATATGGTAATATCTTCAGGCGGAAACAAAATGATTGCCCTGCTTCTTGCGATGACAGGTATTAAAAGGCGTTACGGCTACGATACGGGCAAATTGAGCCAAAAACTTTTAACAACAGCCGTTCCGTTAAATAAAAACCAGTACGCCTGCGCAATGTATCATGATTTGATTACACCTGTTACGGGTGAAAAAACACTGCTCCCGCAAATAAATGTTGCACAGCAGGAAAAGGTTAAAAATACAGTCCTGATACATCCGGGGGTAAGCCGTTTGAGTGTTCAAAAGGGGATGATAAAAACCATAGACGCAAAAATCTGGGCAAATGTAGTTGATTTACTGATAAAAAAGGGCAAACGGGTAATTCTTGCCGGCGGGCCTGACGATGCGCAATGCATTGAAACAATAAGAAAAACATTAGCTGAACGCGGGCATGGACACATGTTTGAAGATTACTATGGCAAGACCAAAAGTTTACGGGATCTGGCCGAACTTATTGCAAAATCAGAAGTCTTTATCTGTTCTGATTCAGCCCCGCTGCATGTTGCCGTAGCCTTGAAAACAAGAACCTTTGTTATATTTGGGCCGACAGATGATAAAAAACTCATTCCGCAATCGGATTTAGTGACTCCGATTAAGGCGAATGACAGATGCCCGATAAAACCCTGTTTGTGGGAGCACAGACAAACCACCTGCGAAACCCTTGACTGTTTAAAGATTACGGCAGAAGACGTGGTGAAAACAGTCCTGACAGATGTTATCTGTTAATACAGGTATATGTGGCAGTTAATAAAAAAGAGGCAACGTGGGGAATCTCACATTGCCCTATTTTGAAATCCTCTTAATCACTTAGTCACTCAATCACTTAA
>CALVEB010000005.1 GCA_944326465.1 Candidatus Gastranaerophilales bacterium | reverse complement strand
ATAAGGCAACGCAAGATTTATGCATTGCCCAATTATGAAATCCTCTTAATCACTTAGTCACTCAATCACTTAATCACTTCGAACTAAGAGGCCAAAAGCCTCTTAGTTCGAAATACATATAGCGCGTCTGGTGCTGTAGCCCTTGTCGCCCCAGTAACGGTCGCTACCTGTCGTGTCGGTTGTGCTGAAGTAGCGAATGTACGCGTAAACCAGATCGACATCCTCACTGGACCAGTAGTCGTAGTCAAGAGTAAGGGGTGGATTATCTTTGTATTCGTCCTTTACTTTTAAGCTGCCTACGTTTTCGTTGTATGCTATCTCTACTGCATTACCGCTGCTGTCAACGTATAATTCATTCGCTAATTGTACAAGTTGCGCTCTTGTCGGAAGTTCCATACCCATGTCTGAGCATGCTTTCTTCGCTCCTGCCCAGTAGTTTGTTGAGCAATAGTTGTTGCTATCTCCTGGCCCACATGTATTTATTGCTGTATTAGCAGCAAAATCAGTACTCCAGCACATGTCGCCTATCGGATTATCGCAAGTTGAAAGAGATATTTGACCTTTCAAGGCTATATCATCGCCTACTCTATTTGGACCTTTTTTGCCGTTAACATCCACCATAAATCCTAAGCATGATACCTGACTTCCTGTATCTTCTATAGGATCTGCGTATGCACAATTAGGATTATATGCCATAATAACTGTGGTACCATCTGCTATTACAAAACTCATGGTATTAGTGCCCCAGTCATTACCTAAGTTCTCAGCTGTTTTTAAATCAGATGTTTCAACTTCAATAGGTTCAGAATCACTTCCTGTTTGTACTATCTTTGGTGAATAGCACTTATTAATGTCATTGTTATCACAGGTCTTAATTACTTTCATGTAGTTTTTGAAAGTGTTCATGAAATCTTCTGTGGTATCGTGACCGGTCATGACTCCGTCAATGTTCATGCGTCTTACTGTTTCAGTTAACTTCTTTTCCCAGAGGTCTTTCGCCGTAGACCATGCTTTTTCATTGTGGTTCTTGATGAGGCCCGGGAGGGTAAGCGCCGCGACTATTCCAATAACCGCGAGGGTGATTAAGACTTCCGCTAACGTAAACGCGGCCGCTTTTGAAGTGATTAAGTGACTAAGTGATTGAGTGATTAAGTGGTTACAGGAATTAGTGCCTGTGCTTTTGTGACGATTAATGTCTGTTTCAATTGGCTGGATTGTGTCGCTTGATTTAAACGCTTTAACTTTTAATTTTTTCATAAAAAATACCTCCTAAAAATCCTTGTTACATGTGTTATTATGACATATAACCTCCAAAATAGCAATACTTTTGTTTAGATTATTTGATATATCTTAATCTATGACGAAGAAAATGAGCAAAGTTTTCCATAAAAAATTCGGACAGCGTGTAAGATTTTTGCGCAAAGAAAAAGGTATGACGCAAGAACAGCTTAGCCTAGAAATTGATGCAGATAATTCTTATATAGCAAACATAGAAAATGCGCACAGAGATATTCCTCTGTCACGCATTTACAAAATCTCAAAGGCCCTGGGGATTTCTTTAAAAGAGTTGTTCGATTTTTAGCTGCACTGTCTTGCCTTTATTTTACATTATCTTTTGTAATAGCGGCCACTAAATGCTGAATATTATCTGTTTTCCGGCAATCCTTTGTTGCAAATTTATAAAAAGCGCTTTCTTCTCGTTTGAAAAAGTTGTTGGCAATATGTGCCGCACCTGCATGTGCCGGCAAGTTCTTGCCCCATGCAACAAACGTATCTTTCATAATACTGAATTCGTTTGCAATGGACTGCAGCGGGGATTTGCGTCCGCGTAAATATTTATCTAATTTAGCTGTATCTTCGCCTGTAAAAACAAATATATCCTGCTTTTTGCCCAGATTTATATTAATACGGTAATTCTTTTTTATATTTTGAGTAAGCCAGTCTGCGCCTCCAAGCCCTGTTTGTCCGGCAATTTTTCCTATAGTTTGGCGTAATGGCGCAGTAAACATTTCGTCCACACCAATAGCCAGCACTTTAGAATCCGGTTTTACAGTATTTAACAGTGGAATTACTTCATTTTTTATGTGTACCAGATCTTTCAGATTTCCTTTTAGTGAATATATAGAATTAAAATTCACAGCATTATTAGTCTTTTCTATACGCATATTTATCCTTTATTTTAGACAGTTTTCCAGTGAATTAATCATGCAGGACTGGAAATGTTCGCATTCATCTTTTGTTTTGCCTTCAAAACGGAGAGTAAATACAGGTTCTGTATTACTTTGTCTTATCAGAGCAAAACCGCCGTCAAAAACAATTCTCATCCCGTCCAGAGTAACTATTTCTTTTATATCCTGTCCGAACATATTTTTATCAGCTTCAACGCATTTTTTGAATTTTTCCAGCGTCTGCTGTTTTTTCTCATTTGGACAAGGAAAACGTACTTCCTGAGATGTGCATACTGCGTCAAACGGTTTAATCATATCAGATATTTTGAAATCGGGATTAAGTTTTTTGTGCTTTGAAATAATCTCCAGAATGCGGCATCCTGCATAAATTGCGTCATCATAACCGTAATATCTGTCTTTAAAGAAGGTATGACCGCTCATTTCACCGGCCAATAATGCGCCGGTTTCTTTCATTTTTTCCTTTATAAACCCGTGGCCTGTTTTGCACATTACGGCATGCCCGCCGATTTTGTTAATTGTGTCAAATAAAACTTGAGAACACTTAACCTCGGACACAACAGTTGGTTTTTGAGCGCCGCTTTCAATCAAATCTTCGGCATATATCAGCAATAATTTATCGCCTGTAAGCGGGGTTCCGTCAGAGGCAATAACACCGATTCTGTCACTGTCGCCGTCAAATGCAATGCCGATATCTGCCTTTTCAGCGACCACAGTATCCTTGATCGCCGCAAGTGTCTTAAAATCACTCGGATTCGGGTGGTGGTTAGGGAATGTTCCGTCAGGTTCGGAAAAGAGTTCTATAACCTCACAGCCCAATTCTTTGTATAATTGCGGTGCAACAACGCCGCCGGTTGCATTTGCGCTGTCAACGACGACTTTAATTCCGGAGCCTATCTGACCGAATCTTTTTTTCATATCGTCTATATAAATTGGGATTATATCCAATTTTTCGGCTGTTCCTGACATATCAAGATTTTCTGTCCAGTTTTTGAATGTTATATCACGGACTTCTTTAATCTGTTTTTCATTAAGGGTCTGTTTGTTAAAAGTCATTTTAAGCCCGTTGTATTCTTTAGGGTTGTGGCTTGCAGTAATAATCAATGCGCCTGTTACATCCGGCATTGTGGCTTCCGAATAATATCCGATAGGAGTCGGGGCAAGCCCTAAGTCAATAACTTTAGCGCCGGTTGATGCAACACCAGCGATTAAAGCTTTTGCAAGTGCAGGAGAATGCGTTCTTGCATCGCGGGTTACTGTTATTTTCATATCCTGCGGTTTCTTCGCAGAATTTTTGTGAAGGTATTCCACAAAGGAACGGCCGACATTGTAAAATAATATTTCTGTTATATCGTCGCCGTAAATGCCTCTTATATCGTTTTTTCCGAATGCATGTTCATATTGTTTCATTACAAATTCTCCCTAATACTTGACTTATGATATGATAGTAACATGAACGAAAATCTGTTACAAGTTACGAAAAGGCTATTGGAAAAAATAAGTAATAATCAAAGATTAGGCGGGCTGATATTTATTGCGCCGGCACTAATCGGGACTTTTGTTTTTATCATAATCCCTGTTATTTGTTCTTTCGGATTAAGTTTTACCAGATGGGATTTGTTAAACCCTATAGAATTTGTGGGATTGGATAACTACGCAGGCATTTTTACTGAGCCTTTGTTTTATAAAATACTTTTAAATACTATTGTGTTTGCTCTTTCAACATCTGTTTTCGGGGTAATAATTCCGCTTGTTCTTGCAGCAATACTCAATACAAAAATCAGAGGAAGTGAATTTTATAAGACCGCATATTTTTTACCTTTTATAACCCCGATGATTGTAATCGGTATTATCTGGGAGTGGATTTTTGATCCGAATATCGGGCTTTTGAATAAATTTTTACATCTGCATATTAATTGGCTTTATGATCCGCATTTTGCCATGCCGGCGCTTATTCTGGTTTCTGTTTGGAAGCTTATCGGGTACAATATGGTGATTTTTTTATCTGCTTTAAGCGGAATATCACAAAGTATGTTTGAGGCGGCAAAAATAGACGGTGCAAATGAATTTCAGACTTTTAAAAATGTTACTATTCCGCTTCTGTCGCCGACTATATTTTTTGTTGTCATTATTACAGCTATAAGTTCTTTTCAGATATTTGATTTGATATATTTAATGACGCAGGGCGGCCCGCTGGATAGTACAAATGTGCTTGTTTACGCTATATACAAAAACGCGTTTGAATATTTTAACATAGGCAAAGCCTCTGCAATTGCCTATGTATTGTTTGTTATAATTCTTGTTTTGACGCTTGCACAGTGGAAGCTGCGTAAAAAACTTGTGTATAATGAAATTGATTAATCTTTTACAATATTTTTGTACATATTATTATGAGGTGCTTTATTACCGAGTTTAATGAATTTTTCAAGTGCGAATTTCAGCGGGTTCATTTTGCGGGAGGCTTCAAATTTTACGGTTTTTGTTTGAACGTAATCCTCTACTTCATAAGGGGGACTTGCCGTCTTTTTAGGTTGAAATCTTGTAAAACTTACAACCGGAAAACCATCTTGAGATTTTGATATATCCAGTCTTAAACGGGTCATTAAAAACGAATTGTCAATATTTTTTCGCGCCTGATTTAGTTTTTCAAATTTATTGTGTTCAACAGCATAATCAGCAAGCTGTTTTAAAGATTCACTGTGCAGAAATTTTGCTTGAAATGATACTGGCGTCTTGTTATTGGTTATCAACTGCATAATAAAAAGTCCTTTCACCAGCAATAAAACCGGTAAAAGAACTTTTTGTCTTATATGTCTGTAATTATTTACATTCGTTAAAATATTCTTTAAAGATTTTAACACTGCAATACTTGCCGCACATTGTGCAAGGTTCGCCGTCTTCAATATCTTCAAGAGTACATTTGTCTATTGCAGCAGCGCGCTGCGCTTTCCAGTCAAGGTTTTTTCGCGCAATTGCCATATCCAAATCCATTTGATAAGCTGCTTTGCTTCCTCTTGCAAGGTCAGCAGAATGCGCAGCGATCCGGCTTGCGATAATACCTTCTCTAACCTGTTTAGCATCAGGCAGTCCGATATGTTCGGCAGGTGTTACATAGCACAAGAAGTCTGCCCCGTGCATAGCCGCAAGCGTTCCGCCTATAGCTGATGTTATATGGTCATACCCCGGAGCAATATCTGTTACAAGAGGGCCAAGAACGTATAAAGGCGCATAATCAGTCAGCACTTTAATAGTTTCAATCATTGCCGGAATTTTATTCAAAGGCACATGGCCCGGACCTTCTACCATTGTTTGAACACCGGCTTCTCTTGCGCGTTTTACAAGTTCGCCGAGGACAAGGGTTTCCGCAACCTGACCGCGGTCGCCGGCATCTGCAATACACCCCGGTCTTAAACCGTCGCCGAGCGAGAGTGTGCAATCGTATTCTCGTGCAATTTCAAGCAATTCATCATAGTATTCGTACAAAGGATTTTCTCTTCCTGTTGCCTTAATCCAGCTTGCAAGCATTGAGCCGCCGCGGGATACAATATCCATAACACGTCCCTGCTTTTCAAGCTGATCTACAACAAATTTCGTTACGCCGCAGTGTACAGTAATAAAATCTATTCCATCTTGACATTGTTTTTCTATATCAGAAAATAATTTATCTTTAGAAAGCTTAGATATGTCCTTAAATTCATCAAGCGCCTCTTTGCCGGCCTGATACATAGGAACAGTACCTATCGGAAGTCTTGTTGCTGCAATAATTTGTTTACGGGTGCCGTCAATATCTGAGCCGGTTGACAGATCCATTAATACATCCGCGCCGGTTGCTTCAATAATTTTAACTTTTTCAAGTTCCTGTTCAACATTTGAGCGCTGCATTGATGTTCCGATATTGGCGTTTATTTTAACAGTCATACCTTCACCGACAGCAGTCGGAATAACGTCATCACGTCTGTTGTTTTTTAATATTGCAATGCGCCCCTGTGCAACTTTTTCACGTACAAATTCAGGAGTTACACCTTCTTTTTTAGCAATATATGCCATTTGTTCCGTAATGTTGCCTTTTCGCGCTTCTAAAATTTGTGTTGTCATATTTCTCTCCCTTTTTACACGTCCCTGCATTTAATTATATCAAAAAAATAAACATTTGTTACATTAAGTCGTTTTTTGCTAAAGATTCTCCGGCATGCGGTCGATATATTAATTAGTGAACAGTTATTGATTACGGAGTGTGTGTTGCAATGTATGACCAGTTGAAAAAAGAAGAAATTATCGTTGAAATCGTTAATCTTGTAGATAAAGTTGAGGATTACAAAGAAGATGTAGACGCTTACTGCTCTTTTATGAAAGGGGTAATTTTATCTACCTCAGGTTTAAATTAATCGGGCAATGGACAGAAGCTGATAAAAATGCTATATTAAACGTATGATGAAATTAGTAATACTCGGCGGAGTCGCAGCAGGCGCAAAAGCCGCGGCCAAGGCCAAAAGACTTCTGCCGGACGCAGAAATTAATTTATATACTGATGATACGCATGTTTCTTATTCTGCCTGCGGTATGCCTTATTACATAGAAGGTAATTTTGACGACTACAGAATGCTGCTTGTGCGTTCGCCTGAAGAATTTGAACAACAAGGCGTCCATATACATCTAAGAAACCGTGCCGCTAAAATTATGCCTTACTGTAAGCAGGTTCTGATAGAAGATCTTGAAAATAAAAAAGCTTTCCTTGTCGATTATGACAAATTAATCATCGCAACTGGAGCAAGACCCTTTGTACCGCCTATAAAAAATGTTAATCTGCCCAATGTATTTACGCTGCGCAAAATCGAAGATGCAATTGCAATAAAAGAAAAAGCTTTAAAATCAAAACATGCGACAATTGTTGGCGGCGGCTATATCGGAATGGAACTTTTAGAAGCTTTTGTAAAACAGAATTTAAAGGTTACGGTAGTCGAATTCGCCCCGAATATAATGTCGATATTTGATACAGACATGTCGCAGTTAATTTTAGAGCAGCTTAACTCCATAAACGACGGAAGATTTGAAATTCTTACCTCCGATATGGTCACAGAGTTTTCAGGCGATGCAAACGGTGTTAACGGTGTGCGTACAGGCTCCGGCAAAACTTTTGATACTGATCTTGTTGTGCTTTGCACAGGCGTTGTTCCTAACGTCGAGATAGCAAGAGAAGCAGGCATTGAATTAAGCCATACAGGTGCTATTAAAGTAAATGAAAAAATGGAAACGAATATTTGTGATATTTATGCCTGCGGCGACTGTGTAGACGAAAATTTACTCATATCTAATACAAGAATCTGGCTTCCGCTTGGTTCAAACGCAAATAAAGAAGGACGTTGTGCCGCAATGAACGCCTGCGGAGTTGAAGAAAAATTCCCCGGGGTTTTAGGCTCATCAGTTACGCGCTGCCTTGGATTTACTATGTCTATGACAGGATTAAGCGTAAAAAGTGCCGAAAAACTCGGATATGAGCCTGTTTTCGTTACTGTAACAAAGAATGACAAAGTCGGCTACATGCCTGATGTTAACAATATCACATTAAAACTTATTGCAGATAAAAAAACGCGACTCTTGCTTGGCGGTCAGGCTGTCGGAGCCGGTGATGCAGATAAACGCATAAATACACTTGCAACCGCACTTCTTGCAAAATTAACCGTTGATGATTTTATCAATAATGATTTAACTTATGCGCCGCCGTATTCCCCGACAATTGACCCGCTTTTAAACGCTGCACAGGCGCTGCAAGCTAAATTAGACGCTACTTCTTGATAATAGATGCAATGTATTTAGCAACGCCTTCGCCCATAGAAAAACAGCTTGCCTGAACACGCAATGCCCCTTGTGACATAAAATCAGCAGAAAGACAGCGTCCTGCAACAAAAAGATTGTCAATATCAGCAGACATCAGGGATTCAATAGGTAGCTGGTAATCGCTGTATGACTGCAATGTAGAACAATTTTTTTTGTTTGAATGCACATCCACAGGATAGTTTGAAATAACAACAGGATGCTCAAATTTTTTGCCGCTTTTGAGATCATCAACAGTATAAATATATTTACCCTTGATACGTCTGGAAACCCTTACTCCAAGCATATCCGCGATATTCGAGATATAGGCATTTTCAAACCCAGGAAAATATTTGCGGCAGAAAATCAAGTATCTATAGATATTCTGACGCGCCAATAACAGGGCTTTTGAGATACTTTTAACCTCTAAGGAATTATTGTAATCAATAACACGCGGGCAGTTAAACGCCACAGTATCAGGCATTCCAGGTACTGTAAATATCTGAAAATAATTAGTATCATAGCGTTTTAAGACCTTGTTTTTCACAGCATCATCAAATATAGGTTTAAGCGCCCAGTTTTTGTCTTTGTCCCACGTGTAAGCCGTTGAAAGGTGAATATAGCCGTCTATCTCTTCCACAATAGATACATTTCTGTCTTTATCGTATTCAGCAAGCCACTTGGCAAATGTTTTCAAATCAACACCGCCCATCATAAAACGCAGAGTTACCGGCTGAAATTCTTTATCTTTTTCCAAAAAATTACAATTCGCAATTTTTCCGATTTCGCAATTTCCTGTTGCATCGATTATATATTTCGCGCCGATAGATACCGATAACTTTTTCTTTTCCATATCTATCTCATCGGTAGATACTGATAATATTTCTTTGGAGATTTTGACGCGGGTGATGTGTCTATCCTCTATCTTGACATTTATAATATGGGTGTCAAAAAAGACCTCTACATTTGCCTTTTTCATCAGGTTATCAAGTGCAATTTTGGCAAGTTCAGGGTTAAACCAGCCGGAATTGCTTTGAAAAGTCGCCTGACCGCCGAGTTCACGCAATTCAGCCGTAAGCGCTTTTCTAAATTCTGTATTAATCTGGTTGTTACCGGATTTCATAACAGGAATAACAAGTCCGGACGTTATCGTACCGCCCAGATGTATTTTGCGTTCAATTAATAAAGTTTTTAGTCCGAGTTTTCCGGCAGTGTAGGCCGCCGCGCATCCGGCAGTCCCGCCGCCAACCACAATTAAATCATAATTTGGCATGATTAATATTTTAGTATCTTTCGCGGCATCCGGCAAAAGATTAATAAATGTTTATAAATGCGGTGCGTCGAAACGACGCACCTAAGTGGTTACAGGAATAAGGCAATGAAAAAATTTTCACATTGCCGATAAAATATTCCTCGCCCCTTGCGAGAGTGTATAGTTAAAAATAGGTTGGGCTTCAGCCCAACAAAAATTAAAGTACGGCAGCTTTACTAAGCTGACAATTAAAGTGGCGGGCATGCCCGCTCGTTTAATAATAAAAAAGTGGTGCGCCAAAGGCGCACCGCACAATTATTTATGTAGATTATCTTACACAAAAGGCACTGTTTGCCCAACCCCTTGCCCATGAAGCACTGTTATAAGTTCTGTTTGCGGCAAAAGCACGAGTCTTATAACCTGATGTAATGGGCAGCTCTTCATTAACCATTATATAATAAGCAGAGCCTGAGGAAGGAACATTCCACCCGCTTACTTCACGCCATCTGGCAGCATCTAGTACTAAATCATCCATCTTATCCGAATCAAAAATAGAATCCGGAATATCATTTCTCTTATACACATACTGTGCTATTTGTTTTAATTGCGCTTCTGAAGCAACGTGATTTATGCCGCCGCAAGCAACAACGGCTCCGGCAAAACTGTCCTTAGCATAAAGTTCACTACTACCGCCGGATAGATAAAATCCATAGCAATATTTTAAGCCATATTCATCTTGTATTTTTAAACAATCTGCAACTGTAAAACCACTTACCGAAATTGACTGAGTTAAACATACTCCTGTTTCATTCAACAAGCCTTTGGAAATACAAGCGTATTTTGACAATGAGGCATTCATCGTGTACAAATCTTTATTTATTGCATTAGGTGTTTTCATTCCATTAACATCGTACGCAACAGAAAGACAAGAAGTGCCGTCTACTTGATTATTATACGGATCTATATAAGAACAATCTTTATTATAAACCAGAAGGGCTGTTGTTCCGTTATCCAGAATTATACCATACGGATCTGTCGTCCAATCATCTTTACCAAAATTGCTGGCTGACGTTAAGGCTGAAGTTTCCAATTCTTCGGTTCCGTATTCAAATTTCGAACTAAAGCATTTATCTAGTTCATCCTTATTACATTTTTTTATTATTTTCATATACTTGGACAAACCGTTATTGACAAAATCTTCGGTTGATGAATAACCTAATAATTGCCCCTGAGTATTCATCTGTTTGGTTGCTTCGGCCAAGCGCTTTTGGAACAAATCTGAGGCGGTTGACCAGCTTCTACTCTGATAATTCCTCACCAGCGGCGGAAGAACAAGTACAGCCACAATGCCGATTACAGCTAGGGTGATTAGGACTTCGGCTAAGGTAAAGGCAAATAGTTTTTTCATAATAATTCCTCCTTATTAATTTAGTATAAGCAATAATAGATAATATTTTCTATGTATAGATAAATATTACTATAACTATGACATATTGTCTAAAAATTGTCAATATAATCAATAACTTGTAACATTTATCATGAGGTAGATATGTCAGGCAGAGAATTTGTTAAAATTTTACTTGCAAAAGAGTGTATTACGCTAACAGAATTAGCACGCATAGCAAGCGAACAAAGTGACAAAAAATACACAATGGATGGGCTTTCGCACAAGATGCGTTTAGGCACCTTGCGTTTTGATGACGCGGAATTTTTTGCAAAACTTCTCGGCTACGAAATCGTCCTCAAAAAAATTCAAGAAGAAAATTAATTTTTATTTGATCGCTATATCGTTTAGATAGATACTGATAATATTTATGATTAATATTTTTTTCTAAAGCATTTTTATAGTATTATATTTATTGAGGTAAATTATGCTAGAATCAAAAATAACGATACCTAATGTAGGTCTTGCCGAAATAGTTGATTATGAACCTGCACCGGATGAAGAACAATTGATAACTAATGCAGAAATACAAGCAGAAAAAGATATTTTAGCTAAAACTAATCAGGCTTCTTAATCTTCTTCCACTGTTTAATGAATTTTGAACTGGAAATCCTTGTGCTTGTTTCGACGTCTGTTTCATGAGCCGCGATAATCGCTTCATTTTGCCCTGTTAAATTTTCATCGCGATAAAATATACCCGCCTTTGTTTTTAAAAGCCCTAAATCGTATTCTGAAAGTTCATTTTTTATAAGCGATTTATTTTTTACAGCGATTGTGCCGGTAAACTTTCCTGCGTGCTCGTTGTAAATCTTACCCACATAAAATCCGGCCTCTAAAAATGCACTTCTGATATTTGCAGCATTTGAATAAGTCAAAATCATTCCATCATTATCAAGATGCGAATAAAGTAGCCGGAAAAAGTCAACTGTCCAAAGACAAGGACACTTGGCAGGCGTAAATGCGTCCAAAAATACAAAATTATAGATGTCATTGTCGGTTAACAGAACCTTGCGTGCATCGTCGATTTTAAGCTCAAAATTAAAATCAAGCATTTTAAGGGTATTCAGCGCCCTTTTCTGACGCTTAGAAATATACCTATAATATATATTATGTAAATAGGCGGATAGCTGCCTTAAAGGGGTATATTTACATATCTTTGATTTTTTAAACGCGAAAAAACGACGCATATAGCCTGAAAAATATCTTCGATATTTGGAACTTGTCAAAAAGCTTGTTATTTCGGCATCTTCTAAAATTTCAGGGTGTTTTTCGATGATTTTTAAAAGCAAAATTATATTTATTTCATCTTTTATTTTGATTTTTGGCCCTGAAATTTTTTTCAGCATTTTTTCAATTTTTTCCTGATGAAATTTTATTTTCTCTTTACGTAAAAATCTTTTGCCGGTCATAATGAACGGTGACAAAAATGCAAGAGTTTTATCTGTGTCAATTGCCTTAATATAAATCTCAGGTTTTGAAATTAAATTATCATTATCATTATCATTATCATTATCATTTTCATTTTTGGTTGATAATTTTTTTGTATTATGGTGTTCATGATGTAAATTTTCGCTATTTATGTTATTGGTATCTCTCGTGTCGTTATATGTATTATTATCGGTATCTATCTTTTCGATATAACAATTTTGCGGGATATATTTTTCGTGAAAAATTTTTTCATAAAAATAATTTAAAAAACTTTTTGTGTTATAGCCGATTCCAAAACAAATATCAAGAATTTTTATTTTATTGTGATTAGAAAAATATTTATCAAAGTCAGCGGGCAAAATAAATTTTTCATACGCCTCAGTAAGTGCACCGTATGTAGAATGATATATATCATCAGCTTCAGGACTGAACAGCCCGACCGATCCGTCATTTGTAAAGTATGGATATAGCTCGTACATAAGGGTATTATAGTATTATTATACATATATTGCAATATTGTAACATTTTTAAAATTATGTTATATTAATCTATAATGTCATTGCGAGCGAACGCGAAGCAATCCAGCTGATAGGAAATATAATGAATAATAGCTATGTCTATATTTTATTTAATAAACGGAATGGAACGCTATATGTTGGAGTAACTTCTGATTTAGTAAAAAGAGTATACGAACACAAAAATAAGTTTGTACAAGGTTTTACCAGTAAATATGGAGTGGATAAACTTGGGTATTACGAAATCTATGATAATATAGCTTTAGCTATTGAAAGAGAAAAAAAATTGAAAGGTGCGTCCAGAAGAAAAAAATTGGAACTTATAGAAATACACAATCCTGAGTGGCTTGATTTGTACTACGAAATCGTTGAATAGGCTGGATTGCTTCGCGTTCGCTCGCAATGACAGATAACTAAGATAGATTTGCACATTAATTTTATTTTTCTGATATAATAAAACAGGAAAGTAATGAGGGAAAAGATGAAAGTAAGTGTGAAAGTGCCGGCTACATCGGCGAACTTAGGCCCCGGATTTGATTGTATGGGATTAGCAATACCTTTGTATAATACCATAACTATAGAAGAAACTGTTCTTCCGGGAACCGGTGTTGAAATAAATGTTTTGGCCGGCGAAGATATGGAAAGTGAACTTCATTTAGACCATATTCCTATGGATGAAAACAGTATTATTTATAGGGCTGTTGAACTTTTGTATAATTCAATCGGACAGACACCGAGTGAACTGAAAATTACTATCCAGTCACAGATTCCTATTGCAAGGGGGCTTGGTAGCAGCGCATCTGTTATTGTCGGCGGACTTATTGCAGCTAATGAATTGCTTGGCAGACCTGCTGATGAAGTTGCATTACTGTCTATTGCAACGGAAGTTGAAGGCCATCCAGATAATGTAACACCTGCTATTGTCGGCGGACTTGTCATAACTTCACAGGAAGATGACGGCAGCATTGTTTATAAAAAATTGGATTGGCCGGAAGAATGGCATTTAACTGTTTGTGTACCTGATTATGAACTTGCAACAGATATTTCGCGCTCTGTTTTACCAAAAGAGGTGCCGATGCATGATGCTGTATTTAATGCGCAGCGTATGGCGATGTTTGTCCACGCTATTCATACAAAAGATGATGAACTTATGAAGTTAGCGCTGAAAGATAAGTTACACCAGCCATACAGAATGAAATTAGTTCCCGGGCTGGAGAAAATTATCGCTAATCTGAAACATGAAGAAGATGTGCTTGGTACTGTGTTGAGTGGCGCAGGCCCTTCTATATTAATTGTATCTAAAGGTAATAGTCAGGATAAAATTAAGACAATTGTACGTGACACCTGGGCTGATTTGAATGTAAAAGTACAGATATTTGATACTACAATAGAAAAACAGGGTGCAACTATTCTTACACAAGAAGATGACTAAATAAGCGCAATAAAAAGCTCCCTTTCGGGAGCTTTTTAAATCTATTGTTTTGTTGTTTATGCGCTGTTGCCGCCATAGTTTGGTTTGAGGTTCTGAACGCTGTTCTTTGTATCCTCTTTGGCTGCATCTTTCCATTCTTTGTTGAGTTGCAGTTCGCTTTCGATTTGCGCCTTGCGGACTTCCAGATCTTCTGCCAGATCGTTCAACGGCTGTAACTGCATTTCTTTCATCGTTTGAGCATCTTGTTCGGCCTGTGATAATGCAAATTGTAATTGACTTTGTGCCTGCATTTGTAATTGGGATGATAGTTGCGTAAATACCGATGTCTTGGTCGGATCGGAGGTATCAGTAAGAGATGCCAGACCCGCTTGAGCCATCGCATTTTGCTGTGCCTGGAAAATACTTTGCTGATAATTTGCTCTTGCTGCGTTCTGCGAATAGCGCAATTGAGAATTTATCATATTCTCAACATTTTGCGCTTGTTTTTTTGCACTACGAATACGAGACATAATACTGGTGAGCTGAGCATTCAATCGGTTCTGCTCTCGCGTCAATATTAAATTAATAAAGCTGCTGGTTAAAAAACCCATGTCTCGACCTCGTATTTTTTTACTCTTAAATATATAAAGTATATACTCTATAGTAAATTGCTATATACTAAAAATATAGTAACATTTCTTTACAAATAGTTAACTATCCCGTACAATTGCATTTTACATATATTTAATCTAAAATAATCTTGTCCTAAGATAAGGAGCACATGTAGTGATTAAAGATTATTTTACGAGTAAGAATATAATATTTGCGGTTCTTGTAATCGCGCTGCTATTTATTATTCCCAAAATTTCAGGGATTCTAATGCTTTTTTTCGGCGCCTACGTAATTGCCTGCGCCCTGATACCATATATAAACAAACTGGAAACTAAAATGAAACGCGGCTGGGCGGTTGCAATAGCTGTATTCGGCGGTGTTGCGGCAGTTATTGGTATTTTTCTACCTATATTTTTTGTTGCGTACAAAGAGATTAAAACTTTTCTTGCATACTTTCCGCAGAAGTTACAATTAGTTACAAATTATTTAATGAATTTCCAAATTCACGGAAAACGCCTTGCGGATTTGTTTGATTTAAACTCTATTATGGGTGCGTCTTCCACTTCTGAATTTGCTCACGGCGTATTCAGTCAGAGTTGGAGTTTAACTGTTGGTGTATTTCAGTTCCTGGTAATATCTATTGCGTTGACTATGATTGTATATTATATACTCATGGATAAAGCATATTTGAAGAAAAAATTTATTGAATTTTTTCCGCCTGCACTTAAAGAAAAAGCCGAACATATTATGCGTTCAATAAGCGATAAGGTCGGCGGATACGTAAGAGCACAGATATTATCAATGATTGCGGTCGGTATAATGACGACTATTGTGCTTATGATACTCGGTGTAGAATATCCTATACTTTTAGGGTTAATATCAGGTGTCATGGATATTGTGCCGCTTTTGGGGCCTGCAATCGCTTTAGCGGTAATTCTTTTAATTGCCTACCCGTTAGGAATCGTAAAAATAGTACTGGCAATTCTAGGATTTTTACTTGTACAGCAGGTTTCTAATTATGTTGTAAGACCGGTGCTATTCGGAAGATTTATGGCATTACACCCGTTGATGATATTTCTGGCTTTATTTCTGGCAGAGCAGTTTCTCGGTTTCTGGGGCGTGATTCTTTCTCCTGCAATCGCTGCAACTATATGCGTTTTGATTGACGAATTATACATTATGCCGATCAATAACAATGAAGTAATAAACAATGACTAAAGAAATATTTTTATATAAATCAAATACTGATAAAAACGCTGATTTTAACATGTGGATGGCATTTCCGGGGCCTTATTCATTTGCTATGTCCTCTCTCGGGTATTTGTGGATGTTCAAATCCATAGACGAAATGGAAGGGGTAAATATTGAAAGAATCTGCACTGACACAAAAGAAACAGCGTTATATAAGGATAAAATCGATTTATTCGGATTTTCTTTTACATTTGACACTGATTTTTTGACAATTTTTGCTATGATTGAGCGATTCGGGTTTCCGCTCAAGTCTGCTGAAAGAGAAAAGCCTCTGATATTTGCGGGCGGGCCTGTTGTGACAGCTAATCCTGAACCATATAAAGATTTTTTTGATTTCTTTATTATAGGTGACGGCGAGGATGTTAACCTTGATGTTGTTAGGATTTGTAAGGAAAATAAAGATAAACCAAAGTTTGAAATATTGCAAAAACTCTCTGAACTTGAAGGTGTCTATGTGCCTTCACTAGAGCAAAAAAAAGTTAAAAAGCTTACCAAAAAATTGAGTGAATGCATTTATACACCGATATTAAGTGAGGAAGCTTTTTTCAAGAATACATTTATTCTGGAACTGGCACGCGGCTGCGCAAACCGTTGCGGCTTTTGTCTTGCCTCTTATTTAAATCTGCCGTTAAGATTTATGCCGTATGATAGTGTCATTGATATAATTGATCTGGGATTAAAAAATACAAATAAAATTGCACTTCTGGGGGCGCAGATAAGCGCACATCCGCATTTCCATGATATTTGTGATTATATTTATAAAAAAATACAGAGCGGTCAAAAGATAGAAATGAGTGTTTCATCGCTGCGCGTTGATGCAATTACTCCTGATGTTGTTAAGACACTTGTTGCTGCCGGTCAAAAGAATTCTACGCTTGCAATTGAGGCCGGTAGTGAAAGGCTCCGTAAAGTTATAAACAAAAATCTCAAGGAAGAGCAGATATTTAATGCAGTACGGATTTGTCGCGAAAATGGACTAAAAGGCCTGAAATTTTATGGAATGCTCGGACTTCCGACAGAAACGCAGAAGGATTTAGATGAACTCATATCTCTGGCAAAGCGCCTGAAAACAGAGTTTAAGGGATTTGATATTTCTTTTGGATTTTCAAGTTTTGTGCCTAAACCGCATACGCCTTTCCAGTGGTGCGGGCGTGAAACGACACATATCCTTGAAACTAAGGCTAATTTTGTAAAAAAAGAAATGCACAAAATCGGCGTTAGCGCTACTGTTTCAAGTATAAAATGGGATTACTGGCAGGCTGTGTTATCAAGGGGTAACGGAAGTTTTACAAATTTTCTGATAGATGTATATAGAAAAGGCGGTAAAATGGGTGCGTTTAAATCTGCAGCAAAATTAAATAATATTGATACTGATTATTTTGCATATACTAATTTACCTGTAGATGCAGAATTACCTTGGAATTTCATTGATATGAATCCCGGTAAAGATTTTCTGATACAAGAAAATAAAAGACTGCTTAAACAGGAACATAACCTGAGTATTTAAGGCTTGCCCAGTCATCATAGTAGCTTATTTGTGTTGCGGAACCGGTTCTTATATAGACGCGGGCCATTTTTTCGAGCGGTAAGTCTATTGCGTTACAGATGACAGCCTGAATAACTTCCGGATGTGTAACAATAATAATACGATTGCCGAGATTATCTGCGACTATTCTGTCAATTGCATTGCCGACTCTTGCTACGAATTCCAGCGTGGATTCTTTTTCGCCAAACAGCTTTTTATCAGGATTAGCAAAAGCATCTTTAAAAGCCGTAGGATTTTTGGCTTCAATTTGTTCAAATGTCAAACCGTTCCATACTCCGCATGGTTTTGTGTGTAAATCTTCTGCTATTTCATAATCTTTTTTATAGAGTTTTGCAATCATTTCTGCTGTCTGAACAGTGCGGACAGAAGGGGATGTATATATTTTATCGTTTTTTACACCGCGCTGTTTTAAAAATTCACAAATTTTTTCAACTTCTTCATATCCAGCTTCATTCAGCGGAGGATAGTGTTCAGCGTCTGAAAATCTAAATTCGTCAGAATAAATAGTTGCCCCGTGGCATATATAGGTAATTTTACATTTTCTGTCAAAATACATAAATAACTCCTGTTTATTTTTCTTAATTATAACATACATTTGAAAATTTTAATAGTAGAATATAAATAGAAATACAACAGATATAGGAGATTTATATGAGAGGAAAAGCTTTTAAATTCGGAGATAACATTTCTACAGACCATATAGCACCGGGGAGACTGTTTCATTTGCGGTCTAATTTACCTGAATTTGCAAAACATGTTCTGGAAGATGCTGATCCTACCTTTGCATCTAGAATGCAAAAGGGTGATTTTGTAGTAGGCGGAAGTAATTTTGGTCTTGGTTCATCAAGAGAACATGCCCCGCAAATTATCAAAATTGCAGGGGTTGGGGCTGTTATTGCTAAATCTTTTGCAAGAATTTTTTACAGAAACGCCATAAATATCGGACTTCTTGCAATTGAATGCGATACTGATGCAATAGATGCAGGAGACGAATTGGAGCTAGATATTGAAAAAGGAATTCTTACAGACATAACAAACGGCGCAATAATACCGATAGAACCGCTTCCACCTGTTATGATAAAAATGCTTGAAGATGGCGGGCTTGTTGAACATATAAAAAAACACGGCGATTTTAAATTGGTTTAATATAACAAAAAAAAATTTTGACGCTTTTTAGAATATTATGTGCACTAAAAGTAATGAGGTCTCATGAAAATTTCACTAATAACATTCGGGCACACCTCACAGCCCGTTCCAACGCAAAAAAAACGGTCAATTACTACTATTGACGAAACAAATGAAAGTTTAGATTCAGTTTACCAGCAGAACTATGCATACGGCATTCCCTTTATTTTAAGTGACACGTTATATTCAACTGAAGAACACAATGTCGATGAAAACGATACATCTGCTGATATCTTCAGGGATAACGAAATGTTTGATCCGGCGCGTGATGATATTGAAAACGGTTATTCAAGTTACGATGAAGATGATATTAGACCGGTAAAGCAACAATTTTTTAACCCCGTGAAAGCTGATTATCTGCTAAATAAAGACTGTGATTTCGATCTAAATTCATGCTTTAATACTGAAAATCCGATAGTTTCTGATATTCCGCCGGGATATAATATTACGAATCTAAAGATTTTTCAGGACGAAGAAGATAAAGAAAAATATTTATCTACAATAAAACTTACCAAAAACTGTAAAACCTCAATTAATGGCAAATTGCGCAGAGAAGTTAATAGGAAACTTGATAATTACGATCTAAAAACTGTGGCTGCTATTACAAATACAGCTAAGTTAGAGGACAGAAATGAAAATGAATCGGTAAGTTATGCTCTTTTTGAAGAAGGATTTAAACTGGCAAATCACTATAGCTGCGAAGATGTACAGCAGATAATGAATACCTGTGTGCTCAAAGATGATCTGGATAATGAATACTATTCAAACCGGAACATGCAATTCATAGGAAAACTTCTAACAAATTTATCTGTTGATAAGGCGGTGGTCTGCGGTGAACATGCGGTGAGCTACTCTAAAGAAACAGGATATTATTTTGACGGTCAAAAAGCAGATAGAATAGCAAAACTACTTAAAGTATATCCGTATGATGAAGCTTTCGTAATAATTAATCAAATAAAACCTGATGTTCCTCTTGACAATTAGTTATAAAGATTGTTTAATTAGATTACACATTGCCGAAATTTTGTGCTGAAAAATCGGTTTTGTGAGGCAAAAATAGGACGTAAGGGGCGGAAAAGGCCATATTAGCCGGAAAAATTTTCAAATTTATCCCCGCAAGCCTGAATTAACAGGCACCCGTAGTCCGGTCATACCGGAATGCGTAAGGGTTTCAGGATATGATTTTGCCGAATATGTTACTAATATAAAGGAGAAAAAAATGCCTACAATTAACCAGCTTGTTCGCAAAGAACGCAAAAAGCTAATCGACAAAACAAAATCTCCGGCCTTGATGGAATGTCCACAAAGACGCGGAGTATGTACAAGGGTTTACACAACAACCCCTAAAAAACCTAACTCAGCGCTCAGAAAAGTTGCCAGAGTAAGATTAACCAACGGTTATGAAGTTACTTCTTATATTCCGGGTATTGGCCACAACCTGCAAGAACACAGTGTTGTTCTTATCAGAGGCGGCAGGGTTAAAGACCTTCCGGGTGTTCGTTACCACATCATCAGAGGTACTTTGGATACTGCCGGTGTTGCTAACCGCGCACAGAGCAGATCTAAATACGGTGCTAAGAAAAACGCTAAAGCTAAAGGAGGTAAGAAGTAATGTCAAGACGTTCTAAACCGGCTAAACGTATTCCGTTAGCTGATCCTGTATATAACAGTGTTGATATCTCTAAATTTATCAACAGAATTATGCGTCGCGGTAAAAAATCGCTCGCTGAAAAAATCTTCTATTCAACTATGACAAGAATTGAAGAAAAAACAAACGAAAAAGCGCTTGATATCTTCCAGAAGGCACTTACTAACGCAACTCCGTTGTTGGAAGTAAAAGCAAGACGTATCGGTGGGTCTACATATCAGGTACCTATCGAAGTTAAAGCTGACAGAGGATTTGCGCTCGCTTCTTCATGGATTATTGAATCTGCTAAAAAGCGCGGCGGTAAATCATTCATTGACAAATTAACAAATGAATTGATTGATGCTTCAAACGGCTCAGGTGCTGCTTGCAAAAAACGTGAAGACACCCACAAGATGGCTGAAGCTAACAAAGCATTCGCTCATTACAGATATTAATCAATTTTTATTGATATAATAAAAAAGCGGGGTTTATTTAACCTCGCTTTTTGTTTACAATAAACTTTTTATAACAAGATTTGCTGTTTCAAGTTTTTCTGCATTATTTCTTATAAGTTCCAGATTAGATATGATAGAACTATATATTTTTTCAGTATCTTTGTCCGTGCTATCTTCAAAAAGCTCTGCCGCACTTATATTCAGAACCTTAGTAAGTTTTTCAAGAGTTTTTGCAGATACAAATCCTTTACCTGTTTCTATCAGACTTAACGATTTAATCTCAATACCAACGAGTTCTGCGAGAGTATCCTGATTAAGGCCCTTTGCTTTTCTTATACGTTTAATATTTTCTCCAAGTGTTTTACAAATACGATTTTGCATACCTACTCCTATTATTAATAGTATTTATAAGAAATAATAAGTTAACCCAATATAATTACTTGCAATTTGAAATAAAATGCCATATAATACAAATAAAAATAGAAGTTAAATAACATACAAAAGGATATATTATGACAATTAAAAACGCTTTCACAATGGCAGAAGTTTTGATAACACTCGCGGTAATCGGCATAGTCGCAGCAGTAACAATTCCTTCACTAATAACCTCTTACAAAAAGAAAGTTGTTGAAACCAAATTGATAAAATTCTACACCACTATAAATGAAGCAATCAAACTTTCTGAAGTTGATAACGGAGATAAAACGACCTGGGATACATTTATTGACAATACTCCTGAGGCAAAAGAGCAATTTTATACTCAATACTTCGCTAAATACTTAAAGACTGTCAAAACTGATAAAGCCAACAATAATTTTATATTATACTTTGTTGATGGCTCCGGAATGTCTATGACCTTCAGAGAAAGAGATTATCTCTATTGCATTGATGCTAAATCTAAATACTTTTCAGGTGATTACAGCGAGTTTTTAGGCAGCAATTGTTTTCGTTTTGGTTTTTATCCCAATTTACAAGAAACTCCGGCTTGTGACAAAAACTACAAGGACAAAGGAATTGAACCTTATGTTCCATGCTACGTAACAGATGATGAGGGAAACACTATAACATTTGATGAAACTCTTTTGTATAAGAACGCAAGCGCCGCAGCCAAAATCATACAGCTCAATGACTGGAAAATCCCGGACGATTATCCCTGGAAACTTTAACCGATAATTTTTTCCAAATCAGCGCTTGCTATACTCATATTGTTTATATTATACAGACCTTTGAATGCATCAAGAGTTGCAGGATTCATTATATTGGGCTGGCATGCAGACATATAAATGTTTTTAGCGCCCTTTTGATTTAGTCTTATCATCCCTGCAAATGCACTGTTATCACAGCGTGTCAGGAAAAATGTTAATTGCGGACTGTCAACAGGAACTTTTTCAAATAATTTGTATAATAGACTGGTTGCCAGTGAATAATCACTTGCCGCATTTATTGTGTATATATTCTTACAATTGGCACTGTATGAAAAACTTATAACAGCTGCATCATCCGGTTTTAGCAAAAATAAATTTTTGAAATAATTATCCAGCTGATAAGTCGGATTAGAAAGCCCGATAATAAAAAGATGCTTGTAAACACCGCTTTCAAGCTGCATTGCTATTTCGTCGAATTGTTCTTCAACTTTATCAATATCAAACCCTACGGATACAGATGGTCTATTATGGGAGCGTGCAAAACCCTTTGTGTTCATTGCGCCCTCTATCAGTGGAACGAGATTTTTAGAATTTAATTTTGCCACACCTTTGGGCGGAATTTCATCTGTTGTAAATATTCTGCCGCGATAAAGATATTCAACATTATGCGCTTCATTTTTTGTAAGTAATATCGCCCCCGGAAAAGTTGCAAAATCGAGAACAGATGTTTGCACTCCGTTTCCAAAGTGTCCTTTAAGGTTTTCATATTCTGCAAATTTTTCATAAGCATGGGCAATTAATAAATTACCGTTTGTATAAACATTTATATCCTTGTCCTTGACAGCTTCCAAAACTTCTTGTAATTCTGATAAATTATTGCCTGATACCAGAATTGCTTTGCCTTTTTGTGTTGAGCACGAAACCTCCGTATCATGTATCTGACCGAATTTCTTAGTTTTAATATCATTTAGTTTGAACATTAAATCAGCATTTATATCCGCAAGATTATAGATTAGTTTTCTCAGTTTATCATCAGATAAATTATGCTGGTTAAAGAGGTTTAAAGCTTTTATAATCTCTTTTTGTGCTTCTGTACTTTCTATGTCATTATCGCTCAGGTCTATGACTAAAAAAGCCAAACTTTTAAGAATGCAAAAAAGAATTTCAGCATAATTTTTTATTGTCTTATCAAGACTGCGGTATTTGTTTTTATAAACCTTATCTCCTTCACTGATTAATTTATTCATATCCATATTATTTTCAAATTTAATAGGCGAATTAAACTTATCAAATGTCATTTTGCTGCTTGTGCAAAAATCCTTATATATTTTTTCAGTGTTTATAAAGTTTGAAAAAAGATTATTAACAATCTGATGCACCTGTTCATCTGTATATTCGTGCAATGATGCAAGATAGACAATATTTTTTATCATGTTTATTTTAATATTTGCGTTTCTGGCACCGGAAAGTTCCAACTTGGTTACGTAATATGCAAGTCCGCGGAGCAGAATGAACATTATTTCCTGAAGCGCTGCTATTTCAGGCGATGTGGAGCATATTCCACGCGATACACAGGTTTCATCATTATCCGGTTTAAAATTATAATACATATCTTCACCTACTTGTTTTCACTTATAAATTCAATAATATCGTCAGATTCGTATAACTTTATACCTTTTTCTTTGTCATACAAAAAAGGTACTTGATCGTGTCCGCCAATTTTTAAAAGTTCTTTGTGTACATTCTCATCAGTTATATTTTTTTTAATATATTTGATATTGTTTTTGTCTAAATATTCCATTACTTTGTGACAATACGGACAGGTCTCTAATACGTATAATTCATACATTGCAATAACTCCTTTCTAATAGATATTAATTTAAATTATATTATTTTTAATTGCCCTGTGTGCTAATTTACTGCGGTTAATAATTGCGAATAATAATTGTTTATATTAGACTATAAACTATGGATAAGAAAAATATATTATTTGTTTTCGGAACACGCCCCGAAGTAATAAAACTAGCTCCGGTTATATTGGAAATGAAAAAATATCCGGATCTGTATAATGTTTTAATTTGCAACACCGAACAGCAAAAAGAACTTTCAAATCAGACGTTATCTTATTTTAATCTGAAAGCCGATTTTAATCTTGATGTAATGCGTACCAATCAGTCGCTTGCATCTGTACAGTCACGTATACTGACGGCATTAGATAATGTGTATGAAACAAATAAAATTGATGCAACAGTTGTTCAAGGCGATACAATGACAGTTCTGTGCGGGGCATTGACAAGTTTTTACAGAAAAATACCTGTATTCCACGTGGAAGCCGGTCTGCGTTCTTATGATATATATGAACCGTTTCCGGAAGAAATAATGCGCCAGATGACAACCCGCGTTGCCGAACTAAACTTTGCACCGACCGAAAAAAATCGGCAGGCACTATTAAAAGAAGATATTTCCGACAGCAAAATTTTTGTTGTGGGAAATACTGTGATTGATGCTCTTTTCTGTCTGTCTGATGAAACTCTTGACGATGCTGCAAAATTCTTCAAAAATAAAAATGTTGATATAAACGACAGACTTGTTTTAATAACAGTACATCGCCGCGAAAACCATGGTGAAAGAATTAACCGGATACTGGATGCAATTGAGTATCTTGCAAATGAATATAAAGAGCACACATTTGTAATTCCTGTTCATCCTAATCCGAACGTAAAAGACAAAATTCATTCCAGATTAGAAAACTACAGCAATATTAAGCTTTTAACACCGCTGGATTATCCAAATCTCGTTTATTTAATGAAGCATGCCAAATTAATTCTTACAGATTCCGGCGGAATACAGGAAGAAGCTCCGTCTTTTGGCTGCCCTACGCTTGTAATGCGGTACGAAACTGAACGTCAGGAAGGTATTGATGCAGGCGTTTCAAAACTCGTCGGCGCTGATTATGAAAAAATTGTCTCAGAAGCAGAAGAAATTCTGTCAGGTAGTTTTATCTCTACCCGTCTGAAAGCTCAAAATCCTTATGGTCAGGGAAATTCTGCGCACACTATTGAACGAACTATATACAGATATTTTTCTTAATACAAAAGTCCTTTATATTTAATAAAGGACCTGTATTATAATGTAAATCAGTTTGTTCAGATTTTAGTAAGGTTCTGAAACTGTCTTAGTGTTCTTGCATTATTTGCCGCAGGGATTGCAGAATATTTATTTTTAACCTTGTAATTGATACTAGGTATAGTGGCCTTATAAAACTCAATTTCACGGTCACGCATATTCATTTTACGGACAATGCGTCTGTTCTGCGATTTTATTGAATGTATCATCAGTAATAAAAACATTACCGAAAAACCTGCCCATAACATTTTTTCTTTTGCAAATCGGTCGCCGACAGCAAGCGGAGCAGAATTAGGAGTATTCAAAACAACATTTGCATCAGCTATATCTTTTGCATTTATATAAATTTTTACCTCATCCGGCGCTGCTGTTTCTACTATGATACTATTAACATCAGTCGTATTTTTGTACAATGTATTTATATCATCTGAAACAGTCGTTCCGTACAATGTAAGTACCATATTGTCGCGGGATTTTATTGATTTTTTAATTTTTGCTCTTGCATCTGAACGTAAAACAACATTATATCCGGTTTCAGTGCCTTCTAAAATGACCGAGTTTAAAAAATTACCCGAAGCAAGCGCAATACCCGCCGTAAATGTACATAATATTGTTATTAGTAATATTAATCTTTTCAACTTAATTTTCCCCTAATCTTTTACAGTTATATACTAGCTGTATTAGCGTCAATACACATCAATCCATCGGTTTAAAAAACGCTAAACCCCATGGTTTATATTATTTATAAAATGCGGTAATTGACTCATACGATTTAGTTACTGATAATTTGTTAACAAATGTTACGAAAAAATACCTGCTCTGAAATCAGGCAAAAATATTTTTTTTTATATTAATGTAAGCACGATATGATTAAGGAGCAAGAGATAATGAACGGTATTACAGGTAAATCTTCAAGCAGAGCTAATCAAACCGAAAATACAAGACCGGCTAAAACTGTTGAAACAGCAGGTTCTTTAGCTATGAATTCAGCGTTTAATTATTTTGCAGCAGAATCCTATGATTCCTTTTCATCAAGCAATCCTTTTGCAGTAAATTATGCACAGTATGCAGATTGTTCAGATGGTGAAACAGTTGCTTACAGCGGCGGATTTTTAGGCAGTTTTTCCAGTGCGGTTGCGACACTCGGTACATCCGGCGGATTTTCTGGCGGCGGCGCAGTGTCTTGCGGAGCATCTTCAGGCGGAGGCTGCTCAAGCGGCGGATTTACATCTTTCTGTTAGAAATAATTGGTCTAAATATATTAAAGGCGTTCGATAATTGCCTTTGTAAAATCAGTTGTACTTGCACTGCCCCCTAAATCGGCAGTGCAAATTCCTGCTTCAAGCGTTTTATATAGAGCTTTTTCTATTTTTTCAGCATAAGACTTTTCACCGATAAAGTTAATCATTTCAATTGCGGACAATAAAAGTGCGGTCGGGTTTGCTTTATTCAATCCCTTTATATCCGGTGCTGACCCGTGTACAGGTTCAAAAACAGCACAATCAGTACCGATATTTGCCCCCTGTGCAACGCCAAGACCGCCTATTAACCCTGCACATAAATCAGATACGATATCACCATAAAGGTTAGGCAATACAAGCACATCAAATTGCGTTGGATTTTGGACTAATTGCATACATAAATTATCAACAAGAATTTCACGCTGTTTAATTTGCGGATAATTTTGTGCAATATTCCTGTAAGTTTCCAGAAACAAACCATCTGATAATTTCATTATATTTGCCTTAGTGACACAACAAACCTCTTTACGGCCGTTTTTAGCCGCATAGTCAAAGGCAAATTTACAAATTCTTTCACTTGCATTGCGCGTAATTATCTTAATACTTTCTGCAGTATTATCATCAATCCGGCGTTCAATTCCAGCGTATAAGTCTTCTGTGTTTTCTCTGACAACAACAATATCAACATTTTCAAAACGCGTTTTTACGTTTGGCAAATTCTTACACGGTCTCAAATTCGCATACAAATCAAGTTCTTTGCGGAGCTGTACATTAACAGATCTGAACCCTTTTCCTATGGGCGTCGTGACAGGGGCTTTCAGAGCAATTTTGTTTCTTCTGACTGATTCTAAAACACGCTCCGGAAGAGGAATACCTTCTTTTTCAATCACGTCTGCTCCTGCTGTCTGAATATCCCAATCAATTTCTAAACCGCTTGCAGATATAATATCCATGACAGATTTTGAAATCTCCGGCCCTATGCCGTCTCCGTTAATAAGTGTTATTGTCCTCATTAAATCCCTCACTTCCTTTTATTTATGCATTATACAGCGCTGTATAAAAAAAGTAAACCTCAAAAATTATTAAGAAATATTAACCAATGCGCAATTTTAAGTAACAAAAAAACTTTATATAAGTAAGGTTAGTTAGTTTGTAAAATTATTTATGAAGGTAGGTACTCTATGGTTGCAATTGCAAGAGTAGCAAGCAGTATCGGGCGTCTGATTTTTGACACCAAATTTCAAAAAGTACTTTCAAGTTCAATCAAAGCATCTGGTCGACTTGCAAAAATGAAAGGCGGAACAAGATTTACCAAGTTCGGTAAACAAATTGGGGACGCATTTGTTCGTGCTGAAAAGAAAACAGGCGGCACTCCGTTTTTTAAGGATATGAAAAAACTTGTAACCGATTTTCCGGGTGATCTGAAAAAAGCATGGCAAGGCGCAAAAGGATTCTCCGGTAAAGCAAAGGCGCTCTGGGACGTAACAAAATCAAGAGGACCGTTACTCGGATATGGTTTGCTGGCCGGTTTTGAAATACCAAATATCTTCAAGGCAACTGTAGAAGATGGTGTAGTGTCAGGCGCAGTAGAAACCGGTAAATCAACGGCAAGACTGGCCGGAGCATCTCTGGGGGCAGCTATCGGAACAGCGTTAGTTCCAGGGTTAGGCAGTATCATAGGATGGTTTGCCGGTGATTATTTGACAAGTAAAGTAGTCGGCAAATCTTATACTGAAAAGAAACTTGCGCAAGAAGAAAAAATGCTTGAATTGATGGAAAAAAGTCAGCAAAATCAATTAGCAGCCCTGAGTTCTCAGCAGCTTCTGGACAGTTTGAATACAGGTACAACAAATCCGTTTTCAACACTTCCTGCTATTAATCCGCAGATGACTATGACTCCGGAACAATTACAGCAAATGTATAGTATGCTCTACGGACAGAAAAAATTAGATTTGAATGGTTAATTCGTAATATTTCTTAATACTCCCGTGCAAAATATCAATTTACGGGGGTATTAATTTTTTATATAAATACGGGGAAATAATTTAAGGGGATGGATTATGACATCATCTGTTGATGCTAATAAAAATTTAGCAGATGCCTATACACTGGTAAAATACAATAAGAACGTACCGGATAACGGTTATACTTTTAATGAGGCAATGATAGGCGCCGGTGTCATGACAGGCGGATACAGTCTTTTTAAAGGCGGCAAATGGCTCATTGATAACCGCAAGGATTATAAGACCGGCTGGCAGAATGTTAAAAATGGGTTTAATAATGCCAAACAGCTAAAAGGCGCAAATTTAAAAGAAACTTATCTAAATAATTATAGAAATTTATATATAAAAGAACTTGAAGCGAAATACAAACCTGCAAAAACTCTGAGCGCGGCTGAGCAGGCAAAACTGTCACCGGCAAAGCTTGCAAAATACAACCGCAAGCAAGCTATTAGTGCGGAGTATGACAGAATGCGCCAGCTTATTAAGGATTCAAAAGTGCTGAAAGGTCAGGATTTACTTAACAAGCAAAAAGAAATAAATCAGGCGCTCGCAGATGCCAAATTAGCTGTTGCAAAAGGCAAAGCAACAGCAGGAAGTGCCATGGCTCCGACAACAAAAATCGGGAAAGCCGGTCAATGGCTAAAAGGCAAAACAGGTATAACAAAGGCTGAACTTGCAGTAAAAACATCTGCAGCAAAAGGCGGGTATGCAAAATTTTTACCAAAGGTTTTAAAAGGGACACCGGCTACAACAATAGCTGCACTGGCACTTGAAGCCCCGACTGTTTACCAGACATATAAAGAACTTGGCGCTGCAAAAGGTACAAAGCAGCTTGTAAAATCAGCAGCAATAGCAGGTGCAGGCGTTGCAGGTTATGCGCTCGGCAGTATGGCGCTCGGAGCGGCTGTTGGCTCAGTAGTACCAGTAGCAGGTACGGCTGTAGGGGCTGTTGTCGGACTTATAGGCGGTTTGCTCGGTGCCTGGGGGGCTGATACATTAGCAAGAAAAGTATTACCGTCAGAACTTGAGCTTGCTGCTAAAAAAGAAGCGGAAGAAGCCGTTCAAGATCCAGCAAAAATGCAACAGTTGCTGCAGGAAACAGAAAAAGCTGCCTCTGACGAAACTGATCCTGAGGTTCTACAAAAATTACAAAGTTCATACGACAATCTTGCAGTAACCCTTGCTGGCACTCAATCTGTAGAAACATCCGGACAAACTGATGGACAGGGGGAAACTGCAAGCAGTACAGAAACAACAACGCAGGCAACATCAAACAGTCCTGCCAGAGGCGTACCGGCGCTCAAAAAAGCATTAGAAAATTTAATAAGTCAATTCAAATCAAACTGGAATTTCTTTAATCTGGAAGATTTATATAATTCTCTAAAACCATACGAAAAACCATTATATCCATACTATTGTTAATTAACGTAACCGATTAGGGGTATAGTAGATAAAGACTTAAAGCCGTCAAGATTTTATTCTTAACGGCTTTATGCTCTAAATTCAAAACAATTTTCTAGAATGCAGACATATTAAAGTCGCGTTCTGCTTTTGCGCTTGTGCATTCAAGAATATTATTCAAAAATCGCTCAATGGCCATTTCCATTGTACTGATCTCATGCCGCAGGGCACGATAACTTTCTTCTTTCACTTCACGCAATGAGTTCTCAAAAATTTCATCATGATACATAACATACTCCTTTTGTCTACATTATGAACTACGGACATGCTGTACCTAAACTTTAAAAATGATATAATATTGTTACAAATGTTTATTATTGTGAGAATTTTAAAATATTTTACTGTAATATATTAGAATAAATGTTTTAAGGAATTGAATTTATGATTGATCTGTTAACAGGTTATGAATATTACTCAAGCCGTCGTGATATGGAAGTTATTTCTTCAATAGTCGATGCACTCAAACAAATTTTAGATGAAGACAGCCGCCAGCCGCAGCCATTGTTTTTAAAAATTTCTGACAACCTCATCATGAATATTGCAAGAATGGTTGTTCAGGAAAAGAAAAAGACTTTTTTAATTGGTATTACCGGCGAAAGCGCGTCAGGCAAAACAGTTTTTGTTGATAATACGACTAAAGCTTGTGTAAAGAATAAAAATGAAGGTATTTATACGGTAATACGCTGTGATGATTACTACAAAGATACATCAAAAGAGTTAAAAGAAGCAGGCAGCTATGAAGAATTGTTTAAAACCGGTTTTAGCTTTGACACGCCTGACGCAATAAATCTTGATTTAATGAAGCAGCATCTTCTGGAACTTAAACAGGGCAATGAAGTTGTTTCACCTCGCTACGATTTTGTAACCTGTGAATCCAAATCTGACGGTGACAAAAAGAAACCTGCTAAAGTTGTTTTAACAGAAGGTCTGTATGTCTTAAATGAAGGTATTCGGGACATTATGGATGTTAAGGTTTATGTTTTCACCCCGCTGGAAGTATTGAAAGACCGCTGGTATAAACGTGCTGCATTGCGCGGAAAAACCGGTGCTGCTGCTGATTTACAGTTTCAGGATGTAAACAGAACCGCACAGCAATACATCAGACCGACTTATCAAATTGCAGACGCCGTAATTAATGGACTTGTTAGTCAGGAATACATTCAGCAGATAACAGATAATATCTTTAATGCATTAAAAAGTATTGATTACTAAACCAAAAGCCTGTTACGAAAAACAGGCTTTTTGATGTGACTAATATCCGTAATGTTTATTACATCCGCATTCATTAAATGCTTTCCGGCATGTAGGGCACGGATTTATCTGAACAGGCTCTGCGCATTCATTACATGCTTTTTTGGGTGCTATGCAAGGATCACATGGATCTGCCTTACAGGTTTTACAGTTTTTAAAACCTGTGAACGGATTAAGGCTGAATGAAGTCTTATTTTCGCCAATACCAAAATAAGGCAGGGGGTTAAGGTATGACAGAGCCGGCATAGGATTAAGGCTGCTTATACCATTATATTCCCAGGCTAAACTTTCTTGCTGCGGTACTATAAATAACCCGAATAATGCCAATGCAAACAAAATTTTTTTCATAATCATTTCTCCCATATAAAAAATATACATCCGATTAAGTGTACATAACTATTATAAAAGTTATACAAAGAGAAACGAGAGGCGAAAGTAGAAAACGTATTGCCGGCAAGTATTCCCCTATAAGCACTAAAAAGAAAGCCATCAGATGTATCTGACAGCTTTCTTTATTATACCTGTAAGTTCAAAGAACTATTGTCTTTTGATATTTGCATCTTCGCAAAGAATAACAACGACTTCTTCACCTTGTTTAGCGTGATATTCAAGACCAGGAGTTACAAGTCCTGTAATCAAACCTACAGCAGCGCCAACAGGAGTACCGATTGCAATACCTGTTCCGACTTTTACAGGATCAGGAATAAACGCAATACCTGTACCGATACCGCCGCCAATAACACCACCTGTTACTGTGCATAATACAAGCTTACCTGTAGTCATCCAAGGACCTTCGTGCAATGAGTTATCTTTTGTTGCAGGTTTAGCGACAAAAGGTGCTGTTTCACCGTTCGGAAGTATAATTTTTGTCAACTGTAAATATACTCTTGCGTTTTTATTAAACCATTTCGGACTCTGGATTTCAGAAATCTGTGCATAGAATTTTGTATTTGCAGGAACAACAAGTGTACCTTCTTCTGTGCAGATATCTTCCGGAGCTACAAAGTAAACAACATCGCCAACATTGTGATCTTCTGATAAGAATTTTTCATCAAAAGCTAACTTCAAAGCATTACCAGCCAAAACAATGTTTTTGTAATTAGTTACTTTGACTTCATCAGTTGTAGCTTTTCTTGATTGATCAAGGTGTTCTACTGCAATAACCTTTTCAGGTCCTAAGAATCTTTTTTGAACTACGCCTAATTTTTCATTTAATCTTGACAAAAGAACTGCAGCTTCTGCTCTTGTTAATTCATCATTCGGACGTAATTCATTTTCGTCAGGATAATTTACATAAATACCATAAGTTAAAGTTTTTGCATAAGAATATTTAGACCAGCCAGGGATGTCTACATAATCGCCATACTGTTCAAGAATAGAATAGTCAGTAACATCTTTCTCAATGATGTGGCCTAAAACAGATTGAGCTTCAGATCTCAACATATTTTGTTTAGGTTTGAAAGTTCCGTTCGGATAACCGTAAACCAAACCTAACTGATCTGAACGTAAAATGTCTTTGTAGTACACATCAGAAGATCTCACATCACTGTATTTGTTTCCAACAGTAACATCCATCTTTTCATTACCTAAAACAATAAGCAGAGCACTTACAAAATCTGCTCTCTTTACAGTTGTTTCAGGATTAAATTTGTCGCCGTCCAGAGTCATAACATTGTTAGAAACAACATTAACAATCTCTTTACGTGCCCAGTAATTTTGAGCGACATCGGCTATAGCAACATCATCAGCGAGTGCCGGAAGGGCAGCACTGAGGGCTAAAAAACCACATGTCATAACCCCTGCTAAAATTTTTCTCATCTTCTACTTCCTCATATTTAATAGTAAAACAATTTTTTCATGTATAATATATCATGTAAATTGAAATTTGTAAACACCCTACATAAGAACACTAGTTAGAAAGGAACATTATGGATAGTTATACTATGACTAAGATAGTGGCCACATTAGGCCCGGCATCAAGCAGTAAAGAAATGATTAAAAAACTATATGAGGCCGGTGTTACCATGTTCAGAATTAATTCCTCACATGGCGACCATGAGTTTCATCAGAAAAATGTAGATTACATTCGTGAACTGGAAAAAGAAGAACATACTCTAATTCCTATTTTGCTGGATTTACAAGGCCCAAAAATCAGAGTAGGACTGCTTGAAAATTCTATTGAAATCAAAAAAGGAGAAATTTTGAGATTCAGGCATGCTTCTGAAATGGTTGACGGTATTATCCCTGTTGACTATGAAGGTATAGCAAAAGACGTTAAAGTTGGCGAAAAATTTCTTATTGATGACGGTAAATTGCAGTTTGAAGCAACAGAAGTTAACGGTGATGTGATAAGCGCCAAAGTCCTCACAGACGGCGTGCTTAAACAAAGAAAAGGGATTAATATTCCGGGGGCAACAGGCAGCATCAATGTTTTGACAGAAAGAGATCTTACATTTGTTGATTTTGCAGTAAAAAACAAAATTGATTATCTGGGATTATCCTTTGTCCGCGAAGCAAAAGACGTAATCCAACTTCGGGAAATTTTAACATCAAAAGGCAGCGATATCCGAATTGTCTCAAAAATCGAAAAACCTCAAGCTGTAAATAATATTGATAATATTATTGAAGCATCAGACGGTATAATGGTTGCAAGAGGCGATTTAGGTATTGAAATATCAACCGAACAGGTGCCTATTGTACAGAAAAATATCATCAGAAAGGCAAATCAGAAACGTAAGGTTGTTATTGTAGCAACTCAAATGCTTGAAAGCATGACAGAAAACCCAATTCCGACCCGCGCTGAAACATCTGACGTTGCAAACGCAATTCTTGACGGTACAGATGCTATAATGCTTTCAGGTGAAACGGCAATGGGAGCTTATCCTGTCGAGGCTGTTAATATGATGCATAAAATTTCTGTCACAACAGAAAACAGCACTTTTTGCAGAAAAAATAAATTTCCGCGAAAAATGGTTGACGAAGAAAAAAATTCACAGGCAATGGCAATCGGCATGTCTATTGCTGATATGACTAAAAAAATGAATGTGAAAGCTGTAGTAGCCCTTACAGGCAGCGGTTTTACTCCGATATTTTTATCAGAAGGCCGCCTGAGTGTTCCTATTCTAGCATGCTGCCCGAATGAACATACTCTACGCGCTATCAAGTTGTACCGCGGTGTTCAGCCTATAAGTTTTAACTTTGCTGAAATTAAAATTGACCGCCCGACATTACAAAAATTAGACGAATTTCTGGTACACGAAGCTCACTTGAGTTATGATGATCTTGTAATTGTCACAGGATCTGTACCAAATCTAATGGTAGGCGGCACAAACTTTATCAAAATTCACCAGATCGGTTCAGCCAGATAACCGCTAAATCTACAAAAGAAAAGGCCCCTTGATTTTAAAAGGGGCTTTTTAAATACTTTCTTTAGGAAGGTAGGAATAGGTAATTTCTCTCTCTTTTTAAACGGAATTTATTTTTTATACTCTCTCTGTATATATAAAGTATATACCATAAGGTTAAATTCAAAGTTTATACTTTTTGTTACATTTCTTAATAGAATATTATCCTTTTAGAGTATTGCGCGAGCAAAAAATAATCCATAATTTTTCTTCATGACTATTGATTTTTTATAGAAAATGTAGTACTATAAAAAAGTAGGTTAGACATGTAGGAGTTAGGAATGTTAGTTTCTTCCATCGCACGTTTTAATGCAATAAATCAAATGAATAACTCTGCTTTCGGTATGATGCAGGCAACAAACAGTATGATGAATGCTTCAAACGGAAAAAATACATTTGGCGGAGAGCATGATCTGGCAATGCTTAACAAGATGGACAAAAAACTATCGCTTGATTTATTAACTAACAAATTAACCTACAAACTCGCTTATCTTCAAGAAAAAATGCTTAATAAGCACCAGGATAAAGAAACAAAATCCACATTTTCTGCATTAGCATAAATATTTTTAGGGAGTTTTTATAGCAAAGTTTAGATTCATCAGTTCTATTTTATAGTTATTGATGGGATTATAATTTTTTAATTATCGGTGAACAAACTGCCGGAATGCAGGCAACAATCAAGAGTACTGTAATTATTCCCTGAGCCTGTGCCCAGAAGCCGGCCATAGACATAAATATTGCAACAATACCCCATGAAAAACCGTTTATAATACCTGCAATAATGCTCTTATATTCAGGAATTACGCCCTGTGCTGTAACCATAATAATCGGGGTTGCCATCATTGTAAACAGCCCCATAAATCCAAATATAATCATTGATAAAACAGGATGTGCTGCATAGGTCATCATGAACAGTATCATTAACGGTAAAGTGGAAATCATTGAAAAATATAGCACAAACTTATATCCTAATTTCTTTTCAACACTTCCGCTGATAAATGAGCCAACAGCCCCTGCTGCAATGAACAAAAAGAGAGCAATGCCTATATAAGAAGGCGTATGCCCGAGGTCTTTCCACAAAAACGGAAGCAAAATGGAGCATGATGTTGTAATCAGTGTTTTCAGTATTGAAATAACTGTCAGGAGGCGCAATTTTGAGTTTGCAATAATATTTTTGAATGCTGCCAGAAATTTAATATGTTCAGTTTTTCCGACAATATCAACAACATTCGGAACCATAAAAAACATAAGATAAGCCCAGCTTAACCCCAAAATTGATATAAAAGGAATTTTACCGAGCCCGAGATACTGGGTTATGAAAGCAGAAATAATCGGACCGCACGAAAATCCGAGAGAGCCCATTGCTATAAAAATCCCGACTTTTGTCGAAACATTTTCTTTACCGGCAAATTTTGTGATTAACCCGAGCGCCTGCGGATGAAAAATGCTTGAACCTATGCTGCCTAGTATAATACAGAGCATTAATATTTTAATATTTGGGGCAATTGGTGCAAACGGGATAAATATTGAGGACATAACAAGCCCCCAGAAAATAAATGCACGTCTTTGAATATTATCAGCAAAATATCCGAATACAGGCTGCAAAATATTTGCCGTGATGTTTGATATGCTTAATACAACAGTTGCTATAGCCATTGAAATTCCGAGTTTAGCAGAAATAAAAGGCATAATAGGATTTAGCATGCCTGTAGATATATCATTTACAAAATGTGCTCCTGAAAGCCAAAATTGGGGGTGTTTTCCGTATTTCTTAATCATAATTAAATATTATCTGTAAAACAAAACTAAAAATCAATTAAATCTTTTACCTTAACATTGAGACAATCAGCAAAAGTCCTCCATACGATTGTACAGCCCTTTTACAGTTTGACAACTGGGAATTTAAGAGTGATTATCCCTATAAACTATAGCGCCTAAGTAGAAAAAGGCAAAGATTATAAGTAAAACAGAAACCCACTGTGCAACCGGCACTCCGAATATATTCAAAACACTGTCTACGCGCAAATATTCAACGCCTATTCGGGCAAATGAATATAGTATAAGATAGATTCCGAATACAAGCCCTTTATTTGATGAAAAACGCTTTAAAAACACTATTAAAACGAAAAAAATCAGTATATCCAACAGGCTTTCGTACAAAAAAGTCGGATGAAAGTATTCATATCCGATAAACTCCTGCGGACGCTGCGATACAGGAATATACAATTTCCATGGCAGATTTGTCGGCAAGCCAAAAGCTTCTGAATTAAAGAAGTTGCCCCAGCGCCCTATTGCCTGTGCAAGAGCAGTGCCGCATGCCATTACATCAAGAGTGCGCAAAAAGTCGATTTTGTAATATTTAACGCAAAAATACAAAGCAATAATGCCGCCTAAAATCATGCCGTGAATAGACAATCCGCCCTGACGTATATTAAGTATTTCAAGCGGATGAACACTATAATAAGAATAGTTCACAGCGCAATAATACAAACGGGCTCCGGCAATACCGGCAAGTATAAGTACAGGCGCCATATCAAGTATTTTTTCTGCTTTTTGAGGGTTGAAAAATTTAGCGTAGAGTTTATATGCAGTATAAAAACCCGTAAAAGCTGCTGCAGCCAGAATTAATCCATAATAATATACAGGCATGCCGGCAAGAGAAAAGGCAACATCACCGGGCGACGCAAGCACTACTCAGCCTCCGGACGAGAATATTCAGATATTTTTTCATTAAGGTTATCGATTTTTGCCTTTACATCTTCTGCATCCGCTGCAGAAGGTGATTTATCAAGATACAACTGATAATGATTTACTGCACTTTTTAAGAGTTCCTGAGCATAAGTTTTGTCTTTTTCGTTAACAATAGCTTCTTGAATATCAGTTTCATCTGCCGGCGGATTTTTAACTATATTACCGTTATCATCAATATGCACAAATGCATTGATAAGATCTCCGGCAAGATTTTCTTCACATACAGCCAGTGAATAATAAGTATCAGGGAAATCAGGTTTGAGTTTAATAGCATCGTTATAAACTTTTATTGCGTTAGCATAATCTTCGGCCTTTGTATAGGCAACAGCAAGATTATAATGAGATTCAAAAACCGACGGGTCTAAATCAATACTTGATTTTAAGCGCTCTATCGCATTCTGGTAATCCCCCTCGTTCATAAAGACCTGCGCTTTATTGTTAAGTTCCTGTACTGCCAGATTATTTATGCATGCTGTTGTAATAACGGAAATTAAAAGTACACTAAGTAGCAAAAATAATTTTTTCATGCTATCATCACCCTCATCTTATATATTTGTAACTATAATTATAAAATAAGGTAACAAATTTGGCAAATTTTATAAATTTAAGTTACAATTACTAAAAAGGAGTACATCCATGTCTGAAGAAAAAGTTGTTAAATTAGGAGCCGCAAAACACAAAGACGCAAAAGAAAAACAGTCTCATCATAACGAAACAGGTGAAGATGAACTTGTATATTGCAGTTTTTGCCACAGGCCAAATACTCAGGTTTTAAAAATGGTTAAAGGCCCGGGGGTTAATATATGTTCTGAATGCGCAATGATCGCAGTACAGTACCTGATATTAAATGACAGAATGCCGTCTGCAGAAGCGCAGCAAATTCTTGACGCTTTTTGGGGTAAAGCCAGAAAATGATAAATGACAGCAGTGTGAAACAATTAAATCCTTTTGAACTTAAAGCAGAAATAACCAGCATTATTTCTAAACTTCACGATGCTGGAGATTTTGCAGGTTTTGAAATTCATTACCGCACGCTTGATCTGCAAAATGACAAGAATATAATTGTTAAGCTGCTTTTTAAAGAATTACCTAATATTAAGCCTGAAAATGAAGGAATTGTAAAATTTTTATTGCAGCGTTATACAAAACCTGAAGAACTTACCAATCACCTGTGGGGGATTATAAAAAGCAACTTGACAACAAACGCCATGAAAATATTTGCTCTGGATTTTTTAAGAGAAATAGATTCTGAATGGTCATACGAAGAATGCGAAGAATATATTAATACAGATGAACTTGTCGATATGGACACCCGTAAACTTCTGGATAAAGCAATTATTAATCCCGAGGTGCAAATAGATTTTCTTGATTTTATTCAGGCACTGTCTACAGAGGATAAAATCACACTGCTAAAATCACTTCATAGCGACTATTCAGGTGATGAACTTGCTAATATTCTTATTCCTGTGTTTTTATCTCAACCGGATAGTGAGGTCGGGAAAGAAGCACTTTCAATTCTCGGAGAATCCCGTTCCGCGCTCGCATTTCACGCGCTGAATATGTCACTGAATTTTGTGACAGACGAAATAAAACCGCTTGTTAAAAAAAATCTTTCGATGCTTAAACTTGCTGGAATAAGAAATGACAATTCACTTGAATTTTATAAAAATCTTTTAAAATCTTCCCGCCCATACAGATTGAACATTACCTATCCTGACGGACAGGGCAATCAGGCAATGATTTTTTCAAGAATTAACGAAAATTTCAAAATACAGTTTGTAGCAATTGTAATAAATGATTACTACGGGATCAAGGATTGTTTCGGGTTTAATGAGCTTTCTAAATTTGAATGCGACACTATTATTGACAGATTTTACCGCGAAGAAAAATCGCTTGAAATATCTCCTGAAACCTTCCGTACTATTCTTTATAACGCAGAAATGATTTCCCAAAGAACAAAGAACTGGCTTTTGCCTTATGAATATGTCTGCTGGAAAAGTCTGATGTCTGATATAGAGTACGATGCGAAACCGTTAAAAACTATTCTTGATAACATGTTGGATAAACACGAATTAACAATGGATGAGTTTAATTCAGTTCTTAATGCGGATTTTATGGTTCACTGGTTTTTAGACGCGCAATACAGCGATGAATTTGAAGAATTTCTTGATACTCTTAATGAAGAGATTAAAAGCGGCAAGCAGGTTGATTTTGACAGCGTTGTTGATAAAAATACCGATACTATTTTTTATCAGGATGAAAAAAATATATGGAGTTCACGCCTTCTTAATTGTGCATACCTGAAACTTATTACGGGCTCCGTGCGTGAGGCTGAAATCCTTTATAATATTTATTACGATAACACATATAAAGAATTTTTCTTTAAATTCGTAATGAGAAAAAGCCTGTATGAGTACTATTTTACGATGTTATACAATAACGATACAAGCATATTTACACAGGGACAGCTGACCGATATTGTATCGGAAATAGAAAGTAAGTGGGTAAAATAATGTATAAGATAATGGGGCTTGATATTGGAACAAAAAGAATAGGTGTTGCGCTGAGCGACTATCTTCATATACTTGCAGACGGATACAGCTGCATTGCAAGAGAACCTGAGAATAAGGCTCTTGAAGAAATTCAAAGAATAGCAAAAGAGAATAATGTTAAAGAAATAGTAGTCGGTATCCCTTACAATATGGACGGAACTCTGGGCTCGCAGGCTGAAGATTGCAAAAATTTTTCGTCAAAATTACAGAATTATGATATAATTTATGAGGATGAAAGGCTGACTTCTGATTTGGCTGAAGAAAATTTACGAAGCAGAAAAATAGACTTTCGCAAAAATAAAGGCCTAATTGATATAGAAAGCGCACGTATTATACTGGAACAGTATCTAAGCAGAAAATAATGAAAGGACAATGCAATGGAAAATTTTGAAGACAATCAATTAATTGAAACTATTGATGAAGAAGGCAATGTAATCAAATTTGAATTATTTGATATTGTTGAAGTAGATAGTCAGGAATACGCACTTCTTCTTCCGACAGAAGCGCAGGAAGGCGAAGATGATGAACTTGTTTTGATGCGATTGCTGAAAGACGGCGAAGATTATCTTTTTGAAACAATAGATGATGATGCTGAATTTGAAAAAGTTGCTGCGTATGTTGAAAGTTTAGAAGACGAGGAAGAATAATTTGTTTGAAAAATTTACGGAAAAAGCTACAAATGTTGTAATAGAATCACAGAAGGTTGCAAAAGCGTTAAATTCATCCTGTATAATGCCTGAACATCTTTTGCTGGCACTTGCAAAAGAAGCCAGAGGCATCTCTTTGATGATTTTTAAATCATACCATATTACACCGGACGATATTGAACGTGAATTAAAACAAACAGTGCCGCAAAGCAGCCAGACAAACCTGATTTTCAGCAATGAATATAAAGAGTTATTGAAAAATACACTTGATCTTGCAAATAAATCAGGCAACCCAACGATTCTGTATGAACATTTATTTCTGGCACTGATTAGTGATGCCGGCTCAAATTCCGTAAAAATCCTCAAAAAATTAGGATTTGATATAGAAAAATCACGCACCTTGCTTGAAAAACTTGTACAGAAAAAGACACGCCGTCTCTACCATCCGGAAATAGACGAAAATAAAGAAACAGAAGAAAAATCACAGGATGCAGATATTTTGTTTGACAGCGAAGAAGCCTCTAAGGTCTTGCATAGAGCCGTTGCCAAACTTTCAACCTCTAACTATGAAATCCTTGGTACAGAGCAGATTATTTCATCTATTCTGGAAGATAAAGATTCTGAAATTTCGCAAATTATGGCAAAATACGGAATTACGGAAACGGCATTTGATGAAAAACTGGCAAATATTCAATCCCGCCAATCTGAGTATGAGGAACGCCAGATTATATTTACGCCAAATGCATTCAGGATTATGAATATGGCACTGCAAACGGCAAAAGAATTGGGCTCCTCTGTTGTACTGCCGGAGCATATTGTTCTCGGTGTTCTCAAAACGAAACGCGGAGTTGCTTATGATATATTTAAAGAATTGAAAATAAATGATGACGACCTTGCACATAGTATTATAAAGCCAATAGAAAAGCAGATGCCGGAAACCCTTACTATTTTAAGACTTGCCAAAGAAGAAGCAAGACGCTTAGGCCGAAATATTGTCGGAACAGAAATGTTTCTTCTCGGTATTATCGGGCAGGCAACAGGTATCGGAGCAGAGGTGCTCAAGGAACTGGAAATAAACATAAAAGAAGCAAGAAATGTCGTAGAAAATCTTATAGGTTTTGGCAATGAGTACTTTGATAAAGAAATTGTTTTTACAAAACGTGCAAAACGCGTGCTTGAAACAGCCTGGGAACTTGCTAAAAAAGAAAACAAATCTAAAATCGAATCAGCACACATGCTTCTTGCTCTGACAACAGAACCTTCAAGTCTTGCGATGAAAGCGCTGGAACAATTAGGCGTTGATGCCGTTGAGATTAGAGAAGGCATTAAAAAATTTCAAAACCGCTAATATATGGATAATGTCACAGAAAAAATTAAATTATATCTGACAGAACACAATTTACTCAACAAAAAAATTATTGTGGCATTTTCAGGCGGTTACGATTCAATGTGCCTGCTCGACGTAGTTAACAAACTCGGCTTAAAGCCACTAGCCATACACTTGAATCACAACTGGCGGGGAGAAGAAAGCCTTGCTGATGAAAAGTTATGTGAAAAATTCTGCAACGATAACAATATTGAATTTTATTCGGAAACTCTTTCAGATGATATTGATAAAACTGAAACTGCCGCAAGGAATGCACGGTATAACTTTTTTAAACGTACGGCAAAAAAGTTTAACAGTGAATGCGTATTAACAGCGCATAATGCCGATGATAATGCTGAAACAGTCCTCTATCGTATAATAAAAGGAACCGGCACATACGGTCTGGAAGGTATAAAAGAACAGCGCAATATATTCTATCGCCCGATGCTTGATATTTACAGAAAAGATATTGAGCAATATTGCTGGATGAATAATTTGTCGCCATGCTATGACAGTTCAAATAATAATACAAAATATAAACGTAATCTTATCAGGCATGAAATTTTGCCTGTATTGGAAAATATTAATAAAGACGTGAAACAGGCACTGAATTCTCTTTCTAAAATTGCTGCTGATGAGAACTCCATGCTTGAGAGCATACTGCCTGATTTATGCACCTTAAATCCTGTTTCCTTTTTACAGTACAATGCTGCAATGCAAAAAAGAATTATACATAAATTTTTGCGGAGCACTGATATAGATTACGATAAAGAAAAAATCGAAATGCTTCTTGATTTTATAGAACAAAACCAGACTTCAAAATCAGGCGTCACACTTTCTCTTACCACCAATCTCTGGCTCTTTGTAAATACACAAAAAATATGTACTATTCAAAAGTTTGAAAATAATTTTGAAAATGTTGAAATACCTGATTGTGGTAAATATGAAATTGCGCACTGGCATTTTACAATAGAAAAATATACGCTAATGCCAGAGCGCTTTCCGTCTGATAATCTGAATATGGCATACGTTGATTTAAGCGGAATTGATTTTCCGCTAACTTTCAGAAACAGAATGGATGGTGATTACATTTATCCGCTCGGGGCTGCCGGAAAACAAAAAATAAAAAAATATCTAAATAATAGAAAAATTCCGCAGCACGAAAAGGATAATTTATTATTTTTGTGCTCGGGGCAGGAAGTTCTCTGGGCTGCCGGATTAGGAATAAGCGATAAAATTAAGGTAACTAAACAACCGACACACTTGTTAACGTTAATAAAAAAATAAAGGCAGGGTATTATGGACATTAAAATTGATGATTTAAAAATACTGTTTACAGAAGATGAAATACAAAACAAAATCAAAGATATTGCGTCAAAACTCAATGAGTTTTATAAGGGTGAAGAAGTTTATGCAATATGCGTTCTAAAGGGTGCGGTTATGTTTGCGGTTGATCTTGTAAAACATTTAGATATGCCGCTAAAAATGGAATTTATCCGGCTTTCCAGCTACGGTACTGCATTTTCTACCTCCGGCAAGGTTAATGCAGTCGATATCTCGCTTCCGGATCTTAACGACAAAAATGTACTCATAATTGAAGATATTATTGATACAGGATTGACAGCTAAATTTTTAATGGATTTTATGCACTGCAATTTCAAGACAAAATCTACAAAATTCTGTTCACTGCTGGATAAAAAAGTTTGCAGAAAAACAGAAATTGAACCTGATTATTTCGGATTTGAAATTGATGAAAAATTTGTCGTTGGCTACGGACTTGATTACGAAGGCTACTATAGAAATTTAAGATATATAGGTTATGTTGAGGCTAAATAGTTGTTTAAAAATACATTAGAACATATTTCAGAATTTTATAATATAAACCGGCATGAAGAATTATTTGATGTGTTGGGAAAAATAATTCGCTTTAATTCTGGCTATATATTTTTCATCAGCCCGGAAGATATCAGAATTGAGTATTCAGCTAACAGCAAGATAAATACGAATCCGATACCTGTGGATAAAAATCTTGCGCAAAAACTTTTTAAGGGGCAAATAGATAAAGATTTCGCAGTATTAATGAAAAAATACAATATTGAAAGTTATCTTGCCGCACCGTTAAAAATAAAAAATGCATTTTTTGGAATTCTGTTAATTGAAGGCAGTAACTTTTCTGAGGATGATAAACTGGTTTTCAACAGCTGTGCCGCGATAATTGCGAATATTACAAAAGACCGCGAGATAAACAAAATTATAGCCATGCAAATTAAAGCGCTGCAAGAAGGAATTAGTGAAATAAACAGCGAGAATAAAAAGATTAAACAATCAGAGGAAGTCAAGACCAATTTCCTTTCACACGTCAGCCATGAAATACGGACACCGCTCAGTTCAATACTTTGCTATTCTGAAATGCTTGTAAAAGAACTGGCAGGTAAATTAAATGATAAACAGAAGGAATTTGTAACAGATATACAGGCTTCAGGCATAATGCTTCTCGGCATGATAAATGAGATACTTGATATATCAAAAATAGAAGCAGGTGCACTCAAGCTTAACAGGAGTAAATTTGATATATCAAGAGCAGTTCTTGAAACCTGCAATATTATAAAGCCTCTGGCTGAACAAAAAGAAATAGATCTTGCAACGGAAATCGAAAATATAGAGATTAATGCAGATTATCAAAAAATTCAGCAAATACTTTTTAATCTTTTAAGTAATGCAATTAAATATACACCGGAGAACGGTAATATCTGGATAAAAGTCAATAAAACTGATGGATTTGCCGTAATTACGGTTAAAGATAACGGTATAGGTATTGCAAAAGAAAATCAGGAAAAAATATTTGAAAAATTTGAACAAATTTCAAATGTAAATTCAATGCTGTCAACCGGTCTCGGGCTTGCAATAACCAGAGAACTTGTAAAAATGCATGACGGAACTATAAAAGTCAACAGCGAAAAAGATAAAGGCTCAGAGTTTGTTGTCTCAATTCCTCTGGTATAATTGATTGAATTTTGAAATAAAATTATATTTAAGGGGTTGATTTTTATATAAAAATAGATTATAATTATTTGTATAGAACTAATTATGGGAGTTAATTATGGCCTCAATAAAAGATGCAGTCGAAGAATCTTTCAGTGATAATCATGCCTTTATAAAATACTTTTTATTTGCAATACCGCTTTATATAACATACGTGCTGTATGAAAGTGACAACACAGGATTTATTTTCTGGCTGTTTGCGATATTTACATTTTTACTTATGCTCGGTACACTTACGATATGCACGACGAATGTGAGACATAATAAAAACCAGATTTTTCCGGGGTTGAATATTTTTAAAATTATAAGTCAGGCCCTGCGTACTCTTATGGCAATAGGTCCGACAATGCTCGTAAATTTATGGCTGGCATCATTTATTACATCAAAATTTACACTGCCTAATCCCGGAGTTGATACAGCTTTTAAAATAATTATCTGGTGTGTTTTTTCATCAGTAATTTTTACAGGCTACCTGCTTTATGTTAAAGACTTAAAAATCAAAGATGCGTATAATTTAAAGGCTATTTCGGATTACGGTGCGGATATTATGATGGCCGTAATATTTATGATACCGCTTGTACTGCTTTCCAATGCTATATTTCTAGGCTCAATCACATATATATTTGTTTTATTTTTCGGGATACCAAACCCTGTTTGGCTGTTTATTTGCGCAATGTTCGTATTCCAGAATATATCAGTAATAGGTAATTACCTTGCGCAAATTGCAATGGAAAACATCGAAATAAAGCTTGAGATGGAAAAATACGACAGGGGCGAAACATCTATTTAACCATTTCGCGTAATTTTTTCAGCTTGTCGCGTATTTCAGCCGCACGCTCAAAGTCAAGAATTTTGGCTGCTTTATGCATGTCTTTTTCCAATTTATCAATAAGTTTTGGCAAATCTTTTTTCTCAACCCCTAGTTCAACCATTTCTTCTGCAACAATATCTTCTAAATCGCGGTAACTTGCAACAAGGGAGAGAAGGTTATTTTCAATAGGCTTTTTGATTGTTTGCGGGATAATACCGTATTTTTTGTTATATTCAAGCTGGATTTTGCGGCGGCGTTCTGTTTCATTAATAGCTTTTTCCATGGATTCAGTTATTCTGTCAGCATACATAATAACTTCCCCGCAGGCATTACGCGCAGCTCGTCCGATTGTCTGGATTAAACTCGTTTCTGAACGCAAAAATCCTTCTTTATCAGCATCCATAATCGCAACAAGTGAAACTTCCGGAATATCAAGACCTTCACGCAAAAGGTTTACGCCGATAAGAACGTCAAATTCGCCTAATCGTAAATCGCGTAATATTTCAACTCGTTCAATTGATTGAATTTCACTGTGCAAATATCGAACACGAATTCCTTCCTGAATAAAGAAATCTGTTAAATCTTCGGCCATTTTCTTTGTCAGAGTGGTAATAAGTACCCGTTCATTTTTATCAGCACGCTTTTTAATTTCGGCTTTTAAATCATTAATCTGGGTATCAATCGGTCTTATATGAATTTTAGGGTCAACAAGACCGGTCGGACGGATAATCTGTTCAACAAGCTGCGCTGAGGTAGAGCGCTCAAATTCTCCCGGCGTTGCAGATATATAAATTTTCTGACCGACTTTTGCAAAAAATTCATCACTTGTTAACGGCCTGTTGTCTTTTGCACACGGAAGCCTGAAACCGTATTCAATCAAAACATCTTTGCGGGCTGCATCACCGCGGCACATTCCTTTCAACTGCGGAAGCGTTACATGGGATTCATCAATTACGGTTAAAAAATCGCCGCGGAAATAATCCAGAAGCGTTGCCGGATGAGTACCCGGAGCTCGTCTTTCGATTATTCTTGAGTAGTTTTCAATACCGGAACAGTACCCCATTTCCTTAATCATTTCAATATCGTAGTTAACGCGCTGCTCAAGACGCTGGGCCTCAATCAGTTTATTCTGGCTATTCAAAACAGCTAATCTGTCTTTTAATTCCTGTCTGATTAAAGCAATTGTGTCATCAACATTTTCATCATAAGACAGATAGTGTACAGCAGGGTAAATAACAACACTTTCAGGCGTTTCAAGAATTTCTCCTGATACATTATCGATTCTTATTATCTTTTCGATTTCATCACCGAAAAAGTAAATACGGGTAACAACTTTCTCATAAGCCGGCATAATTTCGACAATATCACCGCGCGCGCGAAAGGTTGAACGCTCCAATACCATATCATTTCTTGTATACTGAACACTCACAAGATGTTTTAGCAAATCATCACGATCAACCATATCACCGACTTTTAATTCAACAGAGCCTTTAAAATAATTTTCCGGCAGCCCCAAACCGTAAATACAGCTTACAGACGCAACAATTATTACATCATTACGTTCATACAAACTTCTTGTTGAATTATGACGTAAACGGTCTATTTCATCATTAATGGAAGCAGATTTTTCAATATAAGTATCAGTACGCGGAATATACGCTTCAGGCTGGTAGTAATCGTAATAACTAATAAAATATTCAACAGCATTCTCAGGAAAGAGTTCCTTAAATTCATTGTAAAGCTGTGCCGCAAGCGTTTTATTATGCGCAATAATCAGAGTCGGCTTTTGCACGCGCTCAATTACATTTGCTATGGTAAATGTTTTACCCGAACCCGTTATCCCGAGAAGTGTTTGCGCATCATCACCTTCATTCAGACCGTTAACAAGTTTTTCAATTGCGGCCGGTTGATCTCCGCCCGGAGAATATTTTGAATGTATTTTAAATCGTTTTTCCATACCCATATTCTAACGCAAGATACAAAATTTTACAAAAAAACTAGCAAGTTTTTTATTTAGCTGTCTTATAATAATATAAGTACAGAGGAAAAAAACGTGATATCACAGCCGGTACATAACGAAATACCCAAAAATAAACCATATAAAGACCCGCTTAAAAATCCGCTTTTAGTTGCTGCCTCATACTCTAACGAAATAGGTACGGCAATAATTGAAATAGCACCGAAAGTGGGTACAGCGCTGTGGGCACCTGCTCTTATGTATCTCGGGGCTGATATTTATGACAAATACAAAAACGATAAAAACAAATTTGACCCGAGCGCCAAAAGAGCATTTGAACGCACAATTTATCAGGGGATTTCCGGCTATCTTTTCATGCCGCTTTTAATATTCTGCGCGCAAAACCTTGTATCTCCGCTTGCTAGACTGACAAAAGACGGTATTTCAACTAACGCAAAAGATGCTGTATTCAAACACACACGAGAAATTTTATCACAGATTGAAGGCGAAAATTTCTATGATCCCGATAAATTTAAACAGGTGCTTGAAACAACACTCAGAGCTCGAATCAAAAATTACAAACACGAAAAAAATGAAACCAATTTTTTCAAGCGGCTATTCAAATTAAACCTCGTAAAAAGCGCACTCACAGTAAATAATGAAGACAAAATCATCAACTTTGCCTTTAAAAATGCTGATAAAATGTACGAATTAAAGCAAAATTTGACTAATAACAATTTTCAAAATGTTCCCCGCATGATAAAAAAGGATTACCTGAAATCAGTAACCGGATTAAAAATATTCGGCGAAACTAATTTTACACCGGCTCTCAAAACATCTTTGCAAAAACTGCAGAATATGAATATATTCAAGAACAAAATATTAAAAACACTGGGCGGCTTTGTTCCGATAATTTTCCTGAGTAAACCGGTCAATCATTTTGTAGAGAAAGTTATTGTGAACAAATATCTGGATTTAGGTATTGACGAAATCACAAAAGGCTTTGTTCATAATACCAGATTTAAGCGCACGTTTAACGAGATGGACAAAAATAACACTGAAAAAGCACAAAAAGAAAAGCCTAAACAGGCACAGCCTTCAACGTAATAATTGATGTTTTAGCCGGCGTAATTACATAAATGCCGCTCTTATCAACTATGTAATTAAAACTGTGCAAAAGTTTTGATTTTGCAATTTTTTCATTACAGTGCATTGTTGTCATAATCATATTTATAACCTGCAATAAGGCAGCCTGCGCATTTACTGTATCTATACCAAAGATTTTACCGGATCGTTCTGCACCGGCGCATAAAACTTTCGATGTTTTGTTTTCATCAGCAATATTGCATATCAAATAATCGGATTCTATATCAAGTGCAATATCCATAAGTGTTTTAAATTCTTTTTCAGACAAATTCGTAACATTAAAATTCATATTACTATTATCGGATTTTATAAGTTCCAGATCCTGAATAATCGTAAAACTGTTTTTTGGCAATCCGTTAACAAGTGTATTAATCAATGCAGTACTATCTGCAAATATAAAGTTTTTCCGCGCCTGTACGCCTTTTTGAATAAATTCATAACGTGCTTTGCTAATTATATTTTTATTAATCAATTCAACAGGCGTCAAAACTTGAATTTTCTCAATTGTAATACATTGTTTAGCGGCAGCAGGCGGAAGAATACCTGAGATAATTAAATTACCGTCAGTGTATCTAAAAACAGTTTTGTCTTTTTTAATAAAAGAAAGTTCAGGATTCAGTAGAGTAATTTTTTCGGACAGATTTTCACCGCGGTAAATTGCTGCAACATCTCCCGCCACAACTATTTTTGAAACAACAGGATCATTGATGTATTGAGAAAGGTCATCTGTTATGGCGGCCTCTACCGGCTGGCAATCTTCAATTGAACGGCCGTAATCAGGTATCACAGCAACAGACTTTAACTCTGCCGGTATAAAATCTTCTTCAGCAGTTTTTACAATTTCAGGCGGAAAATTTTTAAATCTGTCTTTTAGTCCCATTTGTCCCTCTTTTACTTTAATCTGTATACAAAATCAGAAACTCTTAATGCAAGCTGTTTATAGGCTTTTGCGACATTAGAATCCTTGTTTATTTCTGATACCGGCATACCTTTATTTATGGCTGACATCATTGTAAAATAATTGTTAGGCACTTTTTCAAAAATATTTTGTCCCAGTAACTTTTCAATATCCTCAATTGTTATTTCGTCGTTTTCCATATATCTGTTTACGACAACTTGAATATTGTCTTTATTTTCCACCTGAGAGGCAAAAAGTTCAAGACAGCGCTGCGAATTTCTAAGTGCCGGAAGATTAGCGACAGTCACAAGCAAGGTAAGATCAGAATTCTTTACTGCAGTCATTGTTTTGTCATCAAAACCGGCCGATGTATCAATCACAACATAAGAAAACGCTGATTTTAAGGCCTCAAGCAAACCCGTTATCTGTGCAGCAGAAATATTGTCTGCCCCCGTAAAATACGGAGGATCTGCCAGTATATGTAAAGATGTATTTTTGTAGCGCTCTAAAGTATTTAGCAAAAAATCCTTGTTCAATTTATCCAGATTATTCACCATATAAGTCAAATCAAAGGTTGGTTTTAAATCCCAGAAGGTTGTCACATCCCCGAGTTGAAAATTCAAATCAACAAGTGCAACGTCTTCTCTGGTGATTTTTGCAAGTTCAAGGGCAAGATTAGAGGCAATGGATGTCTTACCAATCCCGCCTTTATTTGAAAATACAGTAATAATTCTGCATTTTGATTTAACTTTTTTGTTGTGTAATAAATCATTTTTTACTTTTTCAATAGCAGTATCAAATTCTGATTGTAAAAACGGTTTTGTAAGCAAAGCTGACGCACCTGCGCGGAGAGTCTTAATCATCAAATCCACAGAAGGCGTCTGAGTATAGGCAATAATACGCAAATCCTTATATTTGTCTGTCAAAGATGAAATAAAATGAAAATCTTCTTCTGTATAATCAAGATTAACAAACAAAACGCAGGACGACAATTCTTTTACTGCATCATATATTTTATCGGAATCCTCAGTTTCTGCAAGTATTTTAAACTCATTATGCGCAGCCAGATAATTTTTTAGAACTTTTTCTTCAGAGTCAGACAAAATAATTGTAGAAATCACCATACCACCCGCCGTTTTTTATAAGAAACCCTGTGCAAATGCGATTTTGTTACCTGCTGGTCTCGCAGGTGGGTGAACGCCTCGGAAAATCCGTTTCCCGCTGGCGATTTTTCAATCGGCGGGTATACTTCAATGCCGTTAGAGTCAATTCTCCCTTTTATAAAAAATGTAGGAACAAAATTAACATCCGCACAGAGCAATAATATCATAACATATTTTTTGTCAAAATACAAGCTGCCTGCCTATCTCAAATTATTAATATTACATTGAGCAAGTGCCGTATCGCAGGCTTCACGGCTAATAACACCATTATTTACAAGTCCTTCACAGGCTCTGTCAAAAGCTTTATTTACGTGATGCTCCACAAGAGCACAAATATCATCATAAGGAAGCTTTTGAAGTAATGCCTGCATTGCTATCTCATAAATTGTAAAACCAACTTTTTGTAAAATACTTTCATGATAACGTTCTGGAATTTCTGAACGCAAAAGATCAATGTACTTGTGAAAAGTCCATTCTGAAAGTATCTGTGTCATAACCATAGCATCCATCGGAGATTTAACATTTTTATCCTTAGCCATTGCCTCACCGGTTATGAGCGAAAATTTATAAATTGTATCAAGAAAGATATTTTTATGATTTTCCTCTATATCAACAGGTAAATTTTTTTCCGCCTCACTGCGAAATTCAAGTGCTAATTTTTTGTAATCAAAATTTTTCATGCTATAAATCCTCTTAACGAATAGATTATAGCATATTATTCAAATAGAGGCAAGAGACTAACCGTAAGCAAGAGCTTCACGCGCGAGTTTTTCTGCGATATCAGCATTTGCCATTGCAGCATCAGCTTTACTTGTATCAACCTGTCCTATAACAACTCCGGCCGGAGAAGGAATATAGGTTCTGACAGGCTCCTGCGGTGTTTGCGGCTCAGGTTGCGCTTGCGCAGGTGCCTGTGCAATTGTATTTTGCGGCTGCTGCGGTGTCACTGAAGGCTGCTGCGTAACGGGCTGCGGTGCAGTAGACGCTGTTGCCTGAGGCTGCTGCACAGGTACAGGTTGCTGACCCGGCGGGTAAAGTGCCTGCTGCGCCTGACTATCTAAATACTGATTGATTAAATTTGTAGGACTTGTATGAACTATAGGCTGTTGTCCTTGTTGTGCCTGCTTTTCAGCTTCCAACTGAGCCAGAAGCTCCTGCATTTTCTGTTGTTCTTCCTGTTCCGGCGTCAATTCCTCCTCATCATCCAGCACAGAATGTGTAGGGCGACCGAATATTGCATGTGCAACTTTTGTTGCTGCAGTTGCTAAAGGAGGCATTATTAAGCCCATTACAAGAATTAATCGCATTGGATAACCTGCAAAATTTTTCCAGTAGTATTTTGGATTTACAAAGAAATCTTTCAATTTGCCAAGTATACCCGGCTTAATTGCTTTTTTGTGATAACCTCTGGTTGTTTCCAGACCAACAGTTGCTATTTCTGCCAGACGACCGAAGAATTTAGAGAATATATTCTTGCGTCCGCCTCTTAGCATTCCTTTTATTCTTTCTAATTCATTTATATAATCGCCTTTTTTGCTCAACTGTCCGGTAGCAACCTTATGGTTAAATTGCTTTAATTCTGCACGATAATTTGCAAGATCAGATTTTGACATGCCGGCATACTGCAGACCGCCTAATTTATGTAATATCTGAATACCAAACGGAGCGCACAAGAAATATGCAAAGTCATTGGTAAATCTATCTGTAAATGTTTTAAATTTTTCGCCTTTCGGAGCCTTAAATGTATTAACAAGCATATCTCCGAAGATCATTGCCTGCATTAATACGGCCAGCTTACCGCCTGCAAACCTGTTTGTCGTACCTTCCAAGAAAAGACCGAATGCCTTTGCTAAACCGCGTCCTAATTTTGTGGCATGTTTAGGGTTTTTAGCCCCTAAAGTTACAAGATATTTGTTATAAAGTTCTGTTATACCAACTTTACGTCCGAAGAAATGATTTTTAAGAGCCCCTAACGGGCCGCCGCCTCTCATACGGCTTATAAACATATTACCGTTGTTTTTAGATGCTTTTTCAAGTGCCTTCAGCACTTTATCAGAATTTGCTAAGAAATCCTTAGAAACTGCCTTATATTCAGCCGGCGTAAATCCAAGTTTAGATATCTTTGCATTTCGAATTAAGATATCAACTCTTTTCGGAGATAATACTTTACCGTCCTGTATATACCTTCTGATATCAGCCTCAGGAATGCCAAGCAGTTTCATTTCAGCTTCTTTTAATACAGCGTAAGAATTAGCCCCCGGCGCATTCATAGCTTTTTTTAGATTTTTAATAAATTTTTTATCTGCCCCGTACTGCTCTAATTCAAAAGGAGTTTTCGCCGGTTTTATGAATGAACTAAATATCTGTTCCGTATCCATTGAAAGGAAACCTAAAAGACCTTTATACTGGGATACAACCATTTTATTCGTCGGTTCGGACGGCGTATTTTTTATTGCACGCAGCATAGCGCTGTTAGCGATAATTTTATCATTTATAAATTTTCCCGTTGATTTATATGCTCTTGCAACCCATTGACCAAAGTTTGATTTTGCAAGTTTGCTGCCTGTGACCTTTTCTGTTAACCAATCTCCGAAACGTCCAAGTTTGCCAAAAGCAGTTTTTTCATACTCTTTGTTACAGTTTTTGTTAAACACATCCATTCCGCGTGATAATGCATACCATGTTGCAAGTGTTGCTGCCGGCACAAGGGCGCCATTATCCTCACTCTGTTTTACACGATTTGCAAGATAACTGTTATCAACGCTTTTCTTTATAGCTTCACCGCCGGGGCCGGACATTGGCACACCATTAGTGTTTATGGTCTGCATGCCGTATGGTATCTGTTTATTTGTATATAAATCGTTTTCAAGCATAATACGCCTATTTTCCCCTATATTTATTATAAAACACCTCTTTAGAAAAAATTGCCCTAATTACCGCTTTTAAAATATTTTGTAAAGAAATGTAACAAGAAATGCCTAACGTGAAATTAAGGCTTGAGTATATACTTTATATATATACAAGAAGCAAATAAGAGAAGAGAGGCTGAATATGGCAGTTAAGAATTTAAATGCTATTGATGACAAGTTAAAAGATATGTACAGTAATCAAATAACGACAGCGGTTCAAGCACAGCCTTATGAGGACAAGTCAGAGATTCTATTTGCGCAGATGAACTTTATTGCAATGGCCAACAGGCAAGCGTTGCATCTATTATAAAAGATTTATTTTTTCATAAACTCCAATTAATTTTTCCCCTACAAATTTTGTACCTGATTTCTTCACTGAAATCAGGTTTTTCTTCCGGACGAAGTCCGGTTTTATACACTGTAACAGTAGCCTAGATGGCGCCTTTTGATGAGACTTAAAAATACCAACATACCCTACGTATCGGCTTATAGAAATTTCCGTTTGTTGTTTGTGTAAAGGCACGAGCGAAGCGAGAGACGAACAACAATCAACGGAAACGGTGAGCGGATTGCGAGCAAAGGGCGAAGGGCGCACACGGCGGCGTAGAGCCGGCGGAACAGCCCGTAGACCCGTTTATCGCGAGCAACCAAGCAGTTTTCGTTGTTGTTGTGAGCGGTGCCGTTTAACGCGAGCCGGCCGGACGAAGTCCGGTCTTATACACTGTAACGGTAGCCTTGAAGCCGCCTTTTGATAAAACTTAAAAATGCAAACAATTCCTAAGTATCGGCTTTTAGCAATTCCCGTTTAACTTTTCGGACGAAGTCCGGTCTTGCATCTGCAATGATTGCCTTAATTGCGCCTTATAACAAAACCTAAAATGCAAATATGCCTCACAATTTTTGCATGACAAGTGCATATATGTCGTTGAACACAACTATTATCATCAACACAATCAGGAATAAAAATCCGGCAGTGCCTATTTTATTAACCGTTTCTTCATCAAGCGGGCGACCACGAAGCTTTTCTATTATCAAAAACAGAACATGCCCGCCATCAAGCGCCGGTATCGGTAAGAAATTAACAATCGCTAAATCCAATGAGATTACAGCGGTCAACAACAGACCTGAAAAAATGCCATTATGCTGGATTATATCGCCGCCAACTTTAGTTATTGCAACAATACCGTGCAGGTCTTTCAGCGGGATTTTACCGGAAAATATCTGCCATAAACCGTATAAAAGTAAATATGTCTGCTCATATAAGTATTTACCGCTGGCAACAATTGCAGATTTTGGTGATTTAGTAGGGATTACTATCTCACGTGCTTCCATTTCCACGCCAATAACACCGTCTTTATCAGGGTAAATAGGTTTTAAGTCAACAACTTGATTATTCCTAAAAACTTTTATTCTTACAGGTCTGTAATTGTCAGAATACGCATAAGCAACATCTTCAATTGTCACTGTACCGTCTGAGGTATATAATTTTTTTCCTATTAATTTATCACGCAAAGCAGCCTGTTTATCTGAAATCGTAACCTGGCTATCTTCGTATTTTTCCATACCAATTAACATTTTATCAGTGAGAGAAACTTCTTTTTCGTATTTTAGTTCAGGAAGCCTGATTGTAACACCTGCAGGAATTATTTCATCGCGCTTAAAGGCAACGTTTAATTTTTTTAATTCTTCAACATTCTGCTCTACAAGTTCTGTGTCCACCTTGCCGTCAAAGGCTTTGCTCTGTCTTGCAAACATAGTTAATGCTGCCGCACTGTCTGCAGGGGAACCGTTTATTGAGACAATTTTGTCTCCTTTTGCAAGACCGGAGTTCCAGACAGATGCGGTTTTATTTGCAACAATATTTTTAACGTAAATATCGTATTTGCCGGACGGCATGTGACCCCATAAAAATGCAGTCAAAAGCACCAGAAGAAAGGCGCAAACGACATTTGCAAAAACACCTGCAGAAACAACTATAAAACGCTGGTATATAGGTCTGTTAAGAAATCTGTCAGGTGAATCTTCGGGCAGCGGATTATCTTTGTCATCATCAGGGAAAGCAACATATCCGCCGAGTAAAAATGCATGAACAAGGATTTTTGTATCGCCGCACTGTTTTTCCCACAATGTAGGTCCAATCGGTAAACCAAAACCAAATTTATCAACCTTCATCCCGAACATTCTGGCAGCAAGATAATGACCTGCCTCATGGACTAAAATAAGTATACTTAACAGTATCAGCATTATAATTATAGACATAAACTCTCCCTAAGTTTTTTGGCTTATTATTGAAGTATATCATAAAAATGAAATTTGTGCCGGTTATGAAATAAGGCGGGCGGCATAAAAATGCCGCCCGCCGCAAAATCAAAAAATTTAAACATTATAAAATTTCTTTCAAATAATTAGGCAGAGCAAAACGTGCCAGATGATACTCTTTATTGTAAACCTTACAGGTCTTAGTAATCTCAGCACAACGTCTGTCATCTATATAAGAAAGCGGTTCAACTGTTTCTGAACAAAAAGCCCAAGCCCAGTATCCGCCCGGATATGTCGGAATATTTGAAGTATAAGTTGAACAAATAGGAAAAACTTTTTTCAATAAGTTATACATCTTTTTAATTTCTTCCTTGTTTACGACAGGAGATTCAGATTGTGCAGCAACAATTCCGCCTTCTTTTAATGAATTCTTCACATTTGTGTAAAATTCTTCTGTAAACAATCCTTCTCCAGGCCCCATAGGGTCTGTGGAATCGATTAAAACAATATCATACTCATTCTTTTTGTCTTTAATAAATTCTATAGCATCCTCAACCCTTATTTCTACGCGCGGATCATCGAGTTTACCGGCAATAGTCGGCAAGAACTCTTTGCAGGCATCAATTACCATACCGTCTATTTCGCAAAGAACCACCTTTTCGACAGTATCGTGTTTCAAAACTTCTCTGACTGTACCGCCGTCGCCGCCGCCTATTACAAGGACTGATTTAGGACATTTATGATTCATCATAGGAATGTGAGCTATCATCTCGTGATAATAAAACTCATCACCTTCTGTAGTCATCATTAAATCATCCAGAGTAAGCACACGGCCAAGCTTGCTGTCTGTTTCAAAAATTTCTACTTTTTGAAAATCAGACTGCTTTGAAAATAAAATTTTACCTGCTTTAATAGCAACACCAAATCCTGCCGGATTTATTTCTTTATAAAAACCTTCGTGTACACCGTTTGTCATTTATTATTCTCCTTTACTACCCATAACATGTATATGCAGGTGGAAAACTTCCTGTCCTGCTTCTTTACCAGTATTTATCAATGTTTTATATGCTTTTAACCCGCATTTTTCAGCAACAGCTTTTACTGCAGCCAACAGTTCTCCCATAAGATTTTTGTCTTCAAGTTCATTTAAAGAAGCTACATGTACCTTAGGAACAACAAGAACATGAACAGGAGCTTTCGGGTTAATGTCATTAAACGCGGCAACATATTCATTTTCATACACAAATTCAGTGCCAAAGTCGCCGTTTAAAATTTTACAAAAAATACAATCCGTAACCATAAAAATACCTCTCTATTTATATATTTAGACTGTTTTATAGCTATATTCAGGATGATCAGCCAACGCTGTTTCTATCTGCTCAAAGTTAAGTAATCCTTGAGTTGCCCCGAATTTTGATACTACACCTGCTGAATTTACAGATGCATACATAAGTGATTTACCAATATTACCGCCTGTCCGGTCTAATGCAGCGCAGAAAGTCGACGCAAAGGCATCGCCGGCACCGAGAGTGGATACGACAGGGCCGTCAAACACTGGACACAAATAAAAATTTTCGCCGTCATAAGCATAAGCGCCGTTTTTACCGTCCGTGATAACAATAATCTGGTAATCCCTGACTTTTAATTTTTTCAACATTTCTTTTACGTCAGGGTGAATTGGTTCATCGGAATACTTAACTTCTCTTGTGTCGGGTCTTTCCTGAATCTGGGTTGCAAGTGATGCTTCTTCTTTATTCATAACAACTATATTAGCATTTTCAAGTATCTGTTTTAGATAACTGAAACCTTTTTTAATGCTTGATGAGCCCGCATTAAAGCACACAAAAACATTATTTTCATGTGCAAACGCTGCAATATCATCCAGAACTTTTGTACTGTCACCGTTTAAAGGAGCAATATAGAGCAGTTTGGAATTTTTTATTGCCTCAAAATTTATATCACTTTTTTTAAGCATCGCATTTGCACCTCTGTGAGCAAGAACTGTTCTATCGCCTTGAAAACTCACAAGAATAATTGAAAACCCTGTGCTTAAACTACCGTCTTGAATTATATTATTTAAATCGACATTCTTATCTTTAAAGGATTCTAAAACACCGTCAGAATAAATGTCATCTCCGATTTTAAAAATTGCGCTTGTTTTTAATCCTAAATTAGCAAAGTTAACTGCTGTATTTACACCGCCGCCGCCAACTTGAGAAGTAAAATCGGTTATTTCAACTTTTGCACCGTAAGGATAACTCATGAATTCTGATTTTTTATTTTTAGTATAAACTGAAACTATATTTGCATCGTCACTTTCGACAAAAACATCCATTGTCGCACTTCCAATTGTAATTACATCACACATATCTATTCTCCTCTTTGTTTTTATTTTATCATAAAAATTGTAAATTAATCTTAAAAAAACAGCAAAAATGATTTTTTTCAGGTGTTTAACCAACGCATACAAAATATAGGAAAAAAATATGAGAATACAACCCCAATTATTTATTACCCCGAAAAACAACACTAACAATTTGAAACAACCAAACTCAACGTCTAAATCAGTACAATCAGGCACATACAACCCTCTGTATTACAGAGACTACAACATAAATTTCAAAGCGCGGTTATTCCGTACACCGGCAAATTTTTATGCGCAGCCTTTTAATCAGACCGGCATGCCTAAAACTATGAAAGACTATTTAAATGACGATTATGAAGATCGTCAAAATATTCCGCCGGCACAGATGATGAAAATAGTCTTTGAGCCGATTAAAATGGCTGACACTCTGGAAGATGTAAAAGAAATTTTCCCTGATGAACCCCTATTCGATAATTTAACCACAACGCCTAAAAGAAAAGCGCGCACCGGCGTTATTGCAGAAATTGACTTAATGAAAGATGAAAATACAAAATTATTCAAAAACTCTGACGATACGCTCGGATTATACTTACTCAAAAAAATCTACCTTGAAGGTAAATCACTGAAAGAAATAAACAAAGATTTTCAAAATGATATTTCACAGGATTTTAACGGCTTGAGCCCGATTGATTATACGACAATAACGGCTTATGGCATAAAAATGCCAAATCATGGATTCTGGAAATCATTCCTCGCAACAAGGGAAGATTTTCCGTATGAATATAAGCCGAGAAAAGCTTATGAAAGATCAATTTCCGCTCCAAAAACAGAAAAACCGGATTTGTCACTTGAAGATATAAAAAAACTTCCGGCAGAGACAAATTCAGCCGCTGTCAAAAGAAAAGGTAAATTTGATGATGTAAAAGAGTGGGAAATTGACAAGCTTGCGGATGCAATGATTTCAGGCAGGGGCAACGAAGATGAAACGCGAAAAATTTTAAAGAAAAAAAATATCAAAGATGCTGAAAGTTCAAATTTTGTAATGAAATATATGTGGGCAATAATGCCGGTAGTGCTTGAAAAAACAAACGCTTCTGCAGAAATGAAAAACTTCTGGGCTACATACGACACCACAAATAAATCACAAAAAGATATTATGAGTGCATACTGGCGCACAACACCTCAAATGCAAGCTTTACAATCACTTATGATGAAAGACACAATAAAAATGTTCATGGAGGCTTACGGAGTTGACGGAAATAACGAAGAATTCCAGCAATTACTTCAATATCCGGCAGAAATAGCCGAAAGACGCAAACAGTTTGAGCAAGCACATGAACTTAAACAAAAATATTACGATGAAATGTTTGCAGAACTAGATGCTCTCGAAGCACCACAGGAAGCAAAAGCAAAAGACCTCAATCAATCTGCGCCAGTTTCAGAAAAACCTGAACCGGCAGAAGAATTTACAGAAATCAGTATTAATCCTGCGACGGGCGATATTAAAATCTCTGAAGCCATAGAAAAACGTTTCAATCAAAAACTTCTTGATGAATTAGACATTTTCCCGTCGCAGTATAAAAATAAATATATAGCTTTCTTGAACCAGCACCCGCTTACTACAAACGAATTAAAACTCGTAAGTGTAGTTTGCCAGGATGATATTCAAAATATACTTCCTGATTTATTGACAAATGATAGCATAAGGACTGCTTTCAATATAATAGATCAGGATTTCACCGAAGCAGAACCGGTATTGTTTAAAAACCTCAGACAGGCATTTATTGATACATTAACCGAACTTCACATTGAAAACGCAGAAAATTTATACTGGGAAGATAATTTTGGCGGACTGCGCGAAGGGGCAGCTTTAGTGCCTGATACATTAAAAGATAAATTTAAAAAAATAATGAATAGCAAATATAATCTTTATAAACAGCCGCTAAGCAATTCTGAGGCGCTAAAAATTACCAATGCAGTTATGCAATCAATCATAAATATAAAACCGGATGAAATTAGCACTAAAAACAAATATATGCATGAAGCATTTATGATAGTGCAGGATGCATTAAATCCGCAAATGCGAAAAGAGCTTAAAGCATACATCCAGAAAAACGATATCATATCAAAACAGGGCGGTAACATGCGAATCTTGCTTGATAACAATGTATCGGAAGCCATAAAAAAAGAAAAAGTGGTTAATCTGATAAGTACTGAAAACGAACTCGCAGCATTTATAACAGGGGCAATAATAAATCTAACCGCTACAAATCCTGAATTGTATTATCAACTAAAACAGTTAAAGAATTTAGTTGATTCCGATTTAGAATAATAATATAAAATAATAATAGAGGGCGCGGGCTTTTGGCCCGCGCCCTCTAAATTTATAATCCGAAATTAACTCAATTGAGCTTTTTCTTCTTCTGTAACACCTTTGATAGTAAGGTTTACTCTGCCTTTGTCATCAATTTTGATAACTTTTACGATAACTTCATCCCCGATATGGAGGTGCGGTTCTATTGCATCTATACGTTCTTTGCAAACTTGTGAGATATGAACCATACCGTCTTTACCCGGAGCGAGTTCCACAAATGCGCCTATCGGAATGATTCTGACGACTTTTCCTTTTAATACCATACCTTCTTCAGCATGGAAAGTTAAGTCTTTAATCATTTTTCTTGCGATTTCAGCGCCTTCCTGATCATTTGAAGTAATCGTTACAACACCGCTGTCCTGAATATCAATTTCAGCACCGGACGCATCAATGATAGCACGGATTTGTTTACCGCCAGGTCCGATAACTGTTCCGATATCTTCAACAGGAATTGTCATTGTTGTAATGCTTGGAGCAAACGGTGAAAGATGTTCAGCAGGTTTTGTAATTACTTTTCTCATTTCACCGAGAATATGCAGACGGCCTTCTTTTGCCTGAGCAAGCGCATGGCGAAGGGTATCATTTGCAATACCTTTTGCTTTCATATCCATTTGGAGCGCTGTAATACCGTCATCATTACCTGTAACTTTAAAGTCCATATCGCCGAGGAAGTCCTCAATACCCTGAATATCAGTTAAAACAACAGGTTCTTTACCTTCTTCGGTAATCATACCCATTGCGACACCACCGATCATACATTTTACAGGAACACCTGCATTCATTAATGCCATTGAAGAGCCGCAGGTGGAAGCCATAGAAGTTGACCCGTTTGATTCAAGAACATCAGATGTTACGCGGATTGTGTAACCGAATTCTTCTTGAGAAGGTAATGCCGGAACATTTGCACGCTCAGCAAGATTTCCGTGTCCTACTTCACGTCTGCCAGGGCCCCTTAATGGTTTTACTTCACCAACAGAAAATCCCGGGAATATATATTTGTGCATATAAGTTTTTTCTGTTTCCGGATCAACTCCGTCAAGTTCCTGTTTCATTCCCGGCCCTGCAAGAGTTGCAACAGAAAGCACCTGTGTTTGACCTCTTGTAAATACAGCAGATCCGTGTGCACGCGGGATAACTCCAACTTCACACCAGATAGGACGTACATCATGCGGTTTTCTGCCGTCGGCACGAACGCCTTCATCAAGAATCATTGTACGCATAATTTTCTTTTCAGCGTTTTTAAATTCTTCAGCTACAAAATCAATGCCTGTTTCTTCAATGATTTTTTTGATGTAATCATCTTCCGGCAACGCATCAATTTTTTCTTTGACGAGCGCCTTTGCTTCTTCAAGCTTGTTTTGTCTGTATTCTCTGTCAAAGTTATGATAAGCATCAAAAATCATATCGTGAGCAGTTTCATCAATAATCTTTTTGATTTCTGATGTATCATAAGGATTAACAAATTCTTGTTTTTCAACGCCGCACTGTTTTGCAAATTCAACCTGAGCATCGCATTGTTTTCTGATTTCAACCTGAGCGAATTCAACAGCATTCATAATATCGTCTTCTGTAACGAATTTACATCCGGCTTCAACCATAATAACACTGTCGTGTGTACCTGCAACAACAATATCTAAATCAGATTTGTCAGCCTGCTGATGGGTAGGGTTTGCTATCATATTGCCGTTTTCATCACGGGAAACACGCACAGCACCGATAGGGCCTTCAAACGGTGCCCCTGAAAGCATTAATGCGCAAGATGCCCCTAACATTGCGAGAGTATCCGGCTGATTTTGCTGGTCATAACTGAATAACTGTGCAACGATTTGAATATCGTTTCTATATCCCTTAGGGAATAAAGGTCTTATAGGACGGTCGATAAGACGTGACACAAGAATAGCTTTATCACTTGCCTTACCTTCTGAACGGTTGTAACCGCCAGGAATGCGTCCGATAGAAGACATTCTTTCTTCATAATCAATAAGTAACGGGAAGAAGTCAATTCCGACACGTGGTTCTTTTGATACAACACAGTGAACAAAAAGCATTGTATCGCCGCATCTTACAGTAACAGAACCATTAGTGGATTGTGCATACTTTCCGGTTTCGACAGTAACTGTTTTACCGCCGATTTCAATTTGGAATTGTTTAGTTTCCGGTATTGTCATAATTTTCCTTTCCTGCAGGCGTCTTGCCCGCACATTGTGCCATTTGCACATTCTTGTTATACACTTCTAATGTTCATACTGATTATAACACAAATATAGAAAAATTAATTGTAAAACTTAACCATTCCGGACATTTGTAATATTTAGCAAACAAAATCAGCCGGCAGCAAATTTAACACCGGCTGATAATCTATTTCCGCCTATTTATGCGAATGTTGTTTATACTCACGGGATCTGAGTTCTTTATCTATATGGTAAAGCGCAGCTTTATCATCACCGAACATTTTTAATTTTAAAATAATTTTGTATGCATTGCGTTCTTCTTCAACCTGTTCTGCTATATACCAGTCAATGAAATTTCGTGCGGCGAGATCACATTCTTCATCACTCATAGAAGCCACGCAATTTATGCTGCTTGTTACATATTTTTCGTGTTCATAAATTTTTTCAAACACCTCTAACGGCGTGCCGAAATTCATTTCGGGAATGTCTATCTGAGAAAGTTCAATTTTACCGTTTCTTTCAATAATAAAATCGAATAAAATCATCCCGTGATCTACTTCTTCGCGTGCTTGAATTTTGGTCCAATTGGAAAAACCGCTAAGACCAATTTCGTCAAAGTGAGCAGACATAGCAAGATAAAGATAAGCTGAATAAAATTCCTTGTTAATTTGCGCATTAAGAACATTTTGTATTTTCTCGTTAATCACTTTGTGCCTCCCATAATCCGTGTATGTTACAATACTCTTTTGCAATAAATTTTCCGTCGCAATGTTTAATCTTCATTGCCGGTTCGTCATCCGGCTGAAGATATTGCCTTGTAAGTCTGGTTCCGTCCTGCGATATAGTTTCAATAAACATGATGTAATGTGCGGGAATCATCGGATGCGGTTCTGAGCCTACGCGAATTATCACATCATTATCAATACGTTCAATCACAGGAACATGTTTTTCAGTTGCTGCCTCATCATTAACGCCGGCCGACAACAATTTCATCGGCTGCCCGCAGCAAACGAGTTCACCGCCGCCACAGACAACAACTTCAACAATATTGCCGCAGACATCGCACTTATATAATTCAAATCTTTCTGTCATATAAAATCTCCTTTTACAGCCATAAGAATATGGCTTATTAGAAAAATTTGTATCACCCGAATGGCTAAAAGATTGTAGTAATATTTCTTAATAAAGTAGCAAAAAATTTTATGATTTGGTTTAATATAGTGTTATGAAAATAGCTGCGGTCTCAAACACACTATTCAGGTCTCAGGCGAAGCAAACACAGGATACACAGCAGGTAAATCCGTTTGTTTATACAACATCGTCTGAAAACAAAAAAGAATTTAAACCGAACTGTTTCAAGGTAACACTGGGGCTGCTCGGGGTATTAGCAGTGTGGTACACACTACGAAAATTATCGGGGAAGAATATTTTTTCAAAGGGGTTTAAATTATAATATTTTTATGCTAGAATAAATATGCCGTGTTCCACGGGGATTTGCGATCCCTTGACCCGAAGCCAATGCGGGGTGCAGAGCCTGTTGTGAGGGCTTAGCGGGTATTAAAGAAGTTAATATTTTTGTTGACGTTCAAGGATATGATGGCGTAAGCTGCCGAACCGTGTCAGGATGGAAACATAGCAGCACTAAGGCAATCCTTACGGGTGTTATATTCGGGGAAAGAGAAGATGTTAACAGAAGTGGTATCAGTTAAGTGCGATAGACAGTGACACGGCTTTTAAGTAAAAGACGTTAAGACGATAAGACATTGAGACGATAAGTTCGTATCAAAAATAAGGCAATGCGAAAAATAATGGCTCCACTGGATTAGACCAACATCGTTACGCTCACCTCTCCGAGGGGGAGGAGAAGAATTTGTTGCCGAACGCAGTGAGGCTAGAAATTCTAGGTGGGGGTCAAATGTGCATGTCCAACATGCTCTATCGCATCCCTTCTCCCCTTGGACTCTGCCGAACAAAAACATTCCGGTGGATTGTTTTTGTGAGAGGTAAGGTGGCCGAAGGCCGGATGAGGGGTCATAAGGGTACCGTGGCCTCTCTCCAACGCCTCTACGTCATCCCGCAACGAGAATGTTTGTAAATAGCGGGCATTGCTACCTTGCGGGCAGACGAAGTCTGCTCTTATACACTGGACACCCGCAAAAGTTAACGGGCATCCAGTATGTAAAAGTGGACTGAGTCCACCCGCAAGGCGCCGACACCCGCAAATCGTAACAAAACTGCTGCGGTATGACGGATAAAAATAAGGCAACATGGAAAATTTCACAAACATGTCATAGCGAGCCTTTAGGCGAAGCAATCAAGCCGATTGAAAAAGTAAATGTAGTGTGCAATTTATTGAACCAAATTATTCTGTTTTTAGGGGAATAAGGGAATAAGTTCTTTACAAAAAATAAGGCAACGTGGGGAATTTCACATTGCCCAATTATGAAATCCTCTTAATCACTTAGTCACTCAATCACTTAATCACTTCGAACTAAGAGGCCAAGCCTCTTAGTTCGACACACATATAGCGCGGTAGCTGCTGCCGTAGCTCTTGTTGCCCCAGTGATTGTCAGCGCCGAACGTGGCGGAAGTGCCGAAGTACCGGCCGTACGCGCGACTCGCATGGTACTCCTCACTGGACCAGTAGTATGGGCCACTGTAGTCGATTGGAGGATTTTGGCTGTATTTGTCCTTTACCTTGAGGGCGTAATTGTCTTCGTTTGCCCCTATTGTCACTGCGCTTCCATCGCTTGAGTTTACGTATAATTCACTCGCTAGTTGTGCCAATTGTGCTCTTGTTGGTAATTCCATACCTTTCTCCTGACAGCTTAGTTTAGCCCCTGCCCAATAGTTTGTATCACAGTATGAATTACTTGAGCCATAGCTATCTAAATCTTCATATTCACTTCCATCGCAAGTATTTATTGCACGATTTGCTTGAAATTCAGTACTCCAGCACATGTCTCCTATCGGGTTATCGCAGGTGGAAAAGGCTACGCCTGAAGATAACTGAATATCTTTACCAACTCTATTCGGGCCTTTTTTACCGTTTACATCTACCATATATGCCATGCATGATACCTGACTTCCTGTATCCTCAATCGGGTCTGCATAAGGGCATTCCGGCTGGTATGCCATAATTACTGTTGTTCCGTCTGCTACAACAAAGCTCATGGTATTTGTATTAGTCTGCCATTCTTTTAATCCCATGCTGCTTGCGGAAGTGAGACCGTTTGTTTCGATTTCTTCCAACGCATCGTCTTTACCTGTTGTAACTATTTTAGGTGAATAGCATTTGTTAATATCGCTGTTATCACACGTTTTAATTACTTTCATGTAGTTTTTGAAAGTATTCATAAAATCCTCTGTGGTGTCGTGTCCTGTCATGACACCGTCTACGTTCATGCGGCGTACTGTTTCTGTTAACTTCTTTTCCCACAAATCCTTAGCCGTTGACCATGCTTTTTCATTGTGGTTCTGGATAAGACCCGGTAATGTCAGGGCTGCCACAATGCCGATAACCGCGAGGGTGATGAGCACCTCCGCTAAAGTGAATGCTTTTTTCTTTTCTCTCATATGTATCTCCTTATAGTTTTATTAAACAAATTACTTACTTATTATAAGTAATTTATATCATGATTTAAATTATGTCAAGTTATTAATAAATAGATTATGATTAATACTATGATAACTTTTAAATTAGATGATTTGATCTGGCAGCACAGAAAAACCGCCGAGGATGTGCGAATTGCAACAGGCATTAGTGCAGCTACACTTTCAAATATTCGTAATAACAAAAATCTTAACATCAGCATTCATACGCTTGACAAGTTATGCAAATATTTCCACTGCAAAGTCGGCGACATAATGGAATATGTTGAAGATTAGTAACGAAAACAGTTCACTCCGCCGGCACGTTAGTCCACATTAACCGGTTCTCGCTGAATTTTTCCGATTGCCTCTCTTGCTGTAAACACAAGCGCCTCAGGTACATTAGAAATAGTTGTAAATTGTCTCAATACATCAACTACACGCTTAAAGGAGCGTACAACATCACCTTCACCCATATCTATATTTTCTACAACCGTTTCCCATTCTGCGCCCTCAACCCACAATTCTATCATTGAAGAAAAGTACGCGTTAATATACATTGGCGCTTCTACCTGATAACGTCCCTGAACTTTTTCCACTCTGCGGCGGATATTTTTTATCAGATTTAAAGTTTTTCTGACAGGTTCAGAAACAGGCATATACGGCATATCTATTCGCAAATCCTCTGTCGTGATTGCGCAAATTACAGCAGCAAGCTGGGCCGGTGTAAGATTTTCCAATATATGCGAATATATAATTTCAGCAAGGAATAATTCGTTTTCTGAACGTAACTGGGCAGTTGTAACACCGCGCTCTGTCGGATAGTCGTTTTCAAGATATCCTAAATCAGCAAGAACTGCGCGGCGGGCAAGAAATTTGTTCCAGAAAATATCACGCTGACGCTCTATTTCTTTATTCAACTTTTGTTGTTTTTGTTTTATCCTGCCCACGACTTCCAAACTCTTTGCGTGTTTTTTATAGTATTTACACATATCGCAATAAATATCGTGCATCCGAGCAAGCATTGCTTTGTTTTCTTTGTTAAAATCAATAACTTCCTGCGACAGCGGACGATTTTTCGCGCGCTCCTGTTTAAGGATTTTTTTGTAAGTCTGTCTGTTTTGGACATAAATCCGGCGAATCTGATTGTACTCAAAGAAATCTTCCACCGGTAATTTATAAGGGCACAAGAATTCTCGTTCTTTTAATTCAGCATTATAAATTTCCGCCTGCTTTAAGAGCGGTTTAAGACGAGGTGCAGATGAATAATAACCAAAACTTTTCAGAATCAATTCTTTAGCTTCATCCAGACTAAACCGCTGGAGCAAATTAAGAACCATAGAATATGTAGGAGAAAAGCGGCTTTCAAGAGGGTTAGCAGGGCTTAGAACAAGTTCAGCAACTTCTTCCGGAGATTGGTACTGTGAGCCGACAATAGTAACATAGCCTACTTCATCCATTCCGCGGCGGCCGGCACGGCCGGACATTTGCAAGAATTCATTTGCAGTAAGCATTCTATGTCCGCCGTCAGTGCGTTTGCTTGTAGAACTTATAACAGTCGAACGCGCAGGCATATTTATACCTGCCGCAAGGGTTTCAGTAGCAAATACAACTTTTATAAGCCCCTTTTGAAACAGCTTTTCAACAAGATTTTTCCATGCCGGCAAAAGCCCTGCATGGTGAGATGCAACACCACAAAGCAGGTAATCAATATGTTTATTGCCGTAAAGATGAGGATTTTCGGCTATATAATCATCAATAAACTGTTTTATTTGAGCTTGTTCGGCGCGGGTTACGAGTTCTAAAGCTTCAGCGCATTTTTCCATTTGTTCGTCACATTTTTTACGGGAAAAAGTGAAATATATCGCAGGAAGCATATCATTTTCCGCAAGATTTGATATAACATCTTTTACATAAGAACGCTGTTTTTTACGATTTTTATACGGAACTTTTTTTTCGGGTTTAATTTTTTTGTTAAGCTGACCGGAAGGCGTAAACAGCGGTAATAATTTATCCGGCTGCGAACTGTCAAAATAGTAAAACTTTAAAGGAACAGGGCGAAAATCAGTATTAACAAGCTCAGTCCTTGAATGAACAGTGTTAATCCATGCAGTTAGCTCATCAGCATTGGCAACAGTTGCGGAAAGCGCAATTATCTGAACATTGGTCGGGCAGTAAATAATACTTTCTTCCCAGACAGTTCCGCGCTGCTCATCGTTCATATAGTGAACTTCATCCAGTACTACGTAACGCACATTTTTTAAATTATCGGCAACTGCCCCGAAATTAGTTCCGTAGAGCATATTACGAAAAACTTCTGTTGTCATAATTACAATCTGTGCATCACGATTTATTGAGGTATCTCCGGTTAGCAAGCCAACATGGTCAGACCCGTATTTTTCACTAAAATCATAATATTTTTGATTGGATAAAGCTTTTAAAGGCGTGGTATAGAAAAGCCGCGTGCCTTCTTCAAGAGCTTTATGGACAGCGTGCTGTGCTATAACTGTTTTACCGGCTCCTGTAGGTGCACATACGACAACACTCTTGCCGTCATCAATAAAATCACATGCTTGTTTTTGAAAATCATCTAATTCGAACGGGAATTCGTACATTTCAATACCTTTACCAGACTATACTGCTTATATTATGCCCTAAAAATATATTTTTGTAAAATTTAATTATCCAACTGGCAAAAAAATAAAATTTCGGGGTTAAGATATTATGCAAAGGAGAAATTATGCAGATAAACAATCAGAGTTCAAATCAAAATTTTGGCATGGCAATATATTCCAATGCCAACGTAAACAAAGTACTAAAATCAAGGATTAAAAATGCCGGAGAGCTTGAACATTTACATAAAATCATTAATGAGCAAGCTAAAAACGACAGAATAGATATCCAGCTGTTCGTGCAGCCAGACGGAAAAAGCCTCACAGCTAATGTATTTGATGCAAGAAATGTAAATGCAAAAAGCTTTTTTAAACAGTATTCGGAAAATGTATTTACCAAACTGTTTGGCGGACCTGTAGGTTTTATTGAAAAACTCGCAAAAGTTGCCGACAAGCAGGCGGAAAAGGTCAGAAAAAGCGATTTGAATTACGATGATGTATTCAATAAGATGAAATCATCATAAAAAAACGCTCCCTTATGGGAGCGTTTTTGTTATATTCTGTCAAATCCTGTGTATTTTCGAAGTACTTCCGGTATAATAACTGATCCGTCAGCCTGCTGGTAATTTTCAAGAATTGCGGCAAATGTACGGCCGACCGCAAGTCCGGAACCGTTAATAGTATGGACGAATTGCGTCTTACCGGTTTCTTTGTCACGATAGCGGATATTTGCACGTCTTGCCTGATAATCACCGTAATTTGAGCAGCTGGAAATTTCTTTATAAGTACCGTAAGACGGCATCCACACCTCTAAATCCCAGCATTTATTTGCAGAAAAACCAATATCTGCTGTACATAACGCCTCGCGTCTATATGGAAGCTCAAGCAATTGAAGCATTTTTTCCGCATCTTCTGTTAATTTTTCGTGTTCTTCCTTACTTGTTTGAGGTGTACAAAGTTTAACTAATTCAACTTTATTGAACTGGTGAACCCTAATTAAGCCGCGGGTGTCTTTTCCTGCAGAACCTGCTTCGCGGCGGAAACACGGAGTGTATGCTGTCATATACATCGGAAGCTGTTCTTCGGAAAGTATTTCACCTGCATAGATATTTGTCACAGGAACTTCTGCTGTAGGTATCAAATACAGATCTTCATCTACGCATTTATACATATCTTCTGCGAATTTCGGCAATTGACCTGTACCGGTCATAGTTGCTGCATTTGCCATAAACGGAGGTAATATTTCCTCATACCCTTGTTCACCTGTATGAACATCTAAAAAGAAATTGATAATTGCGCGTTCTAATTTTGCGCCTTTACCGCGATAGAGCGTAAAACGACTCTGTGATAATTTTACACCGCGTTCAAAATCTACAAGATTTTTGGCTTCGCAAATATCCCAGTGAGGTTTGAATTCAAAGTCAAATTTACGCGGCTCACCCCATTTATAAACTTCTACATTGTCATCTTCAGATGCTCCGATTGGAGTTGTTTCATCAGGAATATTCGGGATATGAAGCAGCAAATTCTTTTGTTTTGCATCTAATTCTGTTTCTTTTTCTTCTAAAGTTTTAATTTCATCACCGAGTTTACGCACATCTTCCTGTATTGCGTCTGTATTTTCACCTTTTTTCTTTAATTCACCTATTTTCTGTGATTCAGATTTCCTTCTGGCTCTTAATTCATCAGCCTGAGTCTGTACTTTTCGGCGTTCTACATCTATTTCAATAACTTCATCTATTGATAAATCCGGATTACGACGTTTCAACAATTCATTAATTTTTTCCGGATTTTCTCTTATTAATCTGATATCAAGCATAATAAAACCTCTTTTCTATATTTTGCAGCTTTATTTTAGTTCAAATATAAGTTATAATCAAGCGCTGAATATCCAAAAATATAAATCCATAGATTGATAGTAATATTTTAAAAAATACATATAATAAAATTGAGGGTATGTGTATGATATTTAAAAAATTAGCGCAAAAGTTTAATAAATCACAACAACAGTATATTTCCGGCATGACAGATCCTGTTGAGTACGGCAGGGTAAAAAATGATTTTCTTGACAATTTAACCAGAAAAGCTGTTCAAATGTACGAGAGAAAATGCGACATTAAACATTTTACCGGGTTAGTTCTTTCGAATCCTGAAAATACATCGCACAACGATATTGTTAACGGGCTTATAGAAAATGGGATGATAGACCCGTTTGAAGACGACAAACTTGAATTACTTGCAGACAATAAAAAACTTTTACGCGATCTCGGACTGAGCGAATAAAAGCATTTATCAATACTTTATCAATCACGGATTTTTTTTGCAATACTTTATTTTCTGATACCGTTAAACCAATCGCGCGCCGGCATTTCACCCTTGCCTTCAGGTTTTACTTTAACAAGTAATATACAATCTTGGCCGCAGGCTATTTTAACGCCGTCTTTTCCGGCATCAACAAAATCTCCAGGGGTTCCGCTGCCATCGACTACGCGGGTTTCAAGAACTTTAATTATTTTATTATTATATACAAAGTAAGCAGACGGGAATTTATAAATTCCGCGCACCAGATTATGAATATCTTCTGCAGACCTGTTCCAGTCAATAAGAGTTTCTTCTTTTGAGACTTTATTTGCCATACAAACACCGTCAGCACTTTGCGGAGTCGGAACAATAGTATTATCAACAAGCCCTATAAGGGTTTTTTCTATCAATTCAGGCGCATCCTCGCTTATTTTTTCAAACAAATCAACGCAAGTCATATCATCCGGAATATCAATAACTTTTTTCATACATACATCACCGCAATCCAGTCCGAGTTCCGTAATCATAGTACAGATACCTGTTTGTTTGTCTCCGTTAATTATTGCACGCTGAATAGGATTTGCCCCGCGATATTTCGGCAGCAGAGACGCATGCAGATTTATGGTTTCATACCGCGGTATATCAAGCACATCCTGCGATAAAATCTGGCCAAAAGCAAAAGTCACAAAAAAATCCGGTGACAACTTTTTTAAGGCTTCCTGAATATCAGGTTCTTTACGTATTGATTTTGGCTGAAATACAGGTAAATTATGTGCCAGTGCGAACTGTTTAACTGGTGACATCGTTATCTTATGACCGCGTCCTGCAGGTTTATCAGGCTGGGTTACAACAGCAGCAACTTCTATATTATCGGAATTATAAAGGTATTCCAATGATTTTAAGGCAATAGCCGGAGTGCCGAAAAAAATTATTTTAATCATTCTGCAATTCTTTCTCCAACATTTCATCATCAATTAATCTGTCAGGATCAATAGGCGGCAAATTATGTTCCGCCAAAATTTTGTCTGCATCAAAACGATTGGCACAGTGATCTATAAATAAAATTCCGTCAAGATGATCATTTTCGTGCTGAATTGCACGCGCGAGCAATGATCCATCAGTAGCTTCCATAACAAAAGGTTTACCCTTAGCATCAAGTGCTTTTACAGTGACATTTTTATATCGCTTTACATCAGTAAATGCTTCGGGAAAGCTCAGACAGCCTTCTTGAGAAATAACCGCACCGGATTTTTTGATGATTTTCGGGTTGATGAAAACAAGCGGGTTAAGCGGTTCGCTGCCTGTTGAAACATCAATAACAAAGACTCTGTAATTAACCCCGATTTGCGGAGCTGCAAGCCCGACACCGTTCTGTGCATACATTGTATCCAGCAAATCCTGTATCAAATCCAAAATCTTTCTTGAAACCTTATGTACTTCCCTGGATGGTTCTCTAAGTGTCTTTTCTCCATATTTTAAAACTTTTCTTACAGCCATAATAATCCTCTCTTTATTTGTATTATACATAAAATAGACACTATTGGCAAATTTTATTGAACATTCAAAAATTTATGAACCTGAGGTATAAGTCGGACATTTGAGTAATCAGAAAGAAAATCATCCAGAACATTCTGTGCAAACTCAGGAGTAACAGTCATTCTGTCATTTTGCATTTCAGGCTGCAAAATCAACTCAATTGCGTATTTTTTACCAAGCTCCACGCATTTTTTAATTTCATCTGATGTAATATTGTCATTAAAAACGATTTTGGCAAATGTTTCTACGCCGCTGCAATTTGCAAAGAATTTGTCATGGAATTTGTAAGACTCTATTATGCCGGTTGCACTTTCCAGTTTTATATCCGCAGAAATGATATCTATAAACGGCTTTACTTCAAGAAGTTTATCAGCAAGGGTTGCGTTTGTCTCAAGATAAATCTTTTTACCCGTACGCGGCAAAAAGTTTTTCAAAAATTCAGCGGACAGCAACGGCTCACCGCCGGTCAGCGAAATTGAATGATAATTTGAATACTGTGCTATTCGCTCCAGCAACCCTTCAGCATCAAATTCCTCATAATTGTCATCCCGAAAATCCGTATCGCAATAATTACATTTTAAATTACAGTTACAAAACCTGATAAAAAGCTGTTTGTAACCCACATAAGGGCCCTCGCCCTGTATTGATGTAAATATTTCTTTTATTCTGACTCTGCAATCATCAATCATTTAGCAAATTCTCTCTTACATTGTGTGATGAGGCTTTTTTCAATTTTTCATAAAGCTTTATCTCATCATCTGACAAAGATTGAGGAATTTCAATATGCACTGTGACAATTATATCGCCTGATTTATTTTTTTGTTTTACACCTTGGCCGGAAAGGCGGAACTTCTGACCGGAATTTGTCCGTGCCGGAATTTTTAATCTTATATTACCTTCTAAAGTATTTACCACAATTTCTCCGCCAAGAACAGCTTCAAACGGCGTTATCGGAACTTCGTAATAAACATTTAGTCCGTCATATTTAATTCTAGAATTTCCCTGAATGTTTATATTTAAATAAAGGTCGCCGCATTTACCGCCGTATTTTCCGGAATTGCCTTCACCTTTGACGCGGAGTTTTGCTCCGTTTTTTATTTTTGCAGGAATTTTAACCTTAATTTTTCTGTGTTCAGATACCTCTCCTTTTCCATTACACAGTGCACATTTAGCTCCGTTAATAAATTTACGCCCCTGACATTTCGGACAGAGTTTGGTATGCAGTACGTTAACAGTTCTTTCTGTACCTTTTAGCGCTTCCGCAATATTAATCGTCACATCTGCTGTTATATCCGCACCATCCTGCGGTTCAGGCTTCTTTTGTTCTTTTTTAGTAAACTCTTTAAAGATATCATTTATGGTATCAGCAAACACTTTTTCTGAATGTTTTTCTTTTTTTTCAAACTGTGATTTAATATTTTTCTCTTTATTAGGTTCGGTTGTAGTTTTTTCTTTATATTCCTGTTCTGCTTTTTGTGAAGATGTTTTTGTTTTAGCAGTTTCGAAAAATCCGTTAAGAATATTATACTGCCGGCGTTTTTCCGGATTAATCAAAGTAGTATAAGCTTCTGTAATATCTTTAAATAAATCTGCTGTTGCAGGGTTAACATCCGGATGGTATTTACGCGCAAGAGCCCTGTATGCTGATTTTATTTCAGCATTAGAACTATCCGGTGTAACTCCTAAAATTTCATAGTAATTTTTAAACTTAATCATATTTATATTTATAACGATGTTATAAAATTTTTCAACAATTAAGTCGGGTATTTTTATTTAGCGATATCAGAACGGTATTTTTTACCGTCAAAACTGATATAACTAATATCATCATAAAGTTTTATTTTTGCACGTTTAAGCGTATTTGCAGAAGCAGTCAGGGTCATAACTTTGCCCTTTTGCGTAAGAAGCTCCAGATATTCATTATTTTTTACGGTATTAAAATAATTTATCTGACTGTCTTCTATTAAATCAAGCCCGCTGATTACTTTGTCACCGGATTGAGCAAAAACAACGCATGATAGAGATGCTAAGCCTGATGTACGTATATTCTCATAATCATCGGCAAATGAGCCGACAGCACAGGCTTCAAAAAGGGTATATAAATTTTCTTCAATCAAACTCAACATACATGCGCAATCGTGATCTTGAAAGAATGGTTTAAATTCTAGAATTGTATATTTTCCATCGTTTTTCAAAACACCGTTAACACCGATTATGCCAAGATAAGCCAGTTCCTGACGCTGCAGTGCACGCAAAATGTTCTGCACAACATTTGACATTATATTATCAATAAGTTCAGATGAAATTTTGTAATCAGGAGCATAAGCCCCCACTCCGTCAGTTAAAAAACCGCCTCCGCCTTCTGACATAAATTTATAATTAGCAGCGACACCGAGCGGCAATGCCTGATAACCGTCAGTTATCGCGTAGAGTGTAAATTCATGGCCGTAAACATATTCTTCAATAATAACTTTATTTTCACCTCTTGCAAACAGATCTTCAACAAAAGTCCTTGCAATATTAAGAGTTGCACAGGCCTGCCTGTCATGGCCGTTGATTTCTTCCTCAGATTTAATAACAACAGGATATGACGCTGAAGTAAGGTGGTCAATTGCCGGCTGCAGCTTTTCAAAAACACCGAAACGCGGAGTCGGTATATGCTGTTTATAGAGAAATTTTTTACAAAAAGCATTATTCAAGGTAAATTTAGAACTTTCAGCAGTCGGCGCAAAAATCAACTGCCCGTTTGCCTGAAAAATATCCGCAATATCATTTTTTATAGCTATTGAAGAAGATGCAATTGTCAAATCAATATTATTTTCAATAACAAATTTTAAAAGTTCAGATGTACTTTCTTCACGAATATCAACGATTTCCGCAACATCTTTTATTGCATTGTTTCCGGGAGCAACATAAATTTTTTCAATATTATCATATTCAGCAAATTTAAGCGCAAGAGCATGCTCTTTTGCGGAATGCCCGACTATTAATATTTTTTTGCCATTTTCTTGTACCATATAATTATTATACTACATAAAATAGATGATTTTTATTAAGATAAGTTAATTTTTATTATTAAGTTATGCTATGATACTGACAGAAACAAAATAATCATTAATAGATAAATGAAGTAGAGAGGTAAAGTATGGCAAGTTTAATCTCATTGTTAAATCAGGTTTTTGCGCCGGTAAGCCCGCAGGTGACAGTGCCGGTGAGAGTTACGACATCCTCACCATACAGTAATAATCCGTTTATGAATTATAACGGACACAGCCTCAATAATTATGCTAAAAATTCGCCTGTCAGAGGTGGATATTTTGCAGGCTACTATAACGGAAAACAAAATATCGTTGGACAAAGATTATTTATAGAAGTGTAAATACAAGCATTTTCTTTCTATCATGCATCATATTTTTGTTTAGCGGGTTTATGCGCGACAAAAGCAAATATCAGACACACAAGTCCAAACAGAATCCCAAAAGTCATTGTCAGGTGATAAGCATTTAAAAATGCTTTTTCATAAATTTGTCCGGAGTTTAAAAATATATTTTTAAAGCTTTCAAACAGAGTAATCGTAACGGCAACTCCTAGAATATTTCCCATATTGCGAGAAAGCGCCAGAATTCCGCTTGCAATTCCGAGTTCTGATTTATCAACACTTGTCATAATAGCAGTATTAGAAGGCGACTGAAATAATCCGTTCCCTATCCCCATAATTCCTGACGCAAGTATAATTTGCCACATTGCAGCATTTTTTCCGTAAAGTGTAAACATCAAAAGTGCTGTGCAAAAAACTATAGGGCCGGCCAGAGTTAAATATCTGCTTCCGTATTTTCCGGCAAGGTTTCCGCAAATAGGCGCTGTAACAGATAATGTGACAGAATACGGCAATATCAAAAGCCCTGTCACAAACGGATTATACATCATAATCTCCTGCAAGAAAAAAGGTAAAAGTATACTGTTTGTGAACATAGCCATATATGAAGTCATTACCGCCAGACTTCCAAATGTAAATGTCTTTATCTTGAAAATTTTGAAATTTATCAACGGATAATTTATTCTGTGATCTCTTATATAGAAAAGTGCACCGAAAATTAATGTTATAAGTCCTAAAATAATTATTTTCAAAGATGTCCAGCCCCAGCTGTGCCCTTCTGATATGGCAAGCAGCAGTGCAAATAGCGCAACACTAAAATAAATAAAGCCCATATAATCGAATTTGAATGTTCTTTCGTGAGTTACATGTGACGGCAGCATTTTCCACGAGTAATAGGCCCCCGCTAATGCAACAGGTATACAAGGTATAAATATTGCATGCCAGTTAAATGAATTGATTAAAATTCCGCCGAGAGCAGGCCCGCTCATTCCGCCTATAGCAATAATACCGCCGTTTATTCCGAGAGCCTTACCGCGGCGCTCGTTTTTGAATATTGTTGCTATAATTGCCTGAGCGTTGGAAAGCATTATTGACGCGCCAAGCGCCTCTATACACCGGTATGTGATTAATAACCCGAAACTTCCGGCTGTAGTATTTAAAAATGACCCGAGAGCAAAAATTAAAAAACCGGCAGCATATAATTTATTCTTAGGCAAAATATCACCGAGTTTTCCAAAAAACGGCAAAAATACCGTCAAAACCAGCATATACGCAATTACTACCCACTGGATCATAGACATACTGACATGCAAATCCTGCGACATCGGGTACAACCCGAGATTGACGGTTGTACTGTCAAGCATGGCTATAAAATTACCAATGACTGTGATTACAAATATTGTCCATTTGATTTCCTTAGTGCTCATATATTAATTGTATCATACACACTTAAAAATTTTATATTATTGTTATATTTCTTTAATATTTGTGTACAAAGAATTTTTCGTGTTAACATGTTTACTATGAAATGGAAAAATTTGAGCAGGAAAAACAGAGCTTATATAGCCGCAGCAGTTACTATTGTCGGTATTCTGATGTGGGCATTTGTGTCTGCCGGAATTATTACGCATAACTTTAACCGCAGTCAGGTTGCCGGCGAAAAAGACCGTAAAGAAGCTGTTATCAAAGATATCATTCTGACCGAAACAAAAGATGAGATGAAATACTGGGAAATTTACGGTGAAACAGGAACTTATGACAGCAACAATGAAGTTGCGATGCTGACAAATGTATTAGGCAATATTTATCAGGATAACGAAGTTTCTATGAGTTTTCAATCAACCAACGGAACTTATAATTCTGTCAAAAAACAAATAACTTTGTATGATGATACTTTTATTGTAATAAAAGACGGTACAACGCTGGAAGCTGACAGGCTTGTGTGGTCAGGAAGCGATGAGCCTGTTGTTGCAACAGGCAAGGTTAGAATTACACGGGACAACAGACTCTTGACACTGGCTGATAAAGTTGAGATAAGCCCTGATTATACGCATTTTACTGTCACCGGTAATACTGTTTCTAAAATCTACGACGTTAAGGAGAAATAATGAAAAAAATAGTCACAGCTTTTTTAATCGCTGCATTTACATTCGGAATAGGGGTTTTTGCCTCAGATCTGGTTATTGAATCAAAGACCCAATCTTTTAATGAAAACGAAAATAAAATAAAATTTGACGGTGATGTCAAAGTTACAATTGATGATATGAAAGTCGTCGGTGATTCGGCTGACGTTAACATAACAGACAAGCAGCAGTTAGATACAGCAACTTTTTATGACAAACCTTATGCCTATGAGGTTAAAAAGAATAAAAAACGCGAAGTAAAAGCTAATATTTTAAAAGTTTCTCTCATTAATAAAGTAGTAAGGGCAGAAGGTGATACTCAATCAATTATCTTTGACGGAAAAACACCTATTGCAGTTATAAATGCAGATGTTCAGGAGTATGATACTCAAACAGGAATTATGACGGCAACCGGCGCTGTTACAATTCACTACAAAGAATTAGAAACTTTTTCAAATAAAGCCAAAGTTAAAACTGATAAAAACGGGGATCTTAAAAACATAGAACTTATAGGCTCTGCCCGCATAAAAGAAAAAAGTAATGAATCGTTTGCAGACAGATTTGTGTATGATTCTTCAACAGATGTTTTGACAGCACACGGCAATACAACATCAAAATCTATAAATGAGGACGGCAGTACATTTGTATTGAAAGCAAATTATCAAGAGTATACAAAAGCTAAAAATATCTTTAATGCAAGCGGAAATGTTCGTGTATGGTATCAGGACTATTATGCAGTAGGGCCTAAAGTTACTGTTTATCCGTCTGCACAAACCGGTAAACCGAATGATATTTATATGAACGGCCGTTCAAGTATCACACAGGGCGTCAGAACTATTTATGCTGACAGAATCAGGATGACTGTTGAGCCTAAAGACTTTAAAGCTGAGGGCAATACAAGAACTGTGATTAAGAATATAGGTTCAGGCAGCACCCCTGATGATGACAATGATATGGGTTTAGGGCTGTAAAGGTGTAGAAAAAATGAGTAATACAAAAGCAGATAAAGCCATTGAGGCATATAATAAAAAAGATTACAAGAAGGCAATAGATTTATTCAGTTCTGTCTTAGAGACCGAACAATCAAGTGCCGAACTTTATAATAACATTGCCTTGTGTTATTACAACCTCGGTGATTATGACAAGGCAGAAAAGAATTTTTTAAAAGCCCAGAATTTAAATCCGAAATTGGCACAGGTTTATATCAATCTTTCTGATATATATTACAAAAGAAAAGAATATATGAATGGTATTCAGCTTTTGAGTCAGGGAATTTACGAAATACCTGATAATCTTGTTTTGCGCCATTATCTTGCAAGATTTTATATGGAAGATGCAAGACTGGATCTTGCAATAGATGAGCTTTATAAAATTCTTGATGAACAGCCTGATAATTATGATGCGTATTACGATCTGGCAAGGGTAAATTTTGAACTTGGAAATTATGATGTGGCAATAGAAAATTTCGAGAATGTGCTTGAATACAAAGACAATAATGAATGGCTTTATTACTATCTGGCACAGGCTTATGAGGCTAATAACGAAGTCGATAAGGCTATTTCAAATTATCTCAAAGCAATTGCAGTAAATTATAATTTTATACCTGCATACAAAAAAGTCGGAATATTGTTTTTAGCGCGCGGGGATTACGAGGATGCAATAGAATATTTTGAGGACTATCTGGAAAAAGATATTCCGGAAGAAGAAGTTAAGCAGGTAAAAGAGTTGGTAGCCAGAATTAAGAAAAAGCAGGAACATGAACAACAGTAAGTACTGGGTAGCATTTTCATCAATAGAACAGGTAGACAGCAATTTTATACAGAGATTGTATAATTACTTTGGAGATATAAAAACAGCCTATGAAGCAAGCACAAAAGAGTTGTCGCAAATAGAAGGCTTGAGTGTTAAAAAGGCCGAAAATTTTGTCAAATACAGAGATAAAGTTGATCCTGACAAGGCTGTGAATCTTGTTGCAGAACGCGGAATAAAATTTTATACTTTTGAAGACGAAAAATATCCGCAAATGCTTCATAATATTGATAATCCTCCGGCAGTGCTTTATTACAAGGGCAATATTGAGGATTGTAATTTAAAAAAGACGCTTGCGGTTGTTGGGTCACGACGTGCCTCAAGTTATGCAAAAGACGCATTGAATAAAATTTTATCAGGATTTATGAATACTGACATCTGTATTGTTTCAGGGCTTGCCTCTGGTATAGATACAACAGCACACACAGCAGCGCTTAACTGTAATCTTAAAACAATAGGTGTTATTGCAAGCGGTTTTGATTTTACATATCCTGCAGCAAACAAGCATCTTTATGAAAAAATTGAAAACGGAAACGGGGCTGTTGTTACAGAATACTATCCGACATTTGAACCTATAAAATTCAGATTTCCGCAGCGGAACAGAATTGTTTCAGGTCTCAGTTACGGAACACTTGTCGCTGAAGCATCACTTAGAAGCGGTGCTTTGATTACCGCAAATTTAACGCTTGAGCAGGGGCGTGAATTAATGTGTATTCCGGGGCTTATAACAAATCCGAATACCGAAGGTATTTATAAGTTATTAAAAAACGGAGCAACACTTGTAACCTGTACGGAAGATATTCTTAATGCCCTGAACTGGGAAGTAAAGACTGAGCAGCTTCCTCTAATACGTAAAGAGGCGCTGGAGCCTGATGAAGAAAAGATTTATAAAGCGGTTGAAATAGAAGAAAAGGGATTTGATGAACTACTTGCATTGACCGGACTGGATATTGACACTCTTTTAACGAACTTGACAATGATGGAGCTTAAAGGCATAATAAAACAGGTTGACGGTGACCGCTACAGAAAAGCAGATTAGAAGGTAAATTATATGACAGCAGCAAAAGAAACAAAATCAAAAAAAAGTGAAAAATCGCTTGTTATAGTAGAGTCTCCTGCTAAATCAAAAACCATTAAGAAGATTTTAGGTGACAGCTACCAGATAGAAGCGAGTTTCGGTCATATAAGGAATTTGCCGACTAAAGACCCTAAAACCGATAATCTGGGATTTGATGTTGACAAGAATTTTGAACCTAAATTTGAAATTATACCGGGCAAAAAGGATGTCGTCAAAAAGTTGAATACACTTGCAAAAAAGTTTGATCATATATATCTGGCATCCGACCCTGACCGCGAAGGGGAAGCTATTGCCTGGCATGTTCGCCAGATTCTTGATGTGCCTGATGAAAAAATTAAGCGTATTGAATTTAACGAAATTACGCCAAAGGCTGTAAAATATTCTGTTGAGCATCCCCGTACAATTAATATGGATATGGTACAGGCGCAGCAGACAAGACAAATTCTGGATAAACTCGTGGGGTATAAACTTTCGCCTGTATTGTGGAAGCAAATGGGAAATTATAACCTTTCCGCCGGACGCGTTCAATCAGTTGCGCTCCGTATGATTTGTGAAAGAGAAGACGAGATAGAAGCATTTGTACCACAGGAATACTGGTCTATCCACGCTGATCTTGCAAAAGAAGGCAAGGTGTTTGAGGCTGAACTTGCTAAATACAAAAATGAGCCCATTGAAAAAAATATTAAAAATCAGGAAGAAGCGCAAAGAATTGTAGATTATTTAACCGGTGCTGATTTTACGGTTTCAAAAGTAACCAATAAAACCACAAAACGCAAACCAACCGCGCCTTTTATAACATCAACCCTGCAGCGTGCGGCAAGTTCAAAACTCGGTTTTGGAGTCCAAAAAACAATGCAGGTTGCGCAAAAACTTTATGAAGGTATTGAACTTGAAAGCGGCGCTGTGGGTTTGATTACCTACATGAGAACAGATAGTGTAAGGGTATCAGATGATGCCATGGCAATGGCAAAAGATTTTATCCTTAATAATTACGGAGAAAAATATTATCCGGAAACCCCGAATATTTACGCAAAAGGCAAACAGAATGTTCAGGATGCGCACGAAGCTATACGTCCTTCTTATCCTGAAAGAACACCGGAAAGTATTAAAAAATATCTTGATAATGACCAGTATAAGTTATACAAACTTATCTGGGAAAAATTCATGTCTTCCCAGATGTCAAACGCTGAATTTGCAAACAAGTCAATAGAAATTCAGGCTGGCGACTATACATTGAAGGCAGGAACCAGCAAAGTTACATTTGACGGATTCTTAAAATTATACAACGATAGTGAAGAAGAGAAGGAAAAAGTTGAGGATTCTAAAATTCCGAATCTTGAAAAAGGCGACAGAGTTGAATGCAAAAAGATTACTCCGAAACAGCACTTTACCCAGCCGCCGCCGAGATACAACGAAGCTTCACTTGTCAAGGCGCTGGAAGAATACGGTATAGGGCGTCCGTCTACTTACGCAACAATTATTACAGTAATTCAAACCCGTAAATATGTTGAAAAACGCGACAAGGCGCTTCATCCGACAATACTTGGCCGTACCGTATCAAAACAGCTTGTTTCTCAATTCTCTGACATTATGGATTACAAATTCACGGCAGGCATGGAAGAAAAACTCGATAAAATAGCGGATAAAAAAGCTGTCTGGAATAAAGTTCTGAAAGATTTTTATGACCCGTTTATTGAAGAAGTAAATTCGGTTATGAAAACCGCGCACAAAATTAATATAGAAACAAACATTAAGTGCCCTAATTGCGGTCGTACAATGCTTGTCAGAACAAGCAAATTCGGAACGCAATTCCTTGGCTGCTCCGGCTATCCTGATTGTAAAACAGTTATGTCAATGAATGTCTTATCCGAGCAGCAGGAAAGTGAAGCCGCTACACAGGAACAAAAACCACAAGAGATTTGTGAAGAAAAATGTGAAAAATGCGGTTCTGATATGGTCTTTAAAACAGGGCCATACGGCAAATACATGGAATGTACAAACGGGAATTGCAAGCACCGCAAACCTTACCGCAAATCAACCGGTGTAAAATGTCCAAAGTGCGGTAAAGGCGTAATTGTTGAACGTAAATCTAAACGCGGTACAATATTTTATGGCTGTGACAGGTATCCGGATTGTGATTTTACACTCTGGAATGAGCCGACAGGTGAAGAATGTCCGGATTGCGGCGCACTTCTGGTTAAAAAACAGCTTAAAAAAGGAAATGTTATTGAATGTTCAAATAGAAACTGCGGTTACAAGCGAACAGAAGCAGCACCTGAAACAACAGAAGAATAGGAGGTTGTTATGTATAAATTCGGTTTGATTGGCTATCCTTTAGGACACTCTCTTTCTGCTGTAATTCATAAGGCAGGATTTAACAGTGTAGGAGTTCAGGCTGATTACGAAATTCTTGAAACACCTCCTGAAGATCTGGTAACACGTATAAAATTTTTGAAACGTGAAGGTTTCGCCGGTTTTAATGTAACAATTCCTTTAAAATTACCGGTTGCCCTTTTTGTTGACGAGGTGGACAGAAGAGCAGATATTGCAACAGCTATAAATACCGTCGTTATAAATCCTGATAAATCAATGAAGGGATACAATACCGATGTACTTGGCTTTAAAAAAGCAATACCTTACGGAATTGATCTTACTGATAAAAAAGTCGGGATTTTAGGTACCGGAGGCGCTTGCCGCGCAGCGGTTGTAGCGCTCGTTGAATGCGGGGTTAAACATATTGCGCTTTATACACGTAATATTCCAAACTCTCTTGAGGTATTAAATTATTTTCGTAAAACTTTTGTAAATGTAGAATTTTCAACCCACCAGATTGACGCAATAAGAGATTTATCTGAGTTGAAAATGCTTGTTAACACAACACCAATAGGTATGCTCGGGCGCTCTGCCGATATGACTCCTGTAGAACTTCCCGCGCTCAAAACTCTGCCTCAAGACGCAGTGGTTTATGATGTAATTTATAATCCTAAAAAAACAATTCTGTTGAAAGATGCGGAAAGTCTCGGACTTCAAACTATAAACGGGCTGGATATGCTGGTTTATCAGGCCGTAAGCGCACAGGAAATATGGCTTAATAAGACACCTGATTTCAATGCCATGAAAATTGCAGCATTAGAAAATTTATAACAGTGTAGGACAATTATTTTAATACAAGTTCAAACGCAAGATTTTCTATAATTGTTTGAATATTCATGTTCAGCTGCAACTGCTTTTTGGCAGTTTCAAATGCCTGCAGATCGCTTATTAATTTCATCTTTAAGTGGATATTATAAATATTTGATTTCAGCATTGCTTCAAGGTAATTTTGAGCCTGCGTGAAAATTTCAAGCGGCTCATTGTCTTTGCAAAGCTCAAGTAATTTATCATTCAAATCTAATACTTCATTTCTTTCAAGTTCCAAATACCCGTCAAGCGCATCTCTTACAAGTCCGAAATCTTTTGATTCGGGCTGCTTAGATGGGACAAAAAATGATTGTGCGCGCGAAACTATTGTTGATAACATATCAGTTTTATCTTTTGTTAAGAAGAAAAATGTAGTTTTTTGCGGCGGTTCTTCAAAGGTTTTTAAAAGTGCATTTGCTGTCGGCTCTTGAAAATTTGTTTCATTCAGACCGCACACATTTCCATCTTTGTCTTTATCACAAAATATCAAGACTCTGTGGTATTCACTTGTGATGAGTAAATCGTTTTTAATCATTCTAGCCTGATCAATAGAAATAACTGTTTTAGAAGCATCATTTGCGGGTTTATTATCTATTTTAGATATAGTTAAAACAGCAGGATGCTTGTTTTCTCTAATCCAGCTGCAGTTAAGACAGCAGCAGTCGGGTGTGTGAGTACCTGTACAGTTCAACATTCTGGCAATTTCCAACGCTAAATCATATTGCGCCTGAATATCGTTTCCATAAAATAAAATACAGTGCGCAATATTTTTATCGGGATTATTAATACCGTTTTCAAAATATCGGAGCAGGAATGGATAGTTTTCATACAAATAGTTAGTATATGAAAGCATTTTCAACCTCCTCGTCTGGGTTCAAAAGCTGACCTGATTTAATTTTGTATTCAGTATCAGTAAGCCGTTGTTTTAAATAAACCAGATCTTTAAGCGGCGTCTTTTTTAACTTTTGCAGCGTTAATTTTACGACATACTCATGCTGTCCTGTTAAACGCGAAAGCTCCATTGTTGAACATTCAGATGATTTTGCTTTAAGAACAATCCAGCGGCGGAGCATAGTTTGCAGCGTTGCAAGTATTTCAAGCGGATGTTTTTTATCCAGAAGTTTTCTGTATTCTAAAAGCGCCTTATCTTTTTCATTCTGCATAAGATAATCAGAAAATGCAAAAAGATCTTCATTAGAAATACATATTTCTTCGACCATATCTTTTGTTACAAGGTCTTTTGGATAAGCAAGTAACGCAAGTTTATCCAGTTCACAATCAAGCTGGCGCAGATTGTTCCCGACCTGAGCAATAAGAGTTGTCAGTGCATGATTATCAAGTTTGATTTTTTTTGATTTTGCCTGCTTCTGAATCCAGCCTTCCAACTCCGCGGTTTTGTATGTCGGAATTGTTGCGAATTCACATGCATTATATTTTTTCAACAATTTAAAGAATTTTTTTCTGCTGTCAAGTTTTTTCCCCTCGTCACGCGGGAGTTCTGCTAAAAAGACAATATCCACAGAATCCGTATTAGCTTCTAAGGCTTCAGTTATTTGCTTTATTTCCTTATCTTCAAAGGTTTTTGCAAAATAATCAAGGCATTTGATAATTATAAGCATTTTCCCGAACATCATCGGCTGCGTACGCAGAATTGAGATTAAATCCGGAAATTTCGGGTTATCATAGGTTTTAAAACTCATTTCAAGAAAATTCTTATCAAGTGTTTTTTTGAGTTTTTCAATTTCATTAGTTATATTAAATTCTTCTTCACCGTAGAAAAAATATATTGCCATGATTATATAGTAACATAAAAACTTTGTAAGACGTCAGAATAAAGTATTAAAAAGGAGGCCTGATTTGGCCTCCTCAGTAAAATTTATTCTTCATCTTCCAGTGACTGATATCCTGATTTATGTGATTTTAACAGAACACCGCGCTTGGAAGTTTTGATAAAATCAATCATATTTTCAATGTATTTGTTCATAGGTATTTCAGCCTTAATTTTTTCAATAGCCTGCGTCGTATTATACTCATCAGAAATAAGAAGTTTGAAGGCTTCTCTTGTATGATTTCTTATATCAGCCGGAATACCGCGGCGCTTCATTGCAACGACATTTAAGCCGCGCGGAACAGGCGGTCTGCCTTCACCTTTTGAATACGGTAAAATATCCTGTCTGGAAGCAGAAAAACCGCTGACAATAGCCATTTCACCTATTCTAATATTTTGGTGGAACACACTCATACCGCCAATAAAAGCTCCAAAACCGACATGAATATGTCCGGCTAAAGTTACAAGATTAGCTAAAATGACTTCATCAGCCAAAACACAGTTGTGAGCGACATGCGAACCTACCATTAGGAGGCATTTGTTGCCGATACGTGTTGTAAAATCACCGCATGCAGCGCCTCTGTGAACAGTTACGTTTTCTTTTATTATAGTATCATTACCGATTACGACTTTTGTCGGCTCGCCTTTGTAACCTAAATCCTGCGGTTCTGACCCGATTGTGGCAAACGGGCTGATTGTACATCTTTCGCCTATTTCAGCATGTTCAATAAACGCGTTAGATATAACTCTTGTTTTACTTCCTATTTTTACATTCTCTCCGATAACAACATAAGGGCCGATAATTGCATCATCAGCGATTTGTGCGCCCGGGTGGATAATTGCTGTTTTATCTATCATAATTTCTCCCTCTCCTATTTTCCAATTATATTACAAATACCGGTATAGCACAATTTCTTTATATTAACTTAATACCGGCAGCGCGCTGTTAACATTTGTTAAAATTTAATTTATAGATATGGCAATTTTTAAAATGTAAAAGTGTTTATATTAATACGGGGAATTTAGATTTTTTACGGGGAAAATTTAAAGAATTAAGGGGATGGATTAAATGGCACGAATTACATCTACACAGTCAGGATATTATGGTACGCCTGTGAATGGAAGAAATTTAAAACAACACATGGCAAATCATAAAAAACTGGAAATCGGACAGATTTTAAAATATGACACAAATGGTTACAGACGCCATGAACGCAATGCTAATGCGGCACCAGAACAACGTACAGCCTCTCCACAGAGTCAACAAGTGGCCAAGCCCGATGTAAAGCCTTCACAGGGGCCGTCAGCGCAGTCAGTAGCGAATTCTGAAAACAAAATCAAACTCGGACAGCAAACACAACAGGTTTCAACTCCGGAAATTAAACCTACACAAGGACAACAGACGCAGCAGGCTGCACAAGATGTTAAACAATCTGCACAATCTGAATCCGTTACACAAAATCATACAGCAAATTCTGCAACTAAGCCGGAAGTAAAATCTCCTGCCAAAAACAGCATAGTATTAAACGAACGCGGCACGTATGATGTCAAACTGCAGGGACAGCCTACGAGAACTTTTACTACGCAAGCTGATGCGCAGAAATTTCTGGATAATATGACAAAACCCAAAACAAATATCGGGAATATAGTATTAAACGAACGCGGCACGTACGATGTTAAACTGCAGGGACAGCCTACAAGAACTTTTACTACGCAAGCTGATGCGCAGAAATTTCTGGATAATATGACAAACCCCAAAACAAATATCGGGAATATAGTATTAAACGAACGCGGCACGTACGATGTTAAACTGCAGGGACAGCCTACAAGAACATTTACTACTCAGGCTGACGCACAAAAGTTCTTAAATAATATATCAAAACAATCAAACTCCAACATCACACCAAAAATCATATCAGAAGGTGTATCGCAGCCTGTCGTTCAATCCGGCATAAAATCAAACCTAACGCCGATACAGGCCGGTAAAGCGCCTTTTAATAAAAAATTCTGGGGCAGCGGAGACATTAAACTTGATAATGCAGGAGATATAAAATATACTCCGCAGCAGCCTGTTGTGCAGCTTGGGGCAAAATCAAACCTGACACCGATACTGGCCGGTAAAGCTCCGTTTAATAAAAAATTCTGGGGTAATTTTGACGGGAAACTTGATATAAGTAAATTATCATACGCCCCGCAGGCACAGAACACTCAATCCGGTAATGTTGTTTTAGGCAAAGCAAAATCCGGTTTATCAAAATTTTCACCAAAAGAATTGTTCAAAGGTAAAAATATTCAAAAGATTTTCAAATCTAAAGGCGGAAAATTCGGTATTGCAGCTGCAGCAATTATAGCAGTCGGTGCAGGTCTGTATGCAGCCGCAACAAGTTCATCTTCCCGCGGGTACACAAAAACATCTATCCAATCACCTGAGGGTTATGTTGCACTATTAAAGGCTTATGAAAATTCTCACGGTACTAATGATAATTCAGCAGCCAGACTGGAAAAAATAATTAAATAAAATATAAATGGTGCGTCAATTTAGCGCACCATTTATAATCTAATGAACTTTTTTATTTATTTTAGCGCGAATGTCATATCCGCTTCAACACATGTTTTACCGTCAACTGTGCCAATACCATGCGCTTTGCATACAGGGCCTTTAACTTTTGTCAGTTCCACATGCATTTCAAATTTATCCCCCGGTCTTACAATATTTTTAAATCGAACATTGTCAACACCGGCATACAATGTCAATTTACCTTCAAATTCCGGCATTGTCATCAATATCGGAGCTGAACACTGCGCCATTGCTTCAAGCTGTAAAACCCCCGGCATAATCGGATTATTCGGGAAATGCCCCTGAAAAAATTCTTCATTCATAGTAAGATTTTTATAACCTTTTGCATATTTTCCGGGTACACACTCAGTAATTCTGTCTACAAGCAAAAACGGATAACGATGCGGCAGCATCTCCATTAATTCAGTAATGTTAAAGCTTAAAACTTTTGTTTCTTCTGTCATCACTTTCTCCTTTTATTTACATTCAATTATTTTTTCTTTTAACAGTTTTGCTGTTTTTATATGAACAGCGTGCCCTGCTTCTTTTACGAGAATTTGAGCTTTCAAATTCAGTGGATTTATACCTGTAAGATATAGATCACCTATTAAATCAAGTATTTTATGTTTAACAGGTTCTTTATCAGATCTCAACTCTGTTGTATAGCCATCATCTTCAAGTCCTACTGTATTGTCGTAAGTTACACCCTGTGCAAACCCGAGCATTTGAAATTTTTTGAGGTCTTTGTAAAAACCAAAAGTTCTGGCTTCTATAATTTCTTCTTTGTTACGAGGATTATAGTTTACCCAGCACTGTCTCAAATCCGGATGCTCATAATTAACAGCATAGGATATAAATAACTCTTTATCCGGTAAAATTACAAGACTTGTCTTGCCGTTGAGATAATAAACCGGCTCTGATACCGTGTATTTTGGCGGACTGTAAAGAAAAGGCTTTTTAATCCCTGCTTTATTAAACAGAGCAACCCATTCTTTTGAACTTCCGTCAAGTGCCGGCACTTCGTCCTCAGACATGCATATATCAATAGAATCTATTCCGCAGAATGCCAATGCAGCAGTCAGATGCTCCGTAAGCATTGCCTTACCTGTTTTGTTACCCAGCGTCACACAGTGTTCTGTGGACAAAACATTATCAAGATTAGCCTCAAAGCCTTCTTTACCTTTGATAAAATATCTTATTTTACCTTCTTCTGACGGAAAGAAATTTACGGTGCAAGGTTTGTTTTTCATTAAACCTTTACCGGTAACTGATATCTCTTTTTTAATGGTTATCATTATTTATATTGTCCTCAAATTCTTTTAAAAGCGGTTCATATTTTCTGAATTTTGCAAATATTTCCTGAGCATCTTTCATTGTTTTAAGCTGTTTGATAAATTCTTTTCTCGGAACAGCAGGGATACCAACAACAATTGATTTTTCAGGGAATGATTTTGTTACTCCTGCTTTAGCGGTAATAATTGAATCTGAACCGATTTCGATATGGTCGGCAAGCCCAGCTTGACCCGCAAGAACTACGCGGTCGCCGATTACACAGCTTCCCGCAATACCTACTTGCGATACAATCAAACAGCCTTTGCCGATTTTACAATTATGACCTATCATAACCTGATTGTCGATTTTTGTATCATCACCGACAGTCGTATTTTCAATAGTACCGCGGTCAATTGTTGTATTTGCCCCTATTTCAACATTGTTGCCGATAACAACAGAGCCGATAGACGGGATTTTGAAGATAACGTGTTTTTGAGCGGCACCGTCTTTAATTTGACCGTCTTTTCTTGCCTGCTCAATATTATCAGGATTTTCGGTTACAAAACTAAAACCGTCCGCTCCTAAAGATACACCGTGATGAAGAATTACACTGTCGCCGATTTGTACTCTGTCACCGATATTTACCCCCGGATGGAAGAAACAGTTTTTACCGACTTTTGCCTCACTTCCGATATAGGAATTAGCAACGATTTTTGTATTATCACCAATCTCGGCCCCGCGGCTGATAACAACATTAGGACCGATTTTAACATTCTGTCCGAGTTTAGCCTCAGGATGCACGGTCGCTGTCGGATGAACTCCGTCTGCGACTTCAGGTTCTTTATAAAAAAGTGTTATTAATTTCATCATAGCAAGACGCGGTCTTTCAACTTCAATAGTCGTTAAACCATCTATCTGAACTCCTAGAGGCACAAGCGCAGCTTTAGCTTTAGACTTTGCAAGATTTGCAATTTCATCTTCACCAAGAGCAAGTGCCAGAGTATTTTCATCTGCCAGAAGCGGAGGCGCAATTTTTTCAATTTTAGCTTCACTAACTTTTGTCAGCATTCCGCCTGTGATTTGTGTAATTTCTTCAAGTGTAAAAGCTTTCATATTTTATCTCCTTTTTAACGTCATTCCGAACTTATTGCAACACCGGCAAATGTTGATGCTGTAATAAATTCAAACTCAACTGTTCTTCATTTTTTCTATGGTATTTGTAGTAGATTTACCTTCGACAAAACTGATAAATTCAACCTTTGTGCCGTTTTTAATCATAATATCAGCTTCAGGAAGAGTTTCCATATTGTAATCAGCGCCTTTTGTGTATACATCAGGTTTAATTTCATCAAGAAGATTACGCGGACTGTCTTCGTCAAAAAGCACTACATAATCAACACAGCTTAATGCACACAGAATTTCTGCTCTGTCGTTTTCGTTATTTATCGGGCGGCCCTCACCTTTTATTGAACGTACGGATTTATCAGAATTAAGAAGTACAATTGAATAATCCGCAAAAGTTTTTGTTTTTTGCAGATACCTTACATGTCCTACATGCAAAATATCAAAACATCCGTTTGTCGCAACAATTGTTTTGCCGCTTTTTTGCAGATTATGAACAAATTCCGCAACATTTTCTCTTCTTAAAACCTGTCCCATAATATCCCTTATTTTTCTTTAATATTACCAGAAAAAAGAGGGATGTGCAGTATAATTTAACAAAAAGTAATAAATATTGTCGATAAAATATAGTAAAAAGGCGTTTAACCGACAATATGCAGCTTTTTACCAAGTTCAGATCCGATAATACTTCCTAAGGTATAAGTAGTATTATCAGTAATTTTAGGGGTTTGATTGTAGTATGCTTGTGCTTTCTCCATAGCTATTTCCCGTTGAATGTCGTCAAAACGTGTAGGAATTTTTACCTGTGGGAACTTTATAACATTTTTCAGTGAATTTATAGGCATTAGTAATTTCTCCTTCTGTTATGAAAAAGAAAGCTAAAAATAAAAAATGCTATATTTTAAAGATTTATTAACCGAAAAAATCTAATCCGTTACCACCCAGCACACGCGCATCTTCAACAGGAGTTTTTGCTGCACTGCCTGCATAAGATTTTGGGTTCACAAAAGCTGGAATTTTTCGTTCCTGAGCAAGTTTCTTAACCAATTTATCAGGCAAAGAAGCTGTTTGTCCTAGAACTCTCTTTGTAGTTTTCAAAAGCGCCTGCCTCACGACTTCACTGTCCGGATTAATTATTGGAATAGGGGCACAATGCTTAGACAGGGGTAAAATTGTCAATTTATTAATATTCATTTTTTCTCCATAGGGGTAAAAACAGGCACAAGCCAGTCCTTATAATTTAGTATAAATTCATTTCAATAACTTTCTGACAAAGTCTAACTGTATTGAGTGCAGCGCCGATACGCAAATTATCAGCCACACACCAGAGAGTTATACCGTTATTAAATGCAAGATTTTTTCTTATGCGGCCGACAAAAACCGGATTAACACCTGAAGCATCACGCGTTGTCGGATATTCATAATTATCAGGATTATCAATAACTTTAATACCGAAAGAGTCCTTAAGAATTTCACGAACTTCATCCGGAGTAATATCTTTTTCAAATTCAATATCAACAGCTTCCGAGTGCCCGTTGTACACAGGAACCCTTGCAGCAGTACAGGAAATAGGAGTTTCTGCTGCCAGATGAAGAATTTTTTTCGTTTCATTTACAACTTTCATTTCTTCTTTTGTGTAACCGTTGTCACAGAATACGTCTATTTGAGGAATTACATTAAACGCAATCGGCTTTTTGAAACATTTGTTTTCAAAATCTTCACCTGCGAGGGAAGCTTTTGTGTTTGCAGTCAGTTCATTAATTGCGGCAAGCCCCGCACCTGACACTGCCTGATATGTGGAAACAATCAGACGTTTGATTACAGCTTTTTCGTGCAGCGGCTTTAATACAAGCATTAACTGAGAAGTTGAGCAATTAGGGTTCGCGATAATACCTTTATGTTTTTTCAGATCTTCATCGTTAACATAAGCTATTACAAGCGGAACATCATTCTCCATTCTAAAAGCGCTTGAATTATCTATCAAAACCCCGCCGCGTTTAACTATTTCCGGCGCGAATTTTTGACTTGTAGCACCGCCTGCTGATGCAAGAACAATATTTACCCCGTCAAAACTTTCAGGTTTCGCTTCTTCAACGATGTATTTTTTACCTTGAAATTCAAGTTCAGTACCTGCACTTTTAGCACTGGAAAGGAATTTTATTTCATTAAAGTCTATTTTTAATTCATCAATGATTTTAGTTATTTCACGTCCTACAACACCGGTAGCGCCAAGAATAGCGATATTAGGTTTTCTCATGCTCACACCTCAAATATAATTACTGTATAATTGTAACAGAAATATAAATATCGTCAATGCGGGGAATAGATAGCACAAATATCAACTTCTAACAGGAAAAAGTGCACTGAAAACATACAGAAGAAAACAATCCAAAAGCCACAGGGGTTGTATTTTTTCAAGACATACGCTATAATATATATGTGAGTATAAAAGAGGATTCTTAATGGCTGAAACAGCAAGAAAAAGATTTAATCGTATGATACATAGATGGTGGCTTGAGTTAGACAATGCTTGCCATGTTAACCCTAATTTGTATAGATGGTGGCTTGAGTTAGACAATGCTTGCCATGTTAATCCTAATTTGTACAGATGGTGGCTTTATCTAGACAATGCTTGCCACGTTAACCATAATTTGTATAGATGGTGGCTTGAGTTAGTTAATGTAGGTCGGCTTTACCAAGCCGACAATTCTAAACGTAGGGTGCGTCGTTTGACGCACCAATTCGGGACTGAATGGCAAAACTATATAAATCTGATTTTATTAAAGGATAATGATAAATG
>CALVEB010000004.1 GCA_944326465.1 Candidatus Gastranaerophilales bacterium | reverse complement strand
GAATTTTTTGAATGTGATCCAAACACATTAAACAGTATTGATAAAGTAGAAAAGTATATGGTGGATGCCGCCCTTGAATGTGGTGCGACTATTGTCCAAAAATGTTTCCATATGTTTAACCCTTACGGAGTTTCAGGGGTTGTAATTATATCAGAAAGTCACTTAGCAATTCATACATGGCCGGAACTCGGTTATGCAGCAGTTGATCTTTTCACCTGCGGTGACAAATGCGACCCGAAAATCTCTTACGAATTTTTGAAAAAGAAATTCAACTCTAAAAAAGCAACTTTTTCAGAACTCAAAAGAGGAATTATTGACGCTGAAACTTTAAGACTCGCTGAAAAACCGTTTGAAGTTATGCAGCAGTTAGTAGATTAATTATTTTTTATATCGTGAAAAAGTTATTAATAGAAAATTTAAAAGAACTCAAATCAAGCTTTGGCGCCACAGGTGTCAAAGCTGAATTTGAATGTGAAGGCGCAACAATACAAGAAGTTGAAATTCTTAAAAAATTAGCAGATGAAGCCGGACTTGATTTTGTATTAAAGATTGGCGGCTGTGAGGCGCGGCGTGATTTGGATGATGCAGCAAAGCTCGGGATTCCTAATATTGTTGCGCCGATGATTGAATCAGAGTATGCTTTTGAAAAGTTTATAAAATGTGCGGCGTCCATTCTGGAAAATGCAGAATTATTTATTAATATTGAGACTCTGACAGGGTATAATGCGCTGGATAGTATATTAGCAAACGAATTGAGCAGTAATTTGTCCGGCATAGTATTTGGAAGAAGCGACTTTGCCGCATCTATTCATATTAATGATGTTGAAGAGGCCGCCATTCTAAACTTAGTCAAAAGTGTTTCTCAAAAAACATTGAAATATAACAAAAAGTTTATACTAGGCGGCGGAATTAGTCCAAAATCGTTGGATTTTATTAAACAAATTCCATATCTGACCGGATTTGAAACAAGGAAAATAGTTTTTTCTAATTACCTTCCCGATATAAAAATGATACAAAAAGCGCTGGAGTTTGAAATAAACTGGCTTGAATACAAGCAGTCATTTTCACCGGCGCAGGAGGATAAATCGCGCCTGTCGATTTTGCGAGAACGCTGTTTTTAATATAAATTTATGTTAAAAAATTGACACAAATACATGACAACATATTTTGCTTATCATATTATAATCACATAATTGGGAGGCAAGATGCTAGAAGATATATTAGACAAAAAATCCAATTTTGATTTAACATCCAAGAGCGCATTTTCACGTGATGACGATGTTTTTACATCCCGTTCTTATGCGGCTTTGCTTGCAAAAAACACTATTCCGTATTCGCATAAAAAACTTGCAGACAATTATATAATTATTAAACGCGTTTTCAAATTTCAAGCGGTAATGAGCCGTATAACAAATACAGAACGCGCGTTGTTAAACAAATATGATTTTAATACTCTGGAATTTACCACAATAAAACAGATGTATGAAGAATTATCCCTTCTGCAAAAATGGTCAGAATCTAAGGATGAAAAGCTTAAAAAAGATGCTGATGAAATTCTTGAAATAAGAACAAAAGAATTAAAGTTTATTATTGCAACCCACTATGCAACTATCTCAAACGAGATTTATAAAGGTTATATCGCACTGGAACACTACTATCAGGAGATCAGTAAATACTCTGAATAGTACATTTTGATACTCCTGGGGCAGCTAAAGTCCAGCGGTCCCGACATGCCACCCTGAAGGATTTTCGAAGGGCGCCGTGTTTGCGGAGCAAACCCAGCCCGTAAGAGGTCAGCTTTACTAAGCTGACAGAAAAGCTGTCAAAAGACGTTAAGACACGTCCTAACGTCTTATCGTCTTTTAAAAGAGGGAATGCAAGATTTATGCATTGCCTGTTTTTAGGGGAATAAGGGATTAAGGAAATAGCGGATTTGCGGACGGATGACGCGAACGAAGTAAGCAAATCCGGATAGCGAGCAGATTGAGCCGGCTTGTGCGTAAGCACAACAGGCGAGACTCTGCGAGCGTGGAGCAAATCCAAGACAAGGGAATAAGTTCTTTACAAAAAATAAGGCAACGTGGGGAATCTCACATTGCCCTATTTTGAAATCCTCTTAATCACTTAGTCACTGTCTTGGATTTGCTCCACGCTCACGGAGACTCGCCTAAGGAGCGTTGCTCCAGTCGGCTCGTTCCGTTCGCTATCCGGACTCGCTACGCTGTCTTGCTCGCCGGCGTTAAACGGGTCTGCAACGCCGCCGCCTTCGCGTCGCCGTTTCGCCCTCTGCCGGCACGCGCTCCGTCCGTCCGCAAATCCGCTAATCACTTAATCACTTCGAACTAAGAGGCCAAGCCTCTTAGTTCGACAAACATATAGCGCGGCCGCCGCTGTAGCTCTTGCCGTTCCAGCTAGCGGCATTGCCGAGCGTGTAGGAAGTGCGGAAGGTCCGAAGGTACGCGTTACCCGCATTGACCTCCTCACTGGACCAGTAGGCGTAGCCATTGTATTTGATTGGAGGGTTCTCTTGGTATGCTTCCTTTACTTTGAGGTTGTATTTATCTTCTGTTGCTCCTATTGTCACTGCGCTTCCGTCGCTTGAGTTTACATATAATTCACTAGCTAGTTGTGCTAGTTGTTCTCTTGTCGGAAGTTCCATGCCTTTATCTTTACATGCTTTTATCGCTCCTGCCCAATAATTGGTTGAGCATCCACTTCCTACACTGCTTGTATCGTTCTTATCATATTCACTTGTTCCATCACATGTATCTATTGCTGTTGGTGCAAAATCTGTAGACCAGCACATGTCTCCTATCGGGTTATCGCAAGTAGAAAAGGCTACGCCTGAAGATAATTCAATATCCTTTCCAACTCTATTCGGCCCCTTTTTACCGTTAACATCTACCATATATGCCATGCAGCTTACCTGACTTCCTGTATCCTCTATCGGATCAGCGTAAGGGCATTCTGGCTGGTATGCCATAATAACCGTTGTTCCGTCTGCTACAACAAAGCTCATGGTATTTGTATTAGTTTGCCATTCCTTTAATCCCATGCTGCTTGCAGAAGTGAGCGTTTCTGTTTCTATGTCAAGAGGCGCATCGTCTTTACCTGTTGTAACGATTTTAGGTGAATAACATTTGTTAATGTCATTGTTATCACAGGTCTTAATAACTTTCATGTAGTTTTTGAAAGTGTTCATGAAGTCCTCTGTAGTATCATGACCCGTCATAACGCCATCTACATTCATTCTGCGGACGGTTTCTGTGAGTTTCTTTTCCCATAGGTCTTTTGCCGTTCTCCATGCTTTTTCATTGTGGTTCTGGATGAGACCCGGTAAGGTAAGTGCTGCCACGATGCCGATAACCGCGAGGGTTATTAGGACTTCCGCGAGGGTGAAGGCGGCCTTTGTTGAAGACGTTAAGACGTTAGGACGATAAGACGTGTCTTGGATTTGTCCACCTTTAGCAGCAATCTCTGTGTCCAGTCTGCTCTCTGCAATAGTCAAAGCTTTTTTGTTCATTCAAACTTCCTTTCTTTGTTTTTATATGTATAAATAACCAACTTATATATCCATTATAACGCGTATACGCGTTATTGTCAAGCGTAATCAACCGTAATATACGTGTCATACACGCAAATATCACTATAAAATTTAATAAATTACGCGTATGTGAGGTGTTAATGAAAACTCTTAACTCTATTGAAACAGGTCAATTAATAAAATCATATAGAAAAGCTCAAAATTTGACACAATTTCAACTTGCAGAGCAAGCCGAAATCGATGACAAGCAGCTGGGTAAAATTGAGCGCGGGGTGCATTACCCGAGTGTGCCGACTTTCCTTAAAATAATAAAAGCACTCAATATTGACATCAACGAATTTTATTCCGGTGAAACATCTAAAACTTCTATTGAAGAAGGCCGGCTTATGCGGCTAATCCGCACATCATCACAAAAAGAATTAGATTTAGTATACAAAATTTTGGAAGTCATCCGCAATAATTAATTTATATGTAGGGTGCAGTCACTACTGCACCATTTTTAAGTTACAATAATAATATGCCAAATTACAGAATTAAATTTGGAAGTCATCCGCAATAATTAATTTTTCCTTAAGGTTTTCTCTTTTTTTACAAAACAGTTGTATAAATATAATTGTGTATGAGATTTATTATTTGAAAAAGGAGAGAATATTATGATTAAACCATTAGGTGACAGAATTGTTATCAGAATTATTGAAGACAATGAACAAACTTCAGGCGGTATATTTATCCCTGACAGTGCAAAAGAAAAACCGCAAAAAGGTGAAGTCGTAGCAGTTGGTTTAGGTAAAATCAACGATAAAGGCGAAAGAGAACCTATGGATGTTAAAGTAGGTGACATTATCCTTTATGCTAAATATTCAGGTACTGACATCAAAATGGACGGCGTTGAATACAAAATCCTGTCTGTTAAAGATGCTTTAGGGATACTTGAATAATAAAAGTGATTAGGTGACTGAGTGATTAAGTGATTAAGAGGGATTCATGTATCACAGAAATTTAGAAGCATGGAAAAAAGCGATAGAATTAGTAATAGATATTTATGCGGAAACCAAGCTATATCCTGATGAGGAAAGATTTGGATTGACAAGTCAAATCAGACGCGCAGCAGTATCTATACCATCCAATATCGCAGAAGGCGCAGCAAGAACTTCAGATAAGGACATGCTTAGATTTATTGATATTGCCCTTGGCTCTCTTGCAGAACTTGACACTCAATTAGTAATTGCTGATAGGTTAAATTATTTACAAAATACCAATTTGTTCGATCAAATAAGTAAAGTAACAGCATTGGTTTCCGGGGTAAAAAAGTATTTAGTGCAAAAAGCAACTTCTTAATCACTTAATCACTCAGTCACTTAATCACTTGATGGCAAAAATTCAGTAGTTAGTTAATATGAAAGGACAAATAAAATGGCTAAACGTATAGTTTTTGAAGAAGAAGCAAGAAAATCGCTTCTCAAAGGTATAGATGCAGTTGCAGATGCGGTTAAGGTTACACTCGGACCTAAAGGCCGCAACGTTATCTTAGAAAAAAAATACGGGGCACCGCAAATCGTTAACGACGGTGTTACTATCGCTAAAGAAATTGAACTCAAAGACGGTTTGGAAAACGCAGGCGCTCAACTGTTAAAAGAAGTTTCATCCAAAACAAACGATGTAGCAGGTGACGGTACTACAACCGCATCAGTTTTGGCTCAGGCTATCGTTCGTGAAGGGTTGAAAAACTTAACTGCAGGCGCTAACCCGATGTCTATGAAACGCGGTATTGACAAAGCTGTTGACATCGCTGTTCAAAAAGTAAAAGACATGGCTAAACCTGTTAACACTAAAGAAGAAATCGCTCAAGTTGCAGCAATTTCAGCAGGCAACAACAGCGAAATCGGCGAATTAATTGCAGAAGCAATGGAAAAAGTCGGTCATGACGGCGTTATTACCGTTGAAGAAAGTAAATCTTTCGGTACAAACTTAAAGGTTGTTGAAGGTATGCAGTTTGACAAAGGTTATCTGTCTCCATACTTTGTAACAGATGCTGAAAGAATGGAAGCTGTATTAGAAGATGCTTATGTTCTTTGTGTAAACAAAAAAATCAACCTTATCGCTGATTTAGTTCCTGTATTGGAACAGGTTGCACGTGACGGCCGCTCATTATTGTTAATTGCAGAAGATGTTGAAGGTGAGGCGCTCGCAACACTTGTTGTTAACACAATGAGAAAAGTATTGAGAGCAGTTGCTGTTAAGGCTCCTGGTTTTGGCGACAGAAGAAAAGCTATGCTTGAAGATATCGCTATTCTGACAGGCGGTGAAATGTTCACTGAAGAATTAGGTATTAAGCTTGAAAATGTTACAACCCAGATGATGGGACGTGCAAAACGCGTAACAGTTACCAAAGACGAAACAACAATAGTTGTCGGTGACGAAACTAAACAGGCTGTTCAAGACCGTGTAAGATTAATCAAAAAACAAATTGAAGCATCTGATTCAGAATACGACAGAGAAAAACTTCAAGAACGTGTTGCTAAATTATCAGGCGGCGTTGCATTAATCGAAGTCGGTGCAGCAAGCGAAGTTGAGCTTAAAGAACGTAAATTAAGAATTGAAGATGCTTTGAACGCTACCCGCGCTGCAAATGAAGAAGGTATTGTACCTGGCGGCGGTGTTGCACTTGTAAGAGTTCAACAGGAATTGTTAAAAATGCTTGAAACAACAACATTCACATCTGATGATGAAAAAATCGGGTTCAAAATCCTGACATCAGCATTGGATGTACCTCTAAGAGCAATTGCACACAATGCAGGTGCTAAAGCTGACGTTGTAATTGATGCAGTATTGGCACATCAAGGCGCTTACGGTTATGATGCGCTTAATGACAAATACGTTGATATGGTACAGGCTGGTATTGTTGACCCTGCTAAAGTTACCCGTTCAGCACTTGTTAATGCGGCATCAGTCGGATCAATGCTGTTAACAACAGAAGCTGCAGTTGTTGATATTCCGGAAGAAAAAGCAGAAACTCCAATGCCTGGTATGGGCGGAATGGGCGGTATGATGTAATTCCGGCGAAAGCGGCTTTAAGACTATGTAAGAGCGGGGCGGACTTTGAAAAAGTCCGCCCCGCTCTATAATTACTAAAAAAACGGCGGGTAAAATATTTTTTACCCGCCGTTTATAAAACTATCTGTCTTTTTTAACTGGCATATCTGGTCTTGCAGGACGATGCATTCTGTCCGGATGATGTTTTTTAGCCGGTCTGAAATCACCGTGATGACGGTGACAAGGGCAGTCACATTTCATGTGGTGATGATATGGGGCTGCATACATAGGCGGCATTGGAGGCATTGGAGGCTGCGGTTTCTTTACTGCGCTAAATAAGCATAATGCGAGCAGACAGCCAAAGAATGAACCTAAAATCATAAGCAAAAATCTGCTCAATTCCTTTTTGTCGCAATTGCATCCTTTTGTTTCTGTTTTAATTTCTTCGTTTTCTGACATAATAATATCTCCTATATAAACTACCGTACATAGTGACACCTATATAACGAATTATGTCAAATTTTGTTCATTTTGCAAAAAATAAATGAGGAACTAAAAATATTTATATTCCTCATTATTCTAACAATATATTTATATTTTATTCTTCAACAACAACTCTTTCAACCATATCACCAAGCAGACCTACGTGACCGAAATCATTGTCTATCTCTAAATTAAAATAATATTTAACTTTTTGACCGTTTTCTATCTTTTCAAAAACACATCCTTTTTGACCATTAGGTAATGTTGTAGTTTCAAATTCAGAACCTTGCCATTCTCCGGTTTCTAAAGTATACTTTTTACCATCCTGCCAATTTTCGAGCATTTCCTTATATTCCTTAATTATGTTTTGCGCAGTTTCATATCTGTTTTGCGCATTCTTCACGTCAATGTTGGAAGGAGCATTAACTACTTTATCAAAATCACCACTTTTCCGGGCAGCTTCATTTTCTTTTTTCAAATTTTCATAAGTAGTTTTTAAATTATCAAGATTAGACATAATTGTAACCAGTCGGCTGTCTTTATTCATAAACTCCTGAACCTGTTCTTGAGTTAATTTTTCTTGTACAGGTGCCTGCTGCTTAATTTCACCTTGCGGAGTGTTTGATTTTATCTCATTGCCGACAGTACCATCCAGATTTATTGCATAAGTTTTGCCGTCTTTTTGATAGAGGTATGAGCCATCGTCAAGCGGTATGAGGTCATACCCTTCATTAACCAATTTCATGACATTTTCTTCAACAAGCGCTTGTTGCTCTGCGTCATCTGCTCCGCCAACATGTTCTGCTAACTCAGCATCAGATACATTCTGGTCGTTATCAGTGTTTGCAGCTTTAAGAAAAGCTTTTATTTCATCTAAAGTAACTTCACCATCTTTGTTGATAGAATCTAACGAATCAAAGGCTTCTTGAGCAACCATTTTGATATCAGCTTCACTAAAACGTTCTTTTACTGACGGATCCATTGACTGGTATTCATAGTTAAAATATTCTTCAAAGGTTATATTTCCTTTTTTATCACCGTAATTGTTGTTTATTGTATCAAATAATTCTTGTGCTTTTTTGTCTACATTACTTATATCAATGCTGCCATTATCCTGTGGTTGCTGAGGCGTATTTGCATTTAAATTATTTATATACTCTTTCAACTCTGCCTGATCAAGAGTTTTACCGTCTTTTTTGAATATAAGTGTCGGTTCGCCGCCGATGTTTACATAAGAGCCTTTGATATCGTCAGGTAATTGTGCATCTTGAGGAAGTCCCAATGCTGCACGCATCTGATTGTCCATTTCAGTTTGCGTAATATATTTATTTTTACCGAAAGTAGATATAGTAACCAAACTATCGCCCAGTTTTGAAGCGCCTGTTTCAGGATCAGTCACAACAAGTGCTCTTTGGGTATTGCCGTCTTTATCCTTATAGACTGCTATTTGCTGCTTTTGACCGTTTACTTCACGTTCTAAAACCTTTGTACCTGCAGGGAAATCACCAGTAATATATTCATTTTTGCCCAGTGTTTTTGTTGCGGCAAGTGTATCGCCAAGCGTGCCGTCCTCGTTAATTGCACGGCGGACTTTTTGACCGTCTACAGTTACAACCGCAATATCCTGCATTTCACCATTAACTTCACGCTGAATAATTTTTCCGCCGAGTTGATCAATCATACTTTCTGTGCTTTGTCTTTGAACATCAGCTGGAACTTCTATTTTATCAGGAATATCCGGTTCCTGACTTAAACCTTGAGGTTTCGCATCAAGAGGAGGCGGTATCTGTGGTTGATTATCAGGAGTTTCGTCAGGTGCCGGAGTTTCTTGCGCTTTACCGGTCAAAACCGCAACGATTTTGTTAAAAATACCTGCATCAAACTGCATTACCTGACCGGCCTGAACCTGAAAATCTGTTTTCCAGTTATTGTCGCCGTTATTTTTACCTATGCGTGAAACATCATTACCGCCGGTAAAAATACTATCTTTTCCGGCCGTGGCATTTGCCTGCTGGTTTTGATTAACAAGAGTCATTACTTTCTGCCAGTCAGACAGTTTTACATTCGTAAGCTTCACACCTTGTTTTTCCAAGTGTGCTTTAATCGCCTGTGTAACACCTTGTCCGTTACCGACTGTAATATTAACTGACATAAGCTCTCCTGACTTTTACTTCTTATATTAATAAACACGTACAAAAAAGCACAATTTCAGGGAAGTATGTTTTTGTTACAAATCTTAATTATTAAACAATTCGCTGGAAAGATATCTTTCACCATTATCAGGAAGAATGGCAACAATATTTTTATCTTTATTTTCAGGGCGTTTAGAAATTTCTATTGCAGCTGCCATAGCTGCCCCGCCGGAAATACCCGCTAAGATACCTTCTTTAAAGGCAAGGTTGCGTGCTGTTAATATTGCATCTTCATCAGTTACAGACAAAATTTCATCAACAAGATTTTTGTTAAAATTTTCAGGGATAAAATTCGCGCCGATGCCCTGAATTTTATGCATGCCGGCCGATTTACCGGCCAAAACCTGACTTGATGCGGGTTCAACAGCAATTGATTTTAAATCAGGATTTAATTCTTTTAAACGCTTTGCACAGCCGCAAAGTGTTCCGCCAGTCCCGACACCTGCGACAAGAATATCAACTTTTTCCTCCATATCATGCCAGATTTCTTCTGCAGTTGAAAAATAGTGGCTTTCAGGATTATCAGGATTGCTAAATTGCTGCGGGATAAAAGAGTTTTTTATTTCTTTATGCAGTTCTTCTGCTTTTTCTACAGCCCCCTGCATACCTTTAGAAGCGTCTGTCAAAACAAGTTCCGCCCCGTAACCTTTCAAAAGCAGCCGGCGCTCAAGACTCATACTCTCAGGCATGGTTAAAATCATTCTGTAGCCTTTTATTGCGCAGGCAAAAGCAAGGCCGATGCCGGTATTTCCGCTTGTTGGTTCAATAATAACAGTGTCTTTATTTATCAGCCCTCTTTTTTCGGCCTGCTCAAGCATATACAACGCCGGACGGTCTTTTACTGAGCCTGCCGGATTAAAATATTCAAGTTTCGCAAAAATATTTGCATTTCCGGTATTTAATTTATTTATTCTGACAATAGGCGTATTGCCAATAAGCTCTAACATATTATTTGCTAACATATTACCTCCTGTTTTTACTGTTGCCGTAATCTTTTCCTACTGTGCGGCCGATTTGCTTAATATTTTCCAATAGTGTTGAGTAATCCACAGAAACCTTGTCCGGATAAATCTCATACTTTTTGCGGTAATCAAACTCTGTAACATTCGGCATCACAACATTTGCGCCGCTTTGCAAAGCAATATTGCGGCCGTTTTTAACAAGCGTTTCCATTGCAGTTGTTGCCGGAATATTTATATAAGGCAAAAGAAGTCTTGTAATAGCCATGACTTTTAGCGCAAGTATAAAATCACCTGCTTTGTCTTTGCCTAACGGTGTATCTTTATGCGGTATGAAGGGGCCTATGCCTATCATATCGGCATTCAATTCTTTAAAAAACAAAATATCATCGGCCAGCGACTCAAAAGTCTGTTCAGGAAGCCCGACAAGACAGCCTGTTCCTGTTTCAAATCCGAGTCGTTTTAAATCATAAAGACAGCGTTTTCTGTTTTCAAAAGATGCAGCCGGATGTAATTTTTTGTATAATTTTTCATCCGTAGTTTCAATTCTAAGTAAAAATCTGTCAGCACCCGCGTCTTTTAAAATTTTGTATTCTTCAAATGGCATCTCGCCGACACCAAGTGTAACAGCGACATCCATTTTTTTTATTTGTTTTATTATTTCAGCCAGCAATTCTGCCGTAAAATAGGCATCTTCACCGCTTTGCAAAACAACTGTTTTATACCCCTGTCTAACTGCTATTTTAGCGGTTTCAATTATTTGTTCGGGTGTTAATCGGTATCTTTCAATATTTTTGTTCTCTGCACGGAGTCCGCAATAAAAACAATTCCTTTTACATATATTCGAAAATTCTATCAAGGCTCTCAAGTGAACATCATCCCCGACAAAAATTTTTCTGACCCGATCTGCGGCTTTGAATAATTCTGTGTTTATACTGTTGTCCGATAGCAAAACAGTTATTTCTTCTTTTGAAAGACAATGTTCTTTTTCGGCTTTTTGAATAATTTTATCCATAATCAAATTATACAATGAAAAAAAGAGCCGATAAAATATCGGCTCTTTTGGAAAGTAATTATTCTTCAACCGGAGGTTGAGGAGGAGGTACCTGCGGGCCAGGACCCGGTTTAGGGCCATAACCCGGCTTGAAATCACAAGGTTTGTTTTTGTGATGCTTTTTAAATTCTTTTTCAAATTTTTTGCGGCCTTCTTTTTTGATTTTGTTAAGCTCTTTAAGTTGTTTTTCTGTGAGTAATGCCTCAAAATCTTTCATATTTTTAATCTGTATTTCATGTATTTGTTTTTTCAAGTCACGAATTTCAGATTTTAAAGCCGCAATTTTTTCATTTTGCATTTCTACAGCTATTCTTGAGCGTTTTACAGCTTCAATTTCGCCGTATTTTTGTTTAATTTGTTCTTTAATCGGCTGCATTTCCTTACGTGCTTTCATACGATTTTCTTTTGCTTTTTGAATTTGTTCATCTGTTAATTTCAGACGTTTTTCAAATTCATTTTTAGCTTTTTCACGTTTTTCACAAACAGGTTTTTGTTGACATTCTTGTTTTACTGCAGGTTCTGCTTTTGCGGTATCAGCTGCTTCCTGAGCCATAACTGCAGAAGAGATAGTCAATGCCAGTAAACTTGCTAAAATAAGTGTCTTTTTCATCATAAGAGTTTTTCCTTTCATTTTCAAAAGTTACAACAAATCTTTTAAGGTTTCCGCCAATTCTTTTTTGGCGTTGTATAGTCTTGATTTCACTGTTCCGACAGGACATTTAATTTTACCGGCGCATTGTTCGTATGAATAACCGTATATTTCACACATAAGAACAACTTCTTTAAATTTCGGTTTCAACGAATTTATGGCCGCCATTATTGTCTTTTGTCGTTCATTTTTTATCAGTTTTAATTCCGGTGTATCTTTTTTATCCTTTATTGTTATAAGTGCATCATCATTATTTTCGGACAAATCCTGATGTTTGCGGTATGCGGATTTGAGATAATCTTTGGAAATGTTTTTTGCAACGGTATTAATCCAGCTTTTAAAAGAACCTTGTTCTTTGTATTTATCAGCGTTTTTCCACACTCTTAAATACACTTCCTGCTCTAAATCTTCATTATCCTCTTTTGTTATCAGCCGGATAATACCTCTTACATTTGCTTTATTCTGTTTTACAAGTTTGTTAAAATCCATTATTCCACCAATATAAGTCCGTATGAATCAACAGGCAATCCCAGATCCTGAGCACTTAATGTTGTACCGTACTTGATTGTATCAGAGATATCAGTGTTGAAATTCACAAGACCCATAACTGTACCACTTAATAACATTGCGCATATTGCACAGGCTATTTTTAATTGTGCAGTCTGTTTGCGTCTTTCTATATAGACAGGCTTAACTTCTTGCAGCAGTTTCGAAATATTTTGCATTTTTTCATGTTCTGCCTGACAATCCGGACATTCGCTCAAATGTTTTTCAAATGTCTTTTCGTCGGCAAAAATGAATAAACCTTCATATTTAGTACATTTCTTGTTCATAATTTAACCTCTTGTACCTTTATAACGAAACTCCTTTTTAAAAAGTTCATTTTTTGTTTTTTATTTTAAACAAACTTCCTGCTGTATAGATAAATAATACCACAAATTATTGAATTAAAAAATGTTTCGGTATATCATCGTAAATGGCAAAAATTTTTTTGTTCATATTTTATAAGACTCGGAAAAAATCATGGCTTATCAGGAACGATTAGTAAAAACTTTTGAATATATAGCAAAAAACCTTAAAGCAACGCACACAGTTATGGCAATTGCGACAGTTAAGGGTATTTGCCGTCCGACTTTTACCATGATGGATAAAACAGAAAAGCCTGAAACAAAAAAATACACGGCATTGAGAGAAGGTATTACTGAAGCCGTTGCTATTCCTGTTTATTTTATATGCGGAGAACTTGCCGGTTTCGGCGCTAAAGTTCTGCGTAATGTTCAGGATTCCGTTAATATAAAAAAAGCAAAAAAACTTGCAGAAAAAACAGGTGACATAATTGATATTGAAAAAATCAAACAATCTCCTGAAATGACTAAAAAAATTGCCAATAATTTAAGATTTTTAGGTGTATGTGTGGCTGCACTTCTTGTAATCCCGTCTGTTTGTTCGGTTGCAATAAAACCTATTGTTGATGAAATTATCAAGCCGCCTAAAACACCTGACACGCCAAAATCTCCTGAGACGCTCTCTAAACCTGCCGCAAATACTTTACAGCAGCTGCAGCCTATTAGACGGCCCAGTATAAATTCATTTTTAGGCTCATACGGAATGAAAGTAGGTGGCGTATGATTACAGCTATAACAAGAGCCTTATCATCCAATGCATTGACCGCAATGGCCACAAATACAAGCAGCCAGATGATATCAGAAACCACCCTGAAAGCAATAGGACGTCCGGGAGCCATTCTTGTTGACAACAAAATTTCTGATGATACAAAAAAATACGCTGCCGCTAAAGAATTTCTGTATCAGGCAACCTGCCTTTTAGTGTTTGCAACAATAATTGTGCCGGTATTTAAACATGGTACATTTAAACTTGCAAAAAAATATTTAGGTCAGGTAAGACCTGAAATAAATCAATTCAAAAATGCAAATGAATACCTCGATTATTATAAACTTGCAACAAAAAAAATGCAGAACAGGATTGCCTCATTAAGTAAAGACCATTCAGAAAACAAATTTACGCCGGAATTGCGCGAACATTTGAAAACAAACGAACATCCTGAAACTTTTGACTGGATAAAAGGAGCGATTGAGACAGGAAGTTTTACAGGTTCCATCCTCGGACTTGCAATTCTTGCGCCGCAAATAAGCCATGCCACAATTCACCCTGCATTAAAATTTTTAGGACTTGAAAAACCTGCTGAAAAAAAGCTTGATAAAAATGCTTAACTTTTATTATCTTTCATTTACTTGAAGCCGATTTTTCTTTATGATATTATAAGGTGTACAAAAATAAGAAAATATTTTTATACTACATAATTTGTCATTTTAAGAAGGAGAAAAATTATGGCAACAAAAGAATTTTTTACAGACTCGGAAGAATTGAAAAGACTGATGTCTGCGGCTCGTGCTACTATCACGGCACCTTTTTTCGGAAACAATGTAGAAGAAGTTAAATCTGTTTCCGAAGCATACAAACTGGCTAAAAACAGCCCGGGAACAATTGAATTAACCGGAATGCCTGTTTATAAACCGGAAAAAATCGGTTTACCTCAAGGCGCAAACCAGTTATTATTCAATGACGGAACTGTTGTAGGCCGCTGTGCTGCCGCAAGAAAAATTGTCGGTGAACCTAATTGCGACCTGAAATACTTATTACCGATTATTCGTGAAGCAATTTATCAAACCCGCGAAAAATTGATGTATAAAACAGAAGTAGTTGTCGGGTTAGAAGAAGATTTTATGGTAAAAGCTCACCTGATGATTCCGGAAGGTTTTGAAAACATTATGTATTCATGGATGTTGAACTTCCAGTACATAAACGAAACTTACGCAAATATGTATGCAAATTCAAGAGAATTACCTGATGGAGATATCTATGTATTCTCAGATCCGGATTGGTCACATCCTGATTTCCCTTACGGATTAACATTCTTTGATCCTGAACACAACTGTGCAGCTATTTTAGGTATGAGATACTTTGGAGAACACAAAAAAGGTACATTAACTCTTGCATGGGGTTGTGCAGCACGAAACGGTTATGCATCATGCCACGGCGGTATGAAACGTTACAACCTTGATAACGGAAAATCTTTCCAGGTAGCAGTATTCGGTCTGTCCGGCTCAGGTAAATCAACAATCACACACGCAAAACATAACAACAAATACAACATCACAGTTCTTCATGATGATGCATTCGTTATCAATGTTCATGACAAATATACAATTGCACTTGAACCTGCATATTTTGACAAAACAGCAGATTATCCGATTGGCTGTGAAGACAACAAATACATTTTGACCCAACAAAATGCAGGCGCTATCCAATTAGCTGACGGAAAAGTTGTTTCAGTAACCGAAGATATAAGAAACGGCAACGGCCGTGCTGTTAAATCAAAACTCTGGTCTCCAAACAGAGTAGACAGAATTGACCAGCCGATTAACGCTATTTTCTGGTTAATGAAAGACCCGACAATTCCTCCGGTATTAAAACTTTCAGGAGCAGCATTAGGAGCAGCAATGGGCGCAACCCTTGCAACAAAACGTACATCTGCAGAAAGACTTGCCGCAGGCGTAGATCCTAACGCGCTGGTTGTTGAACCTTATGCTAACCCGTTCAGAGTTTATCCTCTGTCTGTTGATTACACAAGATTTAAACAATTAATCGCTGACGGCGTTGACTGCTACATCCTGAACACAGGTGAATTTATGGGTACAAAAGTTAAACCGGCTCATACATTAGGTATTATTGAAGCTATTGTTGAAGGCTCTGCAAAATTCCATAAATGGGAAAACTTCTCTGATATCGAAATTATGGATGTTGACGGTTTTGATGCATCATTCTCTAACAAGGATTATGCAAAACAATTCGTTGCACGCATGAACGACAGAATTGAATTTGTAAAATCAAGAGAAGTAGAAAAAGCTGGTATAGATAAATTACCGGCAGACGCACTGGAAGCATTGCAGTCCGTTGTAAAAGAAGCAACAGCTTTAGCAGGTGTTTAAATTAATACAATGATTTTGACGCGGTAATGCGAAATGCATTACCGCGTTTTTTAGATAAAAAAAACGACTAGCGTAAGCCGGTCGTTGGAAAATCAATAGGAAAAAGGAAAAAGGGAAAGGAAATTTTGCAACACCTGTACATTTGATGTACCTGTGTGTAATTTTTGTTTAGACGGGTTTAACCGTCGCCCCTCGATTACCTCTCTGACACAGTCAGAATATTATTTATAACATCTTATGTATCAGAGCTTTAAGTATTAACCGAAGGTTTTGAATGTAGATTCAACGTTCTTTTCGATAACTTTTGATACAGAATCCATTTCAGTTTGGATTGCATCTTGTTCAGTATCGAGTTGTTTCAATCTCAATTCTAAGTTTTTGTCTTCAGCCTGAACGATTTCAATTTTAGCATTGATTTCGTCAATAGCTTGATCATATAAGTGTTTGTCATATTCGTACTGGTTCATAGCGTCTTCATAAGCAGCCTGGTCAGTAGTTGTGTTGGTAGTTAATGCATAAGTGATAGGATCACCGTTGCCATCAGGGATTGTAATGCTTATGTAACGTCCTGTAGAGTCTTTTTCAACCTTACAATTTTCAACAGCTTTGACTTCTTCCTGTTTTTGTTCACTACCGATTGTATAACAAGGGATGTTAGACAATGATGCGCCAGTGTTGCTGTATGTAGCTCCTGTAACATCATCTTCTTTGTAGAAGTAAGGAGTCCAATCTCCGGTTGTGGTATCCTGTACATATCTTACGTACCATTTACCTGCCTGGTCACCGCCATTGTATTTATTATTCAAGAGAGTAATATACTCTTTTTCTTCTGCAACCAGACCTGCTAATTGACCATCTTGCTGCAATTCTGTCAAGTATGGATCAGCTTTAATCTCTGCAGCAGTCGGAGTGTTACCTGTCATAATTCTTAATTGTGTACCGCCGATTGAATAAGTACCGCCATTTCTTGTAATAATACTTGTAGCTGCTGATACTGCTGAGAAATCATCCACCCATTGTCTCAAGTAACTTACGGTGTAGTTGCCGTTTCCTTTTGCTATCATACTTGTGATTGTGTTAGTCAATGCACCGTCTTCAAATGAGTAAACTGTTTTTGTATAGTTATCGACAGAAGGAGGAGTTGGAACAGACATACCTAACAAGTCGTTATAGTAGTTAGCAGATTTGTTAGACAAAGATGTTCTTTGTTGGTTAATCTGTTGGCCTTCAAATTCAAGATTGGTCTTCCTTGCTGTCAAGCCTAAAAATCTTGCTTGTGATGCTGCCATTCCCATAATTCTGTCTTCCTTTCATTTGTTTTGTAACTCGTATTTTTCATGTCGGCACATGTTTTTGAAAACTTTAAACATGTCTTTAATCATGTTACGAAATTGTTACAATTGATATTTTTTATCAATGTCTAAAACGGTCTGAAAGGTAGGCCAGTATTGCACCTCCGACCTCTTCATTCGGATCGAAATTTGTTTGCGGAGGGTTAAGAGAATTGCGTATTAACATGGCAACCAGAGGGCCAAATGCGTCCGGAACCTGTATTTTTCTGTATATTCCGGCAAGAAATGTCTGTATAAACGGTGAATTAGTATTATTAAAGCGGGAAAGTGTCGGATACATCTTATCAACGCCTTTAGTGCCGTTTTCAATCATTCTGTCTACTATATATAATGTTTCTGTTATTTGAGCCTCATTATTGGAGTGTTGGAGAATATCTGTCAAATACGGCAGCGCCTGTTCCTTTTGTTTAACAAAGTAATCCACTTTAGGCTGGTTAAAGGAACAGTAGTTTGATGTAGTGGATGTAACATATTTGACTGAAGAAGAATCAGAAGGGAATAAGGAAATAGGTGAATAGGGGAATAAGTTCGTTTCATTTATGAAACTATTTCTTATTTGACAGATTTGATTGTTATAAGTTGTATTTATCGCTTGAATACACATATTCCCTTATTTCCTTATTCCCTTATTCCCTTCTAAGAATATACAAACGGCGGGCCGTTTTTGACTTCAAACAGAATGTTGTCCGCCATTGTTTTAAGCTGCTCTTTAGGCTTGCCGTTCTGCACCTGCTTATAGAATTCCTCCATAAGCGGCTGAATTGCCGCATCTTTTTTAGATTTAAAGTTGCGTAACTCGGTTGATACAAGCCGTTTTTGCAAATCAAGCTCGGTTTGCGCATTGATTTTCTTGACCTGAACTTCTTTTATAGCATCTCCTACAAGCTTACCGCCATAAGAAACAGCCGCTGCACCGGTCATTCCGAAGAATAGCTGACGGAATTGCGCATTATCAGTATCTAAAAGCCAGTTGTATAAAAACGCCCTGTAATCATCAACAAACGATGAAAACGCAGGTTTTGGCGTTCCGTCACCGCCAATGTGCGAATTCACCTTAACCGCTGATGTTTGAATTTTAGATACAGTATTTTTTATAAAATCATTCACAAATTCCGGCTTTTCCCATTTGATACCTTCCATAAGCCGCTTAATTGTTTCAGGCGATGCGTCTATTGACTGGAAAAGAAACGCAAGATTTTCACTGTCCTGCTTTCTTGTTTGCTCTGTTGAATTTTTGACAACTTTACTGATGATGTCCTCAGTATATGATATATAATCTCTTAAATGCCCTTTACTTTTACTTAAATTCTTTAAAGACAGATAAGAAAGCCCTATAATTCCCGCAACAGTTGCCGCCCCAAGCGCAAAAAACGCCAGCGGACTTGCTTTTTTCTCATTATACGATTGCTGTTTACCGCCCATAAACGCAATTTGAGTGGATTTACCAAAATTCGGGAGGATTGCTTCATCTTCTTCCGCTATATATTTATTTAACTCTTTTGCTTTGTCAGACAGGGTGTTTCTTATAATCTGGATTTTGCCTGAAAAGGACTGGGTTTCTACATCAATAAGCTGCTCTTGCAAGTTTTTTTGAATATCCGCTTCGCGCTTTTTAACCCAGATATCTTTGAACCCGTCAAAGAAAGTTTTTCCCATAAATGCAGTCGCCGTGAGCGAAAACACCCCAACACCCGCAATAATCGTTTTACGGTTAGGGTTTGTAACCATCTGGAATATCGCCTGTGATGTTTCATCGTTTATAGATATATTACGCGTCAGAGTAGGCAGCCATTTTTCTTTAATCATATTCTTTGCCATATTGGTGGCAATTTTTGTGTTATGACTGATAAACGCCGTGATTCCTGCAAATACTCCCATTACACCTAACGCCGCGCCGCTTATCGGTAGAAGAGTTTTATCTTTAACTATTTTATCTTCATTAAGCTTTTGCGGCAGCTTGACACGATCTGATATAATCAGTGTATCAACAGTGTTATCAAGATTAACACAGGTATCTGCATCTTTTATAAAATTATTTACAAGAACACCCTCTTTTGTATTAGAATTAGCGCGTTTTTGCGTTGTTGTTAAATTTCTTTGCTGTCTTGCTGTTTCATTATCATGAAACGGTGTTATGTTCATCCTTTTATCCCTTTTTGTATTTGAATTCGTTAATTTTATTAATTGATACGAACTTAACGTCTTAACGTCTTATCGTCTTAACGACTTTCTTGTGTTGCTTCCTTCTGCTCGCCTGTTAATTTTTTATACAAATGATGTATAAAAGTCTTTAATTCAAAGGCTTTTTTAGTTTCATCAATCTGCTTGTCATCATTATCAGCATCCAGCGGGCTGAATATAGCGAATAATGATTTAACTTTTTTCTTGAGTTCGTTAAACGTTTCCGATACTTTTTTCTGCACAGCGGCTTTTAATTCACCGTATACAGCAGTTAGTTTATCGGAGATATCAGCGAGTTTTTGCGAGATATTTTGTAATGTCGTTGTAATTGCAGCCGGCATGTTCTTTAATATATTAATAGAATTTGCAAGAATTGTATTAAGAACAAAATTAACGGGTTTTGCGATTATTGCAGGCGTATTTGCCGTAAAAAACTGCGAAAGTGAGGTTAAACGCTGATGCGCATTAGTCATTGTCTGCTGAAAGGCTTTGATATTTTGTGCAATATTAATGGCATCTTGTTCTCTTGCGAGTTTTGCATTTTGTTGAGCCTTTAGGAAAGCTCCGATTGCGGCACATTCATTCCAGCTCATTTCGCCCGGTTTTGCGGAGAAATCAGCCTTCTTCATTCCGCCTCCGCCACCCATACCGTTACAAATCGGACATGCTCCTAGCGGTAATCCGTGCGGGCAAGTTCCAACTCTTGCGCTATTCGTTTGTATTGCTGCAAATGACATTAAAAAAATCCTCTATTCTTAGAGGACACTGAAAAAAAGATTTTGTCTATGGTCAAAAAGCACGTGACCAAAGCTTTTCTTCGAGTGTTCCGACTTTTACGGCTGCGGCTACAGTTGAAGATCTCCACTTCATTTCCTCTGACCTCAGACTAAGGCAAAAAAAATAATGTGTCAATAAAAAATAAAGAAAGTTAACACTTCACTGTCTGAAGTTTTTGTGTTATCTTTTAGTTATACGAATTATAAGAAAATTATAAGGATATGATTATGACTCAAACATCCATTAAGATTGAAGATTTACCTACAGTTTATGATGCAAAAGAAGTTGAAGACAAAATATATAAATTCTGGGAAGACGGGGAATTCTTTAAAGCAGACGCTAAAAGCCCGAAAAAGCCTTATTCTATAGTCATTCCTCCGCCAAATGTAACAGGCGTTCTTCACATGGGACACGCTCTGGACGAAACATTACAGGACATACTTATCCGGTATCACCGTATGGCCGGCTATGAAACCCTGTGGGTTCCGGGCACTGACCATGCCGGTATTGCAACACAAAATGTTGTTGAAAAGAAATTGCGGGAACAAGGGCTTTCTCGCTATGATTTAGGCCGCGAAAAATTTCTAGAAGAAACATGGAAATGGGCCAATGAACATAAATCCGCAATTCTTGACCAGTGTAAACGTTTAGGGGCTTCTTTTGACCGCACAAGAGAAAGATTTACATTCGACAAAGGATGTTCAGAAGCCGTAAAAGAAGTTTTTGTACGACTATATGAAAAAGGATTAATATACAAAGGCGCATACATTGTTAACTGGTGTCCGCGATGCAACAGTGCAATTTCCGATGTAGAAACAGATTACGAAACAGAACAGGGGCACATGTGGGAAATTTCATACCCGCTAAAAGGTGAACACGGAGCAATTATTGTCGCAACAACACGGCCGGAAACAATGTTCGGTGATGTTGCAATTGCAGTACACCCGAGTGACCATAAATACTCTGAATTGATTGGCAAAACTGTTATTATCCCGCTTTCAGGCCGCGAAATACCTATTATCGCTGATGAATACGTTGATAAGAACTTTGGTACCGGTGCTGTTAAAATAACACCGGCGCACGATCCAAATGATTACGAAGTCGGCAAACGCCACAACTTAACCCCTATCTGGGTAATTGATACAGAAGGCAAAATGAAAGCTTGCGGCGAAGTTCCTCAGGAATTCCACGGCTTAGACCGCTATGAAGCAAGAGAAAAAATAGTCGGAATGCTTTCTTATAACAATTTCTTACTAAGAACACGCGACCACGAACACAATGTCGGCAAATGCCAGCGCTGCAACACTACTATTGAACCGCTTTTGTCAGAGCAATGGTTTGTAAAAATGGCACCGCTTGCAAAAGAAGCTATTGCAGCAGTTAAAGACGGACGGATTAAATTTGTTCCGGAACGCTGGGAAAAGAACTATTTAGGCTGGATGGAAAATATCCGCGACTGGTGTATTTCCCGTCAATTGTGGTGGGGACACCAAATTCCGGCTTACTACCACAAAGTAACCGGTGAAATGGTTGTTGCCAAAGAAAATCCTGATCCTGAAAATTATGTTCAGGACACAGATGTTCTTGATACCTGGTTTTCATCAGGATTATGGCCGTTCTCAACTATGGGCTGGCCAAATACTGATGCTGATGATTTCAAAAAATTCTATCCGACCAGCACTCTTGTAACAGGTTTTGATATTATTTTCTTCTGGGTTGCAAGAATGATTACAATGGGACTTGAGTTCACAGGCAAAGCCCCTTTCTCAACCGTTTATATCCACGGGCTTATCCGCGATGAAAAAGGTCAGAAAATGTCTAAATCTAAAGGCAATACAATTGATCCGGTTAAAATTATCGACAAATATGGCTGTGATGCCTTAAGATTTACGATGACATCCCTTTGCACCTACGGCGGTCAGGATATCAAAATCAGCGATGAAAGATTTGAATACGGCCGCAACTTCGCAAATAAAATCTGGAATGCCTCACGATTTGTATTGATGAACCTTGAAGGCGTTGACAATAATGACATTGATTTTTCAAAATTAACTATTGCAGATAAGTGGATTTTAGATAAATTAAATAATACAGCAAAAAGTATTAACAATAATTTAAATGAATACCGCATTGGAGAAACTGCACACGAATTATATGACTTCTTCTGGAATTCATATTGCGACTGGTATGTTGAAATCGCAAAAATTCAGCTTCAAGACAGCAGCCTGAAACTTAATACGCAACGCGTATTGAGATATGTTCTGGATATGGCTTTGAGAATGCTGCATCCGATTATGCCGCATATTACAGAGCATATATGGCAGTTAATACCTAAAAAATCAGAATTCAAAGCTATTATTGTTGCTGATTTTCCGGAATATGAAGAAAAATTAGCATTTCCGCAGGAAGCAAAAGAAATGGATCTGGTATTTGAAACAATTAAATCTCTAAGAAATGTCCGCCAGAGTTTCAATATCTCACCTTCATTGAAAGTTAATATAGAAATAAGAGCTAATAAAGATGAAAAAGCCATTTTTGAAGCTATTGAAGCCTATGTACAGCGGCTTGCAAGAGTTGACGGAATAACTTATGCGGATTACGCTGCAGAAATTCCGCCGAAATCTGCAACTGCTGTTGTTTCAGCATCCAAAATCATCGTACCGCTTGCGGATTTGATTGATTTAGATGCAGAAGCTGCACGGCAGCAAAAGAAACTCGATAAACTTACGGCTGAAAAGAAATCTCTTGAAGGCAGAATTAACAACCCGAAATTTGTTGCTAATGCCCCGAAAGAGTTGATAGAACAAACAAAGGCAAGAATTTCTGAAATCAATATACAGGAAGCAGCTATTTCTGAATTGATTTCATCTTTAAAAGCTTAAATTATTAAGTTATATAAAGTTAAAAACAGAACATGACGCAAATAAAGCTATGTTCTGTTTTTGTATAACCGGATAATTAATTATGAAAGGAAAGAATAAAATGACAGGAATTCAAAAAGCTGGCTGGGATTTTGCAAAAATGGCGGCCAAACGCGGACAAAAATTAATGAATGTACCGCTTAACGACCAATCAAATGCAAAAGTTTTATGGAATAAAAATTCAGTGGACTGTTTTATTATGAAAGACGGCAAAATGGTTGAAGCACGCGGAGCAAGCGGCAACCCTGACTTTATAAAACAAGAACTGGGAAAAATTCTTGACAGACTCAACAAAATTACAGAACCTGGATTTGATATGTTTACTAATTTTTTCAATGCTGCAAAAGGTGTAATTAAGTAATGTAAAGTTAGTTTGCAAAAACTTTACAAATTTTGCGATATATGTTACAATAGTAATGTAAATTATTATTGTATGTCGTTACAGAGTCGGCAATGGAGTAAAATATGGCATCAACAAATGAATTAGATTTTGAAGAATTATTAAAACAGTATGATTACAAATTCCAAAAAGGAGATTTAGTAAAAGGGGTTGTCTGCGGCTATGACAGCACAGGAGCAATGGTAGATATCGGAGCAAAAACCATAGCTGTAGTGCCTGAACGTGAAGCTGTAGAAAAAGGTGAAAATATTGAAGACAAGCTCAAAAAAGATCAAGAATACGAATTTTTGATTATCAGAGAAGAAGATGAAGACGGTAAATTCCTGTTATCGCATAAAAAAGTTGATCTGGCTTATGCTTGGAAAGAACTTGAAAAAGCAAAAGATGCTGAAGAAACAATTCTCGGAACTATTGCCGGAATAGTTAAGGGCGGTTTGCTAATAGATGTATCCGGTGTAAGAGGTTTTGTTCCGACAAGTCAACTGCGTTCTAAGGAAACAGAATTAGAAGTCGGCAGCAAAATTGAATTAAAAATATTAACTCTTGATCCACAGCAAAACAACTTTATACTTTCAAATAAAAAAGTATATGATGACAGTGCTGTAGAAGCAAGAAAAAATGTTTTTTCACAAATAGAACCGGGGCAGGTTGTAAAAGGTGATGTCGTAAGAATCACTGATTTCGGAGCATTTATTGATTTAGGCGGTATTGACGGTTTGTTACCGCTCTCCCAGTTAAGCTGGCGCTGGATTGACCACCCGACAGATATTTTAAAAGTCGGAGATAAAATAGATGTTGAGGTTATTGCGGTTGATCACGACAAGCAGCGTGTTTCTTTGAGTTTGAAAAATCTTGAACCTGATCCGTGGCTGGAAGCTGAAAAACAGATTAAAGAAGGTGACAAAGTTGAAGGTACAATTACAAGAATTAAGCACTTTGGCGCTTTTGTAGAAGTTTTTCCTGGTGTAGAAGCTTTACTTCCGCATAACGAAGTAGAAGAACTTCAAAACAAACAGTCTTGTATCCTGAAAGTCGGTGATAAAGTAATGACTTATATCTTGAAATTTAATCCGACCGATAAGCGCATTGCATTAACAGTAAACGAACCCGAAATTAAAGCTGAGACTGCACCTCAAGAAGTTGATGAAGTAAAACCGGCTCCTGAGGCAGAATCAGCAGAATAACCAAATAATAAGAAATCACTTAAAAACGAGATTGGCCGCTAAGTCAATCTCGTTTTTACTATAGATTTTTATTCTTTTATACCGGCGTAACGCAGGCTGTAATTGCATCAATCAGACGTTTTACGCGTACAATTTGAATTTTATCAAAATCAGTTGTATTAGCATAAGGTATTATAGCTTTTTTAAAGCCTGAGGCAGCAGCCTCATTCAATCTTTTTTCTATATTACTGACCGGATGAATTTCGCCGGATAGACCGATTTCTCCGATAATAACAGTTTGACTGTCAACGACAACATCACGTGCGCAGGTTGCAACAGCAAGGGCGATTCCTAGATCCGCACTCGGTTCATCGACGTCAATACCTCCCATAACGTTTACATAAACATCTTGTTTAGAGAGATTTAAACCTACTCTTTTTTCAAGTACCGCAAGAATTTGAAGTAATCTGCTAGTATCGACCCCGTTTGTGACACGACGCGGCGTCGGGTAAGGCGTTGTGCCGACAAGCGCCTGAACTTCTACAAGTAAAGGCCGCGTACCCTCATTGGTGACAATTATTGCGCTGCCGGGTACTGCAACCTGTGAGCGCTCGTTTAGAAATAGTTCATTAGGATTTTTAACTTCTCTAAGTCCGTCGGAATGCATTTCAAAAATGCCTACTTCTGATGTGTTTCCAAAACGGTTTTTCATAGCACGCAGCATTCTGTAGGATTTATATTTGTCACCTTCAAAATAAATTACTGTGTCAACCATGTGTTCAAGCACTTTTGGACCGGCAATGTTCCCGTCTTTTGTAACGTGGCCTATAACAACAACAGTAATATTTTTCGTTTTTGCAATATGCATCAAAAGATTACAGCATTCCCGAATTTGAGTAACGCTGCCCGCAGAACTTGCCACGCCTTGGGAATAAATTGCCTGAATACTGTCAATAACCACCACATCAGGTAAAATATCCTCAATCTCTGTTTTAATATTTTCCATACTTGTCTGCGGATAAACGAACAGGTTATCAGAGTCTATGTTAAGCCTTTGAGCACGTAATTTAAGCTGGCTGGCACTTTCTTCAGCAGATACATATAAAACTTTTTTGTTACTTTTGCACAGTTCTCCGCTGGTTTGTAAAAGTATTGTTGATTTTCCAATCCCCGGATCACCGGCAATAAGAACAAGAGAGCCCTGCACAAGTCCGCCGCCTAAAATCCTGTCAAATTCTGATATATTAGTACTTACACGGACTTCTTCACCAATATGAATATCTTTTAATAGAGCGGGTTTTTCAGTATTAACAAATTCATTAGCGGGTGAATTGTTAATAACAGGCTTTTGAGCATATTGAATTTCTTCCTGAAAACTTCCCCAGGAGCCGCACTCAGGACATTTGCCAAGATAACCGGCTGATTCATACCCGCATTCTGTGCATATCCATTTAGATCTTACTTTTGCCATAAGTAGATTATAGTACAAGCGTAAAACTCCGGTCAAGCCCGAATTATTTAAAACTATTTTAATCTAATTTGAAATACATAGAACATTGCGGGCTGCACTGTTATGTTTAGAAGTACTACTGTTTCCGCTGGTACTCTCTCCTCCAAAATAATGCATCCTTGCGAACGACCCCTGATCGTCATTTACCCAGTAATTACCAAGAGCAATAGGAGGATTGTCTTTGTATTCATCCTTAAATTTTATATTACTTTTATTGCCGTTTACTTTTAATTTTATCGGGTCACCATTACGGTCTACATATAAATTATTTGCTATTTCTGCAAATTGCGCACCGGTCGGCAGTTCCATGTTATTGTCTTTACAAGTTTTTACAGCACCTGCCCAGTAATTATTTTCACAAGCATTTCCTACATTATCATACGAAAAAAACGAATCATAGGGACTTGTTCCGTCACAAGTATCTATCTTTTCTATTTTTAAAGATGTACTCAAACACATATCTCCTATCGGATTATCGCAGGTGGAAATGGTTGCATTAGAGAGCAAAATATCTTTACCAACGCGGTTAGGAGATTTTTTGCCGTTTACATCTATCATCATACTTATACAAGATACTTGACTGCCAGTATCTTCAACTGGATCTGCATAAGGACACTTTGGATTATAAGCCATAATAACTGTTGTACCATCTGCAACAACAAATGATATTGTATTAGTATTCCAATCTGTTATTCCTAAGTCACCTGCTGTTTTGAAATCTTCTATATATTTTTTCTCTAAATTATCTCTTTTACCGGTCAACACAAATTCCGGACTGTAACATTTATTAAGCTCAGAGTTATCACAGGTTTTGATTACTTTCATATAGTTTTTGAAAGTGTTCATGAAGGCTTCTGTTGTATCGTGACCGGTCATTACGCCGTCGACATTCATTCTGCGGACGGTTTCTGTGAGTTTCTTTTCCCAGAGGTCTTTCGCGGTAGACCAAGCTTTTTCATTGTGGTTCTGGATGAGCCCCGGTAATGTGAGTGCTGCAACGATGCCGATAACCGCGAGGGTGATGAGGACCTCGGCGAGAGTGAAGGCGACGCGTTTACTACAAGGGAATAAGGGATTAGCGGATTTGCGGACGGACGGAGCGAAGCGAGTCCGGATAGCGAACGGAACGAGCCGACTGGAGCAACGCTCCTCAGGCGAGTCTCCGTGAGCGTGGAGCAAATCCAAGACAGGGAAATAAGGGAATAAGTTCTTTACATGAATTAGTCCCGTATTCTGTTGTTCTAATCCCGCTTTTTCAATAGGCTGGATTGCTTCGCATTCGCTCGCAATGACGTATTGGCACCGTTGCGCTTTTGCGGGCGCCTGAGTGGTGGTGCAGGCTAGCCTGCCTTCGCGTTCGATGTCTTGGATTTGTCCACCTTTAGCAGTTTTCCAAGTATTAAAGTGGACTTTGTCCACCCTGCCTTCCGCGAGAGTGAAAGCATACTTTGTAGATGCATTATTAGACATATTTTTGACTCCTTATTTTGCTTAACAAAACTATTTTATGATTATTAAGCATTATTGTCAAGTATAAAATTGCCTAACAATACATTAAAAATATTTTTATATATTTTAAAATCTTAATAAGGAGCAAATTTTGACTAACTTAAAAATTAAACTTGGCAAACGCATACAATCACTTCGAAAATCACAAGGTATTACGCAGGAAAATTTTTCTGAAATACTGGGACTTGACATCTCAAGCTTGAGCAAAATAGAAACCGGCAGGAATTATCCCTCACCTGAAAACCTTGAAAAAATAGCGGCCGCTTTGAATGTAGAAGAAAAAGATTTATATAACTTTCAGGATTTTTTCACAAATCAGGAGTATTTGGAAAAAATACTGAAAAATATAAAAATAATTGAGACTGACCAAAATAAATTACGCTTTTTATACAAGATTACAAATGATTTACTTTAAATTAGTATTTAAAAAGTGACTTAAAATTTGAACTTGTATTTTAAAAAAATACACCCATACATCTATTCAGTTTTGTAAAAAAAAGTTTTATAATCTTTACATAGCACCATGTTTATTATTAGAATATGGTATACAAATAAGGATTTCTAAATTGTTAAACAACAACTTCGAAAGTTTTGATAATTCTGAAACATCAGCACGTAAATCAGCACTGCTGCAAGAAAGAGTAGGGCTTGTTTCTGCACACATGTATAAACAATTTTTGGACTATCAGCGTGCAACAGTAAATACCAATGAGATTTTTTTGCGTATGATAGATAATCTTCAGGCGGTTTCTGAGACCTTAAAGGAGGCTTTTTCCTCCCGCGGGGTTACGACACAGAATATTTATGTAGATACTGACGCGCAAAAATCAGTTGTGATTATTAACATTTTATGGCACAAGATGAGTTTTACAACACGGTGTAATTTTCAGCCGCAGGCGCTTTATCGAGAAAACGGTCAGCACCTTTTCTCTGGCAGAATTATGGCTATAAAAGGCAACTATAATGAATTAATGAAAGGTGTTACAGAACACGATGAAGAAATGGTAAGGCTTTTGGATAATGAGGTTGCCTCTTTATTCATTCCGGCAGAAACTAACCAGAATTCCATAATGAAAATACGCCACCTTACTAATCGTGAATTTTACCTCAATCAACTTGATGCTCCGCGTGAATTCGTGCTCAAAGTGGTTGAAACAATTTGCGGCGGCGGCTTCTATCACGAAGAAGGCGCAAGAAAAAGTTTCAATATTTAATTTTTTCTAAAAAGTTGACTTTAAATAAAAAATGAATAAAATATAATTATATAGGATGTAGGTATTTAGTAGATGAGATTAGTAGAAAAACTAAAAGAACATGAAAATCAATACATGTTTATTCGTTGGGCAACCGGGGGAGAGTATGGAAAACTTATTTATGCCGGCGATGACTTTATTGAATTTAATATAATTGATATAGATACGATGGAATATAGAGAAACGGTATTAATCCATTCTCCATTGATACTTGAGGTCGCAATAGGCGGCGCAGATATTGCACGCATTGTTGCTGAAGTTTCTTCAAAGATAACTTTTGAATAAATCAGCGCCTCGCTATATCTGAATACTTATATATTCTTCTGCCTTTGTATAAAAAAAAGCCACGCTATAAGTTAGCATGACTTTGAACAATAATCTTGGGAGGAGATTTGGGGATAGTTGTACATGCATGATAAACTAAGCATGAAGATTTTGTTACATTCATTGTCAAAAAATTAATAAAAATTTACAATTACTTGATTTTATATTATAATTAGTTAGGAGGTAAAGGCATGAAAATACTGGTTATCAATGGCGTAAATATGAATATGCTGGGCATTCGTGAGCCGGAAAAGTACGGGAATATTACTCTTAGCGAAATGGAAGATATATTAAAAAGTTTTGCAAAGGAATTAAATATTGAACTTGATTGCTGGCACAGTAATCTTGAAGGTGAAATTGTTGAAAAAATACAGGCCAGTATTACACGGTACGATGGCGTCGTCTTGAATGCAGGCGCATATACGCATACCAGCATAGCAATACGGGATGCTATAACTGCAGCCAACGCAAAAGTCGTGGAAGTACACATGACCAATATTCATTCACGCGAAGACTTTAGACATAAGTCATTAATTGCTCCTGTCTGCATCGGTCAGATTGCAGGTTTTGGCATTGACAGCTACAAATTAGGCATAAGCGCATTCGCTCTTGAAGGCAAATAACCAGTATTGTGTTATTCTAACCGCGCATTATTTAAGGTGAGACCTTTTAGTGTTTATAAAACACAGGCCAGTACCATTAATATAAGTGTGCCTATTTGCATTGCCGTTGCCATATTTTGTGAAAATTTATTTGAATCGTATGTTCCGGCACTTTTTTGCGCGGTATATGCACTTGCAATTCTGTTTATACGGTCGCGCTGCGTGTCGTTCGCAAATGTTGTTCCAAACATTTCGGATTCAATGCGTGAAAGACGATTATTAATATCATCACTGTTATAGGTCTGTTTAAACATTGATTTTTCAATGCTTGCAAGGTTAGTCCGCTTGGGAGCCGGAGCAGGAGAGGAATGTCTTGCATTATATGCGTCATAATCAAATGAAGGCGGTTCATATCTGTCAAGGTGATAATCCTTGTCTAATTCAACAACGTCATCATCATAAAAATTATTTGAAGATTGCGCTATCTGATTATCCATTAATGATGCGGGTTTGATTTCAGCCTTAAGCCTGTCTACACGCGTGCTTAAATCGTCATTAAATGTCTTGCCAAATGTTTGCTTTTCAAGATTCGCAAGTCTGTCATTTATATTTTTGTTTTTGTATTCAGTTTTAAAAACCTGCATTTCTAATTCATTAACAGCCGGATAATCTACGTTTGGACCCTGCGCAACGGATGGTGTATCTGCATAATCGCCTGTTTCATCCATAAAAGTATCTTCTTTAGGCTCTATTTCTTTTCCTATCTCATTTGCAGAAAGGTCTTTTGTTAATTTTGCAATTCTGTCCTGTGTGGTACCGCCTGCGGCTTGCCCGTAAACACTTTCTTCTATACGGCTTAATCGGGTTTCATCGGATTCATTACCGTACTGGAACCCGAAAATCTCATTCTCTATTTTATCCAGTGTAGCAGTATACTGACCTGCATATCCGGTATTTACTGACAGTATAATACATAATATAATAAAAGCTTTTTTCATAATAAAGCCTCCCGAAATTATAAGAGCACTGAATATATGATAAGGGTGAACATCGGTTAAAACTATTCTACGCTGCTGTTATTTTAAAAGTACGCAAAATGCTTAATTATATCTAAGCAAAAAGCCCGATGAAAAAATGATTATCAGAAAAAAGTATTACATATAGGGAGAAAAGTTTTTGTGTAAAAGTTTTAATCATAATATGTAATTCCTGCATGCCGGAAAATATGGGCAAATTAAAACCAAAATGCAGCATTCAAGAAAAATTGTTACAAAAATTTACACAATAAAAGTATTAAAAAATTCGCATATTTAAGGTATATTTAATATAAACAAAATAAATTTTGCACAAAAAATGAATAAAGTGTTTTAAAAAATTTTATTATTAGAAAAAAAATCAAAATACCTTCTTAATATAAACTTTACATTAAGTGTATAAATAGCAATTTTAATTTTGCCCCGCTTTTATAATGAATGTGTGCTTGTTATAATACTTGTAGTTATTAGGTAGAAACCAGACAATAAATTTATGATTAGTGAAATTAAATTAAGTGATATAAATAGCAAATATACCCCGCGTCAGGACAAAAATGACGTATCATTTGGCGGATTCAGGGATTCTGCAAGCCGTCTGGCACACACATACGCAAAAAAAGCAGCAGAAGGCGGGATTAAGCTCGTACAGCAATGCGAAAAACATCCGATGATAAATGTAACCGTGCTGGATCTAGCAACAGCAATTATTCCGCGTACATTAGTTGAAACTTTTGCGGTACCAAAAGATACAAATCCGAAAAAAGATGAAAACAAAGAAAACAAACACCATAAAATCAATCTGCTTGCCGGTATGGAAGCATTTAGACGTGAATCCTCCGGACTCATTGTAAACTGCCTTATCCCGGGCTATATCGTTTACGGTATTGCAAGCGGGTTGAACAAGTTTGTGCCGGCTCTGATGAAACCGTTTAACAAATCAAATCTTGCCGGCAACTGGGCTGATACAAACACTATTGAAAAAATTACGCATTATTACAAAAATGCTCAAGGGTCAGGCGATGAAAAATTATTCAACGCTTTCAAAAATTTAACCTACGATATATCAGGTATTGACGGCAAGAGTGAAAAAGCATTCAACAAAATTCTGACCTCAGAAGATGACAAAATATTTGAAAAACTTGTAAAAGCTGTACATGATGAACACAATGGCTCTAAATTGTCAAAAGAGGCATTTAATATAATTGCGGCTAAAACTCATATTACTGAAAACTTAAAATTCAAAGGCGAAAACAAATTCCATTCAACCAACCTCGAAAGTATTTATTCAAACATGGTTAAATTCCTGAGAGGGGTTGCAAAGGAAAATATAACAGACGCATCGCAGTTAGAAACTTACGCTAAAAAAGCAAGCAAATTTGTTAACTGGAAAAGTTTGGGCGGTTTAGCTGTAATACTGCCGCTGGCTATATCAATGCAGCCTATTAACAGATGGCTTACCCACAAATCAGCAGGACAAAAAGGTGCGCCGATTTATAACGGCAAGGAATATAAAGAACCGACTAAAGAAGAAAAAGCACAATTATTTAAACAAAAAATAATTTCTGTCGGCTCTATGATTGGTGTCGGACTGCTTTCTATGATGAAACTTCCTACACTTAATATGCTGCAATTCAAAGGCAAATTCCCGTCTATGGATCAGGCGCGAATAATTTCAACCGCAACATTTGCAAGCCGTATGGGCGCATCAGAAGATGCTAATGATCTTCGTGAAGCAACAATCCGAGATATTGCAACATTCCTGAGCTTCTATTTCTTAGGTGATTTTGCGGCTAAAGGTATTGCAACATACATTGAACACAAAGATCCTGATGCAAAATTAATAAATACACTAAAACCTTTGAAACGTAATGCAAATCCGCTTGAAAAATTCTGGCACTGGACAAAACATACCGCACTCAAATCGACTGATGAACTTTCAACTGTAAAAGACAAGCGGTTACGTACAATCTGTCAGATAGGTAACCTTGCATTCTCACTTATTGCACTGGGTGTATTTATCCCGTTATATAACAGAACAGTTACAAACAAAAAAGAACAAGAACGCAAAGCAAAAGAACTTGCGAATACTAAAGCCGGAGCAGCGACCGGCGCCGCCGCGGGCTCTACGTTGTCATCGGACATCGTAAAAGCATCTATCAAGCACAATCCCGCGTTTCGGGCAATATTTAATTCGTAAGGAGAAACATAATGAAAGTACAATATATTACCCCAAAATTTGAACAAAAACTAAATAATAACAACAATGATGAACAGCCTCGATTTACCGGCGCAATGGACATTGTGACAGGCGGTCTGAGATTTTTCGAAACCAATCAGGCATGGGGCGCTAATGCTGTTGACTTAGGCTCTATGGTTATCCCGAGAACCTGGACTGATATGCGTAAACGCGGACCGCAGGCCGGAACTGAAACTTTTATCCGTGAATCTTGCGGTACCTTCAACCATTCTATGGTTGGTGTCTACGGAACCGTTGCAGGCATGGCTTTAGCTGCTGCATTTAACAATAAGTATGGTATAAAGGCTCACAGAATTTATGCTGACAACAATGCTATTGATATTATGGCATCAGAATGGCATACTTCATTGAAAAATTATCTTGCAAATGGCGGAGCACTTACAAAAGATTCTACAGGACAATATTCAGTGCTGCCGAAAGAAATTAAAAAAGATTTTGCAAACAATATTTTGAGCAGAATTTCTACCTTCAACAACGGGTATAAAACCATCTCTGATGACGCAAAAAATATGTTAATTGACGATATCGTTCACAACATGGAAGATGCTGAAATTTTTAAGAATCAAAAAAATTACTACAAAAAGTTTATGAAAAAGCTTTTCAATGAACGACTTGAACGTATAGTCAATGTGATTTCAGAAGCAACAGGCGGCAAAGAAACAGCTAAGCTTGACAACGGAGTAAGAACATCAACTACGACTTTAAGAACAACTGTTGAAAACATTTTGAATATTTCAAAAACATTTGTTCAGGATAATGTTATAGAAGAATTTATCAATACTGACATCCATACTAATAACAAATTTGTAAAAGGTCTTAAATCCCTTAACCTCAAACGTTCCGCACTCGGTTTAGGATTTGCGGCGTTATTCGGTATGTCTGTACAACCGGTCAACAGATATTTGACTAAAAAGCGTACAGGCAGTGATGGTTTTGTCGGAGTTGAAGGCCGCCAGAAAGATGATTCTAAATCATTCGCATTAATGAAAGTAGTGACAGGGCTGGCTCTCGGAATCGGCGCTCTTGCTACAATCACAACTAAACCGTCTAAATTCCTGTCAAAACTTCAATTTAAAGGAATGACGCCGACAATTAACCAGTTAAAATTCGTTTATGGTATGACGATTATGTCAAGACTTTTTGCGGCACGTGACAAGGACGAACTCAGAGAATCCGCTATCAAGGATACTTTAGGATTCCTTAACCTGCTGATTATCGGCAGCCTTGTTACCAAAGGTGCAGTTATGGCGCTTGACAAGTCTAAATCTTTATTAAATACAGCGGAAAAAAGCACAAATGTATTCAAGCGCTTTATTAATTCTTCATTAAAGACAAAAGATGAAGTATTAATTGAAGGCTTGAGAAAAGCAGAAGTTTCAACACTTGGTGAACACGGTAAGGCTTTAAGTTTCTCTAAAATGATGAAATTACTTCCTGAAGCAGACAAAGTTACAAGGGGCAAACTGAATGTTCTTAACCTTGCGCAGCTAATCGGTTATGCTTACTCTGCACTGGTACTCGGTATAGGTATTCCAAGACTGAATATCTATATGACAAACAAGCGTGAAGAACGCAACAACGCTAAAAAAATGACAGAACAACCAACTGCTCCTATTGAAACCAGTCAGGCTAACAACGAATTTCTGAAAAGCAAAATGGTTAACTTTTACGGTAACCGCGCAGCATAACGCGGCCTTAAGCTGATAGATATCAATGGCTTGTGATTTACTGTGCTGTGTCAATGGCAATTATTTCGGCATGCGGTTAAAATTTGTAGGGATAATCGTCTTTGAACTCCCAGTTGTCAAATTTTTCTAAAAGTGCTGTACAATTATATGCATTATTTTTACAGTTAGCAATTGCCTGCTCACGAGTTAAGCTGTCTATTGGAGAAATGTAATAACCGTTAAACTTTTTGTTCCCCAAATAAATGTCATTGCCTTTATGATTAATGATGAAGGCAAAATCATCAACACCATTTTTATCCTGTCCGCTGCTGCAATTAATTGCATATTTGATATCTATAAGCCCTCCGTTATAAAGCCACATGCATGAACCATCAGCAAAATATACCAGTGATTTGTAGTCTTTTGCCTCCTCGATTTTTGTATGATTAATATATTTTGCAAGATATTGATTAAAAAAAGCAAGTGCATTATTGGCGTTCTGTCTGTATGCATCTTTGTATTCATCACTGTTTGGATCGCCTGTAGGTGGTATATATGCAGCTACATTCCAGCTTGTAATTGAGCCATTTTCAAGTTCTGAAAGTGCTATTGCTTGATGCATTGAAGACACAAACTTTTTTAATCTTACAGTTGCAACCTTTTTCTTGTAGTTTTGAACAATGTTCGGAATGGTTAATGCTGCAACGACACCTATAATTGCCATAGTTATTAAAACTTCTGCAAGAGTAAAAGCGTTTCCTTTTTTCATATTTCCCTCCTGAATTACATAATTATAATTTGTTTTATAAACATATATGTTCATAAATTAAATTATATGTTCTAAAAAATTTGTGTCAAGAGTGTTAACATAATATTATGTTAACGAAAGAAGATGCAGTAAAAATTCTGGCAGAAAACATACGGGTTGAACGGGCAAGAAAAAATTTTTCACAGGAATATCTTGCTGAAAAAGCTGATATTACTCCGCAGCATTTATACAGGATTGAAAACGAAAAAGTTTGTCCGACAATCCTTGTTGTTGCGAATATCGCGCTGGCTCTCGGAGTTGATCTTAACTGTCTTTTACCATTGCACAATCAGGATTAAAACTGCTTATTAATTTGCTATATTAAATTAGCCGATCTGGGCATTTGCGCCTGAAACAACCTCAATAATTTCCTGAGTAATTGCAAACTGACGGGTTTTGTTATATTCAATAGACAGTTCGCTTATCATTTTTTCGGCATTTGTTGTTGCTGCGGACATTGCAGTCATACGGGATGCAAGTTCGCTTGCCTGTGCCTCAAGCAGTGACTGATAAATTATATTCGTTACATACATCGGAACTACTTTTTGCAGAATATGATGCATATCGGGTTCAAATTCCATTAAAGGTTCTACAACACTGTCTTTATCTGCTTTTTCTGATGTTCTATCCAGCGGTAAAACCTCCCAGTTTTCCACAAAGTAGCTCATCATATTTTTAAATCGAGTTGTAATAACTTCTATTTTATCTACTTTTCCTTCAACATAATAATCCGCAAGATCTTCGGCTACCATATAAGCGCCTTCTGATGTCGGATTATTAGCGATACTGAGATAATTCTTTTCTATATCACAGCCTAATTCTTTGCATTTACGTTTGAGCGCTGAAATACCCTTTTGACCGACTACAAACAAATAAGTTTTTACACCTTTTTTATTGTATTCAGTAATTGTATTGATAGTTTTTCTGACGACGTTTGCGTTATAAGCCCCTGCCAGACCTTTATTTGATGTAATAACCAGCAGCGCAACAGATTTGATCTCTCTTGTGCTGAGCAATGCAGGATAATTATCTATTGCCTGCTTAATTTTGAGAGATGTTGCGCTATAACTGCCGACTGAATTAAGCAATTTAGCAAACATTGTATTTAATTCAGTTGTAAACGGACGTGAAGCTTTAACGGTTGATTCTGCTTTTTTAACTTTTGCAGCTGCAACCATTTTCATTGCTCTTGTTATTTTTTTTGTGCTTTCAACACTCTGTATCCGGTTTTTAATATCTTTAAGGTTTGTCATTTTTCTTCCTTGTTTATCCTATTTGGTGGGCACGCTTTACCTCAAACAGTTTTATTCCTGCGCGGTATGGTTAGCATACGCTTTGCCCACCCTACAGTAACTATATCAAGCCACCATATATATAGTTTATATGGAAAGCCTAACTCTACAGTAGCTTTTAGAATGTCTTTTTGAAGTTTTCAAGGTTCGTACGCAAAGCGTTTTTATCATCATCTGACAATGCACTGCCTGCGTTTAAGCGTTCTGCAAGTTCTTGAAGATTTGCATTGAAGAATACAAACCATTCTTTTTTGAATCTTGCGATATCTGTATTTGCAATATCATCAAGCAATCCTTCATTTGCCGCAAACAAAATTGATACCTGCTCTGCAACACTTAACGGATTGTATTGCGGTTGTTTTAAGACTTCGGTTAATTTTTGACCGCGCAACAGTTGGTTTTTAGTCGCCTGATCAAGATCTGACGCAAATTGTGCAAACGCTTCCAATTCACGGAATTGCGCAAGGTCAAGTCTTAATTTACCTGCAACCTGCTTAATTGCTTTTGTTTGTGCTGCGCCACCTACACGGGATACTGAAATACCCGCATTGATCGCCGGACGTACACCGGAATTGAACAGATTACTTTCCAAAAATATTTGACCGTCAGTAATTGAAATTACGTTTGTCGGAATGTATGCTGAAACATCACCTGCTTGAGTTTCAATAATTGGCAATGCAGTAATACTTCCGCCGCCCAATTCGTCATTCAACTTAACGGCACGTTCAAGAAGTCTTGAGTGTAAATAGAATACATCGCCCGGATAAGCTTCACGTCCAGGAGGTCTTTTAAGAAGCAAACTCATTGCACGGTATGCCTGAGCGTGTTTACTCAAATCATCGTATACTATCAGAACATCTTTGCCCTGTTCCATAAATTCTTCACCTATTGCAACTCCGGCAAACGGTGCGATATACTGTAACGGAGCACTTTCATTCGCTGTTGCTGAAACAATGATTGAATATTCCATTGCCCCGTGTTCTTCTAAAGTTTTTGCTAATTGTGCAACCGTTGAAGCTTTCTGACCGATTGCAACGTAGATACAAATTACATTTTTACCTTTCTGGTTAATAATTGTATCGATAGCAATTGCGGTTTTACCGGTTTGTCTGTCGCCGATAATCAATTCACGCTGACCGCGGCCGATAGGTGTTAACGCGTCAATTGCAGTTAAACCTGTTTGCAACGGTTGATATACGGATCTTCTTGCGACAATACCAGGGGCTATACGTTCAATAGGACGTGTTTTTGTGTATTCATAATCACCTTTACCGTCAATTGCCTTACCGGTCGGGTCGATAATTCTTCCGATTAATGCATCGCCAACAGGAACTGATGCAATTCTGCCTGTTGTTTTTACGGTCATACCTTCTTTGATTTGTGTGTATTCACCAAGAATTACGACACCTACATTGTCTTCTTCAAGGTTTAACGTAATACCGAGTGTTCCCACTCCGTCTTCAAATGTTACAAGCTCATTTGACATTACATTACGCAAACCGTAAATTCTCGCGATACCGTCACCAACCTCTATTACGGTTCCGGTATTTGATATTTCACTTTGCGCTTCATAATTTTCTATTTTACTTTTGATTATAGAACTGATTTCATCAGGTGTAATTAATGCCATATCGTCCCCTTTATATTAACTTTTCCAATTTGTTTTTAAGGCTTGAATTGATTACATTATCATCAATTTTAATTATCAGACCGCCAATTATATCACTGTTCAGCAGCCAATTAGCCTGTATTTGCTTATTTAACTTTGCTTGCAGTTTTTCTGTTACTCTATTTTTTTGTTCCTGAGTAAGCTCAACAGCCGATGTAACTTCAACAAGTTTGATATTATTAACGTCATTGTAAATTGATTCAAAATCTGATTTAATTTCGTCAAATTCATCAAATTTATTTTTATTGGTCAGAATTTTTAAAAAGTTGACCAGTTTTTCGTTAATCTGATTTTTAAAAACTTCATCAATAATACTGTTTTTTACATCTGTAGCTATTGTAATATTTTCAAGAACACTTTTTAGATCCGGTGAATTTTTGATAATTACTGATATAGTGTTTAAATCATTTTTTATTTCGTCATACGAAATTATATTATCGTCAGCAATTTCAGCGAGAGCACCTGCGTAATTTTTTGATGATGTTGTCATTATAATGCCGCCTTTTCAATATCTTGTATAGCTTCATCAATGTATTTGTTATGAAGTTCCGGATTAGCGTTCAATTTTGCAATAATTTTTTCTTTTGCAGATTGAACAGCCTGTGTTTCTGTCAGTTTTAAAATTCTTGAAGAAACCTGTTTTTCTTCATTTTCTATGACGGTTTTAACATTTCCGAGAATATTTTCCGCCTGCCGCTCTGCTGTTTCAAGAGTGCTTTTAACAGCAGCGTCTATATTTTTTCTTGTCAATTCAATACTTTCTTTAATTTCATTATCCAGATTCGCAACCGCATCTTTTGCTTTTGCTAATTCTTTGTCAGCTTTTTCACGTTCGCTTTTTGAAAGTTCTATTCTGTTTACAATATTTTCTTTAAGATTTTCTAAAACAGAACCGAACTTCATCTTGTGCATTAAAAACGCAATAATACCAACCAGTATAATAAAGTTGAATGTATTTGATTCAAGAATTAAATTCCAAATTTCCATCAGACTTCTCCGAGAATTTTAGCTGAAATATTATCTGCAAGCTCATCAATTCGACCTTTTACTTCATTATTGAGAGCATCACTTTTGTTCTGAATATCAGATTTTGCCGCGTTTATTTGCGCTATGGAATTTTGTTTTGCTTCAGTTGTTTTAATTTTAGCATCAGCATTCGCTTTAGTCAGACTTTCTGCTGTAAGTTTTTTATTATCTGCTGCAGTTTTTGATAATTTTTCATCTCTGTCAGCGTAAATAGCACCTGCATGATCTTTAGAAGCTTTTGCATTTTCATAATTGTCGTTGATCAAATGTTCACGCTCTTCTATGATTTTTGAAACCGGTTTATAAAGGATTTCATTCATCAAGAGTGTAAATATTATAAAACTTATTACTGAAACTATGAATGTTGCATTAAATTCCATGACATACTCCAATTATTACTTGTTCAATAATAAGAACGCGATAACGAATGCGTACAAAGCACATGCTTCAGATAAAGCAGCACCAAGAAGGAAGAACCCGAATGCTTTACCGGCAACTTCCGGTTGTCTTGAAACAGCATCCATCAAACCTTTTGTTGCAAAACCAATACCAAGTCCAGCACCAACTGCACCGAAACCGATTGCAATACCTGCACCTAATTGAGCTAATTGTTCCATAATTTTTCTCCTTTACTTTTACATATATGTTTTTATTAGTGTTCTTCACCTGTTGCAGACGATACATAAGCTATTGTCAGCATCATAAATACTGTTGCCTGAATGAATGCAACCAGTATTTCAAAAAGCATTATCGGAAGCGGCGCAAAATATGCACATGCTCCTAATGCAATCGTAACAAGTATTTCTCCGGCAAATATATTTGCAAAAAGTCGGATAGCAAGACTTAAAGGTCTTGTTACCATTTCTAACAATTCAACAAGTGCCATGACTATTCCGGTAAAACTGAATTCATGTAAAAAGAATTTGCCTCCTTTTTTCATGATTCCTGCTGTTACATAATATATTAATACAATAATTGCCATTGCGGCTGTCAGATTAACATCGTTTGTCGGAGAGGCAAGTTCGCCTGACTTAATATGGATGATTCTCAAAGGAAGCTGCCCCATTAAATTTGCGAATAAAATAAACAGAAATAATGATGCAATTAAAGGAACATGTTGTCTTGCTGTATTCATTGAGCCCATGACATTCCAGAAAAAATGCATAATACTTTCACAAAATGCCTGCAATTTATTTGGAACCAGTGAAAGCTTTCTCGTTGCTGCAATTGCAAAGATTAAAAGTACAATCATTGCAAACCACATGGTAAATATAGTATCAAGGTTAAAAGTCAATGTATGACTGCCAATTGACATATTATATAACCAGTGTTCCATAATTTTCTCTCCCTTACAAAACTTATTCTAATACATAAAAATAAAAATCGCAAATTTTTTTTGTTTACGTTAATATTAAATAGTAAAAGAGGGCAAATGAATAATATTTTTCTGGAAGAGATTGATTCAACCAATCGATACGCAAAATCTAATATTGAAAAGTTAAAAGACAGAACGATTGTGCAGGCAGCCCGTCAAACTGCAGGACGCGGCCGTTTGCAAAGGTGCTGGGTTGATTTAGGCGGTGATAATTTATTTTTAACATTTGTCTTAAAACCGTCGCAAACTTTTCAGGAAGTTTATTCTAATTTAACACAATACTTATCTGTAATACTGTGTAAAATCCTTGAAAAATACGATTTGCAGCCGCAAATTAAGTGGCCGAATGATGTGCTTGTTGACGGCAAAAAAATAGCAGGGATTTTATCAGAAACAGTGATGCAGGGAAATGCTTTTAAGGGTCTTGTTCTCGGAATAGGCGTAAATCTTAACGCTGATGAAAAAGAACTTGAAAAAATAGACAGACCTGTCACATCTCTTAATTTGCAAACCGGTAAAAGTATTAATTTGAAAGAATTTAAAGACATGCTCGTAAACGATTTTTTCGAAAATTATGAACTCTTTTTAAAAGAAGGATTTAGTTATATAAAAGAATATTATATAAATCATGCCGGCTTTCTGGAAAAGGAGATTTGCGTGCAAATACTTAATGAGAAAAAGTCAGGCATGGCAAAATCCATAACAGATAAAGGCGAGCTTGTACTGGAAAAAGATAACAAGGATTTAGTATTGACTATAGGAGATATTTTATGAATTTAGAATTATTGACGGTCGGAATGACTTTAATGGTTATAGGCATGGGGTTTGTTCTGGCTTTTTTGTGGTTAATGATAGGCGCTATGCATGTAATGTCTTATGTTGTAGCATATTTGAACAAAATTTATCCGGAAAAGGTTGTAGTTGTTGAAAACACCCGTTCTGCAGCAGTACGTGAAGATGAAGCGATTGCTGTTGCTATAGCCGCTGTTATGGCTAAAAAATAATCAGATTAAATTATAAAAAGATGAAAGGATATAAAAATTATGGCGAAAAAACTCATTAAGGTAATGGATACTTCTTTCAGGGACGGTTTTCAGTCTGTGTATGGCGCAAGAGTATTTGTAGAAGATTTTATTCCTGCTCTGCAGGCTGCTGTTAATGCCGGTCTTAAACATTTTGAAGTTGCAGGCGGGGCAAGATTTCAATCACCGATTTTCTACTGTAATGAAAATGCGTTTGAAACAATGGATAAAATAAGAGCCGCTGTAGGGCCTGATATAAATCTTCAAAGTCTTGCAAGAGGTGTCAATGTTGTAGGTTTGGATTCTCAACCGCGAGATATCATCAACCTGCATGCAAAAATGTTTAAAAAACACGGTGTTACAACCGTCAGAAATTTTGATGCACTTAACGATGTACACAACTTAATTTATTCAGCGCAATGCATCAGAGATAACGGTCTTAAACATGAAGTTACAATCACAATGATGGAACTTCCTTATGGCTGCACCGGCGCGCATGATGTTGATTTTTATGAAAGAGTACTGAGAAATATCTTAGATGCAGGCATTCCGTTTGACAGTCTTGCATTCAAAGATGCATCAGGTACTTCAAGCCCGAGAAAAGTATACGAAACAATTAAACGTACAAGAGAAATTTTGGGTGAAGATGCACATATCCGCTTCCACTCTCACGAAACAGCAGGAACAGGACTTGCCTGCTACATTGCAGCTTTAGACGGCGGCGCTGATGGTATTGATTTATCTATGAAACCTGTATCCGGAGGCACTGCGCAGCCTGATATCGTTTCTATGTGGCATGCTGTTAAAGGAACAGATTATGATTTAGGAATTGATGTTGAAAAAATTCTTGAAACAGAAGAGATCTTCAAAGAATGCATGAAAGATTACTTCTTACCGCCTGAGGCACTTGCTGTTAATCCGATGATTATTCAATCACCTCTTCCTGGCGGAGCATTAACCGCAAACACCCAGATGCTTCGCGACAACAACTTAATGGATAAATTCCCTGAAGTTGTTGCTGCAATGAAGGAAGTTGTTATGAAGGGCGGTTTCGGAACATCTGTAACCCCTGTTTCACAATTCTACTTCCAGCAAGCATTTAATAATGTCATGTTCGGCAACTGGAAAAAGATTGCAGAAGGTTACGGTAAAATGGTTCTCGGATACTTTGGTAAAACTCCTTGTGAGCCGGATGCGGAAGTTATCAAAATTGCCGCTGAACAACTCTGTTTAGAACCTACAACAGAAACAGTTGTTGACTTAAACGATAAGGATCCTGAAAAAGGTATTGAACCGGCTAAGAAAAGACTTGAAGAAGCAGGTCTGCCGATTACTGATGAAAATATCTTTATTTCTGCTGCATGTAAAGAAAAAGGAATCTTGTTCTTGCAGGGCAAGGGTACAATCGGTGTCAGAAAATGTGAAAAAGGTGAAACAGAACCTAAAATTGATTCAACAGGCGGTTATACAGTTTCAGTTAACGGTAAAAAATATGCTGTTACAATTGAAGGCGACAAAGCAACAGTTAACGGTAAATTGTATGACGTAAAAGTAAAAGCTGGAATTGACGCAACAGCAGTTCCTGCAGGTGAAGGCACTCCGGTTAAGGCAGCGCTTCCGGGTACTGTATTAAAAGTACTTGTTTCTACAGGCGATACAATTTATGAAGGTGATGTAATAACAGTTATTGAAGCAATGAAAATGGAAACAGAAATTAAATCACCGGTTTCCGGTACTGTACAGTCAGTAGAAATTGAAGTTGGTAATAAAGTCAAAACAGGTGAAGTACTGGTAACTATTGGTTAGGTTTTACCTCTGTTTTGAAGGAAACATTAGAAAAGGAATAAAAGATGAATATAGCAGACAGTTTATATAAATTATGGCAGTCAACAGGTATTGCAAACTTCATACAACCTGCTGACCCGACCATTACAAGCGGATTTGAACAATTTCTTCATCAATTCGGCTCACCGATTATGATTGTATTATGTTTGTTCTTATTATGGCTTGGTATCAAAAAAGAATTTGAACCGCTTTTATTAGTACCTATTGCGTTCGGCGGTTTGTTATCAAACATTCCGGTTGCCGGAATTGCCGAACCGAACGGCTTTTTAGGCATTATCTATGAAGCAGGTATACATCAGGGATTATTCCCGTTAATTATATTTATGGGTGTCGGTGCAATGACAGATTTCGGTCCGTTGATTGCAAACCCTAAAACAGCTCTCTTAGGCGGAGCCGCACAATTCGGTATTTTTGGCGCATTACTGCTTGCGTTGTGTGTCTTTGGATTTACACTTCCGCAATCCGGCGCTATCGGGATTATCGGCGGTGCGGACGGCCCGACATCAATTTATGTAACTTCTAAGCTTGCTCCTGAACTATTAGGCGCTATTGCTGTTGCCGCATATTCTTATATGGCGCTTGTTCCTGTAATCCAGCCGCCTATTATGAAAGCTTTGACAACAGAAGAAGAACGTAAAATTGAAATGAAACAATTGAGAGAAGTTTCTAAACGTGAAAAAATCGTTTTCCCTCTTGTTGTTCTGGGGCTTTGCATTATATTCCTGCCGGATGCATGCCCGTTAGTCGGCGCATTGACTTTCGGTAACTTATGTAAAGAATGCGGTGTTGTTGAAAGACTTTCCGATACAATGCAGAACGCACTAATTAATATAGTAACAATATTCTTAGGTTTGTCTGTAGGTTCAAAATTATCTGCAAGCCAGTTTTTGACAACTCAGACATTATTCATTTTGATATTAGGTGTACTTGCATTTTCATTTGCAACAGCAGGCGGAGTTATTTTTGCTAAAGTTATGAATTTATTCTCTAAAGAAAAAATCAATCCGCTTATCGGGTCAGCCGGTGTATCTGCCGTCCCGATGGCCGCGCGTGTTTCTAACAAAGTCGGTTTGGAAGCAAACAGCCAGAATTATCTGTTGATGCACGCTATGGGGCCTAACGTTGCAGGTGTAATCGGCTCAGCCGTTGCAGCAGGTATTCTGCTTGCACTGTGCAATTAGCTTAAAAAAGGGGCGTAGTTCTTGAACCGCGTCCTCTTTTTATTTTGAGGAATACTATAATAAAATAAGTTGTGTCGGGAAACGATAGCGTAAGCAGAGCGAAAGCGTGTTTTCCTGACACAATTTATTTTATTAATTTATAAATTGCTAATCTTATAATATAATTTTACACAATATTAATGTTGCCATTTGACCGCGTTTTTTATAAAATCAGGTTATGGACGCATATAAACAGTCAGGCGTTGACCTGAAGGAAGCAGAGAGATTAAATAATATTCTGTCAAAAGAGATTAAAGACAAAAACATTAGTGAATTTGTCGGCTCTGTTGATTATAACGGAATAAAAATTTATAACTGCTGCGACGGTATCGGTACAAAAATTATCCCGCTATACAAACGCAAACGATATGCCGATATTGCACAGGAAGTCGCTGCGGCTAATCTTAATGACATGGCAACCCGTGATGTTGTTGCTCTTGGTTTTTCAGATTACATTGCTGTAAATAAACTTGACAGCGACGCCATATCCTCAATAATTATTGAACTTAAAAAGGTTTTGGAAAAATGTAATTGCAGGCTGTTAGGCGGCGAAACCTCTGAAATGCCGGATATTATGCGTGACGGCGTAATTGATATTGCAGGATTTGCAATTGGCGCCGGAGGCGGAGAATTACAAAAAATTGAAACCGGTGATATTATCATCGGACTTCCGTCAAGCGGAGTACATGCAAACGGATTTTCACTTGTCAGAAAATTATATAATGACGGTCAATTGTCTGATAAAGATTTTGAAACCTGCCTTGTTCCGACATATATTTATTACAATACTATCCGTAAATTGTGGGATGCGAATTTAATCAAAGCAGGAGCAAATATTACAGGCGGAGGACTAATTGAAAACCTGTCACGAATAGTGGAGGTTAAGAGACTCGAACTTTTTAAACAAAATATTCCGCAACAGCCGATTTTCCAACGTTTACACGAACTTGTCGGCGATGAAATTTATAATGTGTTTAATTGCGGAGTCGGTTTTTGTATTATATGCGCGCCTGAAAATCAAAAAGATATATATAAAATTTGCGAAAATGCATTTGAATTAGGGAGGATAATATAATGAAAAAGATAGCAATTATGGGCTCCGGTAACGGGTCTAATTTTGAGGCAATAGTAAAATATTTTGCGCAAAAACCTGAAATGGAAGTCGATATAACCTGCCTTACGGATGATGTTAATGCATATATATTAACCCGCGCTAAAAATCTGGGTGTTAAATACAAATACCTGCCATTTGAACAAAACGGTTCCTATTTTGCAGTAAATAATTTTGATTTGATAGTGCTTGCAGGTTATATGAGAATTTTGCCGGAGGATGTCCTTAATTTAGGCAAATTTATAAATATTCACCCATCCTTGCTTCCTGCATTTAAGGGAAAAGATGCAATACACAGAGCATTTGATGCAGGAGTTAAGGTAAGCGGTGTGACTATACATCATGTTACAAGTGATCTCGACGGCGGAAAAATTATTGCGCAATACCCTGTTTTAATCGGAAATTTGATGCATTTCGATGAATTTGAAGCTGAAATTCATAACCTTGAACACAAACTTTATCCGATTGTAATAGAAAAACTTTTGAAAGATGAAGTGTTTGATTTTTCTGATTTACTCGGCGGGTGCTCCGGAAATTGCAGCGGTTGTCATTAGTTGTTAAAATGGATTTGTCGAATAAGTATCCTTTTCAACACGCTTGCGCCCTGCTCACACTATCGTTGAAAAACGACACTTGTTCGACTATAATAAATCATTATAGGAGGTATAAATGTCATATATATGGGTTGTAGGTAACGGAGCAAGAGAACAGGCAATAAAAACAGCCTGTGAAAAATCTTTGTTATGTAAATCAGTAGAATTAATCTCTGAAGATGATTGCCGCAAGTTTTTACAAATACCTGATACACGATTGGTGGATATAGTAATATTTGGCCCCGAACAACCGATTTGTGACGGACTTGTTGATGAATTTACAGCACGCGGGATTAAATGCATCGGGGTTGATAAGAAATTCTCACAACTCGAAAGTTCTAAACTGACAGCTAAAAAATTTATTGTAAATCATGGCATAAAATGCGCAAAACTACTTCCTATAGAATCAAATGACTTTCCGCAGGTTTTAAAATTTGACGGACTATGCAAGGGTAAAGGTGTAAAAGTTCTATATAACAATGATGAAAAAAATGCCTTTGCCAGAAAATTCACAGGTATGAGGTATTTTATAGAGGAATATCTTGAAGGGGAAGAGATTTCTGTTATGTCATATCTTTATAACGGCAGACTGATAAATTTCAGACCGGCAAGAGATTTCAAGCGGCTTTCTGCAGCCAAAGATGCTCCGAATACCGGCGGTATGGGGGCTTATACACCGGTTAATCTGACGGATGAGCAGCAAATTAAATTACAAATATATTTAGAAAAACTTGAAAAAGCACTTTTGGCTGAAGGCGCGGATTTTAACGGTTTTATTTATTCGGGATTAATCTGGACGCGCGGGGACTGGTATGTTTTAGAATATAATGTGCGGCTTGGCGATCCAGAGTGTCAGGCGATTTTAACTAATCTCAAAAATGATTTTCTTGATATCTTGCTGAATGGGGCAGAGCCGGAATATCACGATGGCGTTGGCGCGTGTTTAACAATTGCGTCAGAAGGTTATCCTGAAGAGCCGGTTAAAGGTGATGAAATTACATTGCCGGAAGATATGGATATTGATGTTTATTTTGCCGGAGTTGAGACAAAAGATGGAAAATTATATTCAAATGGCGGGCGTGTGCTCTCAATTTGTACTAATTCAGAAAATCCGTTTCCGGCGCTGAAAAATTATGCTGAAAAAATCCGGATGGAACATAAATATTACCGGAAAGATATTGATATCTAAAATAATTGTTCATATAAAAATTATTCTTTAACTTTTTTAATGATTATACAATCTTTTTCAACGCTAAATTCAACTCTGTCTTTTATTGGGTTTATTTTAATCAGTTCCAGTATTGGCAGCGGAATTATAACGCCCCAACTGTTTCCTATCTGTATTATTTTTCTTATCATATAGCCTTCATGGTTAAACATTGTAACAATGTTATAACTATTATGACAGTAATTTTTGTAAATAGGTTATAATAATGTTATAACATGAATTAAGGAGGGAATATGACTAGAACAGAAAATTACGCATTTACGTTAGCAGAAGGCACACAAGTGTGCTCTTACGCTCGGGCAACCGCTAAAGGTGGACAAGCCCGCTCTTACACTCAGGCGCACGCTAAAGCAGCATTCACTTTGGCTGAAGTCCTAATAACCCTCGCGGTTATCGGCATCGTTGCCGCGTTAACCCTTCCTGGTCTCATCCAGAACCACAATGAAAAAGCATGGTCTACAGCAAAAGACCTGTGGGAAAAGAAACTCACTGAAACCGTACGCCGTATGAACGTAGACGGTGTAATGACAGGACACGATACTACAGAGGATTTCATGAACACTTTCAAAAACTACATGAAAGTAATCAAAACCTGTGACAAGGATGACATCAACAAATGTTATTCACCTAAAGTTGTCACAACAGGTAAGAACGATGCGTTAGAAGAAATTGAAACAAACGGTCTCACTTCTGCAAGCAGCATGGGATTAAAGGAATGGCAAACTAATACAAATACCATGAGCTTTGTAGTAGCAGACGGGACAACAGTCATTATGGCATATCAGCCGGAATGCCCTTACGCTGATCCAATAGAAGATACAGGAAGTCAGGTAAGCTGCATGGCATATATGGTAGATGTAAACGGAAAGAAAGGCCCTAATAGAGTTGGAAAAGATATTGAATTATCATCAGGTGTAGCGTTTTCTACTTGCGATAACCCTATAGGCGACATGTGCTTTAGCACAGATTTTGCCGCAAACACCCCTATCGACACATGTGATGGCACAAGTGAATATGATAAGAACTATACAAGCAGTGGATGCTCAACCAATTATTGGGCAGGAGCGATAAAAGCATGTAAAGATAAAGACATGGAACTTCCTACGAGAGCACAACTTGCGCAACTGGCAAGTAATTTATATGTAGACAGCAACGGCAATGAAGTAACAATAGGAGCAAACGAAGACAAATTAGGTCTTAAAGTAAAGGACGAATACAAAGATAATCCTCCCCTTACTCTTGGCTACCACTACTGGTCCAGTGAGGAGCGCAATGCGCTTACCGCGTACTACCGGTACTTCGACACTTCCGACACGACCGGCAATGACAATATCTGGTACTTCAAGAACAACAGCAACCGCCGCGCTATATGTGTGTCGAACTAAGAGGCTTGGCCTCTTAGTTCGAAGTGATTAAGTGATTAGCGGATTTGCGGACGGACGGAGCGTAGCGAGTCCGGATAGCGAACGGAACGAGCCGACTGGAGCAACGCTCCTTAGGCGAGTCTCCGTGAGCGTGGAGCAAATCCAAGACAGTGACTAAGTGATTAAGAGGATTTCAAAATAGGGCAATGTGAGATTCCCCACGTTGCCTTATTTTTTGTAAAGAACTTATTCCCTTATTTCCTTAATCCCTTATTCCCCTAAAAACATGCTTGTGAGATTTTCCACGTTGCATGTTTTTTATCCGTCATACCGCAGCAGTTTTGCTACGATTTGCGGGAGTCGGCGCCTTGCGAGTGGACACAGTCCACTTTTATATACTGGATGCCCGTTAACTTTTGCGGGTGTCCAGTGTGTAGGAGCACACTTTGTGTGCCTCTAGCGGGTGTCTAGTGTATAAGAGCGGACTACGTCCGCCCCTCGCCCCTTGGAGAGGGTGGACACAGAATTATATGCAGCAGTTGTTAAGTATTGTTTACAGCACCCTTTCGATGTAAATGCAATATTATGGCAGTTACCGTATGACGACTAATTTCACAACGTTCCGCTATATCGTTCACCGCTAATCCCTGTTTTAAATATTTTAGTACATTTAATTCCTTATCTGTCAATTCTTCCATTGATTTTCTCCTTTCTCTATTTTGCACAGAATAATTCACAAAAATGTTCTTAATAATATTTCATTCTTAATATAAAGGAATTAAATAACACTTTACCTTTTATGTAAAGGTCTTTTTACTACCGGTTAATACATAAAAAATCAGCGGGCGAAGGAGTCCGCGCCCGCCTTTGTTCTAGTCTATATAGCAGGCCAGAACTTCTTGCCCCAGTGTAGACATTCTCATCTTCTTCAGGGCACGCAATTCGGTCTGGCGGATACATTCCTTTGTCACACCATAAATATTCCCGATTTCTTCCAGTGTCCTTCTTGTTGAATCCTCAAGCCCGTAACGCATTTTTACAACTTCCTGTTCACGCTCTTTTAAAGTTGATACGACATTCAAAATGTCACGGCGTAAGCCTTCAAATTCAACAGCTTCAACTACTGAGGCGCTTTCATCTTCTATAATATCGGCAAAACTCATATCTTTGCCATCACTATTCTCAAAACCGCTTTCCAGTGAAATTGTTTTTGTGTATGCTGATAAAAATGTTTCTATTTTATCCGGTTCAATATTCATACGCTTAGCTACATCCTGCGTTTTAACCTGACAATTGTATTCTTTTTCCATTGTGGATTTTACTTTTGAAAATTTGGAAAGTGTTTCCTGTATATAAACAGGTATTTTCATACAATGAGATTGCTCTGAAATTGCTTTAAACATTGATTGCTTAATCCACCAGCTTGCATAAGTCGCAAATTTGTAGCCTAATTTGTAATTAAATTTTTCCGCTGCTATCATTAATCCGAGGTTGCCTTCCTGAATTAAGTCAACCATAGGCAGCTTTGACATGTGTATTGCTTTTTTGGCAATAATAATAACTAATTTTAAATTTGATTGTATGAGCTGCTTTTTAGCTTCTGCATCACCTTCTTTAGCACGCTTTGCAATTTCTCTTTCTTCTGCCGGACTTAATTGCGGATAATTGGAAATTTCACGGATGTATTCCGCTAATTCACTACTTGTTGATGCTTCTAATACTTCAAATTTCGCCGGGTTGGATGATTCAACTTTTTTCATTCTTACTGGGGCATTCTTACTCATAGACTTAACTCCTTCTCTTCTTTGGATTTGAGATGTACACGATTTTTTAGGGACAAGTATATACTTCGGACTATTCTGTATATACTTAGTATATACTATAATATATATTTTGTCAACCCTTTTATTAAGTTTTATTTCAAATTCGAAAAATTTATATAAAACAGATAAGCGTAAAACTCACATATTGCTGCATTAAGAAGTAATATGCAAAAAACAAATTGCTCTGTATTTAGAAGTATTTAAACTGATGACGCTGCAATATTTTTATGATATATTGTAGGAAGGAGAATGCTAAAATGAAAAAGAAAATATTGATTACGTTAGGAACAGTACTTGCAATAATATTTGCAACAATTGGATTTACATTTGCAAGCGGCGCGCTAAATCCGGCGACAATGACACCTTCTGAATACAAAATAGGGATTACATATCCGGAGGCAATGCGTTCTGACAAACCGGCTGTTGTTTTATTTTACACAGACTGGTGCGGGTACTGCAAAAAATTTATGCCAAAATTCAAAATCATAAGCAAATTATACAAAGATGATTATAATTTTGTTATGCTTAACGGCGAAGCGCAAGAAAATCTTGCGCTTGCAGAAGATTGTGCTGTAACAAGTCTGCCTACGCTGTATATCTTTGATCCGAAATATGAAAACAGAGTTCATATAACAAACGGTATTTATACGGATTTGAAAAAATTAAGAACAGAATTAAACAGATATTTAGATATCAGAAAAAAACTTGACGCATCTGAAAGCTGCGTTACAAAATAAAGGCAAAAAAAAAGACCTTGGTATTCAAGGCCTATCCGTTTAAATAAGAAGAGAGAGCTTTATATTTATATAAAGGCAGCGGGCATGAAAAAATTGCTAAAAATGAGTCTATTTATTAAGAAATATTAAGAAAGAGTTTTCAAATAATGAAAGACATTCAAAATCAAAAAGATACGCGGGAAGTGGATATCCAAAAAGTCGGTATAAAACACCTTGAATTACCGTTGATAATTCAGCGAAAAAACAGTTCGAACCAGATTGTATGCGCAAAAGCGCGGGTAAGTGTTTCATTGCCGCGGGATTATAAAGGTACTCACATGTCGCGTTTTGTAGAAGTTTTAACCGAATGGCAGCACAAAAATCTGCTTGGAGTGGATATAAAAGGCTGTCTTGAAAAAATTATAAAAAACTTGAATGCGCAAAGCGGCGAATTACAATTCAAATTCAAATATTTTATAGATAAAAAATCACCGGTAACAGGATATATTGCTCCTATGAGTTATGAATGCACATTTGAAGGGCGGATTGAGAACTCTGAATATAAATTTATACTCGGAGTGGTTGTGCCGGTAACTACATTATGTCCTTGTTCAAAAGAAATTTCTGATAACGGTGCGCACAATCAACGTGCATTTATCAGCGTAAAAGTATCTTATGACGAAAACGAACATATCTGGCTTGAAGACTTAATCAAAATGATTGAAGAATGTGCGTCTTGCGAAGTATATCCGCTTTTAAAACGTGAGGACGAAAAATTTGTCACTGAAAAAGCATACGCAAACCCTAAATTCGTAGAGGATGTATTGCGTGATGTTGTTGTAAAATTGCGTAAAAATCCAGTTGTGAAAGAGTTTGAAGTAGAATGCGAGGCTTTTGAAAGCATACATAATCATTCAGCGTGGGCTTATCAGAAAGAATAACCGTTGCTTTTATGATATAATACTGGGAAAAGGTAGTACAAGCTTATGGGTGATGAAGACAAGCAATTTGACGCCACGCCGCGTAAATTGGAACAAGCGAGAAAAGAAGGTCAGGTTGTAAAATCAAAAGATTTTTCAACAGCCCTTTCTTTACTTATACTTTTTTCTGCAATTGTCGGACTTGCGCCTTTTGTCTGGGATCAGATAGTTCAACTTTACACACTGCTGTACGAGCAAATACCGAACGCGCATCTTTCAGAGATAGGAATGAGTTATATTCTTACGATTACACTCAAGACTACTTTTTTAATCATAGGGCCTATATTGTTTCTGGCATGGTTTGTGGCTATTATGGCTGACTTTATTCAGGTGGGACCGCTTGTTGCGACTGCGCCGTTAATGCCGAAACTCGATAAACTTAACCCTACTAAATATTTTAAAAATATTATGTCTATAAAAACTATTTTTGAATTGATGAAAAATATTGTTAAAGTTGTTCTTCTGGGGTATATAGGCTGGAGTGTATATACAAAGCACATAGAAAGCATCTTAATGCTGGCTGCTGTTGATAACAATTTTGCCGTAATGATAGAGTTCGGAAAACTTATTACTGATTTTATTTTTCAGGCCTGTATAGCCTTTCTTGTAATAGCTGCTGCTGACTACGGGGTTACAAAATGGAAGTTTTTAAAAGACCAGAAAATGTCATTTAAAGAAATAAAAGATGAATACAAAAACACAGAAGGCGATCCGAATGTAAAAGCTGCCCTGCGGCAACGAAGGATGCAAATGCTGCAAAGAGGTATGATGGATGCTGTTCCGGAAGCTGACTTTGTTGTTACCAATCCGACGCATATCGCCTGCGCTTTAAAATACAAGGCTGAAGAAATGGCTTCTCCTATGCTTATTGCAAAAGGTACAGAGTTAATCGCTAAAAAAATTATTAAAATAGCAAATGAACATGCAATACCTGTTATTGAAAACCCGCCGGTTGCGAGGGCGCTTTTTAAAATGGTTGACTTGAATCAGATGATTCCGCCTGAGCTTTATAAAGCAGTTGCAGAAATTCTGCTTTTTGTTTATAACTTGAAAAATACTACAAATAAAGGTAGAATAAAGTAGAACTTATGATATTATTATAGTAATCATGATTATGCAAGACAAAAATAAATTACAAGAATATATAGATATAGTACAAAAAGTTGCGCGTGTGGAATACAGGCGTATACCTTCGCATATGGTTGATTACGAAGAACTTGTATCAATCGGGATCCTTGCGATACAGGCTCTTGTTCAGAATAAATCGCCCGAACAGCTTGAAAAATATAACGCGGCATATATTGCAACTGCTGTCAGATGGGCTATCAGAAACGAATTAAGAATAAGATACAAATGGTACTCTCTTAAACATAAAAACGACGAAGTTGAAAATGAAGAAGAAACAGAAGTCGATGAAAAAACAAAAGTCAGAGAAGCTGTCTATGAAACAATTCTTTCTATAGACGGTCTTGCTGCGGCTGCAAGCGATAATGATTCTCCGTTTGATTTTATAAAAGACACACATGCCATGCCGGATGAAAATGCAGAGATTACAGAATTAGGCCGAATGATAAGGGAAGCCATTACGAAATTGCCGCCTAAAGAAAGAACGGTTGTAGAATATAGATTTTATCGTAATATGCAGGTTAAAGATATTGCAAAACAGGTGGGTCTCTCTTCTTCAAGAGTTACACGTATTGTTCAGGCATCATTGAATTCAATCAAAGAATATCTGAATTCCCGTGAACAGTTTGGCTATTAGAACATAGATTGTCGTTAACTCCGGATATTAACGCTTGATTTTTTAGTATATTTTAATAATAATATATTTGTAGTTTTCAGCATTATAATGATTAGGAGTTAAAATGAGAATCAGCGCCGCAGGAGGTATAAATTTTATCAGCAGACCTGTACAAATGCAGTCAGCTAAGAAAGTCGATAATCAAGAAAAGACTTCTGTTTCGCGTCCGGAGCAACGGTTAAATGTATATAAAACAACAGGTATTGCTATCTCCGGTCTTTCGCTAATCGGTGCAGGAATATATTTAATACACAGGAAAAATTTAAAAGCTGCTAAAAATATATTTACGCCGCTGCCGGATACCCTGCTGGCAAAATCATTACCGGAAAACATACAAGGAGAACTTTCTTACAATCATAAATACGAACGATTTTTAGAATTTTTAAATAATCCGCCGGCGGAAAATGTTAGCGGCACAGGGGCTAATTCTGTTGTATACAATATACCGGTATTAGATAACTATGTACTTAAAATTTTGAAACCACAGGCATATATTGATCCAGATACACTCCCGATAAATATGTTTCCTGATAATGTAAATTTAGGTCAGCCTGTATGGATACATCCGCAAAACTTTAGAATAATGCTGTTAAAAAAAGTTTTCGGAGAACCTCATTCTATAAAAAATTGGTCTTCCACAATATGGGATCCGGGTATAAAAAAAGGCGTGCCTGTCAGCGAGCAGCAGAGCCTGCGTTATTACAATCAGGTTACAAAAATAGCGAATATGCCGCAATCAACCTTTGATAATCTGGCTCTTCAAATAAAGATTCTTGACAATGCAGGCAAAACACCGGCAAGCGTTATGACTGGTTTTAAAATAGATTCTATAAATCCTAATAATTTGATGGTTGATTATAAAAATAACAGATTAAATGTAATAGATTACTTTGCTAAAAACAAACCACAGCACCAGAATTCATATCTGGATATGGTCGCTGTAATAACCGACTTTACACTTTTTAGAGAATATTACGACTTACTGACGCCGCAAATGCAAAAGAAACTTATAAAAGCTATTAAGACTATTGATAAAAAATCATTTTCGGCTGCTGTAAAAACAGAACTGGATACTGATGAAAAGAAATTTACGGATTTTATCAAGTTTATTGACAAACTTTTCCCTGTTGCTAACGTAACAGGGCGTAACGGAAAAGAATATATAAGACAATACGGAGTTTCTGCCAATTATATGATTGAATTGCTTAAATCAATACGATGTAATCCGGAGATTTAGACCTGCAAACTTTTGTTTGCAAGCAAAACAACTAGAGTTCACGCCGCCCTTCAATCGCACGCGCTATAGTTATTTCATCGGCATATTCAAGATCAGCCCCGACAGGTAATCCAAAGGCTATACGTGATATCTTAATTCCGAATGGTTTTATTAACTTTGTTAAATATAAACTTGTGGCTTCGCCTTCTACAGAAGGGCTTAGTGCCAGAATTATTTCTTTTATATCTTCATTTGTCAAACGGTTCAATAATTCTTTTATTCTTATATCATCCGCTCCGATACCATCCATAGGAGATATTACACCTTGCAGTACATGGTATAATCCTTTGTATTCATTGGTTTTCTCAATAGCGATTAAATCCTTGGTTTCTGCAACAACACAAATTGTGCTTCTGTCACGTCTTGTTGATTGACAAATTTCACACGGACTGGTTGACGACAAATTGAAACATATTTCGCAGGTTCTTGTATTCTGCTTAGCTTCAACAATACTCTGAGCAAATTTTTGTACTTCACTCATTGGCATCCTTAAAAGATAAAATGCCATACGTTGAGCAGATTTAGGCCCCACTGACGGGAATTTCTGAAAATGCTCTATTAATGTAGCTATTGATTTTGGATAAATCATTAGAATAATCCCGGAATATTAAGTCCGCCTGTTACAGCTTTCATCTTTTCTTCCATTTGTTTTGTAGCTTTTTCGCTTGCCTGTTGGATTGCTGATGTAATGATATCCTCAAGCATTTCAATAGAATCAGAATCAACAGAAGACGGATTTTCTGAATTAATTGCTTCCGGAGATAATTTTATTGATTTAAATTTGCCCTGTCCGTCGCAAATAACTTTTACGGCACCGCCGGCAGCTTCTCCGGTGATTTCAATGTTTGCAAGTTCTGCCTGTGTATCTTTTAATTTTTTTTGCAGGTTTTGAGCCTGTTTCATCATTTGCATAATATTCATTTTCAATATCCTCCTGGTCGGTCATGCTTAACATATAGAAATTCTTATGTTTTTATTATACAATAAAAATATGCAAAAGCACACGTATCTCAATGAATCATTAAAAAACGGACGCCTGATGCGCTGGACATTTATGCCGCTAAAAGTCTATATTGCGCCTATGAAATTCTATTCAAAACAGGGACAGGACTATAGATATAATCAAATGGTCAGACGCGCGCTTGATGAATGGCAGCGTGCTTCAGAGGGCAAAGTAAAATTTCAAATAGTACAGACTCTTCTGGAAAGCAGTGTTAATATTGATTGGAAAAGAGTGGAAAGAAAAGCTCTCGGTTATTGCTATTTCAGCTATGATGCCTCAAACAGATTATACGGCGCGGAAGTTTCCATCGGACTTACAGAGGGGCTTGTACACAGCGATTATATGGACGAAAACGAAGTTTATCATACTATTTTACACGAAATAGGCCATGCTATAGGCTTAGGGCACAGTCATAATAAAGCTGATATTATGTATACACCGCACCAGAAAGGGGTTATTCATATCTCAAAAGGCGACAAATTAACCCTCAAATGGCTGTACAGTCTGCCTCAGGGGGCGACAGTATCCGAAATTGCCTCAAAATACAATGTCGGAGGCAGCGATCTCGATGAAGTTATAAGTAAAATAATGAACAAAAAATCTCCGACTGAATTTGAAAAAGTCAAAAACAGCGTTAATGTCCAGACCAGAGATCTGCTCGAAGAACAGGATAGGATAGCTCTTATCAGAAAATATCACATGGCTTTACAAAACGTAAAAATCTCCGAAGATATGCGTAAATTCTTTGTTAACCCGCCTAAAAATGAATAGGATTATTGCCAACTTTTATTTTTGCGCTATAATACTGTTGTATAATAAATGATTTTTATAATAGGGATATAAAATTATGACAATTCAAGATTGGTTCGAAAAACGTAAGGAGGCACAAATTCAACGCCGCGCAATGGAAGCACGTGTTGAAGTAGATATGGATCCTGATTTATGGACAAAATGTGTACATTGCGATGCGCAGCTTTTGAAAAAGGATCTGGAAGATAATATGATGGTTTGCCCTGTTTGCGACTACCATTTTAGAATAAACGCAAGAAAGCGCATATCGCAATTATTTGACGAAGGCTCTTTTGAAGAATTGTTCTCTGAAATAAAACCAACAGACCCGCTTGAATTTGTCGATACAGAATCTTACAAAGAACGTCTGGAACGTGCTCAGGGCAAAACAGGTCTTAATGACGCAGTAATAACCGGCATCGGCGCAATTGAAGGTCATAAAGTTGCAGCAGCCGTTATGGATTTTGACTTTATGGGCGGATCTATGGGCAGCGTTGTCGGAGAAAAAGTTACCAGAATAATAGAAAAAGCAATAGAATTAAGACTTCCTGTTCTTGTGGTCACATCTTCCGGCGGCGCAAGAATGCAGGAAAGTGCATTAAGCCTTATGCAAATGGCAAAAACATCCTGTGCATGTTCAAGACTTGATGATGAAGGCCTTTTATACATCAACTTACTGACAGAACCTACATTTGGCGGTGTTACGGCAAGCTTTGGCATGCTCGGAGATATTATAGTTGCAGAACAAGGTGCAAGAATAGGATTTGCAGGCAGACGCGTTATTGAGCAGACTATAAGACAAAAACTCCCGTCTGACTTCCAGACAGCAGAATATCTGATGAAATACGGTCAGGTCGATGTTGTCTCTGCACGTAAAGATTTACGTAAAGTTCTTGGTAACATACTTTCTATGCACGAATAAAAAGATATATTTAATGAGGTAGATAATAATGACAGCAGTTTTGGATTTTGAAAAACCAATTGCGGAAATTCAGGAGAAAATAGAAGAATTGAAAAAAATAAGTCTGGAATCCGGCATGGATCTAAACAAAGAAATAGAAACTTTTGAAAAACAGGCAGATGATTACAAAAAAGAGTTGTATGCAAATCTGAAGCCATCTCAAAAGTTACAGATAGCAAGACATCCTGAACGCCCGAATTTTCTGGATTATGTAAACCGAATTTGTACGGATTTTATAGAATTACACGGTGACCGTGACGGCATGGATGACCGCGCAATAATAGGCGGGCTCGCTAAAATCGACGGAAAACCCGTCATGATTATCGGGACAATGAAAGGTAAATCTACCAAAGAAAATCTGGAATATAATTTCGGGATGCCGCAGCCGCAAGGGTATAGAAAAGCATTAAGATTATTCAAACATGCCAGCAAATTTAATATCCCTGTTATCACAATTATTGACACGCCCGGGGCATATCCGGGAATAAGCGCTGAAGAAACTAATCAGGGACGTGCTATTGCTGTTAACCTTCGCGATATGGCAAAATTGAAAGTGCCTGTTATAGCTATTGTATCAGGTGAAGGCTGTTCCGGCGGTGCTTTAGGGCTTGCTGTTGCAGACAGAGTTTTTCTGCTTGAGCATGCTTATTACACTGTTATTTCACCGGAAGGCTGTGCGTCAATTTTATGGCGTGATGCTTCCCGCGCAAGTGATGCAGCAGATGCGTTAAAAATTACCGCTCCGGATTTGATGAAATTTGATATAATAGACGGAGAAATAAAAGAACCTTTAGGCGGGGCGCACGTGGATTATGACGCGATTTCTGCAGAAATGAAAAAGACTATTCTTAACAGTTTGGAAGAATTATCCAAATATTCTGTGGAAGAATTAAAGAATAAACGTTATGAAAAATTCAGAAAAATGGGTGCGTTTTTAGAATAATGACTGACTATTTTGAGTTACAAATAAAGATTAATCCGGAAATTGAAGATGTTGTTTCCGAAATGTGCTTTGAAACTTTTGACTGCGAAGGCGTAGTACTTGCAGAAGAAACTTATAAAGATCTGGAAATGATATCAACAACCGAAGGAACTTTGCGGGTATTTATCAGGGACGAAAAATCGCCGGAAGCGCTTTCCGATATTGTTACAGGCATGAAAAATATATTACAGGAACGCGGATTATCAGAATCTGAAATAGGCAGCTTTGAATGCAAAGTTATCGCATGCCAAAATCAGGATTGGTCAAAAAAATGGAAAGAAAAGTGGGATATTACACGCGTTTCTGACCGTATTGTTGTTGTGCCGGACTGGCTTGAATACTGTCCGGTGTCTGATGAAATTGTCATAAGAATGGAGCCGGGATGTGCTTTTGGAACAGGAACACACTCAACAACACAGCTTTGTATGAAAGCTATTGAAAAATATATGCAGAAGAATGCAAATGTGGCAGATATCGGTACAGGATCAGGAATTTTAGCAATTTGTGCTAAAAAATTCGGAGCCGCAACAGTTTACGGCTGCGACAATGATGAAACCGTTATTGATGTTGCTAAAGAAAATGCGGTGAAAAATAATGTTCAGTGCGTATTTGAATTAAATACGGCAGATAAACTTACTGATAAATATGATTTTGTACTGGCAAATATTCTTCATAATGTTCTGGCTAATATCATGGGTGATTTGAAAAACATTATGAAAGATGGGGCATATATGGTTTTAAGCGGCATACTTGATGAAAAAAAGAAAGTTGTGTTAGAGGCTGTACAAAAACACGGGTTGGAATTAGTTGAAGAAATGCATCAAAACCAGTGGGTTGCATTGATAGTAAGAAAAAGTTAGGAGAGAAATATGGGGCAAACAGCAATTATAATACCTGCAAGATACGGATCCAGCAGATTAAAAGGAAAACCTTTGATTGAAGTTAACGGAAAACCTATTATTCAATGGGTTTTTGAAAAAGCAGTCAAGGCTAATCTGGCAGATAGAGTTATAATTGCGACTGATAGCGAAGAAATTTATAATACAGCGCTTATGTTCGGAGCAGAGGCCGAAATGACTTCCGAGCACCATAACAGCGGCAGCGACCGCATTGCAGAAGTTGTAAAACGTCACCCGGAAATAGATTATATAGTAAATCTTCAGGGAGATGAGCCGCTGATTAAATCTGAAAGCATTGATGAGGTTATCAAAAATGTAAGAGATGATGAAAGCGCGGATATATCAACCTTAATCAGGATTTTAACAGACAAAAAAGAAATAGAAAATCCTAATCAGGTAAAATGTGTAATTGATAACAATGGTTATGCATTGTATTTTTCACGTTCCAAAATACCTTTTGAGCGCAACGAGGGGCATGCTAAATTCTACGGTCATCTGGGAATTTACGGGTATAAACGTGCTGCATTACTTAAAATGACAGAATTGTCTCAATCAATGCTTGAATTGTCAGAAAGTTTGGAACAGTTGCGGGCATTGCAAAACGGGATGCGTATAAAAACATCTGTAGTAGACTTTACACCGGTTGGAATTGACACGGCAGAAGATTTGGAAAAATTTAAAAAGATTATAGCTGCGCAATTTGCGTAAAGTTTAAAAAAACAATTAATAAAAATTTCTATTTTTTTTAAAAAAGTGCTTGCATTTTTTACGAAATTAGGTTAATATATCGTTATAATTATTCAAATAATTTAAAATAAATAAATATTTTGTAATAATTGCTTTTTGAAGTATTTGGTGGTGCAAGAATTTTATTTAAAGGAAAAAACTATGACAGAAAACACTGAAATTGCCAACGAAACAGAAGATCGTCAACGCATATTATTAGCGGACGACGAAGCAAGTATCAGAAGAATACTCGAAACACGATTAAAGATGGCGGGTTACGATGTTTATACAGCAGCCGATGGTGAAGAAGCTGTAAATGCGTTCAACAAATACAATCCTGATCTGGTTGTTCTTGACGTAATGATGCCTAAGATGGACGGATACGGAGTAACAAGAGAAATAAGACGTACATCAGACGTGCCTATAATTATTTTAACAGCGTTGGGCGACGTGTCAGAACGTATAACAGGATTAGAATTAGGTGCAGATGATTATGTTATCAAACCATTTTCACCTAAGGAACTGGAAGCTCGTGTAAAAGCTGTGTTAAGACGTACGAATAATAGAGAAACGGTTGCGCCTGCCGGAAAGGTTACCAAAAACGTAATAACTACCGGAAATATTAAGATAGATACAGCGCGTCGTCAGGTATTCAGAAAGAATGAAAGGATACGTTTGACAGGCATGGAATTCAGTTTGTTGGAATTGCTTGTAAACAATTCAGGTCAGGCATTTTCTCGAAACGAAATATTGCAGCATGTATGGGCATATCCGCCTGATCACCGAATAGATACAAGGGTTGTTGACGTACATATATCAAGATTACGTTCAAAACTTGAGACAGATCCTGCGAATCCGGAATTGATATTAACGGCACGCGGTATCGGGTATATGTTTCAGAGGATAAGTTAAATATAAATAAAAATTCCGTCCGAAAGGGCGGAATTTTTTTATAAGAGATATGGACAAAAAATTTTTTTATGATAATATGAATATGTAGCTAGTGGCGTCTGTCGTCAAGCGGTTAAGACCTCGGATTGTGGTTCCGATATGCATGGGTTCGAATCCCATCAGACGCCCCATTAATATCGACTCCCTACGGGGAGTTTTTTATTGCTCCAATTTATTGTTGGGCTGAAAGCCCAACCTACTTCTTGTCTGCCTTTCTTATTTTTTGTGCAATCTCACCTAATTCAGATAAATTTTTAATTTCATATGTAATTGCATTATTATATTGCTTTTCAAGTCCTTTATCTAATGCCACTCCTATCTTTGCATTCATTGCAATTGCTATCATTTTAGGATCAGTATATTTTTCGCAAAATTCAGAAACTCGTGTATTTTTACAAGCTGATGTAATTTCTTTCAAAACATTATGTGCCTCTTTATTTGTATAAATAAAAAAAGTAACGTAGGTCGGATTTACTAATCCGACAATAATTAAATGGTAGCCTGAAGTTTTGGAGTATAACTACCTCAATTTTTCCACAAAATAGTTGTACGTTGGGGTTTCTACCCAACACAAAGTGTCTATGTGTTTTTTTACAGTCACAATCTAATATAGACTTTCTAAGGGTATGAAACTGTAATCAGGCAACATGTAAAGAAAATCCGAGTTCTTTTAATAATTTGCCGATTGTATCTAATCTCGGCACACGTTCACCCTTGAACATTTCGTATAATGCGGCTCTTGTTATTCCTGTTTTTTGTGAAAATTCACTTATACTCATGCGTGCCTTAACAACTTGTTCTAAAGACTGAAAAAATAAATCATAATCACCTTCAGTGATAAAATCTTGTATAGCTGCATCTAAATACATTTTTTGATATTCTATATCTTGCAAAACATTATTCATGTGTTCTTCGTGAGTTATATTTTCTGATTTGATTTTTTCTATATCCATTTTATTCATACCTTTCTTTAAATTCTTGTAAATATTTCTTCGCAAGTTCAATGTCTTTTGATTGTTTTGACTTATCTCCTGCTGATAAAAATATAATTACTACATTATCATATTCGTATGCATAAATTCGATAACCTGCACCTTAAATAAATTTTATTTCTGTCAAATTATCAAATTTTTTATGTTTGCCTAAATTCCCTAATCTTACGCGGTCTATTCTTCTGTCAATTATTAACCTGACACTTTTATCTAATGAATTATACCATTCAAGATAAGGGCATTTATTATCATAAGTCTTATAATAAATAATTTCTTTCATAGTTATATTGTATCGAAAAAGATACAACAAGTCAACTGTCACAATTATAATCTTGGTATTAGTAAATGTATCAATTATAGAAAATATAGTTCTTAAACAGTCTTATCTGACGCCTTATAATACAGTCGATAACTTAAAAAGTTATAAATAATTCTCAATTTTAAAATATCGCTTTAACTATTTTATAAATTAACGTTATTTTTTCTTCATTATTTTTCAAATAATTCAATTTATTAATTATAAAAGTGTACATATCTTTATTTGATTGGCAATCATCAAAGTCAAAAAGTTCATTTAATGAAATTTCTAGCTCTTTAGTAATTTTATCAAGGGTATTTGATGTCATAAAAGAATTACCTGTTTCAATACTACTCAATGAATTTGTAGCAATCCCAATTTTTTCAGCAAATACCTCTTGACTGTATCCTTTCAATTTTCTCAATTTCTTTATTTTTTGCCCTAAATTTGTTTGTATATAATTTTTTCCCATTAAAAAACCTTTTTGTATATTTTAATTTGATATTTTTTGTTGTTCTACAATGTTAAACATGTTGACAATTAATGTTAAACATGGTAAAAATATTATGTGGTCAAATTAAAGGAGAAAAATATGCCAAATTTTAAAGAAATTGAAAACATTTTTAAGATTGAACAAATTTTAAGTCATAATTATGGACAACCCATTTCCATATCATTAAATGGACAATTAATAGGTCTCTGTATGTCTGAAGATGTTGAAGAAGATATTTTAAATAAAATAGTTACTGAATTAGGAAAATTAGTAAAAGATAATTTTCAGTTAGACTTAGATATTACAAACAAACATAAAGGGGAAATTTCAACAAATAATAGAAAACAAATAATATATGTATTAGCTGTAAATTAATGAGGTATTTATGCATTACAAAAGTTTAGTCTTAATAATTTTGATTAATTTAATTATTCCACAGGTAAGCTTTGGATTCTGTTATCAACCACCTAACTCAATTGAATACCAAATGTGTAGGCAAAATGAATTGCAAGAAAAACAAATTCAATTACAACAACAGGCAATTAATCAACAACGAATCATGCAACAGAAACAATTGGATCAACAGCGCCAGTTTTATAATAACTTGGAAAGAGAGCGCCTTAATCAAAAAATACGACAAGCACCATTCCTTTTTTGACAAAGAGGAGAGTCATGAATAAATTATCAATTTTAATTAAATATTTTATTATCTTTATAGTTGTAGTTATTGTTATAATTGTCTTTTTAAATTTTATACAGGCAAAACAAGAAGAGAACTGGAATTTAAAATCTAAAGGATTTGAAGAACAATTACATTTTTCAATAATGAAAATGCATCAAGATAATAATTTATCCGGATATAAATCTACTATAGATTTTATAAATGAATTTAAAAATTATATAAAAATTAGTAATGTCTGTAAAAACACTCAAATAGAAAAATGTTTTGCCAAAAGTATTTTATGGGACGATAAAAAGCCTGTAATAGACGCATTTCAAATAAAAACATCAACCCAATTAGGTAATCCAGACTGGAATACAGAAACTGTCGCAGTCCAATTTGATAATGGAGTAAATGCTATTATCGCGTATAACCCAAATGCTCCAATTGGAAGATATAATAGTAGAATTACACCTATAGGAGAAAGTATATCCATTATTTATGATGTTTCAGGAAATGGCGGACCTAATGTATATGGTAAAGATATAAGACAAATTAATGTTAATGAACTAAATGGTATAACAAAATGCTTAATACCGGAATTAGCTTCTAATATTTGTATAACTCAAATATTAGAACCGCAAAAAGAATATAGTCCAATGACCGTTCAAGAATGCCAACAAGCAATTGAAAACAATCAATTTGGCATTAAAAAATGTGGATTACAGCCAGATTTATGGGCTGGAGCAGTAAGAGCATGCGGTGGTAGTAATAAAATGCCAACATTAGAACAATTAGAATTATTGGTAAAATATTTCTATAAAAATCCTGATAAATTAAACAAAAAGGAAATTATACCATTTGTTAGCAAATCACCTTATTCTGATGTTAGCTTTTCAATCTGGTCGCGAGAAGAAGAGTCTGAGGGATTTAGCTATGCTTACCATTACTCAGTGTTTTCTTCATATCCGCTATTAAGCAGCAGAATATTTCTCACAAACCTTGCTGTATGTATAAAGCCTAATAGTGAATAAATATTATCGGCATATTATTTGATTGCCAGAGACGCTACAGTTATTGTTTATATAATATTTTAATGCATTTTTAAATTCTGTTTCGTCTTTTACATCATATATTAAACCTGCAAATGCGTCCTGTGCTCCAAATGATGCGCCGTTAAGCATGGTTTCAAAGATATCATTTAAATCTGAACTATATGAATGTTTTAAATTATACAGTATGTCTTTGGCCGTACAGTTACATTCAGCACAAACCGGCAATGCAATATTACTAACAATTCCCAGCATAAACAATCCAATAACAAATTTTTTCATAAATATTCTCCTTTTGTTTTCCACATTTATATAACGATTGTGTTTGTATTATGTTCAAATCATTTTGCATTAACTTTAAAAATATGCTTATTTTGTGTTATTCTATTTTTGTACAAACAAAGAGGTCGGTGATGACAAGACTACAAGAAAGAATAGAGAGTTTTAACAGAGCTTTTGAAATTTTATCGGAGGCTGTTAATGCTTATAAAAATAACTGTATGAATATATTAACACATATGGCTTTAATACAGTCTTTTGAGCTTGCCTGGAAAGTATTAAAAGATTATCTTGACGAGAATGGCGTTAAGGTATATTTACCCAAAGAAGTAATAAAAGAAGCTTTTTCTTTTGAGGTAATTTCTAACGGGCAATTATGGATAGACATGCTTAATGCACGTAATTCAATATCTCATGAATATAATTTAGACAAAGTTAATTCAATTTTAATGAATATTTCAGGCGAATATTTTCAGGAACTTTTACAATTTAAAGCCTACATAAGAGAGTTTCATTCATAATTACAAATGAATAGGATAGTTTATGGAAGAGAATAAAGTATTTATATTTAATCTGTGGCACACGACAAATAATTATGGCGCAAATTTAACAGCTTACGCATTGCAAGAAATTTTAAAAAATCTTAACTACAATCCGGAACTGGTAAATAATGCTTTTCAAGTGACAAAGAAAAAATCTAAAAGCAAAAATTGTTCAATTAAATTCTGGAATAAATATTTAAATACATCGCCGAATTTTATAAATGATGTCAATTCATTAAACAACGAAACTGATAAATTTATTGTCGGCTCTGATCAGGTTTTCAGACCAATTTATACAGGACACAAGTTAAAAGAATATCTGCTTGATTTTGTAAAACCTGACAGCAAAAAAATAGCTTTTTCAGCAAGTTTTGGAGTGGATAAAGAAAAATTCTTAGAGGAAAATACTCCCGAAACAATCCAAAATATGAAAGACTCACTGCAATCATTTGACAGTGTATCTGTAAGAGAAAATGTCGGAGTCGATATTTGCCGTGATATAATGGGGATTGAAGCTGAGTGGATTATTGATCCTGTTTTTATTTTAGATAAATCTTATTATGATAAATTAATCACTAATGCAACAATTGATTATTCAAACAAAATTGTATCTTATGTACTTGACCCGAATAAAGAATATTATAGTTCACGCAAATATTTAGAAAAACAATACAACACCAAAATTGTTGAACTTGCAAACTCAAATACATCTGTAGAAAACTGGCTGGCTGCAATAAAAAATTGTAAATTTCTCGTTACAGATTCTTTTCACGGCGCCAGCTTTGCTATAATGTTTAACAAGCCTTTTATTGTATGCCTTGCAAATAGCGGTATGGCTTATACAAGATTTGAGTCGATTTTATCTTTACTGAGCATCGAAAATAGATGTATTAATTCTTACAGTGAAATTTTACAAAAAGACTGTTTATTTAGCTGTGACTATGAAAATGTTGACCGGATAATTGAGCGTGAAGCGCAAAAGGGGTTGAATTTTCTTAAAAAAGCTCTTGATGCGCCTGTAAAAGTGACTGACCAAAAAGTTAATTGTAGAATTAAATATCTGGAATTTCTCGTTAAAAAATTACAAAAACAGGCAACATTAAAATATCAAATTAAAAAGATGTTATGGTATATATGGGTTCCTATATCAGAATATCTTCCTAAAGTTATTCAAGATTTTGCGACTTATATAAGGATAAAATTTAATGGATAAACTCAATTTCAAAATCTGCACCGGATGCGGAGCCTGTGCAAATATCTGTCCAAATTCCGCTATAAAAATGATTGAAGATAAAAAAGGTTTTTTGAAACCTGAAATTGATAAAAATAAATGTACAAATTGTGGATTATGTGAAAAAAATTGTCCGGTTCAGCACTATGTGTCTGATAATACTTTATCACCCAAGGTTTATGCTTTTATAAATAATGATGAACAAATAAGACTTAATTCTTCATCCGGCGGCGCGTTTCCGGCACTTGCGCGTTATATTGTGAATAACAACGGCGTAGTGTTTGGCGCGGTATATGATAAGGAACTGAAAGTCTGTCACACTATGGCACAAAATGTTGAAGAAACTTTACCAATGCAAATTTCTAAATATGTACAGAGTGATACTAAAAATACATATCAAGAAGCAAAATCCGCACTTCAACAAGGACGGAATGTGCTTTATTCCGGTACCCCGTGCCAGATAGCCGGTTTAAAATTTTTCTTAGGCAAAGATTACGAAAATCTGCTTACTCTTGAAATAATTTGTCACGGTGTGCCGTCGCGGAAAGTTTTTGAAATGTACAAACAAGAATGTATGAATGATTTTGGAAGTGAACTTGTTAGCATAAATATGCGAGATAAAATCAATGGTTGGCATCCCGAACCGATTATAACTCTTAACACTAAAGCTTCCACGCATTCGTCGTCCGGACTTGAAGATACATATATGCAGGCTTTTCTCGCAAATATGAGTATTAATGACTGTTGTGTTGATTGTAAATTTAATAAACTGCCGCGTGTTGCAGATATAACTCTTGGCGATTTCTGGGGTGTTGATGAATTTGATACTTCCTTGAATGACCGGAAGGGAACATCTATAGTACTTTTGAATACTGCTAAAGGTGAGAAATATTTTAATAAAGTTATCAAAAAAGAAGCGCGTTTAGTTAAAGAAGTACCTGTAGAAGCTGCGATTAAGCATAATCAGAATATTATTTCTTCTTCAATATCGCATCCTAAAAGAAATGCGTATTTAAAAGAAATATCACAAGATAAAAAGACCCTAAAACAATTAAATAAAAAATATCTTATTGCAGGCAAATACCCGAAACCTGTTATGTTTATATACAGAATACTGCCGCCGCAAATAAAAAATCCGCTGCGCAAAATTGTTAAAAAAATTCTATTTAAAGTATAATATTAACTGTTAAATTAGAATCAGGTATATTATGCAGCAATATAAATACAATGATGTGCAAAAAGATAAAATCCTTGTTTTTACAGATAATCTCTTGCCTGATAAAGGAGAAACAAATCTTCTGCATCTAATTAAAGCAATTTCTGAAATAAAATATTCATGCACAGTAGTTTCTGTAAATGACTTTCCTGTAAAAGATCATTTACATATTGACAGACTTGACATTAAAATCTTAAACAATGATTACGACAAACATTTTGATAAAATAATTGAATATGCTAAATGTTTCAATCTTGTCATAGCTAATAATACCACGGCTTATCGCTTTGTAGACCATTTAAAGAATAAAGTACCGTTAATCTGGTATATCAATGAAACAAATGAGTTTATAGAATTTATTGATAACACACAAATTTTACACCGGCATCCTGTGCGTACTGTTTTAAGATTTACATCTGCTCAAACTTATAAATCAGTCGTTAAACAAATGATTGAAAATAATCTGGCAGATAATTCTTATGCGTTCAATTCTACCGGAAATTATACATCTGTTTTTAAAAAGAAAAATATTTTAATCAATTTAGGTTTTATAAAATTTCGAGTTACTTTAGATTGGAAATTTTTACTCAAAAAAATATTTTCTTTTTCAAATGAAAAAAATTATAAGACTTTGACTTTTTTCTGGAGAAAATACAGATTTGAATATTTAAGTTTAAAAAATATACAAAATATAAATAAATTTTTTAAACAAAATTATAAAAGAAAAGCTGTACTTATAGTAGAACTCAACGAGCACCATTATGAAACATTATCCGGATACGCAAAATATTTTATGGATCTTGGATATAATGTGGATGTTGTTTTCCCTCCTGCTTATTCAATGAAAGATCCGTTTGTACGTTTTAAATCAGAACACTTACATACCTATCAGTTGAATAAACTTGAAATAAAATATCTTCTGAAAAATAAAAAACTATCATCTTATAACTATATCGTGTTTAATTCTGAACTCACTGTCAATTGCCTTCAGGACAATGTTTCAAGCTGCTTTAAATATACGGGTAAAATTCAAAAGCCGCAAAAAGATTTTGTCAGCATAGTTCATCAGCCTGAATACATTGATGAATTAACATTGGGAAAAAGTAAAAATATTATTCTCGCAGATTTGCCGGTTAATATGAGCCCTAAACCTGCGGTTGTTAATCCACACTATTTCGGAGATGTAAAAATTACACCCAAAAATGTTTCAATAACCGATTTTATAGTAATAGGCAATATCCAAAAACAACGTAAAAATCATGTTCTACTCATTAATACAGTACAAAAATTAATCACAAAAGGCATCACAAATTTCAAGGTAACTGTAATCGGGTCTCAAGGACATCTTTCTTATATGCCGGAAAATGTAAGCAGGTATATTGATTTTAAGGGCAGGCTTGATTTTGAAAATATGTTTGACGCAATGGAAAATGCTGATTTCTTTTTACAGCTTCTTGATCCGGAAAATCCTGACCATGAAAGATATATAACCACCGGTACATCAGGTGCGTTTCAGCTAATTTACGGTTTTGCAAAACCTTGTATAATATGTAAGAAATTTGCCAAAATCCACGGATTTACAGATGACAACAGTATTTTATATGATAGGAATAACGAATTAATGCAGGCAATGATTACTGCAATAAATATGCCGGTAGAAGAATATCAGATTAAACAAAAGATGTTATTGCAATATGCACAAGATTTATATCGAAAATCTTTAGATAATTTGAAAGGGCTGCTAAATGGAGAATAAAAAAATATCCGTGATCATACCTGTTTATAATGTAGAAAAATATCTCAGCCGTTGTCTCGACAGTATAATTAATCAAACATACAAAAATCTTGAAATTATTTGTATTGATGATGGTTCAACAGATACATCAGCACAAATTCTTAAAGAATATGCGCAAAAAGATTCGCGTATAAAAATAATTACACAACAGAATTCCGGTCAGGGAACAGCACGTAACAAAGGAATAGATGCAGCGCTGGGTGAATATATTCTTTTTGTTGATTCTGATGACAGTTTGCCGTTATCTGCCTGTCAGAAGCTTTTAGACAAAATTACTTATCATGATGCAGATTTTCTGTTCTTTGATGCAAATATCTATGATACAATTCACAATTTCGTTGTGACAAATAAGGACTTTATGAAAATATATGAGCTAGAGGATAAAGTCAATCAGAATACAGTTTTTTCTTATAAAGATATAAAAGATTACATCTTCCATAATTTTTTCCCGTGGAATAAAATTTATAAAACTTCATTTTTAAAAAGTAAGAATATCAAATTTGATGAAGAATTAACAATTGAAGATGTTATTTTCCATATAAAATGTTTTTTACTTGCGGATAAAATATCCTATAGTACGGATTGTTTATATAATTACACAATGTTTCACCCAACGAGTGTTACTGAACGCTTCAAAAATAATATTGAATGTCTGGATATAATACCTGTTGCAGTTAGTGTAGAAAAATTTTTACGTTCAAATGGTTTATACGCTGAGGTGGAAAAACAATTCCTGAAATGGAAAATTAATACTTTTTTAAATTACTATTCTAATATTAAAAGGAATAAATCATTAAGAATACTTTTCCGCAAAAAGATACAAAACGAATTTAAAAAATTAATAAAACAGTATGATAAAGATTATGTTTGCAAATTAATAACAGAAGATTTGAAACCATCTTATGATAAAGTTATGACAAACAGATTGATTTATTACATAAAGTCCAAAATTAACATTATATAAAATAGTGATATATTTATGCGAATTTCACCTCTATTTCAGCGCCCAAACCTCTGAGTATTTTCATTGTTGTATAAAAACTTGGCTGCACTTTACCTTTCAAAATATTTGAAAGATTTGAACGATTCATATCTAAATCTTTTGCAAGCTGGCTGACTGTTGTCCGTACTTTGACAACCCTTCCAAGTGCTTTGAAAAATAGTTTAGAATCCCCATCTTTTACATATTCTTCAATATTCAGTCGCAGATATTCCTTCTGCATCTCGCTATCCTGTAATTCCTGCATAATATGATCTTCAAACGTTATACATCTGTCTAAAATTTCTTTTTTAATTTTCATATTTTATCCCCTAATTTTATATATTGTATGCTACAACATACAGTTTGTCAAGTCTTTATTTTAAATTTTTGATAGAAATTAATATTTCTATAAATAAAGGAACATTCAATATTATTTGTGTTAGTATAGTAAAAGGATAGTAAAGGTGGTTATTGATGTCAAAAGGTATATCACAACTAACGAAAAAGATTATGGATTTAATTTTTCCTGCATCTAAACCGGTAATCAAAGACAATACTTTTTTTGTCTGGGAACCTTGCAGCAAATCTCATTCGGAAGTTGTCCCGGGATATGCAAAATACCTTCTGGATTTAGGCTATCATGTCTCAGTGCTGGTTACGCCGGACAGAATAAAAGAAGGGTTGTTTTCACGATTTCAACATCCAAATATATCTCTCAATAAAATGTCTCAAAAAGCTATCCATAAATATTTTAAGACTTCTAATCTGTCAGAAGCAGCTGGACTAATGGTCACAACGGTGGGGAAGTTGTGTGATGATATTCATTTTGATGAATGTTATTCGCATTTTGCAACGGATGTAGATAAAAAGAAATTATTTTTTGTGGAACACGAAGCAAAATACGCGGTAGATGCCGGTACATGGCGAGACGATTTGATTATTTTAAGAAAATTGAATTATAAAGGCGCTCAAGGCATTGTTGTTAACCCGCATTATTTTGGTGATGTCAAAATTACACCTAAAAATGAAGATGTAACGAATTTTATCACAGTCGGTGCGGTTTCTCTGAAAAAGAAAAACAGTGAATTTATAATAAATGCGGTTGCAAGACTTCATGAACTTGGCTACCGGAATTTTAAAGTTACAGTTGTAGGTAAAGGTTCTTTAAAAGGTTTGCCAAAAGAATTACACCGGTATTTTGATATAAAGGGCCGGCTGCCGTTTGATAAAATGTATGATGAAATTGAAAAAGCTGATTTCCTTTTGACATCTTATGATACGCGGCTTGAAAACCACGTGAGATATAACGAATCCGGTACCAGCGGCAATTTCCAACTGGTTTACGGCTTTTGCAAGCCTTGTATTATTTTACGGAGTTTCGGGCCGATAAACGAATTTGATGATACTAATTCAATTCTTTATGATAAAGATGAAGATTATTATATGGCAATGGAAAAAGGCATTAAGATGACCTCTGATAAATATACAGAAATGCAAAAAAGCCTTAAAAAGGTTGCAGACAATCTGTATGAGACATCCCTTGAAAATTTGAGGAGATTAATTAATGGCTAAAATTCCTGTTGTTTTCACTTTTGATAACAGAATAATACTTGCCGCTGCAATAAGTATACAGAGTTTAATTGATAATGCCGCCAAAGATACAGAATATGATATCCATGTTTTACATGACGGACTTTCTAAAAAAAATATTGATGGACTGTCAAAAATCGTTAAAGATACAAGGCATTCCCTAATGTTTCACTACGTGGACAAAGCTATATTTAAAGGGGTTAAAAAAAGTAAAAACAGTTGGACTGAAATAGTTTATTACAGAATTTACATACCTGAAATTTTAAAAGATTATGATAAAGTTATTTATTCAGATGTAGATGTTTGTTTTTGCGGAGATTTAACTGAGGTGTATAACACGTATCTGGCAGATTATGAATGGGGCGGAGTAAGAGCAGAAGTTAATTCACCTGAAGTTACAGGCTGCAAATATTTCCCTGAAAACAAAAATAAATATATTTTCTGGACTGGCTTTATGCTAATTAACTGCAAAAAATTGCGACAGGAAAATTATTTCCCGAAATTTTTAAAGACTGCGCGTGATTTTAAAGATAGAGTATCACTTTATGACCTTGATGTAATAAATATTACCTGTGATAATATTTTGCCGTTGTCATTAAAATACTGTCTTCTGGAAGCGTTTTATGAATTTTCGGATTTTAGAACTTGTAAGGACTACCGGTACTTAAAAGATGTTTATTCAGATGATGAAATAGCAGATGCAATAAAGCATCCCGTAATAATTCATTATGCAGGAGAGCTTGGAAAACCGTGGCGCAGAAAAAATGTTCCACAATATTACAAAGATTATATTGCAAAAATTCCTAAAGAAACGCGTAAATATACTTTTAGAGATTTAAGAAAAAAGTTATTCAGCAAGATATAATTTGCATAAAAAATATAATAATGTATAATTAAGTATAGAGGATATGCTGTCAAGGAGATCAGATGAGTAAAAAAATATTATTGGTAAGCGGACATTCCAGAGTTACATATAAGTGGGGTATGGTAGGTGAAATTACCCGCAGACTTCTTGATGATCCCGAAAATAAAGTCTACTATCTCGACTGCAACAATACAGTGAAAAGCCACTGCGCACTTAACCGCGGCCAGCATTGGGGATATTGTAAAAAGTGTTCAAATGTTCTCCTTGAAATTATAAAACTTGCAGGTTTGCCGGATGAAAATATTATCAGAATGAAAAAATTTATGGCTCCGAAATTCCCTGATTTCAAAACAATACGCGAAGCTATTGATTTTGATTATGAAGGCTATAATTATGGCTTAGGACCTGTAAGTTGTATCATGACACTTAATCGTGATTATGATTTTGATATTAAAAAAGAACAAAATACCATAAAGAAAGCTTTTACAACAGAATACACCGTATTCAAAAATCTTGAAGCTGCCTTTGAACAATATCATTTCGATGAAATTCATACATTTAACGGAAGAATGCCTTTTGTATATCCTTGCGTGTCTTATGCTGTTAAAAATAATATTCCATATTATGTTTATGAAGCAGGATGCAGTATTTATAAATATAAAGTCATAAAAAATTCCGTACCGCACGATTATAACAATTACCGCCGAGAAATGAAAGAATACTGGGATAACAGATCGGCTGAATACAAAGAAATTGCGACCAAATGGTTTGATGACAGACGTAAAGGTAAATTTCAGGCTATTGAATCCTTTACCAAAGATCAGATAAAAGATTTATTGCCTGACGGGTTTGATTTTAACAAAGAAAATATAGCCATATTTAATTCTTCTATTGATGAAGTTTATGCGTTTGACTCATGGAAACACCCGTTTGCAGATAATGAAAATGATTTAATAGAAGCAATACTGGAACATTATAAAGATGATACAAATAAACACTTCTATTTGCGTATTCATCCAAATTTAACCAAAGCAAAACGCAAACACGCAACGCAAATCCGACAAATTAATGAGATGAAGAAAAAATATCCTAATCTGACCGTAATTGAACCTGATCAGAAGATAGATACTTATGCGTTAATTGAAGCTGTAAATAAAGTATTAACCTTCTATTCTTCAGTAGGCTGTGAAGCGACATATTACGGAACACCGTCAATTTTAGCCGGCAAAGCGGCTTATGATCAATTTGATTGTGTCTACAAAGCTAAATCTTTAGAAGAGACTTTTGAATTGATAGATAATAAAGATTTAAAACCTAAACCAAAAGAAACCGCATATCCGTTTGGATATTACAATGCGGTTTATGGCGAAGATTACAAATACTTTAAAGTAAAATCACCGCATGAAGGTGAGTTTATGGGTATGATTTTGAAAGATAAATAACAAAAGGAAAATATATTATGTTAAAAGACAAAACTATATTAGTAACAGGCGGAACCGGAAGTTTCGGAAAAAAATTCATAAAAACAGTATTTGAAAAACATCCTGATGTAAAAAAGGTTATTGTATTTTCAAGAGATGAATACAAACAGTTTGTTATGTCCACAATGCCGGAATTTAAACCATATCTTAAAAAATTAAGATTTTTCATCGGTGATGTAAGAGATAAAGAACGTTTGATGAGAGCGTTTGAAAATGTTGATATTGTTATCCACGCAGCAGCATTGAAACAGGTGCCGGCATGTGAATATAACCCGTTTGAAGCTATCAAAACAAATGTATTGGGTGCACAGAATATTATTGACGCGGCAATAGACAGAGGCGTCAAAAAGGTGGTTGCCCTTTCAACTGATAAAGCCTGTGCCCCGATTAATTTGTATGGCGCTACAAAATTATGTTCTGATAAATTGTTTATAGCAGGTAATGCGTATTGCGGTGACAAAGATACAAGATTTGCGGTTGTAAGATACGGTAATGTTGCCGGTTCCCGCGGCTCTGTAATTCCTTACTGGCAAAAACTTGTCAAAGAAGGCGCAAAAGAATTACCTATAACTGATATGAATATGACGCGTTTCTGGTTGAAACTTGAACAGGCTGTTGAAATGGTACTTGAAGCAATTGAAAATATGCATGGCGGCGAATTGTATGTTAAAAAGATACCTTCAATGCGCATGCCGGATTTAGCAAAGGCAATTGCACCGGAGTTAAAAACAGTAGAAGTCGGTATCAGACCTGGTGAAAAAATCCACGAACAAATGATTACTCAGGCAGATGCCCCGAATACTATTGAATTTAACGATTATTATATTATTCTGCCGCAAATGGATTTTGAAAATATTGAGTATAAATATCCGAATGCCAAACGTGTTGCGCCGGATTTTGAATATCATTCCGGCAACAACGACAAATGGCTCACTATTGATGAGATGAGAAAGTTAATAAGCGAGATATAAAATGAAAACATACAGTTACGGTAAACAACATATTACGGATGAAGATATACAGAGCGTGGTTGAGGTTTTAAAATCTCCATATCTGACCTGCGGGCCGAAAGTCAGCGAGTTTGAACAGGCAATCTGTGATTATGCAGGCGCAAAATACTGCGTTGCAGTTAATTCCGCGACTTCAGGACTTCATATCGCAATGCTTGCGGCAGGCGTCGGAGTTGGTGATGAAGTTATTACAACACCGATTACGTTTTTGGCAAGTGCCAATTGCGCACGATATTGCGGCGCTGATGTTAAGTTTGCTGATATAGAAAAAGATACGGCAAACATTGATCCGGAAGAAATAAAAAAACACCTGTCGGCTAAAACAAAAGCGCTTGTGCCGGTACATTTTGCCGGTCAAAGCTGTGATATGGAACGCATTGCAAAAATTGCAAAAGAAAATAATTTAATTGTGATAGAAGATGCTGCGCACGCTATCGGGTCAGAATACAAAGGCTTAAAAGTAGGCTCTTGCAAATATTCTGATATGACGGTATTTTCTTTCCATCCGGTAAAAACGATTACAACAGCAGAAGGCGGAGCCGTCACGACAAACGATGAAGGACTTTATAAAAAACTGCTGGCATATCGTTCTCATGGCATGCACCATACGCAGGATTGGAAATACGATATGATAGAACTCGGTTTTAACTATCGTATGACCGATGTTCAGGCGGCACTTGGAATTTCGCAGATGAAAAAACTGACGCAATTCAAAAAACGCAGACGCGAGATAGTTGATTTTTATAATAAAAATCTTGGTTTGCCGCATTTGATAGAACGGGAATTTTCAAATGCCTGCTTCCACCTCTATCCGGTGCTGGTAGAGGAGCGGGAAGCCTTTTATCATAATGCGAGAAGGGTTGGCTTGAACTTGCAGGTGCATTATATACCTGTGCATACCCAGCCGTACTATCAGACACAAGGATACAAATGGGGCGATTATCCGAATGCGGAAGAATACTATAATCACTGCATTTCATTGCCTCTGTATCCGGATTTGACTGATGAAGATTTACAAGAAATTGTGAAAAGGATAAAGGAAATTTTATGACAAACATTGCAATAATCACTGCGCGCGGCGGAAGTAAAAGAATACCCAGAAAAAATATTAAAGAATTTATGGACAAACCAATGCTTGCCTACGCAATTGATGCGGCTAAACAAGCCGGAATATTTGAAGAAATTATGGTTTCGACTGATGATCTGGAGATCGCTGAAATTGCCCAAAAATACGGAGCAAAAGTTCCATTTATGCGTTCAGAAAAGACTGCAAACGATTATGCAACAACTTATGATGTGTTAAAAGAAGTTATAGATGAATACAAAAAACGCGGTAAAATCTATGATAACATCTGCTGTATTTATCCTTGCGTACCGTTTTTAACAGGGGAAATTTTACATACGGCATTTGATGAATTTATCAAATCCGGTGCTGACAGACTGACGCCGGTGGTTAAATATTCTTTTCCGATACAACGAGCGTTCAAAGTTAATAAAAAAGGCTTTTTAGAATACAGAGAACCTGAAAATGCGGCTAAGCGTTCGCAGGACTTGGAACCAATGTACCATGATGTCGGAATGTTTTATTTTTATAAATATGATAAATTAGACAGTCAAAAAATCGCGATGTATGAAATGGATGAATCATCTATACAGGACATCGATACGGAAGATGACTGGAAAATGGCAGAATTAAAGTATAAGGTGCTGCACAATGTATAAACTTGGACTAAAACTCTGGAGTATAAATACAGATCATTATTACGACGAAGCAATTCGCCTGTATAATGACGGAGTTTTTGATTATGTTGAGTTATATGTTGTACCGGACACGCTTGACAGGCTTGACAAGTGGAAAAAATTGGACATTCCGTTTATTATTCATGCTCCGCATTATGCACATGAGCTTAATCTTGCTGATCCAAATAAGTTTGAATATAACCAAAAAATATACAAGCAAGTTGAAAGATACAGAGAAGAATTAAATGCGACTTATACAATCATTCATAGCGGAATAGAAGGAAATATCACTGAAGTAATTCGCCAATTAAATATTATCAAGCCACAAGACTTTTTAATTGAAAATAAGCCTTATAAAGCGCCACTTGGTGAAAAAAAACATTGCCGTGGGTATAATATTGAAGAAATATCAAAAGTTATTTCCGAAACTAAATGTGGATTTTGTTTAGATGTTGGACATGCAATATGTACAGCTAATGCATTAAATCTTGACCCGTATAATTATTTAAAAATGTTTAATGAGTTAGCTCCAAAGATGTATCATTTATCAGATGGGTTTGAAAATTCCTGTACTGACATGCATTTACATTTTGGCGAAGGGACTTATGATTTCACAAAAATACTCAATATATTGAATGACAATAAACGAATATCCATTGAAACAAATAAAAAAAGTAAAAACAATTTAGAGGATTTTAAAGAAGATATAGTTTATTTCAAAATACTGGAGGATAAATGTCAATAAAAAATATAATTTTTGATTTAGATGATACTCTATATCCTCAGACGGAGTATACCAAACAGTGTATGTATAATAGCTGTAGAATAATAAGAAAATACTTCGATATTCAAACAGAAGTGTTGCATAATGCTATTGATAGAATTCTTTCTAAAAATGGTATTGAGTCAAGACACAACTATGATGATTTGTGGGAATACTTAAATATTGATGGAAAAAACTATATGCCAGAAATCCTAGAGGCCTTCCACAATGCACAACCCCAAATTAAATTGTTTGAAAATACAGAAAATATTTTAAAAAAACTATCTGATTTAGGATACACTCTTTCCATTATAACTGATGGCCCAATTAAAGTACAGTCATATAAAATAAAAAAACTTAAAATAGAAGAATATTTTACCAAAATCATATATACAGAAAACTTTGGTTCTACAGGAAGAAAACCTAGTTCTATAGCTTTTAAAACATTACTTTCGGAACTAAATACTCTTGCAAATGAGTGTATTTATGTCGGTAATGATCCTAAACGAGATTTCATACCAGCAAAAGAAGTAGGCATGCACTCAATTAGAATTTTGCAGGGAGAGTATAAAAAACTAAGACTTACAGAGGATTATGAAGCAGAATTTGAAATAAACAATGTATCAGAAATTTATAACATATTAAGGAGGTTAGATGGATAAATTTATTATTGTTATTGGTGGTGGTATTTTACAAGTGCCAACTGTTGAAATTGCTCATTCAATGGGCCTAAAAGTTTGTATCATGGACAAGTCAAAAGACGCGCCGGCGCTTAAGATTGCAGATGATTATCGTTTAGTATCAACCAAAGATATAGAAGAGGCAATTAAACAAGCCAAGCTTTTTGCAGAAAATCACAATGTAGTGGGCGTATACACCCAGGGCTGTGATGTTGAGTTAACTGTTGCTAAAGTTGCAGAAGCTTTAAATTTACCACATATAAATATAGATAGTGCAAATGACTGTAACAACAAAATAAAAATGCGTGAACGTCTTGCTAAACATAATGTTTCGGGGCCAAAATTTGCCTGGGCTGATAGCTATGATGATGCATTACTAAAAGCCGCACAAATAGGGTATCCCTTAGTTGTTAAAAGTATTGATAACTCTGCATCAAGAGGGATAACCATCATTGATAATGAAAAAAAATTAGAAGCAGCCTGTAAGGAAGCTCAAAAATATAGTTTTTATGATAAGAGAATTCTTTTAGAAGAATATTTAGAAGGAGAGGAATATAGCGTTGATACTATTGTGTATGACGGAATTCTATATCCCTGCGGTATTTCAGATAGAGAATTTGATTTTTCTCATGAATATGCAGTGCAAACGGGCTCCGTTACACCCTCCAGATTAAGTGAGGATATTCAAGAAAAAATGTATAAATTAATGGATAATGCAGCAAAAGCTATGGGAATCACTAAAGGGGCTTTTAAAGGAGACTTGATATTGTGTAATAATGAACCTAAAGTTATTGAAATTACAGCAAGACTTTCAGGCGGATTTGATTCACAGTATAGAAAACCCTATTCTTTTGGTATTAATTTAATAAAAGCGACTATAGATATCGCAATTGGCAATAAACTTGATTTTAGAGATATAATTCCTAGATGGGTAAAATATAGTAAAACGGTTTGTCCATTTCCTAAGCCTGGAAAAATTATTGCAATAAGCGGACTTGATGAATTAAGAAAGATGAAAGGTGTACGCAATATAATTTTAAATGTGAAGGTTGGTGATATAATTGAAGATTATAAACATTGCGCCAACAGGGTTGGTTACATAATTATTAGTTCAGATAGTTATGAGGATATGAAAGAATTAGAAAAACAAGTTTTAGACACTTTAGATATTCATACGGAGGAAATAAATGTATAAGATAGGAATTACTATAGGAGATCCGGCGGGTATTGGCTCTGAAATTATTGCAAAAGCTTTAACTAAACACTCATTTAATGATATTATCCCTATTGTTATCGGAAATAGAGATGTAATAAATGACGGTATAAGAATAGCAAATTCAAATCTGGAATTGAATGAAATAAATAATATAGATGATATTGTATTAAAACCTAATGTCATAAATTTTATAGAAGTCTATAAAGCTTTTGATATAAAACAACTAAAATATGGTCAAGTGCAAAAAGAGTCTGGAGTTCTCGCTGGTAAATCTATTGAAAAGGCAATTCAATTAGCTTTAGATAATCAAATAGATGCTGTTGTAACAGCCCCAATAAACAAAGAATCTTTTAAACTTGCAGGCTATCCATACCCAGGACATACAGAAATGTTTGCAGCGCTAACAAATACCAAAGATTATTCTATGATATTAGCACATGGTAACTTGAGAGTAGCACATGTCACTACGCATGTTTCTATGCGAAAGGCTGCAGATTTAATCACTAAAGAAAGTGTTTTAAAAACAATAAAGGTTGCTTATAACGCTTGCAAGGAGCTTGGGATTAAGGAACCTAAAGTCGGTATAGCTGGTTTTAATGCGCATGCTGGAGAACATGGATTATTTGGTGATGAAGAAATTAACAGTATAACCCCGGCCGTAGAAGCTGCAAAATCGCTTGGAATAAATGCCGATGGACCAATTAGTGGAGATACCATTTTCATAAAGGCATTAGGAAATATGTATGATTGCGTTGTTGCCATGTATCATGATCAAGGACATATTCCTATCAAATTATTAGGATTTTCTATGTCGCAGAATGGACATTGGGAGAGTGTAAAAGGGGTTAATATTACCTTCGGACTTCCTATAATTCGTGTATCAGTTGATCATGGAACTGCATTCGGTAAAGCCGGAAAAGGTACTGCGAATGAAAACAGTCTAGTTAATGCACTAGAAATAGCAGCAGTGCTAATTAAAAATAAGAAAGGTGATAAATAACAATGACTTACATCATAGCGGAAATGTCGGCAAATCATTGCGGCGACAAGGAATTAGCAAAAAAAATTATCAAAAAAGCAAAAGAAATAGGCGCTGATGCCGTTAAAATTCAAACCTATACAGCTGATACAATAACCATCAACTGTGACAGTGACATTTTTATGACGGAAGCCGATGGTTTATGGGCCGGCCAAACTCTTTACAGCCTGTACCAGAAAGCTTACACACCATGGGAATGGCAGGGTGAATTAAAGGCCTATGCTGATGAAATAGGTATTGACTTTTTCTCCACGCCGTTCGATTACACAGCTGTTGATTTTCTCGAAAGCATCAATGTTCCGATGTACAAAATAGCCTCTTTTGAGGCAATTGACTATCCTTTGATAAAATACGCGGCACGGCACGGAAAACCGATGATTATTTCTGTCGGCATATCCTCTTTTGAAGAAATTCAAGGCGCAATCGATGCCTGCAAGTCCGTCGGCAACAATGATATTACAATCTTGAAATGCACCTCCGCCTATCCTGCAAAATTAGAAGATATGAATTTGAATACTATCAAAGATATGTATGAAAAATTTGCTCCGCAAGGCGTTAAAATAGGCATTTCAGATCACTCCATGAGTATAGTACCGCCTGTAACAGCCGTTGCTCTTGGCGCTAAGGTAATAGAAAAGCATCTGACTCTTGATAGAAGATTAGGCGGTGAAGATAGCGGTTTTTCACTTAATGCAGATGAGTTTGCTACAATGATAAAGGCCGTACGCGAAACCGAAAAAGTGCTCGGTAAAGTTGATTATTCCATAAATGAAAATAATCGTAAAAGCGCGCGCTCTCTGTTTGTCGTTAAAAATATCAAAAAAGGCGAAAAATTTACGCCGGAAAATATTCGTTCTATCAGGCCGTCTAACGGTTTACATCCGAAATTTTACGAAAATGTTCTGGGAAAAACCGCGGTTTGCGATTTGAACTTCGGCACACCACTACAAAAAGAATTTATAAAAGAAGGATTAGGATAAGGGGGAAAACTTATGAAATGTATTATATTGGCAGGCGGATCAGGCAGCAGATTATGGCCGTTATCAAGGGAAATGTACCCGAAACAGCTTCTTTCGATCGACAAAGAAGAAAGCCTTTTGCAGCAGACTTTCTTACGCTTGCAGCAATTTTCCAAGCCGGAAAATATCCTGACTATTACCAATATTAAACATTTTACGGATATCAGGCTCCAATTGAATTCTATTGATAAATCCACTATAGTTCTTGCCGAACCGCTAGGAAAAAATACTGCTCCGGCTATTGCCTGTGCGCTGGAGTATTTTATCCAAAAGCACGATGAAGATGATATTGTGCTGGTTGTTCCGTCCGATCATCTGATAAAAAATTCAGAAGCCTTTAAAAATACGGTAGAAGCCGCAACACCGCTTGCCGAACAGGGATATATCGTTACTTTCGGTATCAAACCAACTTATCCTGAAACAGGTTACGGATACATAAAAACAGCCAACCCGCTTGAAAAAGGCTATGAAGTAGAATGCTTTGTCGAAAAACCTGATTTGGAGACGGCCGAAAAATATCTGCAAAGCGGAAATTATTACTGGAACGGCGGAATTTTTATGGGTAAAATATCTACATTTATGGAAGAATTTAAAACCTACGCGCCGGAAATTTATAAGGCTTTAAAAGATCTTGATTACTCAAAAGAAAATAAAATAAAATATTCGGTGTATGAAGAAATGCCTTCTATTTCAGTTGACTACGCCATAATGGAAAAATCCAAACGTATTGCGCTGGTTCCGCTTGAGTCTGATTGGAATGATCTTGGTTCATGGCAGGCAATTTATGATGTTAAGGACAAAAATAGCGACGGCAATGTGCTTATAGGCAATGTAATTACTTATGATGTAAAAAATTCGCTGATTTTTTCTCAGAAAGAGCTTGTTGCAGCCGCAGGACTTGAAGATTTAATTCTTGTTGAAACCGAAGATGCTATTATGGCCTGCAAAAAGAGTTCCTCACAGGATGTAAAAAAACTGTATGAAAAGCTGAAAAATATGGAAAGTGATACTGTAAAACTTCACAAAACTGTCTTCCGTCCGTGGGGATATTACACCTGCATGAATGGGGGCGAAGGGTATTTGACAAAAACAATTTGCGTGCTACCGCATCAAAAATTGTCATTGCAATCACACGCCCACCGTTCAGAACACTGGGTTGTGCTGGAAGGTAAGGCGCTTGTAATTCTGAATGATGAAAAACACGAGATTTTAGCAGGCGGCAGTATTGATATACCTCTTGGCGCAAAACACTCGCTTCAAAACCCTTATGAAGATGAGTTGAAAATCATTGAAGTTCAAAAAGGCGACTATATATCCGAGGATGATATAGTACGTTATGAAGACGCATACGGCAGAGTGTGAATATAAAATGAGGTAACGCAAATTTTATTCATAACAATTTACTACTTAACCAAACATTTATTTGTCAACCAGTAGACAAAAGTTTTGTTCTACCATTGTTTAAATCTTGTCATGATTGCCAGAAATGAAGAATGCGCTAATTGTGTAGCTTTTATAACTCTATTGTTGAATTTGTTTTTGAAATAACTTATCGGATTATATGTGTTCTCTGCTTTTTCTTTTCTATTAAAATATTTTTGTTGATAAAAATGTTTATTTATCGCATCTTGTACATTTTGTGCATATTTAATAACACCAAGCCGGTTAAAAACATCATCTATTTCTTCACCTTTCGTAACTTCATAAAATGCAGACATGTGTGCAGTTCTGTGACTTCCTGAATTACAGTGGAACAATGTTTTTCCGCCCTGTTCCCCTGTTTCTTTTACACTTTTTGCAACATTCGTAAAATCTTTTAAAGAAGGATATTCTTTGTTTAGATAACTGTAAGGATATCTTATGTATTTAATACCCAATTCATTACAAAAATATTTTTCGACAAACTTAAATCCACGTATTCCTCTGTGTCTAAAATCATAAATTTGTGTTACCCCTGCATTTTTTAGTTCAATCAAATCACCTATTTGGGGATGTGGACCTCGCAATAAATATTCATCGACTTTTTTATATTTATTATTCAGTCCGTGCGGGGTATAAAATTGCTGATATAACTTAATTAGTTTCATCTATTTGTTATTTCCTTCTACTTCATTAAAAATGGTAAATATTTTTTTTGTTACTTATGCTGCATATAAAATATACAAAACAATTTAATGTTAAATTTATATCCAATTGGCTAATTTTATTTTTCATATTATGTGAAAAAATAAAATAAAACAGTCAGGAGTATGATGAAGCGTATTGTATTGTTACTTTGTATAATCTTTACTTTTACATCTGGAGTAAATGCTGCCGGTTGCCGCACACACAAATACTATGAAAAAGATTACCAGCAGGCATGGTGCTCATCCTTTGGCGGAACAACCGAATATGTATTACCTGACAAAGCCAGAGTGGATTGTGTTACAAAGACACATGCAATAGAATTTGATTTTGCGCAAAAATGGGCTGAATCTATCGGGCAAGCACTTTATTACGGAAAGAAATTAAATAAGCAGCCCGGCATCGTTTTGATTGTGGAAAACGGTACTAAAGATGTTAAATATATCAACAGGCTTAAAACCGTTGCAGAAGATAATAATATCTCATTATGGTTTATGACTCCTGAAGATATGGTAGAAAAATAATATATCCTAGGCTGATTTTAATTCATCAATAGATATCGTATATCCAAGACCGCCCAATATTTTATTTATTGTAACAAGACTCGGAGTTTTGGTACGCCCGTGCAGTATATCAACAAGCTGTACTCTGTTCATACCAACATCTTCGGCAAATTTACTAACTGTAGTACGTGCCTTGATAACCTGTTCCAACGCTCTGAAAAACTCAATATAGTCACCGTCCTGCGCATATTCCAGTATTGTTTGCCTTATCCATTCCCGCTGAAATTCAGGATTCTGTAATTGTATATTTAAATAATCGTCAAATTTTATATTCATACTTGTTTTCTCCGGTTAATATAATCTTTAAGATATTTATCTGCCTGTTTTATAACTGACTGTTGGTCGCTTTTATCACTTCCTGCAATGATAAGGATTATTACGTTATCAATTTCTTTAAAGTAAACCCGATACCCTTTGCCAAAGAAGAATCTTAATTCACATAATTCACTATTCTTTAATCGTTTCCAATCTCCGTAATTTCCGTCACGCATTCTGTTTATGCGTTTGTTAATTCGGGTACTGTAATCTATGCTTAAAGTCTGTATCCACTCTATATAGGGACATTTGCCGTCAATAGTTGTGTATAATTCGATTTCTTTCATATATTTATTGTAGCATATCTACTACACATTGTCAAGATTTCACATTCAAAAAATTTAACATTAATGTAAAAAAACACTTGACTTAGAGTAGACTCCAGATTGTAGTATAATTAAGTAAAATAATTTCGGAGAAATTATGGATAAAAAGATATTTATTATATTAGGTTTGGTTATAGTATTATGCGCTGCAGGCGTATACAGAGTTCTGGCAAATCAAAACAAGGAGGTTAATATGGACGGTAAAAAAATTCTTATTGCATACTTTTCACATTCCGGCAATACAAAAGCTGTTGCTGAAAAAATTCAAGACATTACAGGCGGGGATTTATTTGAAATAAAACCTGAAAAGCCTTATCCTCAAGCTTACAATACAGTTGTTGAAATCGGCAGAAAGGAAAAAGAAAATAATGTATTTCCTGAACTTGCAGATAACGGGAATGTTGAGGGTTATGATATAATATTTTTAGGAACACCTGTTTGGTGGTACACAATGGCAGGCCCTGTCAAAACATTTATCAAAAATAACAATTTTGACGGAAAGACTATTGCACCATTCTGTACACACGGAGGCGGCGGGGCTTCCTCAACTTATACGGATATACAAAAATTTGCCCCGAATGCAGTTGTAACAGAAGGCTTTACATCTTATGAAAATTCAGCTAAAACGGATGATGTAAAAAATTGGATTAACAGTTTAAAATTTTAGAGGACAAATATGAAAAGACGGGATTTTATAATTAATTCAGCACTTGCGGTTGGCGGGGCGGCTTTGCTTGCCGGCTGCGGGAAAAAAGAGGTTAAAAAATCAGTGAATCAGGTAGTCAGAAGAAAGTTTGATAATTTGGAAATGCCATTAATTGCGCTCGGGTGCATGCGTCTGCCTATGCGTGACGGAAAAATTGATATGGCCGAGCTTGACAAAATGGTCGCTTATGCAATGGAGCACGGGGCTAATTATTTTGACACTGCTTATATGTATGTTGAAGGTAAATCAGAAAATGCAATAGGAGAAATTTTAAAACAATATAAACGCGACAGTTTCTTTTTAACAGATAAAAATCCTTCTTATCTTGTTAATTCACCGTCTGATGTTCACAGAATATTTAAAGAACAGTTGAAAAAATGTCAGGTTGAATACTTTGATAATTATATGGTGCATAACATAAATAAAGGTACTATAAGCAATTATCGTGATAATGATATGTATGGCGAACTTTTGAAACTCAAAAATGACGGGTTGATTAAGCATCTGGGATTTTCTTTCCACGGGGATCCCAAAATGCTTAAAGAAGTTATCAATGAACATAAATGGGATTTTTGCCAGCTGCAGTTGAATTACCTTGACTGGGAGGTTATAAACGGGGACCAGTTATATGAAATTGCAGAAGAAGCAAATGTTCCGGTAATTGTCATGGAACCATTGAGAGGCGGAGCTTTGTGCAATATTCCTGCTAAAGCTGCCGAAAAACTCAAAGCAGAATGTCCTGATGATACTCAAGCCTCTTTCGGACTCCGCTGGGTTGCAAATAAACCGTTAGTATTCACAATTTTGAGCGGAATGAGTAATTTGCAGCAGGTAAAAGAAAATATTGATACTTTTGTAAATTACAGACCTTTTACAGAAAAAGAAGAAAAAGTCGCGCACGAAATTGCACAAATTATTCAATCTCAGGGCGCAATAAATTGTACAGCTTGCAAATACTGTATGGAAGTTTGTCCGCGCGGAATAAATATTCCGGCGATTTTCGGGCTTTATAATTTGTATAAAGCAAGCGCACAACCGAATGCTGAATTTATGTTTGTGACAAATTATAATGCATTAAAGGAAGAGGAACGTGCTGATAAATGTATTAAATGCGGGCTTTGTAACAAAAACTGTCCTCAGGGACTTAATATTCCGGATTTGCTTGCGGATGTTTTGAAAAAAGTTGAGGAAGTTGAAAAGAGTATGTCATAATGAAGCATATATATAAAATAAGACTTTTAATTTCTATAATTGTTTTTATACTGGCAGTGCTCGGGATGTTCGGCGTTTTTTATTCAATAAAACTCTTTGATTTTCAACTGCTGCCTGTTTTTCAGCGTGTAGTTGTTGATTTTTCGATTGCAGCGCTTGTTATATTGATAGCACTTGTTGGTATAACTTTTTGGTGCGGACGGGTGTATTGTTCATTAATATGTCCGTTTGGAATATTTCAGGAACTTTGCGCGGCTGTTTTAAAAGTCAGAATGAATAAAAATTATTGCGAAAAGCAAGTTAATTTGCCTTTCAAATACTTTGTCGGCGCAATTTTATGGGGGATACTACTAGGCGGCAGTGTACTGGCGTTCAGGTATGTTGACCCTTATACACTCTTCGGCTCTTTAGTATCCGGCGACAGAATCGGAGTTGTTGCTGTTATAATAATCGCAATTGCGCTTATGCTTAAAGACAGAGTTTTTTGTACAAATTTTTGTCCGGTTGGTTTGATACTCGGGCTTATATCAAAAGTTTCACTCAACAAAATTTATATTTCTGATGTCTGTGTTTCCTGCGGGCAATGTGAAAAAAATTGTCCTTCCGGCTGCATTGATTCTAAAAACAGAACTGTTGATAATGAAATGTGCGTAAAGTGTTTAAAATGCCTTGAAGTTTGTCCGAAAAACGGTATAAAATACGGCATTAAACCTAAAAGTGAAGTTAAATTTAATCCTAAAAGACGTGATTTTATAATTGCCGCGTCAGCGCTTGCATTATTTGGCGGAATGCTTAAGGCAGGTATTGAAATTAAGGACAAAGTTGTTGAAAAAATTAAGGATGTTATCTTGCCGCCGGGCGCAGGAGATAAAGAACGATTTTTGAATAAATGTCTTAACTGTAACCTTTGTGTAGAAAATTGCCCGAATAAGATTATTCAGAAAGCAGATAAGGAGTACGGGGCAGTACATCTGGATTACTCAAAAGCACCGTGCAAATTTGATTGTAACAGATGTTCAGAAATTTGTCCGTCCGGAGCAATAAAGCGTATCGGACTTGATGAGAAACAGCATACCAGAATTGCAATGGCAATGATAAATTCTGATAAATGCGATGAGTGCGGTTTGTGTGTTGAGGCGTGTCCTGTACATGCTATAATCAAAGAAAACGGGCAAAAACCTGTTTTAAATGCAATGAAGTGTATCGGATGCGGTGCCTGCAAACATGCCTGTCAGTTTGCCGCAATAGAAATTTACCCGATAAGGGAACAAAAAACATTATAATTAAAGGAGAAATAATAAATGTCATTAGGAATTACAGAAATTTTACTTATACTGGTTGTGATTTTACTTCTGTTTGGCGGTAAAAGAATACCAGAGATTGCAAGAGCTTTAGGGCGGGCGTCTTATGAGTATAAAAAAGCAAAGAATATTTTAAAAGAGGAAGCTCAGGGGCTTAAAGATGCAATAGAGGATTCTGCTGAAAAACCGGAAGAATACCAGCCTAAAGATGTGTAAACTATGCAGACAGATGACAGAGAAGAAAGTTTAATAACACATTTGGAAGCATTACGTGAAACTTTGCTTAAATGTATTGTTTCGCTTTCCGTTGCTCTGCCGTTTACATTGTGGGCGGCTCCTGCTGTTCTGGATTGGCTTATTAAAACTATTTTACATGATAGTGGGGTTAAGCTTAACTTTTTTTCTCCTGCCGAAGTGTTTTTAATCCAGATAAAAACCGCATTAGTGCTTGCTGTAATTGCTGCTTTTCCATATATGGCAAAGAAAGTATGGGATTTTATTTTGCCGGCACTTTATGATAATGAAAGAAAGTTTATAAAGACTGCTGTACTTTCCTCAACTTTACTGTTTGTATGCGGGGCGGCATTTTGTATTCTGGTTATACTCCCGCTTGTAATAAAATTCGGTTTGAGTTTTGCGGCGGCAAATGTTGAACCTGTGTTTGGCATTTCAAATATAATGAATTTAACTCTGATGATGTCAATAGCTTTCGGGATAATGTTTCAGATGCCGCTTGTTACTATAGCGTTGATACGTTCAGGAGTTATATCTTATGAAACCGTAAGCGACAAACGCCCTTATGTTATTGTAATAATTCTAATTCTTGCGGCAATTTTTACACCTCCCGATGTTGTGAGCCAGCTTATGCTTGGTGTGCCGACTTACCTTTTGTTTGAACTCGGACTTTTGCTTGCAAGGATAAATAACAAAAAAATAAAGGTGGAAAATGAGTGATAAATATATAGAACTTGATTTCGCAAAACTTGATATTGAACGTCAGAAGCGCCGCGGCTGTTCTGAGGCGGTATTTTGTGAATGCAAAACACCCGAACAATTAATAAAGATTTTTAGAACATTTGAGGAACAAGGGCAAAATGTTATAGGAACAAGGGTTACACCGGAACAGGCTAAAGCTTTGCAGGAAAAATTTTTGACAATGAATTACAATAAACAAGCAAGGGTTGTTACTCTTTTGCAAAATGAGATTAAGAAAGCCGGTGAAATAGCTGTTTGTACAGGCGGAACAGGAGATATTCCTGTTGCGGAAGAGGCTGCGGCAGTTGCAGAATTTTACGGTAGTAATGTCAAAAAATATTATGATATAGGTGTTGCCGGAATACACAGATTATTTGATAAAATTGATGAAATACGTAAGGCAAATGTAATTATTGCGGTTGCCGGCATGGAAGGAGCACTCGGCGGCATTTTAACCGGACTGGTTGATGTTCCTGTGATAGCTGTTCCGACATCTGTCGGATACGGGGCGTCTTTTAAAGGCGTATCTGCTCTTTTAACTATGCTAAACAGCTGCGCTGAAGGGATGACTGTTGTCAATATAGATAACGGGTTTAATGCCGGATATAGTGCAGCGCAAATTAATAGACTTATAACAGGAGGGAAAAATTAATGAATTTATACTTTGAATGTAAATCAGGAATTTCAGGTGATATGTCAGTTGCGGCACTTTTGGATCTCGGGGCTGACATAGAAAAACTTGAAAAAGCACTTGCATCAATGAAACTGGATAATGAATTCTCTTACAATATTTCTAAAAAATCTATAAATGGAATTATGGCGTCTGATTTTGATGTAATTATACCTGAACATAATTGCAGCGGTGAACACCATTGTCATCAAGGTGAACATAATTGCTCACACAATCACTGTGCAGGCGAACATCATCATTGTGGGCACGGGCATTGCGAGCATTCTCATAATGGTCATCAGCACAGAAATCTTGATGATGTAAATGCTGTTATTGATAAAGCTGATATCACTGACAACGCGAAAAACCTTGCGAAAAAGATATTTAAAATCGTTGCGGAAGCGGAAAGCAAAGTTCACGGCAAAGATATAAAGGATGTTCATTTCCACGAAGTCGGAGCAATAGATTCAATCGCTGATATAGTAAGTTTTTCTGTTTTATTTGATGATTTATCACCTGATAAAGTTTATTTTTCAACATTAACAGATGGACAAGGATTTGTGACCTGTCAGCACGGGAAAATTCCAGTTCCTGTGCCTGCTGTTTGCGAAATAGCAGCGGCTTACAAACTGCCGCTAAAGATATCGGATAATGACGGCGAAATGGTGACTCCTACAGGAGCCGCGATTGTTGCAGCACTATATACAGGTGAAAAACTGCCTGATGAATTTGTGATAGAAAAAACCGGTTACGGTGCCGGAAAACGCCCTTATGAAAACCCTGTTTTAAGAGTAATGAGTATAAAGTAAAGGAGGATATATTTATGCATTTAGGAAACGGTATTATTTGTCCTGTAACAGGACTTCCAATGCTGGCTATAGCAGGTGTTACAGTTTATTATGCTTACAAAAAAGCCAAAATGGATTTTACAAAAGATAAGGTTTTGCCGACAGTTGCACTGACAGGACTTGTGTTTGCCCTACAGATGATTAACTTTGCAATACCTGCAACCGGCTCAAGCGGACATATTGTCGGCGGAATTTTACTTGCTGCACTTCTGGGACCTTATGCGGCATTTCTCGCAATGTGTGCAATTCTGTTTGTTCAGGCGGTATTTTTTGCAGACGGAGGACTGCTGGCTCTGGGGTGTAATATTTTCAATATGGGATTTTTAGCATGTTTTGTTGCCTATCCGTTGTTGTTTAAACCGCTTGCAGACAGAAATAAAACTTTCTTAGGTGCTGTACTTGCATCAATTGCGGCTTTACAACTCGGTTCTATTGCAGTTGTTATTGAGGGCGCACTTTCAGGTTCTGTCTCATCTTCTGCTCTATTGAATTTTACGGGTTTAATGCAGGCAATACACTTCCCTATTGGTGTTGTTGAAGGTGTTGTAACCGGCGTAATTGCCGCACTTGCAAGTATTATTGACCGTAAAAAATTATCTTATTCATTTGCGGGTATTTCGGTTATTCTTGCCGGTGTAATTTCTCAATACGCTTCACAAAAGCCGGACGGACTTGAATGGTCTTTGTTAAATATATCTGATTCTGTTGTTATGCAGACACAAGGTCTACTGTATAATATGTCAGAAATGTTGCAGGCTAAGATGTCTGTTTTTGCGAATATGCCATATACATCAGGAAGTATCGCCGGACTTGCGGTTGTCGCTGCAATTGTATATCTGTTTGGGCTCGGGTTGAGTAAAAACATGGTAGATGAAAATGCAAAATAAATTTGAACAATTAAAAATTTATTTATTAGATCTGGGAAAGCAGGGGGTATACCTTGCTTTTTCAGGCGGAATTGACAGCACACTTTTGCTCTGGCTTTGTAAAGATCTGAATGTTACTGCCGTGACTTTTAACTCAGTTTTTCAGACAGAAGAAGAAATTGCTCAAACACGCAAAATATGTAAAAATTATGGTGTAAAGCAAAAAATAATAGAATATTACCTTTTGGGTAATAATGTTTTAAAAAACAATCCGCAAGACAGGTGTTATCACTGCAAAAAACTCTTTTTTTCAAAATTATCTGAACTTGCAAATGGACATAATATTATAGATGGTACAAATTATGATGATTTGAGTGTTTACAGACCCGGCATAAAGGCATTAAAAGAACTCGGCATAATTTCACCGTTTGCAAAATTCGGAATTACAAAACAAGAAATCAGAGATTACGCAAAGGAATGCGGAATAGATATTTTTGATAAGCCTTCAACGCCCTGTCTTGCAACGCGTTTCCCTTACGGAGCAGAGTTAACGCCTGAGAAATTGCGGCTTGTAGAACATGGAGAAAAAATATTAAAAGATTTGGGCTTTAGATGCTGCCGGCTGCGTCTGCATAATGACATAGCGCGGATTGAAATTCCGCAATCTGATTTTACCCAATTTCTATCTGCAAAAGACGATATTATAAACGCATTGAAAACTTCGGGCATAACATACATAACGCTGGATTTGGAAGGTTTTAGAAGCGGAAGTATGGATTATGTAAACTAAATATCTTATCTCTGTTAATTTTTCTGTGTTTATAATAAAATAATTCTGAAAGGATTAAGGCTATTATGAAGACTCAAAGTGTTACCCCGAATTTCACAGGAAAATTTTCTATTCCAAATGCAGGCAATAATAAAAATGTTACCTATCTTTATAACAAAGTTTCAGCGCTGGTAAAAGATAACCATGTAACAGCAAATTTTCATCGTGATAAAATTGATATAATTTCACACAGTTCTGCGGATAAAAAGATCAGCAAAGGATTAAAAAAACACGGTATTGAATATACTGTATCAGACTCCTCAAAATCCAATAAACTTCTTGAATTTGCGCATTCGTTGATTTCTCAATTTATTCCAGAATAACTGGCTTTATAATCCATATTTTTTCTTTATTTCAACGAGAATAAGCATATTAGGGTAATATTGCGGACAATACACGTATGGCGTCATCAATTTTGCTGTTGTTTTTAGTTCTTTTGCTGCAGACGGTCTGTCATATAGATCATTTACATAAGTGTTTATAACCATAACAACTGAATTAGTCGCAGAATCTAATATGCTGCATAGATTTTCCGGACTATAAGCCTCGGCTTCAGGTGTATTTTCTGCAAGAAGCACGCGGCAGTCATTACTCTGTTTTTTCATAAATTTGAATTTGCTAAAGGGATTTATATTTTTGGTAATTAATTGCGCTATAAGCTCGTCATTCTGACAGATATTTGTTATTTCTATCTGTTGTCTGTAAATAATATAGTTTTTTATCCCGAAAAACATTCCGAGTAAAATCAAAACTATTAACGCAATAGCAAACGACTTCCAGTATTTTTTTAATATATCCATATAAATCCTAAATTAAACCTGACATTTATATTATAACTTATATTGTAAAAAGTTTCAACCCTTTATGGAAAAACTGGTACACGAAGCGTGCTTTTATACATTGGAACGATACTAATGTTGCCGCCTTATGTTCACATTCAAAGGCACTAAGAAATGTAGGGTGCAATTTTTTGCACCAAGTTATTTTTTCAGAAGGGAATAAGGAAATAGCGGATTTGCGGACGGACGGAGCGCGAGCCGGCAGAGGGCGAAACGGCGACGCGAAGGCGGCGGCGTTGCAGACCCGTTTAACGCCGGCGAGCAAGACAGCGAAGCGAGTCCGGATAGCGAACGGAACGAGCCGACTGGAGCAACGCTCCTCAGGCGAGTCTCCGTGAGCGTGGAGCAAATCCAAGACAGGGGAATAAGGGAATAAGTTCTTTACAAAAAATAAGGCAACGTGTGGAATCTCACAAGCATGTTTTTAGGGGAATAAGGGATTAAGGAAATAAGGGAATAAGAGGTATTATTTATTAGTCAATGTGATATGCTTAAC
>CALVEB010000003.1 GCA_944326465.1 Candidatus Gastranaerophilales bacterium | reverse complement strand
TGCTGCGGTATGACGGAACGGAGCATGTTGGGTTGCAACGGGCATCCTGAATGTAAGAGTGGACTGTGTCCACCCTCACCCTTAGAGAGGACAAGGTGTTTCAGAGGGATGTTTTCCGAAACCATAGCGGAGCCGGAGGCGAGAGCGTCGTTGAGGAAAATATTCCTCTGAAATTTATTCCTTATTAAATTTTTTATTTTAAATCTTTTTCTCATTCATAGTTCCTATTACTTGATATTTTCTGTTTGTAATAACGAATTACTTATTTTTATACTATATTTCACAAGTCATTAGCTTGTGTTGTATTTAAAGACGTTAAGACGATAAGACGTTGAGACGTGTCTTGGATTTGCTCCACGCTCACAGAGTTTCGCCTAAAAGCCTTACGGCTTAGCCGGCTCAATCTGTTCGCTATCCGGATTTGTGCCTTCGGCACGCCATCCGTCCGCAAATCCGCTAAGTTCGTTACATGAATTAGTCCCGTATTCTGTTTATCAATTCTGGCAACATTGAGCGCTCGCTTTGCGCGCGTCCCCCACCTTGAAATCAAAGATTTCGGTCTCCTCTCACAAAAACAATCCACTGGAGTGTTTTTGTTCGGCAGAGTCTCCAGGGGAGGACATGAGTATATTTCGTTTTTCACCGATTTCTCGCTTATATTAAATCTTTTCCCTGCTGTTTCAGCCATTAAGAATCCTCTGCGTTTGTTTTATATTCCCATTATAACCTATGGCTTTTAAAATTTCAAGTCTGTCTACATAATCCTACTTTTTAATTTTATATTCCATTATGTAATCATCCATTACGTAACCGCCGCCGATGTCTGTTACGACAGCTTCTTTTATCCTGAATCCTAAGTGTTTATAGATATCTATTGTATTATAATTCTTTTTATTCACCCTGAGCGTAATTTGCGGCAAGTTTTTCACTTCAGCCTTTTGTTTTATAAATTCAAAAGCCCTTCTGCCCAGAGAATATCCGCGAAACGGGATATCTATGTATAATTTGGATAAAAATAATTCTTGTTTGTGCGGTTGTATTCCTATGTAGCCTGCAATACTATCTCGATACATGATAAAATAGTATTCATAATTCTCGTTTGTAAGTTGTGCTGTAATTGCCTCTTTTGATTGGAATTTTTTTAGCATATATTCAATACAATCAATAGAGTTTATGTCTATATAATGCTCACGCCAGATTTTATCTCCCAGATTGGCCAGATATTCAATATCTTGCGCAGATGTCACTTTTCTGAATTCAATGTCCTGCTTGGACTTTATTTTGACAACTGCTTTTTTAACTTTTAGAGATTCTGCAGCGTAATTCATCTGCGGCTGATGGGCTTCGTGCGGGTATAATAATGCAAAATATCCTTTTTCCAGTATCACGCGATTTAATTTTCTGTCAGGCGTTTTGAAAAAAGTTATATCACGGCTTTTATCATATACCTCATCAATATCAAGTCCTTCAATACCGGTGTATTCAAGAATTTCTTTGCCGCTCAATATGATTTGGATATCTGTATATTGTTTATGCGCCTCAAGCCTGCAGTCTTTTTCTGCTTTTGTATAATATTCTTCAATATTCACATAATTATCAGAAGCCAGTGTGTAGCGGCCGGTTTCCGTTTCTTCACTCAGTGAATTTATAAACTCTGCTGCATCCGCAGGAATTTGCGGGTATTTTTTTATATTTTCGATTTTGTCATATATCATAATTTTATTTCCATAAATACTTAATAGGTCTGATAGGAACAAGTATGCAGTCTGATGTATCCTGACTACAATTTGTGTCAATTGTGTAGCCGCTGCAGTAAACAACTGATTTTACGTATCCTGATTTGCAGGCTGCTTCTTTAAATGTTGTACTTTTCACAAGCCAGTGTTCTTCGCGTTTGTCAATATTGCCTTCTGTTAAAAATTCATCATAACGCACACTGAAAAGCATAGAATCTTTGCTGTTGCCGCCGGCCAGTGTTGAACCTGTTGTTGGATATGCAGGTATTACACGTCCGGAAATCGTTAAATAGAACGGAAATACGTCATTCCATAATTCACCTTTACCGCGTTGCCCGTCTAAATCCACGTATATAGTGTAGCCTGTTAAATCATTACCGGTCGCGCCGTTTAACTGCGAAATAGCTGAAGGTATTGAACTCAAATTGTAAAATCGAATACCGTTACGCGCTACAAGGTTTGGAACTATCGTTGTAAAATCTGTTGATGCATTGATAGAGTGTCCGATAGAACAGCTTGGAGTCCTTTCAGTGTCATTAACCAGAACATCTTCGCTTGAAAGATTCAATCTTTCTTCAAATGTGGCGCACAAATTGCTTGTCGGAATTGTACCATCTTCGCTTTCGTATGATAATTCTGCAGCGAGATCTGAAAGTACTGTATATGCCGCATAATAATTGTATCTGTTTACGCGGGAAATCTTGGTCTCTGTAATTTTCATTGTTACAGCCACAACTATACCAAGTACAATTATTGTTATTACTATTTCTGCCAAAGTAAATGCTTTTCTAAATTTTTTTTCAGTTTTCATCTGCTTCTCCGTTATGAATTTTCAAGTTCTGTTATGGCTTTTTCATAGTCGTCTTTGTTAGGAGCTTTACCATGCCAGCCGGCATTGTTTTCCATAAAGCTTACTCCTTTGCCTTTAACAGTATTCGCAATAATTGCAATTGGCTTATCTGAAGTTTTTGCTTTTTCTATTGCATTATATATCGCATTCAAATCATGCCCATCAATTTCTATCACATCCCAGTTGAAAGCTTTTATCTTGTCAGCCAGAGGGTCTAAAGATTTGATATTTTCAGTACAGCCATCAATTTGAAGCCGGTTTCTGTCAATAATAGCAATAAGATTATCTAGTTTTCTTTGAGGTGCCTGCATAAACGCTTCCCACACATTGCCTTCCTGCAATTCTCCGTCACCGAGCAATACAAACACATGCGCCGGATTTTTGTCCAGTTTTAGCCCCATTGCAATACCACAGGCAATTGATAATCCCTGTCCCAGTGAACCGGTTGCAACTTCTATCCCCGGACAGAAAGGTACAGGATGCCCCTGTAAACGTGAGCCGAAAAGTCTGAATGTCATTAATTCTTCTTTAGGGAAATATCCTAGTTGTGCCAGTACACAGTAAAGGATGGATGAGGCATGGCCTTTTGATAAGACAAATCTGTCGCGTTCTGCAAAATTTTTGTCCTTTGTCCATTTAGGCGCTGTTTTCATACATTTATGATAAAGAACAGTCATTATGTCCGTTGCAGACAGTGCACCGCCTATATGACCTGATTGCGCATTATAAATCATTCTTATGATATTAATACGATTTTCTTTACAGAGTGATTTTAATTGTTTTAAATCGGTTTCGCTAAGCATTTTTATACCTTTCTAAATATTCGTTCTGCAATTACATTAATCACAAATAACGGTAATGTCGGGAAAATTCTTTTAAATCTTTTGGGCTCTTTGACTGTTCTATATAACCATTCAAGTCCTAATTTTTGCCATATCACGGGTGCACGTTTTACAACCCCTGACCAGACGTCAAAACTTCCTCCCACACCGATTGCCAGAGTTCGGGGAAGAATTTCTTTTATTTTATTGTTAAAAATTTCCTGTTTTGGTGAACCAAGAGCCGTCAACAAAAGATCCGGCTTTACTCTGTTAAGTTCCGATAATACCTTTTGTTCATCCTGAAAGTATCCGTCTTGAGTGTATATGATATTAATATCAGGAATTTGAATTTTTAAGTTTTCAACTGCTTTTGATAAAATTTCAGGTTTTGCCCCCACAAGCGCAATTGTTTTATTGTCTGCTGTGTAAACTTCAATTAATCTTCTTGCAAGTTCAATGCCTGCTATGCGTTTTACATTATACCCGAGTATTTTGAGACCTATTTCAACTCCTATGCCGTCAGGAGTTATCAGATCCGCATTTTCAATGATAGCTGCAAAATCTTTATTCTTTTTTGCATAAGCTATCATTTCCGGATTAATCGTTACTACCTGACCGTTATGATGTAGTGCATAATCTATAGCTTCATCAAATGAAAAAGTATCAACAGGCAACCCCTGTAATTTTACAATTTTGCGTTCCATATTTTTATTATAAACCAATTTTCAATTTTGGTAAAGTTTTTTAAGCCAAAAAAAAACTCCTGCTTTTGCGGGAGTTGGAATTCTTTTCATAATTCCTCGTGTGTAGAAGGTTAGTGTGTAGTAGGTAGTAGTAAGTAGTTTATATCTCGTGTTTATTTAAATCTTGTTTATTGCTTACATATTAATAAAGTATTTCCACTGTATATAATTGCTATATCTTATGCTTTTTGTTACAAAAGTTAATAAAAAAAGTGTCGGAAAAATCCGACACATAAATCGCAATTATAGAATGAGTATACACTTAAAAAATTTTACATCCGTTCAGGGGCACTCACAGCCAGAATATCTTCTAACGCGTTATACAGCACGGTTTTTACACTCCAAACAAGTGCAATACGTGCTTTCATCAATGCTTTATCATCGGTAATAACGCGATTTGCATTGTAGAATGAGTGAAATTCTGCTGCTAATTCCTGAACATAGCGGCATATTGTATAGACCTGACGGGTTTCAGCAGATGTTTTAATAATATTTTTATACTCTTCAAGTTTTAATATTAATCTTCTTGCTGTATCAACTGCAGGTAAAACCATATCTGCTGACAGTGAAGTTAAGATGTCGTCAAATTCTTTCTGTGACAGCGGAGCCGGTGTTTTTTCGCCGGTTTCAGTGTTTAATTTTTCACTAACCGCATTTCTAAGTATTGAGCAAGCTCTGGCATGGGCATATTGAACGTAGAACACCGGATTTTCGTCGGTATTTGTTTTTGCAAGTTCGATATCAAAATCAAGGGTCGTATCAATATTGCGCATCTGCATCCAGAATCTTGTTGCATCAACACCGACTTCATCAATCAAATCATCTAGTGTAACCATGTTTTTACGCTTGCCCATTCTGACTTCTTCGCCGTTAATCACAAGGTTTACAAGCTGACCAAGAAGTATTTCGAGTTTTGCCGGATCGTGTCCAAGAGCTTCAATTGCTGCTTTTACGCGTGCTACATATCCGTGGTGGTCTGCGCCCCAGATATTGATAAGTCTGTCAAAGCCACGTTCTAATTTATCAATATGATAAGCTATATCAGCTGTTAAATATGTATTTGAGCCGTCAGCTTTTTTAATTACGCGGTCTTGATCATCGCCGTAATCAGAGGATTTGAACCAGTCAGCGCCGTCTTTTTGATAAATTTTTCCGCTTGCTTTTAACTTGTTTACGCATTCTTCAACTTTACCGGATTTGTGCAGCGTAAGTTCTGAATAGAAGTTGTCAAAATGTACTCTGAAATTTTCCAGAAGTGCCATTTGTAATTCTTCCATTTCTTCTTTCGCAAAGTCGCTTAACAGTTGAATATCAATTTTGCTAACATCGTTATGTACTCTGGTTAGAAGTTCAATGTTATCATCTATAAATTTTTTTGCGACAGGTATCAGATAATCGCCGGGATAATAGTTTTTGCGTTCAATTTCATCAGTAGGAAAGTCAACATTCTCACCAAGCTCCTGTCTTATTCTTATTGCAAGTGAATTGCCGAGTTTTTGTATCTGACTGCCTGCGTCATTGATGTAAAATTCCTGATAGACTTCATGCCCGTAGAATTTTAAAAGGTTAGCAAGGGAGCTGCCCATAGCTGCCCAGCGCCCGTGTCCGATATGGAAAGGGCCTGTCGGGTTTGCTGAAACGTATTCCAGCAAGATTTTTTCGCATTTTACATTTTCAGGTTTACCAAAATTTTTATTCGTCTTGAAAATTTCTTCAACAAGGCTGCTTAGTATTTTGTGACCTGCTTTAAAATTTATAAAGCCGCCGATTACTGAATATTCATTATCATCTTTTGAGACATATTCTACAATTGCATTGGCTATTTGCGGCGGGGCTATTTTTGCATAACGTGCCAGAGAGGAAACATTAACCGCATAATCGCCAAAATCAGGATTCTTAGGCCGTTCAACGAGTAATGTGCCTTTCTTGTATTCGGTAAGTTCGCCTACTTTTTTATCAGCTACAGCCTTTAAAAGTGCTGCTTCTATTTCATTTAAAAAATAATCTTTTATCATCTTTTTCTCTCCTGTAGAAGTATAATATCACAAAAAAATCCTTTTTATGATAAGATTTTTGTATGATAGTTTCAGAAGTTGTGGAAGTTAAAAAATCACTTAATACAAAAGAAATTGAATGTGAACTTATTAACAGAGGCTTTACACCATTGCGCTGGGCCATTGTAGGTGTGAATAAAGATACTTTTAAAATAAGTCTTGCGCACATTAAAGGTTAGAGCTTACGTTTTTGTAGTATAAGATCGTAATCTAAAATATCACAAATGTATCGTAATTCTTGACAGGTCAGGTAATTACGCATGATTTTTGATGAAAAATTACCGGGTTTGGTAGTTTTTCCAGTCCTTTCATTAAGTTTATCTGATAAATCCTTTTGCAGCATATATTCTTGATTAAGTATATATTTTATAAGCTGAAAGTCATTTAAATTATTAATTATCATTAAATAATTATAAAATATCTTGACAATGTACTACAAATTTGTCATACTTATCTACATATATATGTTTTAAACTATTTATATTTGGATTTATAAATAATAATTTATAAAATTGGTGATGAAATCAGGAGAATTAAATGAAAATTATTATCCAAGCAGGCGGTAAGGGGACCAGACTGGAAGGTTTAACAAGGAACAAACCCAAATGTCTTGTGCCTGTTAATAATTTACCAATTATTTTTTATGCATTTCAAAAATTTAAAGATGCTGAATTTACTATTATCGCCGATTATAAGACGGATGTGTTAGAAAAATATCTGAAAATTTTTGCATCAAAGTATAATTATAAAATTGTTAAAGCTCAAAAGAAGGGTACAATATCCGGAATAAAGGAGACTATAGAATCTTTTACACCTGATGAGCCTTTTATGATTATGTGGTGTGACTTAATCTTATCTGATAGTTTTAATATTCCTGCATTATCAGATAATTATATAGGAATATCAAAAGATTTTGAATGTAGATGGTCTTATGTTAACGGTAAATTCATAAAAGAGCCATCAAAAGAAAATGGTGTCGCAGGATTATTTATATTTAAAGATAAGAGTTATTTGAAGGATATTCCAGAAGAAGGTGCTCTTGTTGTGTGGCTGCAATCTCAAAATATTCCTTTTAAACCTCTTGAGTTATCCGGGTCTAAAGAAATTGGTACATTATTATCTTATGCTGATAATAATGACAATGCTCCAAGATGTAGACCTTTTAATTCTATGGAATTTAATGGCGACATTATAGTTAAACGCGGCATAAATGAACAAGGGAAAAAAATTGCGCTTGATGAGATTGGCTGGTACAAACATGTAAAACAATTAGGATATAATAATATTCCGGAAATATTTGAATATGAGCCGTTGACAATGAAACGTGTCGCAGGCAAGAATATATTTGAATATGATTGTTTAACAAAATCGCAAAAACGTGAAGTTTTGAAAAAATTAATAGAAGCTTTGGAAAATTTACATTCTCTTGAACCTGCACGTCCTGTCCAAATTGATGATGTTGAGGAAAATTATATAAATAAAACTTTCTCACGAATATCTATGGTCGAAACTTTGATCCCTTTTGCTGATAAGGAATTTATTAAAATAAACGGTTCGTATTACAAGAATATATTCTTTAATAAGGATGAATTTGTTGATGCTGTGAAAAGCGTATATCCGGATAATTTTTCATTAATACATGGTGATTGTACTTTTTCAAATTTAATGTTTGATACATTTAACATGAAAGCGATATTGATTGATCCACGCGGATATTTTGGTAAAACCAAATTTTATGGTGATGTGGATTATGACTGGGCTAAATTATATTATTCATTAAAAGGGGAATATGATCAATTTAACCGGAAAAAATTTACTCTGGATATAAAGGACAAAGAAGTGGAGTTTGCAATTAAGCCAAATAACTGGGCAGATATGGAAGAATTTTTCTTTGAATGCCTTCCGCAGGTAAGCAGGTATAAAATTAAGCTGCTTCATGCGATAATATGGTTATCATTGACGACTTATGCCTGGGAAGATTATGATTCTATATGCGGCGCATTTTATAATGGTCTGGTAAAACTGGGAGAGGTGTTGTAGATGCTTGAATTATCACCTTTAGATAAAACATGGATTTTAGATATAGATGGCACACTCGTTAAGCACAACGGACATAAAATTGACGGGCATGATACCCTGCTTGAAGGAGTATTGGATTTCTTTAATAAAATTGGAAGTAATGATAAAGTTATACTTTTGACAGCAAGAAAACCGGAAGAAATAGATAATTTAAAAAAATTTTTGGAAGCAAGTAATATTCGTTATGATTACTTATTAGCAGATATGCCGGTAGGTGAACGAATTTTAGTAAATGATAAAAAGCCATCCGGACTTGTCATGGCGTATGCTGTTAATAAAGAACGTGATGCTGCTTTAAATTTGTCGTATATAATTGATAAAAATTTATAGGTGTAAGATGAAATTATTTGAATATATTAAAGTATCCCAAGATGAAAGAAAGTTGTTATTATGTGCGTTACCTATTTATCATCAGAAAAGAATAAAATTTTTTGAAACAAAAAAAATTCTGTGCGGATTACTGACAACAACCAAAAAAAATATTGCACCGGCTGTAATTAAAGAAATTTATTTATGTAATCTTCCTATATTAAAACGTGTGCGTAATAATATGCATTACTACTATTATTGCGGAAATAAATTGATTTATACCAGAGATCTTGCACCTGCTTTTGTTAAAAAGTATCGTGATGTTCTGTCGCCTGAATACAAAAATATTTTTATTCTTAACGGTCATCACGGTGAGGCTTATTCAGTCAGCGCTTTTTTTGCAAAACGTCTTATGCAAAAATATGATAATGTAAAATTTGTTTGTTATAGAGAATGCCATAAAAAAATGTGGAATTTATTCTGGCCTGATGTTGAAATTGGTATGCTTAAAGGATATGCAGGTTCCGGATGTGATAAATATTTCAAGTATAAAGATCAAAATTTTTATTATACTTTCTTATTGGGTGATAATGATTTTGAAAATTTGCTAAAAGGTAACCCGATACCGCATCGTATTGATTCAGCCATAAAGAATTTGGGACTTACCAGAGATGAATTGCTAAAAAAAGAACTGGTAATATCTGAACAAGACAAACGAAGTTTTAATGAAAAATTAAAAAATATGAACTTAAATCTTGATAAATTTGTTATTCTTGCACCTGAGGCGGATTCTATTGAACGGTGTGATCTTGCTTTTTGGGAAAAAATAGCAAAAGGCTTGCAGCAGCGAGGATACAGCATTTATCTTAATGTTCTTGATGAAAAATTTGATTTGGATGGCTGTGACAAAACTTTTTTAACTCATGCTGAAATTTTACAACTCGCTGACTTATCTAAAGGTACGATAGCGTTACGCAGCGGTTTTTCTGAATTGATTTCTTATTTAAATACACCGATGCATGTTATTTTCACAAGTTTCTTACCTTTTGATAAAGATAAAGATAAAAAAGTGAATGATATCTTGTTTGAAGCTAATTTGATAGCAAAATATCCTTTCAGAAATCCTGATATTACTTATGAATATAAATATTATGACTATGAACAGGATGAATTAGTCGCAAATATATTAGCAAAGTTTTAAACTTCCTGCAGGATATCTGTAGAGTGGAATCTTTTGGATGAATGTAGTTCTATGTATTTTTTCAGCAGTTCAAAGCAGACAGTGCAAACTTTTTCGTTTGCAAGCTTTTCGTATTCTGATATATAATCAAAATCAAATTGCAAAAGTGCGTTTAAGAAATCTCGTATTTTGCTGTGCATTATCGTTTTATACCCGAAATTTTCGTTGCAATGTGCGCATAAAACACCACCCATTTTATCAGAAAAGAACATTTTTTCATCTTTTATGGGTTCGCCGCAGCACAGGCAACATTCTAACTCCACACCAAAACCGGATATCTGCATCATTTTTAGCTGGAATTTGATTACAGAAATAAGGATTTGCACTTTATCTTCTGCATTAGCTATTTTTTCCAGTGCTTTGTAAAGCAGTTCATAAATCTCTTTAGAGCAAGGGTCTTCTTCAACGCCGAAGTTATTTACAACTTCGGAAATATACATTGAATAAAAGATCTTGTCCATATTCTGCCGGATTTTATGAAAAGTATTCAGGGCTTCTGCCTGACAGATTGTGTCCATATTTTTGCCTTTATATAGCATAAGCTTATTGGCCACAAGTAAATCCATTCTGGCGCCGAGTTTGCTTTTGGGTTTCTTAACACCTTTTGCAACTCCGCGTATAAGACCTTTGTCTTTGGAATACATGACAATAATCTTATCCGCTTCACTAAGATTGTATGATTTTAGATTAATAGCGTCAGTTACAAAATTGTTCATAAAAATCAGAGCCTCTATCCCTGCGGAGCAAGTGTTCCGTGGTAAACGCCGCGCAGCGCCTGCTGTAATTCGTTCTTGTTATCTGAAAATTCCAGTGCTGTTTCCGGAGTTATGTAGCCGGCTTTGCACAACTGATACAATGAAGTATTCATTGTAATCATTTTATTGAACGAACCTTTTTTAACAAGATCATAAATCTCTTCTAATTCATCTTTAATAATAAAATCTTTTACTGTTGATGTGCATACAAGAAGCTCACATGCCGGTCTTCTGCCGGTGCCGTCAAGCGTCGGAACCAGTTTCTGAGAGACCGTTCCGCGTAGGATTTGTGCAAGCTGCTCTCTTACAAACTGCCTGTCGCCCGGATCAAACATGTTAACAATTCTGTTTACGGTTTGAACAGCGTCGTTAGTGTGGATTGTAGCGTACACAAGGTGGCCTGTCTCAGCTGCTTTGAGAGCACTTATTATTGTCTCCTGATCGCGGATTTCTCCGATAAAAATAACATCAGGATCTTGACGTAAAGCATATTTTACACCATCCGGAAATGACGGTGTGTCTAAAAGAACCTGTCTTTGAGACACAATACTCATATTGTTTGTGAAAATAAACTCAACAGGATCTTCAATTGTAATTATATGTTTAGAATAGTGATTGTTAATATAGTCAATCAAGGAGGCTATAGTTGTGGATTTCCCGCTTCCTGTTGGGCCTGTAATAAGAACAAGACCGTTGTTCAGCATTGAAAATTGATTCATTGCTGACGGAAGATTTAATTCTTTTATATTTTTGATGATATATGGAATAACGCGTATAGTTAGTGCTCTGTGATTCAATTGGCGGCTTGTATTTACCCTGAAACGAGAAACTCCCGGAATTTCAAAAGCAAAGTCCAGATCAAGATATTTTTCGTAACTTCCTTTTAAGTGCTTTGGCAATAAGGTTTCTAAACTTTGCTGCAAATCTTCATCTGTAAGAATAGGCATTTCTGTAAATTTAAATATATCACCATCTTTACGCATGCTAGGATATTCTTCTACATATAAATGCGCATCAGATGCCCCGATTGAGACAATCTGTTTCAAAAAATCAATTATATTAAAATTGCTCATCATACTTCTCCCATGATACTAAAATTATAACATCGTTATTTGTGCAGGCAAAAATGTCAAGATATGTAACAAAAGGTATTTTGCAGGTGATTGTAACAAATTGTTTACAATTATATTAAATTCCGGCAATTATTAAAATTCAAAATACTTTATTAAAATGTAAGGGAAATTTAAGATTTAGAAAAAGGATTTTAATTGGACAGTAAATACAAATCAGATATTCTTCACGGGTAAGAATAAAGATTAAGAAAAAGGTTTATTTTTTATACTCTCTCTCTTAATATCCTCGTGTTTATTTAATGTTGCCACTATTCATAATGGCAACTTTTTCTTTTAGTTACATCTGTTAATTGATTGACTCCTGTGAAAATAACTATATAATGTTCTTATGGAACAAATAAAAGAAGCTAATAAAAATTTGATAAGTTTAAGAACCAGTATAATCACTGTTATGATTGTATTAACAAGTGGTATTTTTAGTTTATTATTTATTGAATTTCCGGTAATTAAATCAGTTGTTCTTTTTGTTATCGGACTTCATTTTGATGCATTGTTTTTACATAATGTTATATGTATAAACAAACAGATAGAAAATAATATAAGGAGATTGGCAAATGACGCAAAATGATATTTTTACAATTGTTGCCGGAATAGTTCTTGTTATAATGAGTTTGTATTACAATTACAAATTCAATCAAATCGGTAAAGAAGAGCACAAAAAACAGTAAGTAAAAATTCTCTTAAGTATCTGCTAGGTAAGGTCGGGTTTTGTAGGTATACTAAATCCAACCTTATTTGTTGTAGAACCGGCACAATAAAAGAAACCCGTCCCAAGGAGAAGGACGGGTGTTAAATCAGTAAAAGAGACATCAATAACAGTATGATATATTTATTTTTTTCGTCAAATAATTTTTTATCCTCTGGAAAATTTTTCTGATTTATCCTATACTGTTTTGTATGAAAAGATTAGCTTTGCTTTTAATAACATTAATATTTACATATCAAACATCGCTTGCACTGGATGTAACAAATCTTCTTCAGCCTAAAAAAGAGGCTCCTAAAAAACAGAATTCAGAAATCGGTCAGCAGGCAAATATTTTTTATGCAGAAAATGATATTGATAAAGCTTTTGAACTTTTTGTCAGCATTCCTGCGAATGAGCGTACTTCACAAAACTGGCTTTTGATGGGAAACATATTGCAGGATCAGGGTAAAGAGGCCGATGCCATTTTTATGTACAATCAGGCAATTGCGGAAGATGAAAACGACTATAAAGCATATTATAACCTCGGTAATATTTATTTGAATGAAGAAAAGCCGTATCTTGCAATTGAACAGTATAAAAAAGTTTTGAAAATTAATCCGGAATATCCTTACGCATACTATAATATGGGCTGCGCTTATATCAAAGCCGGAGAACTCAGGAAGGCAAAAAATGCATTTATCAGCGCTATTGAACTGAAAAATACAGAAGCAGATTTTCATTACAACCTTGCTTATGTATATAAAAAACTTAATGATGAAAAGCGCGCAAAACTTTATCTTGAATACTACAATAAAATTATAGATAATAATATACAATAAAAGAGGCATTATGAAATACAAAGGAATAATATTTGATTTTAACGGAACCCTGTTTTTTGATTCCCAAAAACACCTTGACGCCTGGCGGGAATTTTCACGCCGCTTGAGAGGAACAGCTTTCACGGATGATGAGATGCGCAAATATATGTTTGGCAGGACCAATGAAGATATTATAGCCTATGCAATCCAAAAACGCCCGACAAAAGAACAGGTGGAAAAATACGGAAAAGAAAAAGAGGCACTTTATCGTGATATGTGCCGCAAGGATCCTGATAATTTCAAACTTGCCCCCGGTGCCGTTGAATTTCTTAACTGGCTCAAAGAAAATAATATTCCGCGAACAATTGCAACTATGTCCGAAAAGGATAATGTAGATTTTTATATTGATGGGTTTAACCTTGCGCAGTGGTTCGATATTGACAAAATAGTCTATTCAGACGGCACGATGCGCGGAAAACCAGCTCCTGATATTTATGAAATTGCAGCAGAAAAACTGAACCTGAAACCGGAAGAATGTATAGTTGTCGAAGACGCACTCTCAGGAATTGATGCGGCAAAAAATGCAGGTATCGGAAGAATTATCGCAATAGCTTCAATGGATGGCAAAGATGTGTATAAAGATATTCCGTGCGTAACTCAGGTCATAACGACTTTTGATGAATTTGACAGAAATATGTTTGCACAAAATGTTACTTGCTGATTAATCGCTGCATTTGTGTTTGCCATCCCATGATAGGTCATCACAATGCCAGTAATCCATATTCCCGTTTTCTATAACCCAGCCTGTGCACCCCCAGCCAGCAGCAGTTTCAGGCGAACAGCCATTTTCAAAAGTATAATTTTGCGATGTATAATTGCGTGCTCCTGTTGGAATAACTGTTCCGGATTTGGTCAGATTGAAAATAAATATATCTTTGCCATAAGTATTAGGAGAAGCAGAACCGTTAACATCTACCATATACTCCCAACATATATTGGCCGCACTGCCTGTACCCAAATTGGCAGTACAAATATCATAACCACCTTGCTCATTACCCTGATCTAACATACTGTACGTTCCTACAATCATACCATCAGCGAGTTGTAAGCCACTTCTGCCATTCTGTCCACCATTAAATACATGTATTCCTTGGATATTACCATCTCGTCTATAAAGTTCTTTTGCAGCATGGCATTTTGATTTTCCATCAGTTCCGCAAATTTTTGCATGCTTCAAATACGGCAAGACATATTCCGCCATAGGAGTGCTGTCGTCTTGCGCTTATTTAATAGCGGAACTTTTGAACTACAAACTGGAATTTATAGATAAAAACGTATAAAAAAGACACTCCGCAAGGAGTGTCTTTTGAATATTGTAATATTCTTAGCAAGCTTTTACGATTTCGTATGCTACATCGGCGGTAATTGCGCCTTTTTCACCAAATGCGACATTGCGTTCTTTAAACCGTGCTCTGATTTTTTCAGCAGCTTCGTTTGCGTCAATGCCATAGTCTGATAATTTTGTTTTCATTCCGATTGAATTATAAAATTCTTCAATTTTATCTATAGCCATATCAGCGGCCTTTAAATCAACAGGTTCGTTGATTTTGAAAACTTCACGTGCTATTTTAGCAAGTTTCTGGCATTTAGCTACTTTCTGGTTTTTCAAAAGCCGCGGCTCAACAATAGCAAGACTTTGACCGTGGTCAATTCCGTAGAATGCTGTCAATTCATGTCCTATCATGTGTGTTGACCAGTCTTGCGGCACACCGCAGGAAATCCAGTAGTTCAAACCGCAGGTAGCGCACCAGAAAAGATTTGCACGCGCGTCATAGTCTTGAGGATTTGCCAATACTTTCGGTGCTTCAGCAATTAATGTTCTCAGAATACCCATTGCCCAGATATCTTGCAGCGGTGAATTTACATCATAAGTACAGTTGAATTCCATTGTGTGAACAAAAGTATCTACAATTCCATTAATCGTCTGTTTTTCCGGCAAAGTGAAAGTTACAGACGGGTCAATAATTGAGAATTTCGGGAATACACACGGATGATGAAAAGCAAGTTTTTCACTTGTTGAAATTCTTGAAATAACGCCGCCGTTATTCATTTCTGATCCTGTAGCAGGAAGGGTTATAACGTCGGCTAATTCTACTGCAGAATCCGGCATTTCGCCTCTTTTCATTATCGCGTCATAAGCATCATCGCCATTGTATTTAGAAGCCAGTGCGATGAATTTTGTACCGTCTAATACAGAACCTCCGCCGACCGCGAGCAGGAAGTTGACGCCTTCACGTTTGACAATATCAATGGCTTTGCTCAAGGTTTCATATTTAGGGTTTGGTTCAATACCGCCAAATTCTAGCAAATCATATCCGGCAAGAGCCTGTTTAACCTGATCATAGACTCCGTTTTTTTTGATTGAGCCGCCGCCATAAGTCATCAGGATTTTTCTGTCGCGCGGGATGAGTCGTGATAATTCTTTTATTGTGTCTTTACCGAACACGACGCGTGTTGGGCCGTAGAATTCAAAATTTTGCATAATTTAAGCTCCTCTTTTTCTTACAGAACTATAATAATGCATTTTTGCAAAATCGTCAATAATAAGGTGTGGACGAAGGCAGACGAAGGCACACAAAGTGTGCTCCTGCACACTAGCCCACGCAAAAATTACGGGCATCCAGTATGTAAAAGTGGACTGTGTCCACCCTCTCCTAGGGGGGAGGAAAAGAATTTGTTAGCGAATGAAATGAGCTTACAAATTCTAGGTGGGGGTCAATTGTGCGCGTCTAACATGCCTTTCTACGTCAAGCCCATGTTACGACTTTAGGGGAATGTTTTTTGGTACCCGAGAATTGCAACGGCGGCTAGATGCTGAAACAAGTTCAGCATGACAGTTAATAAAAATAGGCAACGCAAGATTTATGCATTGCCTGATTCTATTAACGAACTTATTCCCTTATTTCCCTGTCTTGGATTTGCTTGTCGCTGCGTTCGCGAATAACGAGTTCGCTTACGCTTAAACTCTTCGCTCTCTTGCTCTCCACGCTCATAGTGTCTCGTATAAAAGTTTTTTTATTTTTCATGTTATCCCCCTTATAAGTAGAATTACAATAATATTATACCCTATTAGTTTACTTTTGTAAAACAATCATTTATTTTAAATGTTAATCTATTTTTTATAATAAAATTAATATCTGATTATAAAATATATGATATTAAATTTGAAACATTTTGTCAATAATTTTATAATTTATATTATGAAGATAACGGATTGGGACAATGGTGAAATAGTGCGGGTGTTAGTCGCGCGCAACAAGATTTCACAAAAGCGTTTAATTGAAATGCTTGAAAATTACACAAAAGAGGAAATTCCGCAGTCTACTTTTGCAAATAGAATTTTTCGTAACAGTATGCGGCTTCGGGAAATGCAGCAGATATGTGAAGTTCTTGGCTACGATCTGATTATTGAACCGCGTAAAGACTCTTAAAAAAGCGGGACTTGCCCGCTTTTAAATCTATTTATCTTTATTAAAGAATTTGATTATTTTTTCCATAAGACCGACATCTTCGACCATATTTGAGTTTTCAAGTTTGGCGATTTTAGCCTTAACCTTTTCGTAATCGTCAAGTCCGCGGGCGCGTTCTATATATTTATTATAAAACTCTATCGCGGCCGGTTTGTTGCGTAATTTTTCATAAGTCTCTGCAAGCTTTTTGATAACAATAGTATTTTTGCCGTCCAGTTCATATAATTTTTCAAGGCAATCGGCAGCAGTTCTGTAATCACCGATATTCTCTCTGTATTCCGCAACTTTTGAAAGTGCAAGTTTATTATCAGGTTCCAGTTTTACAAGTTTTTCGTAAAACTCCATTGCATGTGTTTTGTCGCCGCTTTCTTCCATTAGAGCCGCCAGAGTTGCTGTTAAATCTGCATTTGTATCGTCTATCCTGTCGGCGCTCAAAAATTCATTTATTGCAATGTCTTTGTTGCCTCGCAGCAAGTTATATTTGCCCCAGTTAAGGTGTGCATTAAAGTCATCGTTTTTATTTTCGTAAATCATAGCGCGCATCTGGAAAAGCAGCGGGCTGTTTTTTTCGTATTTGCCGTATTCTGTAACACATTCCAGTGCTTTATCATAATCTTCTTTAAGAAAATAATATTGAGCGCGCAGGGCGTGATATTCGCCTTTATTTTTGTATTTTTCTTTAATCCGTTCAAGTTCTGCAAAACCTTCATCAAGTTCATTGAGTTCAAACATACATTTGATTTTGAATAATTCATTTTCTGTTGTTTCTTTTGCTTTTTGCGGCTGTCCGCTTTTCAGATACAGTTGTGCGAGTGTTTCTTTTACTCTTGAATTATTGAAACCTTTTTTAATCCCTCTTTCTAGAATATCAGCGGCACTTGCCGGCGCGTCTTCTTTTACATAAAGATTGGCAAGCCTTAAATAGGCATCTTCCGGTGTTGCATCGTATTCAAGGAGTTTTAGGTATTCATCTATTGCCTTTAAGGGGTTTGCTATCTGTTCCAGAAGAGTTGCTATAGTAAACCTTGTCATAACAATTTGTTTATCATCTTCTGCAAATGCAAGGGCTTTTTTGTAATCATTGACCGCGTGTTCAAGCTGGTGTTCTATAGAATGGCGGTTGCCGCGGTAGATGTAGTATTTATACTTGTCTGTTGAAAAGTAGATATCCATCAACTGTTCGTAAGCCGTAGGGTTTGTGGCATCTAACTCCAGAACTTTTGAATAGTATTCTGCAGCTTCTTCCGGTCGTTTGAGAACCATTGCTACGTGTCCAAGACGTTCAAGCAGGCTTAAATCTTTAGGACTTTTTTCGTAAGATTTTTTGTATTCTTCATAAGCTTCTTCGTATTGTTCGTTTTCTTCAAACTGTTCTGCTAGTTGTATGCTCATTGTTTCTCCTTTTTATTTTTAATTATATAATAAAATTTTGTAATACTAATAATCCGGTTAGTTAAATTTATTTTGCGCTTTTTCCATTCCGTTTTCTATATAAAATTCGACGGCTTCTGTTGATTTTATCAGCACTTCTTTTAATAAAGGCAGTTGTTCTTTAGAAAAGTTTTGGAGGACAAAATTTTCAGACGGGATATTGGGCTGCGGGCCGATTCCTATTTTAAGTCTGGCAAAGTCTTTTGTTCCTGTATGCTTTATTATGGATTTGATGCCGTTATGTCCGCCGTCTGAACCGTTTGCGCGAAACCTCATCCGGCCAAGATCAAGTGACAGATCGTCATAGATTATTAATATATCATTAACCGGAATTTTGTAGTAATCCATTATCGCGCGTACAGCTTCGCCTGACAGATTCATAAAAGTTGTGGGTTTTGCAAGTATAATATCTTCTCCTGCAAATTTGAATTTAGTTATGAAACTTTTAAGTTTGCTTTCCTGTTTGAATGATAAATTGTTATCCAGCGCCCACTTATCCAGTACCATAAATCCGGCATTATGACGCGTAAAGCAATATTTTTCACCTGTATTTCCGAGTCCGGTTATTAATTTCATTATTATTTATCCCTTATACTTATTATTTTAACTTAAATATATATTACCGTTCAGGTTTACCGTGGTTACGCTTAACAAATTGATAAAAAATAATTATTTTATAAATACCAAGCAGCGAGGATTATATTATGAATACCAAAAATAAACAAATAATACAAGAAAAAAGTTCAGAAAAAGTAGCCAAATTTCTTGAAAAAAATGCATTGCATAAAAAAGATTTTGCTGAGATGATAGGCGTAACCCTTTCTTATGTCTATAACCTTATTGACAATACGATTCCGTTTTCTACACGCGGAACGACTTTAGAACGAATTGCAACAGTTATGGAAATTGAGCCTGAGGAGTTTGAGGAGTATAAAATCCCTCAAGAGCCTATACTCGTGGATGAGGCAGTTGAAACTTTTCACAATGCAATGAAGAAGAAAAAAATATCAGTAATAAATTTTTTGAAAGCGTTTCCGCGTAAGAAACGTCTGGAAATGGTTGATATGCTTAGAGGAGCGCTGCCTGTGCCTATAGATTATAAAGAATTAGAATTAGTCGGTCAGGTGCTTGAACTCGGCAAGGAAGAAATTTATTCAATATGGGAAAAGCGTGTACGTCAGGTGTTAGAAAGTGCCGGTATGAATGTTTATGCAAATGCAGCAATGGTTAATGCGATGTTTGAATGTGCAAGAAAATTTGTTAATCTTAAATAGTTTCGGGAATGAGGGGGCGGCTTACAATATTTATTGTAAGCCGCCCCTTTTTGTGGCATAATATCAAATACATTAAAGGAGTTATAAAAATGAATAGCAGAGAAATTTTAGATAGAATGGTTGTGGATTACAGCGAGTTTGAGGAAGTAGCAGCGATTGTCTTAGGTGGTTCATCTGCCGCAAATCTGGCTGATGAAGGGTCTGATTATGATATTTATATTTATTGTACAAAAGAGCCGGATGTAAAGGCACGCAGGCTTATTGCAGCCAAATATGCGGATAAAATGGAAATTGACAATCATTATTTTGAGACAGGTGATGTTTATGTTTTGCGTGATACGAACAAACCTATTGATATAATGTACAGGTCTATTGATGGTATAGAGTCGAATATAAAATGGGTTTGGGATGAGTGTAATGCGTGTTTGGGATATACCACGTGCTTTGTGGATAATGTTAACAAATCGGAAATACTTTTTGACAGAACCGGATGGTTTGCTGCTTTACAAAACAGGACAAGGCAGAAATACCCTGATAAACTCGCAGAAAATATAATAAATAAGAATTTTGCTTATCTAAAGGATGTTATGTTTTCGTTTTATGCTCAGCTTGCATCAGCAGTCAGCCGGAATGATCTTGTTAGTGTAAATCATAGAACTTCTGCATTTTTAGCAAGTTATTTTGATGTGATTTTTGCCAGAAACAGAATTTTGCACCCCGGAGAAAAGAAGCTGGTAAAATTTGCGATTTCTCATTGTAAAATTTTACCGGAGAATTTTGAGTGTGACATAAATATTATGGTCACAGGCACTATTGATGAACGTTTGAAAAAAGCAGATGAACTGGTTGAGAATCTGAGGAAAATTTTATAATAATTTTTGTTTGAGTTATAATAAATGTGGTTGACAGCCGGTTGTAAAACCGAAAATACCATTATTGGTTGCGGCAAAGCCGCATTTGGCCTTGTAGCTCAGTAGGATAGAGCGACGGTTTCCTAAACCGGTGGTCGCGGGTTCGACTCCCGCCAGGGCCTTACTTTTTCTTTACAAAGAAAAAGTAAGCAAAAAGAAAATCACATACATTAAACGAGTCTATCTATTTTCTAGTATTAGAAAGAGTAATTTCCGTGTTATATGGGTGTGATTTTAGCTAGGTATCGGTGTAGAGACTAATCCGCCTTATATGCGGGTTGCGCGAGGCGGCCGAGGCTGGAGCATTTTGCAGAGTATTGAAAATACGATAGCAAAATGCGGAACTGCCGTTTAACGCCGCCGAGCAAGACACGACTCCCGCCAGGGCCTTACTTTTTCTTTACAAAGAAAAAGTAAGCAAAAAGAAAATCACATACATTAAACGAGTCTATTTATTATCTAGTATTAGAAAGAGTAATTCTATTTTCTTTACAAAGAAAAAGTAAGCAAAAAGAAAATCACATACATTAAATGAGTCTATTTACTTCCCCGTATTAGAAAGAGTAATTCTATTTTCTTTACAAAGAAAAAGTAAGCAAAAAGAAAATCACATACATTAAACGAGTCTATCTATTTTCTAGTATTAGAAAGAGTAATTTCCGTGTTATATGGGTGTGATTTTAGCTAGGTATCGGTGTAGAGTCTAATTCGCCTTATATGCGGGTTGCGCGAGGCGACGGGTTAAAGAAGTTTATCTGAACCACTCCAGCAGCGGGCGTATTTCACCAAATTCAAGTTCTGTTACACCTCTTAAAATCTCGCGTTCAAAATAATTTAGGCTTAATGAATGTCTGATCGGCGCTTCCACCCCGCAGGATTGAAATTTTTCAAGACTAACTGTTCCGTTCTCCACTACCTCTGAATAATTTAGTCCGTATTTACTGCATTCCGGCAGTTTTATAACCTGCTTTCCTTTAACGGTTTCAAAACTCGCCAGTCCGTACACACGGCACGTAATCCCGCGTCTTTTATACATTACGCATCTGCAGTTCAGCAAAAACGGACATTTATGTAAAAAGCGTCCGGTTGATTGTCCTTTTTCTGCAAGCAAAATTTTTATGTTCGTCTTAATTGTTTGTTGTTCTTCAAAAGTTAAATCCGGAAAACCCGACATTAAATATTCCATTTCAAGTCTGGAAAAAGGATATTCCCCTGTTTCACAACAATTACAACAGCCGGCACCACAATGGATAAAAGGCTTCTGCGTTTCAAAACATGTTTCTATATATTTATCTATGACTTCTAGATATTTTTCATATAATTTAAGCATTGATGAGTGCAGCTTTTGTTGGTTTTCTTCCACATGATTTGTCTTCATCACAGAATCCGAGACGTTCACATTTCGGAACAAGATACGGTTTTAACCATGGTTCTTCTGCAATCAGTGCATCGCACATCTTTTTCACAAGAAGTCTTATTTCGTATTGCGCACGTGTGCATAAACGTAAGTTTGCAAGATGAATCATTTCTCTTAAATTCAAACTTGCAACCATTGAACTCGCCGCTGCATTAGGTAGGACAAATCTCGCATCTTCTGCAGGTATTCCGGCTTCGACAAATTTTTGATACTGTTCTGAAATTTTGCCCATAAAATCTACAAATTCTGATTTTAGTTCCTCGTTTCGTTCAATAGTCGGCGGAATAATATAATCAAACTGACCCTTTTCTTTTACATACCTCTGTGATTTTTGAGAAAAAGACATGTGTCTGTGTCTTACAAGCTGGTGAGTGCAGGCGCGTGATACGTTGGCAATAGCAAAACTTACCTGAATGTGTTCAATTGTTGAATAATGACCTGAAGAAATGACTCTTTCAATTAATTTTAACATTTTTTCTGTATCGTCCGTGCTGTTATATATATTAATAGGATAATCAGCACTATAACAGGTTCTGCAAGCAGTGTATACTGTCTTTAACATATTTTCAGGTTTTGATATTAAATTTACAATAGGTTCATTATTTTGTTGTTGCATTTTACCATCTCCATTTTTTTAAAAAAAAGCCCGTTGGAACGGGCGAATAGATTTTAGATATTAATGGAACTTATTATAAAAATAATAAGCTACCAGAAAAAGATTTATTTTTTATTTCCGTATCGTTTATTAAATCTTTCAACTCTACCTTCAGAGTCAAGAATTTTTTGCTGACCTGTATAGAATGGATGGCAGTTGCTGCAAATTTCAACTGTTATATCGTCTAATACAGAGCCGGTTTCAATTTCGTTACCACAAACACATTTTATTTTCATTTTTTTGTATTCTGGATGTATTCCGTCTTTCATTTTTTTACCTCTTTTCTTTTTCTCAAGATTCCAAACTTGATTAATTTTGACTACAATTTTATTATATAACTAAATTTTTAAAGTGCAAGTAATTTTTACAAAATGTTTATGTTATTATTGTCTTATGAAAAAGAGAAAGATTGCAGCCCTGATTATAACTATATTATTGTTGGGATTGATTTTTTATAAGATTAATTGGAAAGAGCTTTTAGAAACATTCAGGGTTTTTAATTTTAAAAATATGATTTTTATAGTTCCTTTTTATGTATTGACGCTTTATTTACGCGGAATCAGATGGAAGGCGCTTTTGCTTGATAATCCGATTTATTCAAGCCTGCATCTCGGGGAAGTATTTACCGTAGGCAGTATGCTGAATATCTTTTTGCCGGCCAGAGCAGGTGATGTCTATCGCGCATACTATCTTGGTTCTGTAAAATCTGAAAGTAAAATGAAGGTTTTCGGCTCAATTATTCTGGAGCGTACTCTCGATGGAATTTGCGTATTTTTAATCTTATTATCCGCAATATTGTTTTATTGTCGCGAACAGTGGATACTTAGTATTGCTTATTTTATTGGGGCTTTGTTTTTAGGCAGTCTTCTTGTATTTTATCTGATATTCAAGTTTAACAAGATAGATTTAATTTGCGAAAAATTAGTTGCTCTTGCCGCTAAGTTGCCTGAACACTCATCCGCGTCTGCTCAGAGACTTATTACTAAGCTTTGTTCTTACGTTAATTCATTTATCGGAGGTTTTGAAGTTCTTGATAATTTTAAGTGTACGCTTGTTGCCTTCATATCAAGTATTGCTATCTGGGGAATTGAATGTTATGTCGCATATTTGATAATTGAAAGTTTTGATTTGGGACTTGGTTTTTCTGCCGCATTATTTGTTTTGAGCCTGATATCTTTTTCGACTATGATACCTTCGACATCAGTATTTTTAGGGCCTTATCAATATGCCTATATTCTTGCTCTAGGCATTTACAATATCCCTAAATCTACGGCTCTTGCTGTGTCAACAGTCCATCAGGCTGTTTTAATGGTTATTCTTACTATCATTGGCGGTTTTTACCTTATGAGATTTAACATTTCTTTAGATGATATTAAAATTCTTGATAAAAAAGCATAAAAAAAACCTGTCAAACACAACGAGGAATAAATTTTATGACAGGTATGAAATTTTATAGAGTTTACTAATGTTATTTAGCTGTTGCTGCTTCAAAAACTGTTTGGAAAGCTTCCGGATCTCTGACTGCTAAATCTGCCAACATTTTTCTGTTAACAATGATATTGGCCTTTTTGCAGGCATTAACAAATCTGGAATAGCTCATGCCGCGTTCTCTAACCGCAGCGTTAATTCTTACAATCCATAAACGGCGCATATTGCGTTTTGTTGCTCTTCTGTCACGATAAGCATATTTTAACGCTTTCATAACTGCTATATTTGCAACTTTGAAAATTCTGCTTCTTGCACCGATATAACTTTTAGCAAGTTTCAATATTTTTTTATGTCTGTTACGACTTACATTACCACGTTTTACTCTCATTTTTCCCTCCTATCTAGAATACTTCTTGTACGGTAACTCTTTTGATATCAATTTTACATGTGAAGGTGAAATTGATACAGTTTTAAAAATACGGCGTTTTCTAGAAGAAGATTTGTGTTGGAGCAAGTGGCCGATTCCTGCTTGTCTTCTTGTGATTTTTCCTGTTGCAGTAACTTTATAACGTTTTGCAGCAGATTTGTGTGTTTTCATTTTTGGCATTTTGTTTTCTCCTTTATAGGTTGAACTAATAAATTATTCAGCCTTTGGCATACCAAAGCCATAAGACTACACCAATAGTATAGTATATAAAAAATAAAAAGCAAGCGTTTTGTTAAAAAAGATTAAAAAGTAATGGATAATCCGGAATATACATCTTTGACCGGTACATACTTAGACAGCAGTAATTTTGTATCTAAATCACAGCAGTGGCATGGATATATACTTGTTACGTGCTGCTTGAGCAGATATTCGCCTATTGCCTTAATATCGTTTTCGTGGTTATTGCCGATATAAATCCCGCCTATTATTGCTGCAATACGATCTTCATTAGTTACCTGTTTCGCGTATTCGGCAATATTTATAAGTCCGGAGTGAGAACAGCCTGAAATTATAACCAGACCGTTTGCCGATGTATATACTAAGGAAGAATCATCTCTGTGCCGGTAACGTGTCTCGTCACTGACAGGTATTTCTCCTAAAAATAAAATATTGTCTGTAAGATATCTCGGGTACTTGGTGAATGAAAGTTCAAATAAATCGCAAAGTTTAGGTATGTTTTTATTTGCAAGTTCATCATCATCCAGAGGTTTCATAATATCAGGATGCGCGGTAACTCTCTTTACTGATATAGGAAAACCTACACGTGAAATTTTTAAGTACAAACTCTGTAATCTGGCCAAGCCGCCGGTATGATCAACATGACCGTGAGACAGAACAATATCCGTGACGTCACTTAAATCTATACCCAGCTGATAGGCGTTTTTGATGAATGCGTCACTATATCCGCAATCAAAAAGAATTTTGCGATACCCGTCTTCTATGCAAAAAGATAAAGCCGGTTCTGCACATAAAAAATGTGCCACATTTGAATTATTGTCGACCAGAACTGTTAGTTGCATATAAATACTCCGTTACTCAATTCCCTTTTTATTATACGCTATTTTTATAAAAAAATCATCATTCTAAAGAATTAATACTTTTTGATGACAAAAATGTTATTTTTTTGTATAATAAGGGTATATTAATCATGAGGAAAGATTATAGATTATAGTGCTTAAAAAATATGAAAGACCCCAAAGATGAATTTACTGCGTGAACATGAAGCAAAATCAATCTATATTCGCCGCTGGTATGATGAAGATCCGGAATTATCGCAAATAGTTTCAAAACTTCAGTATTCAAGCGACGAAATTAAATCAAAAGTTGCGATGTTGATAATAAAAATTATTATCGACAAAAATATAATGAGTTTAGATTACGAAAATATTGACGACCTTCTTGATGCATTATATGCGGGATACGCCGATACGCGGCGTTCCCGCTGGTATGACATTAATTCTACGGTGCGTACGGCAATGCAGATGCTCCACGATTTGCCTTATGATGCAAGGTGTTCGGTAGCTATGGAAATCAAAAATTCTCATAAATATATATGTATTTTTCCTATTTAGAAAATTTTTTATTGCCATACTGAATTTATACTGTTTTCAATATCTTTTTTGAGAGTATCAATTTTTTGAGTATATTTTTTAATTTTAGCAGTTTCCGTGCGTATTTTTCGGGCTATTTGTGCTTGTATATTTAATGGCGGAAGCGGGATTTTGATGCGTGCTACATCTTTTTTCATTAGTTTTGAATTTCCGCAGCTTACAACATAATCTCCTGCAACAGTATTTAAAATATGAGCAAGATATTCCATGTTAATTATTGATTTATCAATTGCTTCTAAAATTCCGCAGACATTTGTGCAACTGAATTTCCCTTTGCGGAAGAAAAATGTTCCTGCATTTGCACCGTCAGTTGTCCAGGTCACATATTCGCCATCAAAGTCATAGCTGTTTATATATCCAAGAATACCGCCGTTTGTGGTCTGTGATGAATATACAGGATATTCACCGCTTGCAGCGCTTATGGAGTTTTTACTTAAAACATGCCCTCTTTTTAGTTTACAAATTTCGTCCACTCTTACCAGTTCCCAGCGGCAGGTACTATATTTGCAAATTTCTTTATACCTTCGGGCTGTAAGATTGTATTCTGTGCTGTTTATTATTTCAGATTTGGGCACTGTTGTTGACGCTGCTTGGATGCAGTTTGCCGGAACTGTTAAATTCTTTTGTAGATTTTTGATTATTTGGGCTGCTTCCGGAAGATCATTTTTGTTGATTTGTTTTCGTTGGCTGTTCAATTCATATCCGTCATTTTTGATATCTACAAATAAAATTTTATCATACATTTCAGCCAATTTTTTATCTAAAAAGAGTATAGAGGTTTTCACGTTTGAATAAGGTAAAAATACGCCTGACGGCAGACTTACGACGGCGTATAAATAATTATGTTCAATAAGTTTTTTCCTTAGCTGTCTGAAATATTTTGATGACTGGAATACAATACCTTCCGGAACAATAACGGCTGCACGTCCGTTTTCTGTTAGATGTTCCATTACATAGTCTACAAAAAGAACTTCAGCGCGTGCTGCTTTTATATCAAACAGTGAATGCGGAATGATTCCGCCGCGCTGGGTCATAAATGGCGGGTTAGCTAGTATAACATCATATTTGTCAGTCCAGCGGGTTGTATTGTTGAGAGTGTCATATTCATAGATATCAGGTTCTAAAAATCCGTGAAAATACATATTAATTCGTGCTAATTGCACCATTTCCGGTGAAATATCGTATCCTGTAAATTTATTTCCGGCATGTGCGGTGGAATTTTTTAAATATTTACAGGCTCCAATAAGAAAGCCGGCCGTACCGCAGGCAGGATCAAGTATAGATTCTTCCGGCTGCGGTGCGATAATATCGACTATAAAATCTATAATATGTGAAGGGGTTCGAAATTGTCCGGCAGCCCCCTGTACACCCATTAACGAAAGCAAATACTCAAACGCATTCCCGAGATTTTCGGTATTATTATAAGTTAATTTGTCTATCTCAAGTAAAAAACGTTTTAAAATATTACCATCATTATAAGGAATATCAATACTTTTAAATATATCTGTAAATATTGAGGATATTTTGCCGGCGGCAGCTATTTGTGATAGCGCTTCTTTGTATAAGTCAATACAGGAATTTTCATCGGCTGATATTAGATTTTGCCAGCAATATTTGGATTTAGCGGTGAGGGAGAACTCTTCCGGTTTTTGTAGAGGAGATGCGGTATCGCTTAATGCTTTATAAATTAGAGCAGCGGTAATTTGTTTTATCTGCGCAGCGGGATCCGGTATTTTCCCTACCAGAATGTCGCGTGCATTATCTAATATTTTCTTAAAATCTCCGGTCAGCATTTTATCCTCTTTTGGATATATAATATTACAAAAATACATATAGTTTTATTACAAAATATCCTTTTGTCCGGACATGTGTAATAATCAAAATGAAAAATGGAGGAAAAAAGAATGAAAGACAAAACTTTTTTGATGATTCCGGGGCCTACACCTGTTCCGGAAAGTGTGTTGCTTGAAATTGCCAAACATCCGATAGGGCACAGAAGCTCGGAATTCTCCTCCATATTAGAAGAAGTATACGCAAATCTTAAATACGTTTTTCAAACAGAAAATGACGTATTTATGTTTACATCAAGCGGAACCGGTGCAATGTGTGCAGCGCTTGAAAATCTTATTAACGAAGGAGATAAAGTGCTTTCACTTGTTATAGGTAACTTTGGAAACCGGTGGGCAAAAATTGCAGAATCTCGCGGTGCTGTGGTTGAAAAAATTGAGGTTGAGCCGGGGCAGGTTATAGATCCGGAGGTTTTGAAGAAACGGCTTGATGAAGATATAAATAAGGAAATTAAAATAGTAACACTTACACACAGTGAAACCTCTACAGGGGCAGCAAACGATATTAAAACATTATGCAGTATAATAAAAGCCCATGGTGCCCTATCTGTTGTAGACGGTGTTACAAGTGTTTGCGCTATGCCTTGTAAACCTGATGAGTGGGGAATAGATGTTCTTGTATCCGGTTCTCAAAAGGGATTTATGATACCGCCGGGGCTGGCTTTTCTTGTTGCTAATGAAAAAGCATGGAAGGTTTATGAACAATGTAAACATCCTGGTTTTTACTTTGACTGGGCTGCGCACAGAAAATCTGTGAGAGCTAATTCCACTCCGTTCACTCCGGCAGTTAATCTGATTGCAGGCTTAAATGTTGCTTTAAAAATGATTAAAGATGAAGGCATTGACAATATGAATGCACGTCACAGACGTCATGCAATGGCGCTTCGTGCCGCTCTAAAGGCTATTAATTTAAAACTGCTGGTTGAAGATGATAATCATGCAAGTTATGCCATAACTTCTATTCTGCCGCCTGACGGAATTTCTGTTCCTGATATCAGAAAAACTCTCCAGAAGGATTACGATATTGTAGTGGCAAACGGTCAAAATCAACTCAAAGACAAAATTTTCAGAATGGGAACCTTAGGATTTGTCTGCGACAGAGATTTAATAGCTTCTGTCGGCGCACTGGAGGCAACACTGCTTAAATTGGGTCACGTTTTTGAGTTAGGGGCCGGTGTAAAAACACTTATTACAGAATTAAATAAGTAAAGGAATGAATATAATGAAAGTTTTAATTACTGATAAAATAAATGAAGCTGCCGGAAAAATTATAGAACAGGCGGCACAGGTAGACTTTTTACCGACAATGACTGAAGATGAACTGGTAAATATTATACCGCAGTATGATGCTTTAATGGTAAGAAGTCAGACAAAAGTAACAGCAAAAATTATTGAAGCAGGTAAAAATTTGAAAATCATCGGCCGTGCAGGTGTCGGCGTTGATAATATTGATGTGGAGGCTGCGACTCAAAAAGGTATAATTGTTGTAAATTCACCTGACGGAAACACAATGGCTGCCGCTGAACACACAATTGCACTTATGCTTGCAATGGCACGTAACATTGCTCCTGCTGCTATATCTACAAAAGAAGGCAAGTGGGAACGAGCTAAATTCACTGGATGTGAGCTTTACAATAAGACCCTTGGAATTATCGGACTTGGAAAAATAGGTTCACATGTTGCTCAGGTTGCCCTGTCTCTCGGTATGAAGCTTGTTGTATATGATCCGTATACCTCAAAAGAAGTCGTAGAAAAAATGGGGGCTGAATATGTTACATCTCTGGATGAATTCTGGCCTAAATGCGATATTATAACAGTCCATGTTCCAAAAACAAAGGAAACAATAAATCTTATAAACAAAGAGACTATCGCCAAAATGAAAAAAGGCGTAAGGCTTGTCAATTGTGCCCGCGGCGGTATTATTAACGAAAACGACTTAAAAGAAGCCATAGAAAGCGGACAAGTGGCGTCAGCAGCTGTAGATGTTTTTGAGAATGAACCTGACATTAACAATTGTCCTTTAATACATTGTACTGGCAATATTGTCCTAACTCCACACCTTGGCGCAAGCACACAGGAAGCACAACTGAATGTTGCAATTGATGTCGCAGAGCAGATAAAAGCTGTTCTTACAGGCGGTTCTGCCTCTTCTGCAGTGAATATTCCGTCGCTTCGTCCTGACAAATTGGAACCGGTTAAGGATTATATGCAAATCGCTGAAAATTCCGGAGAATTTGCAATGCAAATTTCTGAAGGTGTTATTAAATCAATAGAGATTACGGCACAGGGCGATCTTTCAGAACTGGATATTCAGCCGCTTGAAGTCGCTGTACTTAAAGGCGTTCTATCTTCAATGCTTGAAGGGGTAAATTATGTAAATGCGCCTGTTCTTGCACAAAAACGCGGTATTGATATTATTTCAACGCGTTCAAAAGTAAAATGTAATTTTGCAGGGTTACTGACAGTAAAACTTACTACTGATAAAGGTGAAAATACTGTTGCCGGAGCGCTTGTTGCAAAAGATATCCCGAGAATAGTCAAAATCAATGATTATGAAGCAAGTATAAGACCGCAAAAGCACATGCTCATTGTTCCGCATAAAAACCAGCCGTCTATGATTGCAAAAGTTGCGCAGGTGATCGGTGAAAATAACATTAACATAGGCTCTATGAATGTTGTTCAGAAAAACGACAGGCATGAAACAGAATCTATTATGGTTATCAATATTGAATCAGCAGTTGATCCGGAGCTTCTTTTAAAAATCGAAAAAATCGACGGAGTTCACAATCCTAAATACATTAATCTCACAGAATAAGAGGGTAAAAACAGATGAAACTGGCAGTTTTTGACTTTGATTCAACTCTAATGGACGGTGAGACGCTTGAATTTCTCGCGGCCGGTGTTGGTATTGAAAATGAAGTAATAGAAATTACTGCCCGCGCTATGCGTGGAGAACTGGACTTTTTTGAAAGTCTGCAAAAAAGAGTATCGCTGTTAAAAGGAATGAAAGTCAAAACTGTCAATTCCATTTGTGAAAATCTTCCGCCAATGTCCGGGGCTGAAAAAGTAATCAAAGAACTTAAAAAACTGGATTACAAAGTAATATGTTTTTCTGGAGGGTTTAAAAACGCAACAATACCTTTTATGAATAAATACGGTCTGGATGCAGAGTTTTCTAATATATTGCATGAAAAAGACGGTATCCTGACCGGTCTTGTCGGCGGAGAAATGATGTTTAGCAGCAGTAAAGGTGCTATGCTGCAAACTTTACAGCGGTTACTAAAAATTCCTGTATCTGACACCATAGTTATTGGTGATGGAGCTAATGATATAAGTATGTTTGAGCATGCCGGTAAAAAAATTGCGTTTTGCGCAAAGCCAATATTGAAATCACACGCTGATGTTATCATTGAGGTTAAAGATTTAACAGCAGTTTTAGATTGTATTTGATTGTAGTTTACATAATTTTTGTTTGTACTATAATAAAAGTACGCCGGAGTGGTGGAATGGTAGACACGTACGTTTCAGGTGCGTATGGAGAAATCCGTAAGGGTTCAAGTCCCTTCTCCGGCAAATAATCAGGCGGGCTAAAACCCGCCTTTTTATTTGCAAAATTTTTTTTGATAAATTATGTCCATACTGCGTCAAGAAAAAGTAATTTATAGGCTATTTTTTCTGTTTGTATTATAATAATGGTATGATTAATATTCCAAATATCGTTGAACGTTTGCGCGAAATTATGGATGACGAGACTCTTACTCAGTTAAAGGAAGAACTCGCCAGTTATCACGTTGCCGATTTAGCAGATATATTTCAGGAATTGAAACCGGATGAACGGCTAAAATGTTTTAAGCTTCTTGATATAGACGAAGCTGCTGATTTAATGGAATATTTAAACCCGCAAATGCAGGTTGAACTCCTCGGGGATATTGATCAGGAAATGGCATCTAAAATTATCACCAAGCTGCCTCACGATGCTGCGGCTGATGTTTTAGGTGATATGGAAGAAGATGAGAGTGAAACTTATTTAGATAAACTCCCGCAAAAATTTTCTGATGAAGTCAGAGAACTTTTGACATACAACGAAGATACCGCAGGCGGGATTATGAACCCGACGGTTTTAACAGTAAATTCTGATATGACAGTTCAGGATGTCCTTAATCATATAAGAATTAAGGCTGAAAAAGACAATATGGAACTTTATTATGTCTATGTTGTTGACAAACAAAATCACCTTTTAGGCGTTGTGTCTTTGCGTAAACTTCTGACCTCTCCTATTACAAAGACTGTCGAAGAAATTATGATCAGTGATATTGTAAAACTTCATGTTGATGATTACAGTGACTATATTACGGACGAATTTATGAAATATCAATACAGTGCCTTACCTGTTGTGGATCTTTACAACAGGTTAAAGGGGATGATTACATGGGATGATGTTCATGATTTGTTTGAAGAAGAAACTACAGAAGAAATTTATCAATCATCAGGTATTTCTACAGAGGTTGTTGATGAAGATGAAATTTTGTCAGGAAACATAATTCAGGCGATAAGAGCGCGTACTCCGTGGCTTTTCATAACATTACTCGGTGAATTTGTAGCAGTTAATGTAGCTCATCATTTTGACCATACATTACACGCATTGCCGATAATTGCCATATTTATGCCGCTGCTTGCAGGTTTAGGCGGTAATATTGGTACGCAAAGTATTACGCTTATGGTGCGCGGGCTTTCTACAGGACAGGTTACGTTGAGTTCTGCTTTTCACCACATGATGAGGGAAATGTTTATTGGTATGGCTATAGGCAGTATTTTTGGGCTTCTTGTTACACTGGCGACATGGGGATGGCAGCATAATATAGAATTAGGAATTATTGTGGGGCTTGCGATGGCTGTTAATATGACTATGGCAACAGTTATCGGCACATTTACTCCTTTTGCTCTGAAGAGTTTGAATGTTGACCCTGCTGTGGCATCAGGCCCTGTGATTGCAACAACTATTGATGTTATCGGGCTGGCAATTTATTTCACTCTTGTTTCAACTTTTTTGATTACAAAAGTTTTTTAAAATCATTAAAATATTTGATGTGTTCTAAAAATTAATCAAATAAGATATAATTAAAATTTTAAGATAAACACAGGATAAAAAAATGACAATACATAATAATATCAATGAACAAAACAATAACATAAACCCTCAGCTTACGGCGGCACAGGAGGCAATCGAAAGAGCGCGTAAAGCGCGTGCAGAACAGCGTTCTTTTATGCGTGCTGTTGTTTTGATGTGTATTATTTTTGCGGGTGTTTTATTAAGTATTTTTATACTTGCGGATAATGAAAATTTTCTGTCAAAACATTTTGGGGATAATTCTCCGATTACTACACTTTTTGTAAAGCTTTCCAGAAGCAGTAAGAACAAAGAACATGCAGATTTTGCGTGGCCTTTTGGTCCGAAACGCCAGAATATTTTGTTTTTGGGAGTTGACTCTAATAACGACAATGTAGCTGATGTTTGGCAGGGGACAAGAACGGATACGATTATTCTTGTCAATATTGACCCGAAAACAAAATCGGTTAACGCATTGTCTATTCCTCGAGACAGTAAAGTTTATTTGCCGCGGAATGCAGGCATAAATAAGATCAATGCTGCCCATGCAATAGGCGGAATTGATATGATTAAAGAAACTGTAGAAGATACTTTGGGTGTTCATATTGATAAATACATAATGGTTCATGATAGTGCGGTTAAAGAAATTATAAATGCAATGGGTGGAATTGATATATATGTAGAAAAACCTATGCATTATAATGATTATGCCGGTAATTTGCATATAAACCTTTCCAGAGGCGAGCATCATTTGTCAGGGGAAGAGGCTGTCGGGTATTTGCGTTTCAGACATGATGCATTAGGTGATATAGGCCGCACCCAGCGCCAGCAGTGGTTTATGCGCGGGCTTATAGAGGCTTTGAAAAGTCCGGAGACAATAACTAAAATCCCTGATATTATAAATGTTGCAAGACAGTATATCAAGACTGATTTATCTGTGTATGAATTGTCACAATATGCAGCTATGGCAAAACATATAGATATGAGCAAAATAGAAATAGCAATGCTCCCTGGGGCGCCAAATCAAAGAGGCGCGATAAGTTATTGGATTTTGGATCCGGAAAAGACACAGGAAGTTGTAAACAGAGTTATTTATAGGGATAAAATGCCTATAGATGATGCAGCGGTTTATAGCGCAAGTGTAATGCATTCAACGGATCGTGCGGAGGATGCAAGACAGCTTGTTAATGCATTTAAGAGTTTAGGAATTGAAGTGAAGTGTACGGGGGAATCTAACCGTTCGCATTCACAATTTATAGCGCATTCAAATAAAGTTACAAATGAGTATTATAACCGTTTAAGTGAGAAGGTACCGGGCTTTAGCGGAATACAGTTTGTATACGATCCGAATAATTACTATTGCGGAGAAACAGATTTTACGATAATATTATCAGGGCAATAATGTGCCTGTAGCTCAGTTGGATAGAGCGTTTCCCTCCGAAGGAAAAGGTCGTGCGTTCAAATCGCATCAGGCACAAATAAAAACCTCCCATACGGGAGGTTTTTATTTGTAATTGATAGCAGATGAGAACGCAGACTGCGTTCGAGCGGATTTCCGCACGGACGACACGAGTGTAAACGAGTTAGTCCGGATAGCGAACGGAACGAGCCGACTGAAGCAACGCTCCTTAGGCGAGTCTCCGTGTGCGTGGAGGAAATCCATGACAATCGCATCAGGCACTCCATACGAGAGGTGGTTATTTGTCACAGATAACCGGTGCGATGTCTGACTGTCTGAAGTCTTGTATGTACTGTATATGCTCTGTCAAGTGTATTATAATAAAAATGCGGAGAAAGATCTACTCACTATTTAATTGTAAAAGGGTAATAAAAGATTATACAACCATGAAAAAAGCGGCCGGTTGATTTTCAACCGGCCGCTTTATATCTTTATGAATAAAAATTATTCAACTTCGATAGCGCTTACAGGGCATGCATCTGCTGCTTCTTTAACACAATCCATGTTATCTGCAACAGCTGATTCGTCAACTTTAGCGATACCGTCTACTGAAAATACAGCGTCACAAATTGATTCGCAAGCGCCGCATCCGATACAAGAATCGTTAACTTTTACTGTCATTTTAGTATCTCCTTTTTTTAGTATTACTTTGGCAATTTCTTGCCAAACATATTATAACACCAAAAATTTAAAATATCCAGTCTTTTATAAGTTTTGCAACATAATCAAATCCGTCGATTAATCCTAAATCTTTTGGCTCAATATGTTTGCCGTAAACCAACAACGGTACATATTCACGGGTATGGTCAGTTCCGGGAACTGTCGGGTCACAGCCATGGTCTGCTGTTATAATAAGTAAGTCGTCCTCTTTTAATTGTCCTAAAATATCAGTCAGATATCTATCAATTTCTTCTATGGCTTCACCATAACCTTTCGCGTTATTTCTGTGTCCGTAAAGCATATCTGTATCAACAAGATTGGTAAAGATTAAATAATTTTCACTTCCGCTGTCTTTATAATCCGGATATGCGATAGATTCAAGCGTCAGTTCATTTTTTATTGCTTTTAGCGTAAGTTCTAGACCTTCTTTGTTTGAACCTGTATGGATGGCATGCGTTATTCCTGATTTTGAAAAAATATCTTCAATTTTTCCAATAGCTACGACTTTCATGCCCCTGTCTTTAATGTCATTTAACAGTGTACGGGATGGCACCATTGAATAATCCCGTCTGTCTTTTGAAATTCTGGTTGGTTTTCCGTCTATTATTTTGTAAGGACGGGCTATTACCCGTGAAACATTATATCCGCCCTCATCGAGGATTTTTCTGGCTGTTTCACACCAGTTGTAAAGTGTCGCCAACGGAATTAAATCTGTATCCAGTGCTATTTGGAAAACGCTGTCTGCACTTGTATAAACTATCGGGAATTTTGTTTTATGATGTTCTTCATTAAGCTGTTCAATAATCGCAGTGCCGCTGGCAGGACAATTGGCGAGTATTCCGCCGCAGCCTGTTTCTTCAATAAATTTTTCGATTAATTCATCAGGGAAACCATCAGGGAATGTCGCAAATGGTTTTTCTGAAATAAGTCCGGCGAGTTCCCAGTGACCTGTTGTTGTGTCTTTGCCTTTTGATTTTTCTTTCATTGTACCGTATTGTCCGATTGCATCAGAATTTTTTGCGATACCTTCAAAATCCTGAATATTACCGAGTCCAAGTTTCGTAAGATTCGGAACATTTAACCCGTGATTAAAGGCACAAACATTACGTAAAGTATTACACTCCGGAATATCATTGAATTCTCTGCAATCCGGCATTGCGCCGATACCGCATGAATCTATGACCATTACTATTGCTCTTGACATCTTTTTCGTTCCCTATTTTTACTATAACTTTGTTTTTATTATAGCACAAATTATTCTTCGGAAACGGTTTTTGCAATATCTAAAATTGTATAAGCATTAAAATCTATGTTTCCGAAAATTATTTTTACTTTATCTTCATCTTCCGGTAGTAATTCGACAAAATTTATTTGCTTTTGCCCAAAATCATCCCGTGTTTCACATGCCGGAAGCTGCGCGATTAGATAGTGTGCCTGATAAAGCTTTATCACTGGTTCTCCATTGACTTTTTCTCCGACTATCTGGTAATGCCCTACCGGTATTACATGATTAACATCTGCTTGCAATGGGGCAGGTATGCATAACACAGGCAGATCTTCATCAACTTTATTTATATAATTTGTTTCGTTACTCTGACGGAATTGTTCACCTTTAGGAATATTTTTATTTTTCTTTTTCCCGAATTTCTTTTCTTTTAATTTATCTACAACACTGTTAAACTCTTCGTCAGAAACAGGTTTTTGCCCGTAAGAATTATGGTCGCCGCTCATATTGTCCCACAAATCGCCGTCAGCGTATGCGCAGCCGCCGCTTATTAATATTATCGTAAATACAATTAGAAATAACCTTTTCATATTTTATATATTAATGTTTTTTTATAATAAGTAAACATCTATTTATATGAGGAAATATTATTTTGAAATAAGCAGCTGTTTATGCTAAAATGCTTATGAAATGGCAGAAGGACAAATTTATAAAATTCATTCTGATTTTTATTATATAGATGACGGTTGTTCAACCGGCGTCTGTAAAATACGTGAAATTTTAAAGAAACGCAAAGAAAAAATTTATGTAGGCGACTTTGTCGAATACACTGACGGGGTAATAGAAAAAATTATTCCTCGAAAAAATTACATAGCGCGCCCGAGTGTTGCAAACATTGATCAAATAATTATTGTGTCGGCGCTTAAAGAACCTGATTTAAACCTGACCCAGCTTGACAGATATATTGCACTTGCTCATTATTATGATATTCCTGCAAAATTGTGTTTTAATAAAAATGATTTAAAGTGGGATAGACATTTAAAAGAAAAAATTTCTAAAATTTATAAACCGCTCGGGTTTGATATTGTTTATACATCTGCAACAGAACACAGCGGAATAAAGGCGTTTGAGAGACTTTTGCAGCACAAAACAAGTGTTTTGTGCGGAAATTCCGGTGTCGGAAAATCCAGTTTAATAAATGCCATCAACCCTGAATTAAAGTTAAAGACAAAAGCAGTAAGTGAAAAATTGCAGCGCGGGATACATACGACGAGGCATTGCGAAATAATTAAACTAAATGATACATCAAGGATTGTTGATACTCCGGGGTTTAGTAATGTGAAATTTGATTTTATCATGCCGGCTGAAGTTGATAAACTGTTCGATGATATAAAAATATATCACGATGATTGTAAGTATAGTGACTGCCTGCATATACACGAGGATGGATGTAATGTTTTAGCAAATATTGATAAAATTGATCCATCGCGTTATGCCAGTTATCTTGCGTTTGTGGAAGAGGCAAATGCTTACAAAGAACTTGTTAAATATGAAGGCAAAAAAACAGAAGGCTTTACCAAAAAAATTAACAATAGACATGTTGCTAAAATCAGCGGAAAAAAACGTCAAAATTCGCGAAAAACAGTAAATCAGAATGTATATAAGGACATAGAAAATGATGAGTGAAAATGAATTAACAATGAAAGATTTAATTGAAATAGTCGATCAAAAACTTGACGAATATATGATTGTTCAAACTCCGGAGGATTTATTTAAATCAATGCGCTATACAGTTCTTTTACCCGGTAAAAGACTTAGACCTGTAATGTGTCTTGAAACCTGTCGTATGCTGGGTGGAGATTTTGAGAAAGCAATTCCGACAGCATGCGCCATAGAAATGCTGCATGCACAAACTCTTATTCATGACGATTTGCCGTGTATGGATAATGACGACTACCGGCGCGGTCAGAAAAGTAATCATAAGGTTTTTGGCGAAGCTGTTGCGGTTCTTGCAGGCGATGCTCTTTTAACTTTTGCCCCTCAGATTATCTTGACAAAATCTAAGGATTTAACCGCGGAATATAAGTTGAAAGTATTGAATGAATATCATCAATATGCCGGTGCCTACGGTGTTATAGCAGGTCAGGTAATTGATATAGAGAGCGAAAACGGGAAAATCTCTGGTGAAACGAAAGATGTTTTAAAATATATTCATCTGCATAAAACGTCTGACCTGTTTAAACTTTCAATAAGAACAGGCGCGATTATTGCAGGCGCATCAGATGAACAAATAGAAGTATTGACAGAGTTTGCAGAAAAATTAGGATTAGCATTCCAGATTGCTGACGATGTTCTTGATGAGATTTCAACTTTTGAGGCACTGGGTAAGACTCCGGGTAAGGATAAAAATGCTGGAAAACTTACCTATGTAAGCCTTTTTGGTATTGAAAACTCTAAATGTAAATTGACTTGCCTGTTTGATGAATGCTATGATATAATGAATGCGCATGAGTTAAAATCCCAAATTTTCACTGACATAATAGAAGGAATTAAAAAACGGGTTAAAATATGATTAGCAGAATTACAGATACAGGATATGAAGTTATAGCAACAGGTTTGCTTTCAGCGTTTACCGCCCAAATATTAAAATTTATCATATTTACAATAAAAACAAAGAAAATAAATTTTAAAATATTTTCGACAACCGGCGGAATGCCAAGTTCTCATTCAGCAGGTGTAATGGGATTATCTACTGCAACCGGTATAATTGCCGGCTTTGACAGTGTTATATTTGCCGTTGCAATAGGATTTTCACTGATAACAATGTACGATGCAGCAGGTTTGCGACGCGCTGCGGGTAAAACAGCAGCCTGTCTTAACAGAATGATGGATGATTTCTATAAACACGATGTTCAGGCTATAGGCGGTAAACTAAAAGAATTATTGGGCCATACACCGCTTGAAGTTATAGCAGGCGCTTTCTACGGAATTGGTGTTGCGTACTGGGTGCATTTTCACCTTTTATGTTCTTAATGTTTTGTTATAAACTTGCTTTTTAAACTTGTTTATCGTATATTAATATTGTTGTGGGCTTATAGATTTAAGACAATCTATATTCGGAATTAAACCCTTAGGTAAAAGAAAGATTAAACTCTAGCGGATGAGCGTTCCAGAATTTAATTACAAGTATATAAAAGACAGAGCAGGTGCCGGCAGTTGGCGCCGCGGATATGAATACCATACCAAGGATATGGTGTTTGATACTTATCCTGAAAAAAACTTCTATATGGGAAAAGTCAAAGGAAATTTTCAGGATTACTATAATACTGATTTGATTTTCAAGAAAAATAAAGTAGAAGCGCGTTGTAATTGTCCGCTAAAAGAAGAATGGTGCAAACATGCAGTTGCTGTTGGTTTAAAAGCAATTGATGAACATGCTTATGAGGATTGGCTGGAAACAAAATACGGAATAGAAACTGATTTTCCCGATGAAAATACGGCTCTTACGGAAGAACCTGACGGAAGTTATCTTTTTCATTTTAATGCAAAGCGTAAAGCTAATTATTTTTCAATACTCGTACGCTCAAGAGAAACAGGCAAAGTCGTGCGTCAGATTGAACCGATTTTAATGGCATTAATCGAGGCGCAAAAGCAAGATCCGACTTTTAAATTGAATAATTCGCAAAAAGTTGAAGTCGCAATATTTCAGCAATTGTTAAAAGTGTCACGTCAGGATAAAAAAGCAGGCTGGTATGATATTCCAATCACTAAATTCGGTCACATGTTTACACTCTTAGGTATGGCTGACGAAGTGTTGGATGAAAAGACTAAGGAGCGGTTGAAATTTACAAATCAGGAGTGGAAACTGGTTTTATATGTAAATACGTCGCAGACCGGCAATATTTTATTATCTCTGGAGTGGAAACGGCCTGATAAGGATGATGTTTATCCGTTTGAGGAAGTACGGTATTTTTCTAGACATCTTAAATGGGGCAGATATAAAAATCTTATTTTCCCGGCAAATGTAGCAATGCAATCTTTGCCTCAAAATTTGATAAAATCATCTTTTACGGATTTGAAAGATTCAGACGGCGGTCAGTTTATTTATGAAGAATTGCCAAAACTTCAGGCAATAATGGATGTTGAGATCGCAGAAAATATCAGTAAACTTATGCTTGAAGAAAGACCGCCGGTGAAGATCGTAACTATGGGCATAGACTATGATCAGTCCTTAAAAGCTTCTCTTGAATTTGAATATGATGGCGTCAGAGTACCGTATTCAAAATTAACCGACAAAACGCCTTATATAACGATTAAAAAGCAGGGCGATGATTTTGTCTACTGGATTAAACGTAATCTCAAACATGAGCAGGAAGCCTATAATATGCTGCTGGCATGCCGCTTTGTACCGATGCAGACAAACAATCTTGCGCTGGAAAAGGAAAATGCAATAGATTTTTATAACTATTATATAAAACAAGCCGGAGAAAGCTGGAAGTTTGTAGAAAAAGACGATATGTCGTTTTTCAAACTTATGGATGACCCGTTTGAACTTTGCGCAAAAATTGATTTTAGCGAAGAAACACACGATAGTTTTGAGGTATTTCTATACGGACGTGTCGGAGAAGAAATTATTAGCTTTGATGAAATATATGAAACTATTCAGGGCGGTGAAAAATACAGCAGAATAAGAAGTCTCGGCTTTGTTGAATATCCGGCGCAGGATATATACAGTCTGCTTAGAACTTTGAATTCTTTTGATGTATATAGAAATCCTGATAACAAATTTATTGTAAAAACCTATCGTGCCGGCCTTATCTCAGAAATGAAAAATCTTAACGTGAAGTTAGATTTGAGCGAAAACTTTGAAAAATTCTGGTCGCAAATTTCCAATTTCTCAACAAGTGATGATTTAAAGCTTCCAAAAGATATAAATGCTGATTTTCGTGAATATCAGGTGAAAGGTTTCGGCTGGTTATGGTTTATGTATAAGTACGGATTGAACGGTATCCTTGCTGATGACATGGGGCTTGGTAAAACACTGCAGGCACTGACTGTTTTGCAAAAGGCAAAAGAGGAAGACGGGGCTGAGCCTACTCTTGTTATATGCCCGACGACTGTCGTGTTTAACTGGGAATCTGAAATACAAAAATTTGCTCCGACATTAAGCTGTCTGAAACTCACCGGAGTAGACAGGAAAAATATGTTCAAAAAAATACCGGAACATGACGTGATAATCACAAGTTACGCGCTGGTAAGACGGGACATTGAAAAGTTAAAAGATTATAATTTCAGATATATTATACTTGATGAATCGCAAAACATCAAGAATGCGCTTTCTCAGACCGCGCAGGCGGTAAAAAAACTCAATGCAGCGCATAAACTCGCATTATCCGGTACGCCGATTGAAAATAAGCTTGAGGAGTTGTGGTCTGTATTTGATTTTCTTATGCCGGGATTTTTATTTAATATGTCTGAATTTAATCAGCGTTATGTTAACCCGATTATGGAACGCGCTGATAAGACAGTTGAAAAACGGCTTAAACTTCAAATTTATCCGTTTATTTTGCGTCGTATGAAACGTGATGTTGCAAAAGATTTGCCGGATAAAATGGAAAATATTGCATACTGTGAACTTACTGATGAACAAAAAGACTTTTATCTTCAAGTGCTTGACAGTACAAAAGAAGAATTGTTCAAGAGTATTGAGCAAAACGGACTTGAAAAAAGCAGACTTTCTATTTTCTCAGCCCTACTCAGACTCCGTCAGATCTGTTGTCACCCGCGGCTTTATGATAAAGAAAATGTTAAACATATATCTTCATCAGGGAAGTTTGAAAAACTTAAATCAATGCTTGAAGAAATTATATCAGAAGGCCACAGGATATTGTTGTTTAGCCAGTTTGTTAATATGTTGGACATCGTAAAAGGCTGGCTTGAACGTGAAGGTATAAAATACGAATATCTGACCGGAAAAACCAAAGACCGTCAGGCAGCAGTTGAAAACTTTAACAACGATCCTACAATTCCGATATTTTTGATAAGCTTAAAAGCCGGCGGTACCGGCTTGAACCTGACCGGAGCCGATTATGTTATCCACTATGACCCGTGGTGGAATCCGGCTGTTGAAGATCAGGCAACAGACAGAGCTTACCGTATCGGGCAGACCAAAAAAGTTTTTGTTTACAGACTTATCACCAAGAATACTGTTGAAGAAAAAATTCAAAAACTTAAAACTATTAAAAGAAACCTTGTTGATAGCGTAATTTCCGTAGATAGAAATATCGTAAAATCATTGACCATGGATGATATTAAAGAAATTTTCTCTGTTGATTAGTACGGGTTGATATGTTGGTGAAAAATAACTTCACTTGTCATATTAGAAAAATATAGTATAATAGAAGAATAAGAGAAAACTAAAAGGAGAAGAGTGGATGCGAGAAAGCGCTAAAATGGCGGAAACCCTTGATATTACTGCATTACGGGGGGGGGGTACGCTCTAAGCCCTTTATTTACGGGCATTTCGGACAATAGCAAAATATCAAACAAAGAGTTAGAGAGAATGAAAAAATTGCGGGGTGGGTGGACACAGTCCACTTTTACACACTGGACTGCCGCGAAAATCCAACATGCCTTTCTACGTCATCCCGCAACGGGAAAGAATGCGTCAAGCGGGCATTGTTACCTTGCGGGATCTCAAATGAAAACTGCTGCGGGATGACGACTTGACGGGTGACGTAAAAAGTCACAGTGACTTAATCAAGTAATCACACAAAAATGTAATAGATAAGGCCGGCAAAGCCGGCAGAAAGAAGAGGTTACAATGACCAAAATGAAGAATCAAAAACTTAAAAGAAAGGGCAGGCTAGCCTGCACCACCACTCTGGTGCTCGCAAAAGCGCAACGGTGCCAATACGTCATTGCGAGCGAATGCGAAGCAATCCAGCCAATTGAAAAAGACGTTAATCGTCACGAAGGCACAGGCACTAATTCCAGTAACCACTTAATCACTCAATCACTTAGTCACTTAATCACTTCAAAAGCGGCCGCGTTTACGTTAGCCGAGGTCCTCATTACGTTGGCGGTTATCGGCATCGTTGCCGCGTTAACACTTCCGGGTCTCATCCAGAACCACAATGAGACAGCATGGAAAACTGCAAAAGACCTGTGGGAAAAGAAGTTAACTGAAACCGTCCGCCGCATGAACGTCGATGGAGTAATGACTGGTCACGATTCTACAGAGGATTTCATGAACACTTTCAAAAACTATATGAAAGTAATTAAAACGTGTGATAACAGCGATATTAACAAATGCTATTCACCTAAAATCGTTACAACAGGTAAAGACGATGCGCCTCTTGACATAGAAACAGAAACTCTCACTTCCGCAAGCAGCATGGGACTTAATGAATGGCAAACTAATACAAATACCATGAGCTTTGTAGTAGCAGACGGAACAACAGTAATTATGGCATACCAACCGGAATGCCCTTATGCTGATCCAATAGAGGATACAGGAAGTCAGGTATCCTGCATGGCATATATGGTAGATGTAAACGGTAAAAAGGGTCCAAATAGAGTTGGTAAAGATATTGAATTATCTTCCGGCGTAGCCTTTTCTACTTGCGACAACCCGATAGGTGACATGTGCTGGAGTACAGAGTTTGCAGCAACCAGAGCAATTAACACATGCGAAGGCAGCGAATATGAAGATATGGAAGAACAACATGGAAGCTACTGCGATACAAACTATTGGGCAGGAGCAAAATTAAGTTGTCAAGATAAAGGCATGGAACTTCCAACGAGAGCCCAATTGGCACAATTAGCGAGCAATCTTTACGTTGATAGCAGCGGCAATGAAGTAACAATAGGAGCAAACGAACACAAAACAGGCCTTAAAGTAAAGGACGAATACAGCCAAAATCCTCCCCTTACTCTTGGCTACTACTACTGGTCCAGTGAGGAGAACTATGCGGATAACGCGTACAGCCGGTACTTCTTCACTTCCAGCACGACGGCAATGACAGGCTGGGACAGCAAGCACTACAGCGGCGGCCGCGCTATATGTGTGTCGAACTAAGAGGCTTTTGGCCTCTTAGTTCGAAGTGATTAAGTGATTGAGTGACTAAGTGATTAAGAGGATTTCAAAATAGGGCAATGTGAGATTCCCCACGTTGCCTTATTTTTTGTAAAGAACTTATTCCCTTATTTCCTTAATCCCTTATTCCCCTAAAAACAGGCAATGCATAAATCTTGCGTTGCCTCTTTTTTATCCGTCATACCGCAGCGGTTTTGCTACGTCCTGAGGGTGTCGGCGCCTTGCGGGTGGACACAGCCCACTTTTACATACTGGATGCCCGTTAACTTTTGCGGGTGTCCAGTGCATAAGAGCAGACTTCGTCTGCCCGCAAGGTAACAATGCCCGCTTTACGCACTCTTTACCGTTGCGGGATGACGTAAAGACGTTGGTTATATGCGCACAATTGACCCCCTCCTGGAATTTCTAGCCTCACTATGTTCGGCAACAAATTCTTTTCCTCCCCCTCGGAGAGGACTTTGTAGCGGTGTTGCTGGGATGCTGCAAGTCCCCTTATGACCCCTCACCCCTACCCCTACCTCTCACAAAAACAATCCACCGGAATGTTTTTGTTCGGCAGAGTCCATAGGGTGAGGGGGGGTAACGCGATTGGTTGGACGTGCACAATTGACCCCCTCCCGAAATTCTAGTTCGCTATGCTCACAGAATTTCGACCTCCCCCTTGGAGAGGGTGGACACAGTCCACTTTTACATACTGGATGCCCGTAACTTTTGCGTGGGCTAGTGTGTAGGAGCAGACTTCGTGTGCCTTTTGCGGGTGTCCGGTGTGTAAGAGCGGACTTCGTCCACCTGACTTCGTCTGCCAGGCTAGCCTGCCGGACTACGTCCGCCTTTGTATGATTTCGTGTTATAATTTAGTCAAGGAGGATAAGTGGTTATGAAAGTTTTATTATTCAACGGCAGCGGCAATGAAAACGGATGTACTTTTACGGCTCTTTCTGTTGTCGCAGAATCGCTTAACAAAAACGGCATTAATACTGAAATAATTCAGGTCGGGAAACAGCCAATACGCGACTGTATAGGCTGCGGGGCTTGCAAAAAGTCTGACGGTCACTGCGTTTTTAAAGACGATATTGTAAATGAAATTATAGATAAAGCAAAAGAGGCAGACGGGTTTATTTTTGGATCCCCTGTGTACTACGCACACCCGAGCGGAAGATTACTCACGTTGATGAACAGATTGTTCTACGCTGGCGGCGCTGCGTTTGCTTATAAACCGGCTGCGGCGGTTGTTTCTGCAAGACGCGCCGGTACAACTGCTTCTCTTGATGCAATAACCAAACATTTTACAATAAACAACATGCCTGTGGTTTCTTCAAATTACTGGAATATGGTTCACGGTAACAAGCCTGAACAGGTTTTGCAGGATCTTGAAGGGCTGCAAATTATGAGGATACTGGGTAATAATATGGCGTGGCTTTTGAAATGCATCGAAGCAGGTAAAAAAGCCGGTCTGGAGCCTCTCAAAGAAGATAAAATCTGGACTAACTTTATCCGTTAACCGGCAGCGTTATTGCAAATTTACAGCCATGATTAGGTGCGGTTTCAAGGTTAATAGTACCGTTATGTAATGTAATGATATTTTTAACTATGGCAAGCCCGAGTCCTGTACCGCCTAGAGCACGACTTCTCGCTTTGTCTATTCTGTAAAAGCGCTCAAAAATCCGCGGTACGTCTTCTTTCGGAATGCCAATCCCGTAATCTTGCACTATGATTTTGATGTTATTACTCTCCTGCTGTGCTTTAATGTCAATGCTTTTACTCTGTGAATATTTTATTGCATTTGATATAAGGTTATTTAACGCTTGTTCTATAAGATGCTCGTCGCCGGAAAAGGTAATCTCTTTGTCCTGCGTGTAATTTATTCGCGGCAGATTGTCAGAATGCAGGTTTTCAAAAGCGTTTACTGCATTTGAGATTGTATTTGTTAAATTGAATTTTTCAAAATTCCTGCTGCTCATTGAAAGTCTGCTTTCCAGTATTGCAAGGCTCAAAATATCGTTAACGAGTGCATTCAGGCGGGTTCCCTGATCTGAAATAATCTTGAGGCATTTTTTTTCTTGTTCATTGTAATGTTGAAATGTATTTTCTAGATATTCTACAGCGGAAAGTATTGCAGTCAGCGGGGTTTTTATCTCGTGCGAAACATTCGCGATAAAATCTTTTCTGAAATTTTCTAATTTTTGTAAGTCATTTATCTGGTTTTTAAGCTGTTGTGCCATAGTGCTTATCGCAACAGCCAGTTCATGTAAAATACCTGTCGCCGGAACTGAAATATTTTCCGACAAATCTCCTTTGGCAATTCGTGTTGCACTGTTTTGGAGTTCGTTGAAAGGGATTTTTACCATAAGAGTTATGTATACGGCAATTGTTAAAACCAGAATAAATCCTGCTATAAAAAATAAAATTATATTGTATTGCGCTTTTAAAAGAGTATTCATAACGTCAGCTTCCGAGATAGTAAGCTGTAACTGGTATGTGCCGCTTGCACTTTGAATACTCGTTTCATAGCTTATCATTTTGTCTTTTACGGTTTCTTTGTAATTGTTGATTTGTTCTGTAACCCCGTCATCTGCGGTATCTTTCGGAATGTTATGGTCTGCAAATTCAAGTTTGCTTTTGGAATCCGCAACTACTTTTTGATTTGCGTCTCTAATTGTTATCCGTATTTCATCATCGTTAAAATCGTTGCAGTATTTGTTTAGCGTAACATAATCTTTTCTGTCGAGAATAGGTTTTATTGCCCAGATAATTTGTTTTGTGAAGATTTGCAATTCACTCTGTTCTTCCTGCATATAAGATCTGTTAAACTGGATCAGGTGTAAAAATTGTAAAAACATTGCAATGAGCACAAGGCCAGCAAGGCAAAGCGGCACAAAAGAAAGCAATTTATCGCGTCTGGTCATCCTGTACCTCTTTTACTCTGTAACCTATACCGCGGATTGTTTCGATATATTTACCGTATTCTCCGAGTTTTTTCCTTAGATTAACTATCTGGACATCAATTGCGCGTTCTGCTATATCAAATCCGTCGTCTCCGCGTAGTAGCGCAAGCAGTTGGGAGCGCGTATAAACTTTGCCCGGATGGCGCGCAAATATACTCAATATTTCAAATTCACTGTATGTTAAGTCTACTGTAACCCCGTTGATTTTGAGGTTGCGCTGCTCAAAATTTATTGACAAATTTTTGTAATTTATAATATCAAAAGATGCGTTGCCGGTATTTCTAAGCTGTGATTTTATTCTTGCAAGCAGAATTTTATTGCTGAACGGTTTTGTGATATAGTCGTTTGCACCTGCCTCAAGCCCTTCAACAATATCGTTTTCGCGGCTTCTGGCACTTAATATTATAATAGGAGTATTCGCTGTTTGCGGCGTGTTTTTTACCTGTTTACAGATGCTAAGCCCGTCTATTTTGGGCAGCATAAGATCAAGAAGTATTAAGTCAGGAAGCCATTCAAAAATTGTTTTAACTGCTTTTGCACCGTCATTTGCTGTTTTTATATTAGAATACCCGCCCGCTTCCAGATTCATCTGGATAAGTTCGCATATTGCAGATTCATCATCTATTATCAATATTTTTTCTTCAGCCATAAGTATTCCTTAATTCCCTGACAAAATAATTATAAGATTAAAATATTAGTTTTGTGTTAGTTTAACTTGTGAAATGCCGGCTGCATTTTATCAAAAGTGCAAAAGTATTTGTACCCGAGATATTTTAATTGTTCATGAATAAACGGTATTTTGTACCCGATTTGTTCTTCGCGGTGCGAATCTGACCCGATTGTGATAATCTCGCCGCCAAGTTTTTTGTATAACTTCAAAACTTCACGTGAAGGCATCAGGTCTTGCAAACCGTATCTGAAAGAAGATGTATTGACTTCAATTCCTTTTCCGTTATCAATCACAACGCGTAGAATTTTTTCAATGCGGTCTTTTACGTATTCAAAAGGACATTCGCTTTCTATTTCATAACGTCTTATTAAATCCATGTGACCGAGTACGCTATAATCGTTGTAATTATGAACAATATTCAGCAATTCATCATAATATTCGCAATTATATTGAATCTGTGATTTGCCATGCTGAAACTCATGGTTCCAGAGATCCAGATTATTAATCAGGTGCACTGAAAGAAGTATAAAATCAAAATCATACTGTCTGAATAAGTCTTCATAATACGAACATAGTTGTGATTGCAGCCCGAATTCCATGCCGAATTTAATGGTGATTTTATCTTTAAACATCTGCCGGCAGAGATTTATTTCTTTTAAATAAGCGTCGCAATCACAGTCATCGTAAGAATGAACGGCATTTATGTGATCCGTGAAACATATTTCGTCAAGCCCGATGGCAATAGCTCTTTCTACCGCATCTTGCATCGGCATTACAGAATCGTCGCTAAAAGATGTATGCATATGATAATCAGCCAGCATTATTGCCTCCCGTCTGAATTATATCGCAAAAATCATACATTTGTCAGCATTTCTTCCTGTTTTTTGAACTGCATTTCATACAGTGCTCTGTATTGACCGTTCGGAATTGCCATTAACTCGTCATGATTTCCGAGTTCAACGAGTTCACCCTCTGTGATAACTGCAATTCTGTCCGCGTTTTTGATAGTAGATAATCTGTGTGCAATGACAAAAACTGTTTTGTTTTTAATCAAATTGTCAAGAGCTTTTTGGACAATTGCTTCAGATTTGTTATCGAGAGCGGAAGTTGCCTCGTCAAGAATAACAATCGGAGTGTTTTTAATCATGGCTCTTGCTATCGCAACACGTTGTCTTTGACCGCCGGACAGTGTCAGACCGCGCTCACCCAGTAGAGTATCAAGTCCATCCGGCAAATCAGCTATCATTTCCTGTAAATGTGCGGATTCTATTGCTTCTTCAAGCTCAGCTTCTGTTGCATTCGGATTACCCATCATTATATTTTCTCTGATCGTACCGGAGAACAGGAAGTTGTCCTGAAATACCATTGCAATATTATGGCGAAGAGAGCTTATTGTTAAATCTCTTATATCAACTCCGTCATACTTTATGGAACCTGATTTAATGTCGTAAAAGCGCGGCAAAAGATTAACAATAGTTGATTTTCCGCCTCCTGAATTACCGACAATCGCGAGAGTTTCATCCTTTTTGATAGTTAAATTGATGTTTTTAAGGACAGGATGCCCCGGAATGTATTCAAAATCAACGTTTTGAAATTCGATTTTATCGTTCAAGCCGTTCATCGGAATTGCATTTTCTTTTTCCTGAATAGCCGGATAAAGATCGAATAATTCAAAAACACGACCCATTGCAACAAAGATGTTCTGGATGCTGGTCAGTGTATTTCCGAGAGTTTTAACCGGTTTATATAAAAGTAATAAAGAAGTTACGAAAGATGCGAAAGCGCCTGCCGTCATCTGCCCGCTTGTGATTAAATGAGTACCGTACCCGAGAACTATTGCAATACCGCAGGAAGCGATTAAATACATAAACGGACTCATCCATGCGGCACGTTTGGTAAGAGACATATTTACATTGAAAGACTGCCATATCTGGTCTCTGAAATAGTTTTCCTGACGCTGTTGGAGTTCGTAAGCCGCCATGACTTTGTTGCCGTTGTAGGTTTCGTTGATATTAGTTGTTATGTTGCCGCCAATAACCATGTTTTTGTTGGAAGCTGCCTTAATTCTTTTTCTGATAAGAGCAACCGGAACAAAAGCAATGCCGAGGACTAATACACCAATAACAGCGAGTTTCCATGAACTGTAGAGCATGACGCCTATTAGACCTAAGGCACCGAATAAACTTGTTGTGATAGTTTTTATTTGTTCAACAATACCGGCAGAAGCTGTCTGCGGGTCATTCATATAGCGGGAAATTATTATACCTGACGGGTTTTCGTCAAAGAATTGCGGATCCATATAGATTAGCTTGTGGAAGAGATTCATTTTAACATCGTTGGTAATTCTCTGACTTGTCCACGCTGAAATATAGTCATTGAGATAGCGTAAAACTCCTTGAAATGCCGCAAAGAGGATTACCCCAAACGGGATTATGAAGGCGAATAATTGCCATGTGAGAGTAAATTCATGCCCCAGAACATGGAATACCCAGTCCTGCTTGCCGACTACATAATCCATATATGGTTTGAGAGCAAAGGCTGTGACACCGTCGAGTAAGCCGAGCGGGATTGCGACAATAAAGCCGCAGAATATTCGGAAAAGATATGGTTTTATATAAGGAAAGATTCTTGATAATAACCAGCCATACTTGAATGAATTTTGTGCCTGTGTCGTACTAAGTTTCATGTGCTATCCTCATCTATACTGTCATATATGTAATTATAGCATTGAAAAAATTCATTTGCAAAAGTTTAGCTAGTTTATTTTGCTATTTTTTCACATACCAGAAGACATTCGCCAAAAGCCCATTTATAAACAGGCTGGAAGAAATCATACCTATACTTATAAGGGGACGTTTCCATTATTTTTTCAATTATAGGTTTGATAGTGAAAAAGTCATCAACACTATGATATATACTCAAAAGTAGTGTCGGAGCCTGTGTTCTTATAGTTTCTTTTGCGCCTTCAATAAAGTTTTTCTCAAACCCTTCGATATCAACCTTAATAAGTCCGACCTTGATATTGTTCTCTTTTACATAATCATCAAGAGTTGTAATGTTGACCTGTTGACTACCAGTGTCTGCTATTTTTGCAGCAATATTTGCAAGACCTCCATCCTTAATATATGCAGAGTACTTTTCGGCACCTAAGGCTAATTGTTCAACAATTATATTTTGTGTAATATTTAATTTTAATGTTTCAAGACATAAATTGTAATTTTTTTCTTCGGGTTCAAAGCAAATTATTTTGTTATCAGGAAATTCATCTCTTAAAACAATTGCTGAATCTCCAATATTAGCCCCGACATCTATTATTGTATCTTGAATGGTTTCTTTATGTTTTAAAAAGTCAATACCGTGTTTATAATAAAATACTGAGGGCTCAAAAAAATTGACAGGAAGTTTAAACTTTTGCCATTGAAAATGATTTTTATTCACTACGATTTCTCTTTCAAATTTTAACAATTTGGCTAAATCTTTTAGTTCACCTTGAGTGTAAACTTCATAAGACTTAGGAGGGTGTTTTATAAATTCAAGGTGTTTTACAACTCTCTTGTTTCTATCTAATATAGTATTTAAGTTTTTAGTAGCATTGTCATCTAAATTTTTATATAGATTTTTTACTAATAATTTATCTTTTTCTTCCGTGCTTTCAAGAATATTTTGAATAATTCGATTTCCGGAGATGTAGCCGAGATCTAACTTTATGTAATATAGTTCAGGAAAATATATGGCTTGGATCTGTTTATTAAGTTTATTATGTACTAAATTGAGTTGATTAATTAGATTATTTTCTAATTTTGAGAAATTAATTTTAATTTTTATTTTAATCCCCAAGAATATTATTTGCTTGTATGCAGAAGTGATTATGCCATATTCATTGTCGTTATAAATGTTTTGAGCCGAAAAAATCTTATTCAGAAATTTTTCTTTCTTTCTTTCTTTTAATTCAGTATTCATATCAATTGTCTCCTTCTATCCTTTATAATTAATAGTCTTTTTTTATGATTTTTAATACCGGTATTCCGAATATAAACCATTTAGTTTTGTTCCAATGCAGTTTTTTCTCCTTTAAAATAGGTAACAATCCAAATAATTTATAAATACGTGTATAAGTTGCAGGATTGTATTCTTTAATAATAGAATTTGCCGGAACCATTTTTATTGGCTGTATACCCTCGTGATGTCCATTCGAAAATTCACCACCGTCAAGACTGTCCAAAAGGCTAATATCTGCTGCAGATATTACCATAGTTATTACATAACTATGGTAATTCTCCTCTATGTGTTTTTTATTTTTTGAACCAACCAGAGGAATATAACCTTTTTGCAGGCTCCATTTTATAGCTATATCGGCCGGTGTAACACCGTATTTAGCCGCTAATTCCTGAATTATATGATTTTTGTATATGCGTCCCTGATTGAGTGTCCCCCAGCCTATAAGACCAATATTATGCTCCTGACAGTATTTTACCACTTCTCTTTGCTGATGCTGAGGATGTAGTTCTAATTGGTTAAATTCCGGTTTTATTTGAGCTTCCGAAAGTAAAAATTCAAGATGTTTGAGTCCGAAATTTGAAACACCAATTCTTTTAACTAAGCCTTCTCTGTATAATGTTTCCAGTGCTCTGTATGTATCAATAACTGATTTCTGCCAATTTTCATTCTGCCTGTAAGGCGAATGGATAAGATATAAATCAAAATAATCCAGTCCTGATTTTTTTAATGATTCTTTACAGCATTTTATGGTACTGTCATATCCTTGTTTCCAATCAGGAACCTTGCTTGTCACAAATAACTCATCTCTTGTCACAATACCATTTTCAATACAATTTTTTATTGCAATACCAATACCGACCTCATTATCATAAGAATTCGCTGTATCAATTAACCTGAAGCCTGTTTCTATAGCCCAGGTTGTGGCATTAATAATAGCTTCTCCTTCGGGTATCGGATAGGTTCCGAATCCAATAGACGGTAAGTTCGTGGTATTTTGCATAATATTCCTCCTTATTTGATTTAGCTCCATGTTATCTCTACTTTTTATTTTATTATAAATATAAAAGGGATACAATATTAATATTCTCTCTCCCACCGGATGTTTTTCTTGAGTATCTTGGCCGGAATGCCGGCTATTAAACAGTTAGGCTCTGAAAATTCCTTTGTAACAATGGCATGTGCTCCAACAACACAGTTGTCAGGTATTACAGCACCTTTATGAATAGAAACATTTCTGGCAAACCAAACATGATTTCCAATACTTATATCTTTATCTTCGTTTATTAGGTCGCCGGTAGATAAATCATATATCGGATGCATGTCAGTTGTCCAGAATTCAATGCCTGAAGAAAACATACAGTCTTTACCAATAGTTAATTTTCGATTATCTCCAAGTAATATAATGCTTGTGTAGCCGGACAGTAAATTTTCTCCTATAATTAATGTTCTATTATTATATTTCTTATAATGTGCAAGTCTGATATTAACAGCAACGTAATGTTTTGAATCGCATATTTTTACTTTATTATTGTCGCCTTTTATTTCTATGCCACTGCGGTATAATTTTTTTATATCTCCAATTTCTATTACGTTGTTATCGCCTTCAATGATTATGCTAATCTGTGGTAACATATTTTTTACTTCTTTAGTTACACCATTTTGTGTTATGAATATTTTATTATTCTTGCCCTTAATCGGTAAAACCTTAAATTTGAATTTAAAAAATAAAATTTTATATACCTTGTATTTTCGTTCCAGTTTACCTAATCTGTCATTTTTATATTCAAAAAAAGTGTCAAATAATAAGGAGAAAATTTTTTTCATATAGCCTCCTTATTCAATTTGGCAAAAATCCAATATCTGTAACAGATATTGGCAGACTTCTTACGAACTCTGCCAATATCACTCTTTATGCCCGAAAAATATTTAAATTTGCGTATCATGCTGCTTCCCTTCTATTTTTATTTTACTTTAATACAACCCAATATGTATTTTTTTACTTTGCCTTCTTTTCGTACAAGTTTAAGCATCGGGATCCCTAAGAGCTTGTATTTAATCTTTACTGTGTTTAGCCCATAGCTATTGCTTCCGCTGGTTTTAAAAAATATAGATTTTCTCTTATTTAAAATTTTGCAAATTTTTTCGATTATTGAATTATCAGTTAAATATTTTTCAATTACGTAATTTTGACTACCTACAATATCATAATTACCATCATAATATATTGGTAAAAATTTATTTTTTAAATTGTTCGTTGCTAAAATTTCGGCGATTATGGACGATATTCCGCCGGCTCCCCTATTTTCCAATGTAATAATTGTTGAATATTTTTTTGCAATGTCTAGAAATTGTTTTGTATTAAATGGTTCTATCTGGTAGACAGAAACTATCGTTGGGTCTACGCCGAGGCGGCAAAGCTTTTGTATTAATTTGTGAAAAATACTATTTATATTACGTGCCCTATTAAGTATATGTGCGGATGCTCCGGTTACAAATATACAGCAGTCATTTGTCATTCCTTCATTCCAAATGGTAAAACCTTCTTTATCAATTTCAGTAGTTTTAAGTCCGGAATCTACTCTATCTGCTGATATATACACAGGATAGTTTTCTGTAAAAGTCTTGTTAACAACTTTTTCAACTTCATTAAGAGTAGACGGGCTATAAATTTTTAAATTAGGTGTACTCTTTAATATCGCAAAATCGTCAGGTGCGATATGCGAATATCCTGCCTTCATTTCTTCAATACCGCTGTCAAATGCTATAAATTTAATATTTGCATTAGAGTAGCAGGCCATTTTAAATTGGTCTAATGCTCGATGTAGCATAAATGTTGATAACATTACGCAATAAACTCTTTTCCCGCCTAAAGCCAATCCGGTTGCAACTGAAATCTGGTTTTGCTCTGATATGCCACAACTTATTATTCTATCAGGAATCTGTTTTTTAAATTCAGGAAAGATGATATTATCTAAACCATCAGAGCACACAATGTATATATTATCATCACACAAGGCTTTGTCTTCAATTAATTTATACATATAATCTCTATTATTTAATTGTGTATTCATTGTTAATCGCCTCCTGTGTTTCCTTGAGTTCTTCTTCCGTAAATGCTGCACCATGAAAATAACCAAAGTCCTTGGTCGCCAGTACAAATTGACATTCTTTCCCTTTTATAGTGTGTGCTACTATACATTTCGGTTTAGTCGTTTCTTGCCTGAATGCTTTTCCCAACTCTTCAATATTATGTCCATCACATTCAATAACATCCAGATGAAAACTTCCGATCTGCTCAGGCAGGTTGGATGATGTGTCAATTACATCTTTTGTATACCCGCCGGCTGCCTGTATATTATTTCTATCAATAATTACAGTAATGTTTTTTATCTGATGCTGCCCTATAAACATAAATGCTTCCCAGCAGGAGCCTTCTTGTAATTCACCGTCGCCAACAATAACATAAATGTTATTGTTAGGATTAGCTAACGCTAATCCTATCCCCACTCCAATGCCCTGACCGAGTGAGCCAAATGAAACATCTATTGCGGAAGCTTTCGGACTTCCTACTCCACAAAATATATCGTGTCCAAACGCTCCGCCATCTTGAAGCCATTCATAAACTAAATTTTTATCCAAAAGACCAAGTTCAGCAAGGACACAAATTTGCCCCATTTTGCAGTGTTCTTTTGAAATTATAACACGATCTCGATTAATACTTTTTAAATTCTCTTTATTTATATTTGTTATTTTTGAATATAAAGTATAAAGAATTTCTAAACTACTTAGTGATGAAGGCAAATGACCTACTCTGTTTTTTGATACAATATCAATTAGTAAAGATTTGATATTATACATTCTTTGTGTATCTTCTGTTTGTAATGTTTGCATTACTCTCTCCTATTTTATTATTCTTGTATAGCAGGCTGTGTTATTTCATTTGACAATATGCAATATTCGCATGCATCAATGAGATCTTTTGTATAAAAATCTATTAAATCTTGTTTTAGATCTTTTGAATTTACGATATCAACTGAATCTTTGATATTTAACAAACCAAGCTCACGTGCAGTCGCAGCCTTTGAACAAATATCAAGATGTCCGTTTAGTACCTGATTGCACTGAACTCTAAAACATTCTTTTATTTTTTCTTGTGAAACCTCAACTGCTGTTTTGTCGGTGGCAAATTCTTTTTCTGTGACCCATTCTTTATTATCGGCCATTTGTAATTTTATATCATTTTCTTTTAAAGTATTCTTTATTTCTTCGTGTTTTAAAATAGGTTTTAGAGCTTCATTTATAGAATAATTGCTTATATACACATAAGCTTTTTTATTATTTCTTTTTAAAGCTGAAAGTAGTTCTTCATTAAATTTCATTGTCCCATTTGTAATAAGTTGTACAATAAAAATTTTATTTTGTTGGCATGCATAATCAATCATTTTCGGTAAGTCCGGATTTATTAAAGGCTCACCGCCGAGGATTACAAAATGTCTTATCATATCAACTGCTGCAGTTAATTTATCAAGATAAAGTTTGAAATCATTAAACGTCATATCAATATGGCCGGCAGAATTAAATTTTGGTATCAAAGCACAACAATCTTTACATTTTAGTGTGCATTTTGTTGTAATGCAAAATTCAATCTGCGGAATATTTATAATTTTTTTATTGAAAAAATTGTCATATTCTTCTTTAAAGTATTCTTGTAAAAGCTCATTTTTCTTTAATGGATTAATAAACTTACCTTCTCTAAAAAGAAGAAATTTTTGCATCTCCATTCCAAGGCGTTGCCGTGCATTTTCTTCTAAATATCTTCTTTTAAAGCTTTTTGATATCAATTTTTCTTCAATGTCTGAGGTATGTAACATAATTATACTTCCTTTTTCTATATTATTATAGTATAAAAATGAGTATTTTGTTCGGTGAACAATTAAAAATAGTTCTTATGGCTAAGTCGCACTTACATGAATTTTGTTAAATTTGTAAATAGAAATTATATTCGCTAGAGTTTATGGCATTAAGATGGTTTATCTTTAATTTTGTTTTTTATCATATTTAGTCTATCGCGTAAAGATTTTGCGTAATCTTTAAATTCTGTTTTTTGCTGCGTTCTTCCAAAATTTGAAGTATGTATTCGTCTGTTTGTTGAAACTAAATCAAGCTTTTTGATTTTGAGATTATACTTTTTCATTTTTGTTTGCCAGTCTAAAATCTCTCCGGCTGTAACCTGCTCATCAAAATCCCCAATAATATCAAAAACATTTTTGCGTATCAATTATCGTTTCTTCGGACATATTAACCAAAAAGTAATTGAACAATTATACCGCCTTTCCGCACTATGTTTATATTTCAGGCACTTCCCTTAAATTGTGGTTAGACAAGGTAATCGTGTCCAGTTTGTCCACTTTTTGTCATTAGAAAATACTTTGATGATATAAACAACATGCCTAAATATCGCACAAATAGAGCATTCTGTCAATTAACATTAAATTTTGTTTCAATTACTTAAAATCCAACTTCCCAATAATAGGGAAATTGTCTTAAGGGAAGATATAACTCTACTTTAGCCGTATTAAGGGGAAACACATTTCCGAAAGATTGAGTAATTGTTTTGTACTCTAAAATCATTCCTTAAAATATATTTATACCCAATTAAAATCTTTTATGGAAGCATTATTAGTGTAAATTTCCTACATATTTAAAGTTTTGGGTAAAAATTTATATAATTTAATGCTCAGGTAATTGAAATTTTAAAAAAACAGGTAATTGAAAAAATTTTTTGATTTATTTTACAGACACAAAACAACACATTTCCCATAAATAGACTTCCAAATTTAAAGACTTCAGTTTAACATACGAATGCTTAAAGGAGGTATGAATGGAATACAGCGATATTTTAGACAAAATAAAAAGAGATGAAATATGGGTAGATGTCGAAACTGTTGCAAAATTGAAAAATGTTACCAACAGAGCTGTAAGAATATCCATACATAAATATATATATAAGACAGAAAAAATAAAAGGTAAAAAAGCATACAAGATTAAATTGAACAGTTTAGAAGAACATCTTCAGGTAAAGTACATTCAAGAATATTATGATTTGAGTTGTGTAGATAATGAAATTATTGAACTTAAAAATCTCAATATCAAACAAGAAAAACTTATTACAGAAAATCAAAAGAAACTCGCATTAGCAAAATACGATTTAGTTTTGAATTGGTTAGATTTCAAAAAGAAATATAAAAAGCAAAAGATTAAAATTGGTAAAAATGCTGATGAGAGATTTTTGGAACTATACAATACAGGAGTCTTGTTAGAAGAATTATATAAAACATTAGGCAAAGTTTGTTCGGCATCTCTATATAGATGGAAAGGGCTACTCGAATATAAATATGATTGGACAGCTTTAGTTGGTCAATATAATTATGTAAGACGAGGAGAGATTCGAACAAGATTAAATGAGGAACAAATAAAGATTTTTTTAAAAATACTTTTATCCCCAAACGCTTTTTCAATCGGCAAATCCATAAGCCTTACAAAACAAATATTACGAGAACGTGGAGTTGAAATACTCCCCAAAGATGTTACCTTTAGAAGATATGCAGACTGGTTTCGTGACAATAATTACGACAAGTGGGTTCTTGCGCGAGAAGGGCAGAAAGCTTTAAAGGATAAGGTTGAACCATATATAGTAAGAAATGCCGCTTTATTAAAGCCGGGACAGGTATTAATCGCAGATGGACACACTTTAAATTTTCAGGTAATCAATCCTTTCACAGGGAAACCTTGTAGAGCCACATTACTTGGATTCCTAGATTGGCGTTCAGGTGGACTTGTCGGCTATGACATTATGCTAGAAGAATGTACTCAAAATATTGCATCTGCATTAAGAAATGCCATTTTAAAAATGGATCATATCCCTGATTTTGTTTACCAAGATAATGGAAGAGCTTTTAAAAGTAAGTTCTTTAACGGAGATGATAAATTTGAAGAATTAGGATTTACAGGGATTTATCAAAAACTCGGAATAAAACCAGTCTATGCTACTCCATATAACGCTCGTGCAAAAGTCATCGAGCGTTTCTTTTTAGATTTTCAAGAGAGCTTTGAAAAATTAATGCCAAGTTATATAGGAACAAGTATCGAATCTAAACCTGCCTACATGAAAAGAAACGAAAAATTACATAAGGCTATACACGAAAAGAATAGTTTTATCCCAACTATAGAACAAACAATAAAATTTATTGATAAATGGCTCAAATTTAAACATTCCCAACCATGCACTAATGATACAGGGAAAACAATTCAAGAAGTATTAAATGAAATTGAACCTCAGAATATTGATGAGTCACAATTAGATGATTTGATGATGGCTCAAGAAATAAAAAGTATAGGCAGAAACGGAATAAGATTTTTAAAAGCCGACTACTTTGATGAGGCTTTATACGGAATTAGAGAAAAAACAATAATTAAATACAGTTTATTCGACTTAACTTCGATTAAAGTGTATTCACTTAGAGGAGAGTTTATATGCAAAGCCCATCGAGTAACCGAAACACACCCCCTCGCTAATCAAATGGGAGACATTAAAGACATAGAGGATTATAAACATAAAATTCAAAAACAAGCTTCGTTAAGACGAAAAACAATAAAAGCCGTAAAAGAATATTTTAATATTGAAGACATAGATTTAATTGAAAAAGAATTAATAGAAGATATGGGAGAACGACCACTAAAAAGTGCAGAACTTGGTCAAACTACAGAACAAGAATTAGTAAAAGATAAAAAGTTTATCCCTGTGGTTCACTCATCCTCACCTGCCGCACGACCATATTTTAATAGCAATTATGAAAGATATGAATGGCATATGCAAAATGGGTGCATAAACCAAGAAGACCGACTATGGTTAGCAAGTTACATACAGTCAAATGAATATAAAGAAATCTATAAGTAGAAAGGAGAAGAATGAGAAAAGTTTTTGTAAAAACAAACAATGTAAAAAAATTCATTACGATGATGAATAATTTACAAAATCGCCCTGAAGGTGTCCCCGGCATGGGACTTGTCTATGGAGAACCCGGACTGGGAAAAACCCAAACCGTAAATTGGTGGGCTTTTAAAAATGATGCCCTTTTGATCAGGTGTAATCAGCAAATGTCATCAAGATGGTTATTAAGTGAAATCTTGGACAATATGGGAGAAATTCCAAGTTATACAACATCTGATTGTTTTAATCAGGTAATCAAAAATTTAATCCTAAAACCACAGGTGCTTATGGTTGATGAAATTGAGTATTTAACAATAGATTCAAGATCCGTTGAGACATTAAGGGACATTCATGATAGAACGAATGTCCCTTTAGTTTTAATTGGTATGACAAGTGCAAAATCAAGACTCAAAAAATTTAAGCATTTGTATGACAGGTTGTCTGAAATAATCAAGTTTGAAATGTTCTCAAAAGAGGACATTAAACTCATAGTAAAAGAATTATCCGAAGTCGAAATGACAGATTGTGCCATCAAATATATTTACACATATATTAAAAGATTCAGACAAATAGTTAAGTTGTTAAATAAGGCTGAATTATTTGCAAAATCAAACGGATTAAACTCAATTGATGAAATACTACTTAAGGAGGTAATGAAAAATGAAGCAGAAACTATTGAAATTAATCAAGACACTAAAGACATTTAAAAAAGAGGATTTGTTATCAGTTTTAGAAAACGACTCATTTGATTTAGATTTATTCCTAAAACAATTAGATTCGCAAAAAATGATTAAAGAAATTGGGATCAACATGTATGCTTTTATTGGTGATTTAGAGAAAAAATTAAATAAAAATCACATAAAAGTAAATCCTAACGTAAATAAATGGTTGAGCGTAAACTTTAAAGGAGACATAAAAAATATAAATTTTAACAAAATAAATCCGGTTACGTTTTTTGATGACGAAACGTATGGAAAAATCTACGAAGAAGCAAACGATGAAAGCAAAGCTAACATAGTTCGTAATTATTCATTAATGAAATTAGCAAGTACTTATTCCGGGAGAGAGTTAGCTCAATTCTTATTTGATATAAGTAAAATAAATCCTGATTTGAAAATATCATATTCAGGTTTTATCGCCAAGAAAAGACATTTTAAACAAAGGGGTATAGATGCATTCTTAAAGAAAGACCATATTGATAAGAATGTTAGAAGATACCCACAAGAAATTCTTGATGAATTTGAAAAAATGTATTTATCCTCAGATAAATATTCATATAAACATTGTGTTGCGATATTAAAAACTAAATATGGTAAAGAATTTGTCCCAACATCAGCAACTTTAAGCCGGTATATGAATTCAAAGTACACACCTGAAGAGCTTCTTGCGAAGAGAAAAAATAGTCCAAAAGAAATTATTAATAAATTTTATGATATCAATAGAACTGCCAAATCACTGCCAAACAAACTTTTTTACAAATTTACTTTGGATTATATGGAAAGACAAAATTTATCTCAGGCTTCAATTTGTTCTATAAGACGACATATTATACCGTTTTTTGGAGATTATAATATTGACGATATAACACCTGAACTTGCAATGAAATTTCAGTCAGAAATGTTAAAAGAAGGACTAGCAATAGGAACCATTAAAAGTGTGATAACAACTTTGAATAGTATTCTATTATGTTATACGGGTATGAAATATCCACTAATGCTAAAATCAAATAAACTATTACCCATTTTGGAGACAGAGGTTTTAAATGAACAAGAAATCAAAGATTTAATAAAGAATAAGTCGGCAGGATTATGGATTTTACTATTGGGAATATCCTTACAGGAACTCGTTGCTCTTGATTATTCAATGATTGATTTTTCTAATCAAAGTGTCCACATAAATAGGACATTTTGTAACAGGAGCATAAGATTACATAGAGAATTATATCAAATGCGAATTTTAAAATTACACCCTCTTTTAATAGATTTACTTGATAAAGGTCGAATAGAGGGATTAATTTATGAATCATTAGACATAACTAATGCAAATGTACTTCAAAACACATATGTTAAATTAATGCTCGATAATAACGTTTCAATACACATAATTTATAAAAAACTTGGGTTAAAAAATCTAGATATGTTTATATCAAGATACGGATTTTTACTAGACAATGAAGAACCTCAAGTAGATATTTTGAAAGGGATGTATTAATTCAATAAGAAAGGAAACAAATATGAAACAAAAACTAATTAGAATAATTAAAAGTTTAAAAGATTTTACTTTTGATGAAATTCAAACAATGACAGAATGCGACAATGAAGAAACTCTACAAGAAATCTTAAAAGAACTGCTAGATACAAAATTTATAATTCAAACTTCAGAGAAACATTATTCTATTAAAAAGGTATCCTCAAAACCAACCATATCAAAAAAGAAAGTTAATTTTGATAACTGGGTAAAAAACAATTGTAATGGAGATTTAAATAATTTAAGTTTAAAAACAATTGATCCGTGTCTATTTTTTGATAAAAAAACAGAAATAGAACACTTCAATAATTTAAACGCTATCCAAAAACGGAATGTTATCAAATACTATATTTTATATAAGGCTACAACAAATCTTATGGGAAAAACTTTATATAAGAAAGTTAGGGATATTTCAAATCAATACCCTGCTTTAAAATGTGCTCCTGAAACAGTTGTTGCAAAAAACAGAGCATATAGACTTGAAGGAATAAATGCTTTTGTTCCGAGAGAGGGTTATCTTCCGCCCAAAAGATTTTCACAAGAAGTTCTTAATAAATTTGAAAACCTATATTTAAATCCGAAACGATATTCGTATCAACATTGTATTAAACTATTAGAAAAAGAGTTCGATCCTGTTGATATTCCTGCGGATATAACTATGAGCAAATACTTAAAGAAAAAATACTCAATGGAATATATTTTAACAAAAAGGAATCCTTCACCTGAAATATATAACAGTAATAAATATGCCTCTATGGAAACAGAAAATATTGATTTTAAAACAATGAAATTTATTGATGCAGCACATAAATTTATGAAAGAAAGACACTCGGAAGGTAGTTTTAGTTTTTTACAAACTCATTTAATCCCTTATTTTAAAGATACTGAATTAAAAGATATATCTCAGAATATGGCTGAAGACTTTCAAGATATAAAAATATCAGAGGGTTATTCAATAGCTTCTGTGAGATGTATGATGAATATTCTGAATCATATTTATAAAGAATATATGGATACAAACAATGTTGCTATTTTTAAATTTAAGAAAATATTGCCCATTAGAGAACAAGAATGCTTATCTATTAAAGAGATTAATAAATTAATAAGCGAAAAATCGCCAAAGTTATGGACTATTTGTTTAGGTATATCCCCACAAGAGCTAGCCGCTTTAAATTACAACGATATTAATTTTAAAGAAGGGACTGTCAAAATAGATAAAATTTATCAAAAAACCCGATTTAGAAAATATTTCCACCTTCACGCAATAAGGACTCTTAAATTACACCCAATATTGCTTGATATGTTAGACAAAAAAGGCACTGGAGTAATTTATGAAAATGTAGATATGGATGACTCTACAGTCTTATTAAATACCCATGTAAAATTGCTATTAGATAAAAATGTACCAATGAATGTTATATGTAAAAACTTAGGATATAAGAATTTATACGATTTTGAAATGAGATTTAACTTCTTATTTCAAAAAGAGTTAGATAAAGACTTTGATATATTAGCAAAAGCTTGTTAAACACCGATTTTACGGTTTTTAATTTTATCTCTTAATATCTTTGCATAGTCTTTATATTCATCGGCTTGGTTCGTAATGCCATAGTTCGTTTCATGAATTCTACGATTACATGTAATGAAATTTACCATGTGGATTGTTAAACCATTTTTCTCTAAACGTTCCCTTAAATCGATAACATCCCCAGTGATAGTATCTTCTCTAAAAAAACCGATTGTGTTAAATACTTCTTTTTTAAACAGAGTTGATCCTGTCAATATATTGGTAAATGGTTTCGGATTGACAAATTTTGCTTGTTGAGGAGTGTCTGGAGAACAGAAATTCTTTAATTGAGCCATAACTATTTGATAACTCAAGTCTTTTTGCATTTCATCATAAAGCATTTGTAGAGCATTATTAACGAGCATGTCATCCTGATCTATAGTCAACCAATAATTCCCTTTTGCTTCTCTTATGCCGGTGTTTTTACCTGCCATTTGTCCTTTATGTTCAGTATTTACTATTACTCTACACCCCATAGAACGAGCTATTTCTACCGTACGATCTGTTGATATATCGTCAATCACTATTATTTCGTGTGGAAAGTCTTGTGATTGAATACTTTCTATACAATCTTTTATGTACTTTTCACCATTATATGTTGGTATAACAACTGAAATTAAATCTGCCACGCTTATTTTTCCTCAATACAATTTTAGCAAAAAAAATATATATGGCAACATAACTATATAAAATACTTAAGGGGAAAGCAAAACGCTATATTTTATAGCGTTGCTTGGTGTAAATTAATCAATTGGGGTTAAAAAATCTATTCTTGTAATATAAATATTTTCGTTTTGGTCGATAACCTTAAAATATTTCTCTTTTCTGTATTTTTTATCTCCCTCACATAATATTACAACATTTTGATTTCTTATCTCATCTTTCATTACAGTTCCAAATAAAATTCTGCTTGGATTCTGAAGTTCTTTAACTCTGCATTCATATAAATCATCTTCAATCCAGTTGAAATACAGTCTTAAAATTTCTATTTTTACATCGTTCTTTGTATCATTACAACAATCTGCCAATTTACGACCGCTTCTGCTATCAAGATAAGTTCTGATTTCAACAGGAGACAAACCGGATAATTCAAGTAGTGTTGTAAATGCTTCTGCCCACTTTTGTTCTGTTTCTTCTGTTGTGTTGTAGGTGTTGATAGTTCCGTAAAATCCGTACTCTGTGTTTTCGCTTCCTAATACTGTTTTTGTCATTGTCTTAGTCCTTTCTTATTATTTCACCGAAGTAAATATCATCAGATTTTTCAGGATCAAGCAAGCATTCGATCATAAATACAAATCGTTCGCCGGCATCAAATCCATCTATTTGCTCGCAACAAACCATTGTTTTTTCTTTGTTGATAGCAATAACTTTATATTCATAATCTGTGTTGCTATTTAATCCTTTAATGTGTTTTAATTTGTAAATACCGTTTAATTCAATCATTGCTCGCTCCTAATCGTCTAATGAAGTGCCGTCTGAAAATACAAGTTTTTTAATTCGTAAATCACCGCTTGAGGAATCTCTTCTGTATTCGATTTCTTTGAATCCGTTTTCATCCCAATAATCAAATACACCACAACCCGAAATGCCTATTCCGTATTTTTTAGATAATTTTTCTAGTTCATTCATAAATGCTTGGTAGTTTCTTTCTTCTTTGACTGTTGTCATAATGCCCATATTTATTGCTCCTTTTTTTAATCTGCATTAACATTCATCACTCACAATGGACTTTAATTAAAGTCATTGCGAGTGATTTTGTATCAATTGGACACATTTATATGTATTTAAAAAATGTTTCTCTGACTTTTATGGCTAATTCAATTTGTTGTTTTGCATACTCTTCGTATCTGTCAGGGTTTGTAAAATCTACAAATATCGTTCTTCTTATAAAGCAACTTTTATTTGAATCCTTACAATCCCAAGTCAAAGTTCCGAGTTCTTTTTCTATTTCTTTTTCATGTTCTTTGAGGTCTGCGAAGAGTTGTTTATTATCTCCGATAAACAATTCCGATGCGACATAATTATCTTTTACGCTTATTGTTTGCTTGATATATGCACCTTTAAGCCCGATTGGTATATTTTGGTAATGCCGTGATGCAGGTTCTATTTGATAATCACCTTCACCCAATTCATCACATACTTCTGAATATGTTTTCCAATAATCATATTGAATTGCACCTGTTTTAGTAATTGTTTTTGCTTTCTTTTGTTTCTTATTTATTTCAGGTTTTAATAGACATTTAAAATCCATTTTATCGCCATTTAAAAAGGCTTTAAAAACAAAAATTCCAAGATCCCCAGTTGAGCTTTCGTTGATTGTTTTTAAAACATTCATGATACGATCTTTTGGATTTGTTACAATCCAAGCGAAGTATGGCTTTTGAGGTAATTCTAAAACGGTCGGATCATTTACAACATCAACAAAAGTGTCGAAGTTTTGAGTTAAATCCGTAAGTGTTACAACAACTTTTCCACTCTTTGCTTGATAATCTGCTATGGTTGAAGTTACCTGAACGGGAGTGTTGTTTTCCAAGAATTCTGAAAAATTCTGTTTACTCTTTAGAGCTTGTTCTGCTGTGATTGTAGTCATAATGACCTCCTTTTTAATTTGTACAACCACATTTATCACTCGGAATATACTTTAATTAAAGTCATTGGGCTGAGTTTTGTATCATTCAGACACAATTACCAACCCTTTCCATCAAGTCCTCGGATATTTTTTTCGGCAGTCGCTTTATTGAAATAATCGTTTTGAGTATCGTATATTTTTTGATATTTGGCTTTCGTTTTAGGATTTGATGTGTTTTCAATACGTCTGCGAGCTTTTGAACTTTCTTTATAGGAATTATTATAGAAAGAGTTTAATTGACCGTTAGACATATTTTTAATGTCGTTTGCAGTATATTTTCCTCTTACATTGTGTTTTTCATTAATTCCTAAATAATATGCCTGTGACCTGATATCTAATCTTGAACGTGCATCATTCAAAACACCAGTTTGTTTATCAATAGCATTCCATTTTTCATCAACTCCCGGATCGGTATCTTTCATTTTTTTAAATTCATCCACCATTTTTTGAAGTTTCTGTTGTTCGTGCAGGACTTTTGCTTGTTCTTTATTCATTTGATTTTTAGCATTAGTCAATGCCCGATTCAATTCAGAATCTGTCATTTGGGAATATTTTTCCTGATATATATCATTAAGACTGCGGAGTCTTACTTCGTGATCCTGTTGAGATGATGCACCGCCACCTCCACCTGATCTGCCGCCTCCTGAACCACGACCGCCCATTTATTAGTCTCCTTTCATTTTGGGTATATCTATATCAATCCAATTCTTTTCACTCGTTCCCCAAGTGATTTTACGACCTGACTGTTTGGATAATTTTTTAATTACTTTATCAATCTGCTTTCCGCTTGATGATTTTAATTCCTGCCAATCGTAATCTTCCTCATAGCGAGCGTGTGAAGGATTTTTCCATTTACCTAAATATCTGATTTGAACGCTAACAGAATTTCCATAATCTTCAACCCTAAAGTCTGAATTTGATATATATCCGTCTGATTCAACACCTCGTCTTAGATTATATTTAAGGTCTGAAACTGTGCTATCCATAGACATTTTAGGTTTTGACTTTCTTGGATCTTTTTCTTTCTTTTCAGGTTTAATTCCGTTTTTCTTATTTTCAGCACGTTTTGCACGAGCCTTTGCAAGAGCATCAAGCCGTTTTTGTTTTGAGTCTGCTTTTTTAGCATCTAATTCTTTGATTCTCTCTTCAATATCGTGCATTGCTTTTACTCGCTGATCAACGGATAAATTTGAATTGCCTGAAATACTGTTATATAAATTGATTAATTCGTTTTTATCGGTTATGCCTTCACCTGTTGGTATTTTTTTAGCGGCACCGCCTCCGCCACCGCCTTTACCACCGCCGGAACCTCTTCCGCCCATAGTTAGTGTCCTTTCTTTTTTATATCGTTAAATTTATTCATGTACGGTTCGAACCATCTGACATTTTTATATTCATCAAGTTCGATCAACCTGTTTCCATAAACCAAAATCTCTTTCGGTTCAAGTCGTTTTATCATTTCTTTAAAACCATCCAAGAACAACTTTTTCGCATACTCATCATTAAGCACACCAACCGTTCCAACAGCCACCACAGAGCCTTTTTCAACTCCTAAAAACGCAAAGTCGTAACTATCCTCGGTAGACCAACTTATGGTTGGAATAACTTTAATTCCGTGAGCTTGCCAAAATGCGGCACACCATCTGTTTCTATAAACTTGCCATATTTGGAATGCTTTAGGATAAGTGGTGTACATAGAAAAATCAGGAGATAAAACACCGTCATATTTTCTTAATTCGGGGATTTGAGAGTCTGCCCATTTCCAACAACGCTCGAATCTGTAATCATCAAGAAAGAAATGTGCTGTTCCTTTTCTGTTTTTGTCCACCCGATATGGGATGAGTTCTTTTATATCGAACTCATCCTTTCTGATGTCGGGTATCCCGTAGGAATTTGAGGAGCGAAAAAAGCCTTTTTCAACATTTTGTACATTTAATAAATCTCGCCAAGTCATTGAATCCTCCTTAAGCTCTTAAGTTTTGAACTTCACCCAATAAGTAATTCGCAAAAGTTTCAATGGCTGTTACACCCTGATCGAAACAATAATCATCAACTTCTGTTGGTGTTTCTTTAATCTTGGCTTTTAATTTATACAAACTGTCGAGTGCCGGCTGAGTGTATTTTGCAAGATTTTCATATAATTTCGTAATTGATGTTGGAACATTCTTTTTCAAAAGTTTCAAAATAAACGGTTGAATCAATGTCCACAAAAAACTAAAATCTTTCCAAGATTTAACAAACGCAAATAAATTCATAATAACTTCCTTTCTTTTCTAACTTATACTTTCCTTCTTTAATCTTTTTTCTGTACCATTCGGCTTTGTTCCTGAGATAACCGCCGATCCTGATTATTTGTAAATTCGGCAGATAGGGTAAATAAGTGATGTCGATTTTACCTTCAGGTTTTGCTTTTTTGCGGTCAAATTCATAGTGGGTAAATACTGAATTTTCCTTAATAATAATTCCGTATTTAATTGTTAAATAAGCCGTTAAACAGCACAGGGTTTCGATTTGCTTTTGAGTGAGAGGGTATTTTGTTTCTTTTTTATTTAGGTTAAAACCTGCCATTCCGCAAACAGATAAACCGATGCATCCTGTGTTTCCACCTCCGCAATGTGCCGCATAATTTCCGTCTTTACAGTTTAAATTATCTTCAGGTTTGTGTGTCCCCGGATAAATACGACCATTAGAATCAATTAAGAAATGGTATGCTTTTATATCGGTGTTGCAGGGTGTATTACTGCCCGCTGTCCAATGGAGGCAGATTTTCGTTAGTGATGTCATTTGGGGTAATCCTTTCTTGTAATGTTTGTATTTGATTTCTCAATTCCAAAATTTGAGCATTATAATATTCAAGCCACGTTTCACCTGTTTCTTCGTTTCTAATGCTCGGCTCACAAACAGCCCTTATACGTTTTAAATCAATATCATAAATTTCATTTTTGAGAGTTTCTATTTCATTAAGAATACTCAGTTCCTCTAGTTCTTTTTCATATTCTGTTTTTCGATTTATAATTTCACCATTTTCGAAAGACTCATATACTTCTAGTGCTGCCAAATAATCCGCAGTCTCAAAAATTTTTAAATTCCTATTATGATTAAATTCAACAATAAAGTCGGCTTTTTGCCTTTTTGTAAAAGGTTTATCTAATTTGTAACTCATATTTTAAACTCCTGTCGGAACATAGCCTGTTGCTTTCCATCCTATAAATCTGTTACTTGTTTCTGTTTTCCATATATAGCCACTAAAACCAGCAGTGCTTTTACTTGTAAATTGCACAGCAACATAACTGCCATAACTTGAACCTGTACTATTTCCCATATATTGAAGGGTTGGATAATAATAAATGTCTTTGAATGGAAGAATAAAAGTTATGCTAAAACCACGACCTGTATTTGTAAAATCAGAACCGTAATCAAGTAGTCCCCATTGTTCGCAATATCCATCAGACCATAGCCTATAACCAGAGTTACCATTATTGTAAGTCTCAATTACATGCGGCATATTTGAAACTTGAGTATTAATTTCATTTACTGCCTGTAAAACTGCTCCGGCATTTAAAAGTTCCAAGTTTTCCACAGAATTTGCGACTTTAAAATATAGAGAATTTAAGACATAATCATTAGCATTTAACTCTACATAGCCTTGGGTTCGCCACGTACAATTACAGTTTTGAACAGTATAATCGTGACCTCTTGTTTCAATCCATATAGTTGAAACTGATCTTATCCCTGCTGTGGCATATAAATTATTTTGCCTACACGTTGCAATAACATCAAAATTAGTATCTCTATAAGTTTTTGGCAAATTAATATTGATTGAACCTGAGCCGTAATTTCCATAACCACCCTGCTCACAATATCCGTCAGAATATAAATTGTACCAAGTTGTATCTGTGGGTGTTGCTATTTTTTTGTCTATTAAAATTCTATCTTCGGTTTTTATCGGACAGCAAAATTGTAAAGTATCTTGATTAACTCTCCAATATTCTCCATAATCCACACCTGACTCCATATCATTAGAATCAATAACTTTGATATTGTGTGGATTATCTCCATTAATTGCATTTACAAGTTTGTTGTAGATGAATGAATACAGCGAATTGCAGTTTCTTTGCTCTCCTGCTCTTAACCAACAGAGATGGTTTGGGGTAAAACCAAAAATCTTAGGTGTAAACAAAGGAATGGTGTCGTTATCAGAGCTCGTCACATTGATAACATTCGAAATCTGTGCTTCTCTTTTTACATTACCGACAACAATATATATTATATTAGTGATTGATTTTGGTTGTACTGTATTCGAACCGCCATATACCTTGCTGCATCTTGCCGCATTAAACGCTTGCCTATAATAATCACCACTGCCACCCCAAGATTGGTCAGTTGTATTTGTTACATACTCTGCGTAAAAAGCACCATAAGGGCTTCCTTGTTGGTTTGCTGTTTGCATACCTGCTGTAGCACCAGTAATGTTTGGAAGTCCTGCATCTGTAAATTTCCCCGGCTCGTCTCCATTTTGAAAAAACCAGTCATTTCGTGGTAAAAATACTCTTTCATTTTCCGTATCTAATCCATAAAACCACGCAGCACCTTTATTAATATAAATTTCATCAATATACTCTTTGTCTGATATGTCATAATAAATATGACCATTAGTTAGTTTTGAACCATCTATTGTACCTTTCCAAAAATATTCGCCATCTATTTTTATGTAGCATTCATTCAAATCAATTGAACCTGTCCAATAATATCCGTACTGTTCCCACCCAATACAACTTCTATTTAAGTTGCTATAAATAGGAAGCGAAGATTCAACTGTAATATAATTTGTCCATTCGATTTTGTCTGTTGAAACATCAACAGTATATGACTCCCCTGTGAATCTTGAACGAATATAATAATCTGTCGATGGTTGTAACGCAATTGTTGACTTTACATTTTTGGCTATATTCCAATTTGCACCGTCACTAGTTATGTGTACATCCAAAATTCCACCAGACCTGCCATACAATACAAATCCATCAAATTCTCTTGTTCCATCTCTAAATAAAGGAGCATTTGTGTTTGGGTAACCACTTCCAGTATTCACCTTTAACATAATTTCCCAAGTTTTATCTCCGGGATTAAATGTTTTAGGTAATACAGCATATTTATTTGCATTAAATCCGCTTAAAACACCTTGATTATCAATTATGTCACCTTGCTTTGTAACATTTGATGCTATCCAAATAGGAGTACCATTTTCATATTCTTGTTTACACTTTGCATAAAAATCAGGGTATCCGTATCTAACACCTGCGACAGCTTCCTTATAAACATAAGTGCCTAAACGGGCGAAACCAAAAGATTCTTCATAGTCTAAAATATAGTCTTTTTGCACAATATCAAAGAGATTATAACTTGATGGTAAATCATCCCAATACACATTTGTGCCATCTGTTTTTAATATTTTGCCGTTATTGGATGTTTGAGAAGGTAACTCTTTTGGAGCAGATATTGTATTATTAATAATTTGTATTCCTTCACCTTCAATTAATTTATCTTGTTTACTATTAAATTTTTCTTGACCAACTATTGTTAAGTTGTCTAAATCCTGTGTTGCAAAGGTTTGTTCAACAAATTCAACACTTGCCATTTGTGATGATTCCTGAACAATCAATGGCGCTAAATCACTATTCGATAAGCTCATATATATCTTTATAAATAATTCTTGAGCACCACCTTCGTCAGAATGATGTTTATTTGTTTCAGGACACTTTGCAATACATAGAAGTCGATTATTCGAATCAAAAAGACCTATTTCCCGAATAGTGAACCCTCCTATATCAAGAGGAATTGATGTCGTTGCGTATAACTGACCATTTTTCACTCCATGGGTTAAAATCTTTCCTCTCCACAACTCATTTTTTAATTCAGTTTGCTCTTCTGATGGCTCATAATATTCTCCATTGCTGTCACCAACAGCAATTTCAGAAATTTCAAAGTCTGTTAAATCATTTAGACAATTTAATTGTTTTTCTAAACCTATTTGTGTAACTATTGAATAAAAGTTCTGTGTCATACTGACTCCTTTGGTATAACTTCTAAATGCTCTTCTGTAGTGAATGTTGAATATATTTTTTGTGAACATAAAGAACATAAATTTATCTGTACAGATTCCAACCACGAACGTTCATTTTTGTATTCATTAATCAAATCTCTAAGATTCTGTTCTGTATCTTGAGAGATGATTTGATTAAAAATATCCACTGCAACTTTGAAATAGTAAGGATTTCCACCATATTCAAACCATTCTATAACCTCGCCATCTAAACTTAGAGTCTGAAAGACTCTTTCAATAGAATATTTTGTTCCTTTATGTCGATGCATTTTTATAGCATTTTTAATCAATGATCTTTTATCTATATCGTTTTTTGACTGAATCCAACCTTCATTCCCTGTTACATGATATTGTTCAGCTAAATGTGGTAAAGCATCAGAAGGAACATTGTCGATTATTGAGATTAAAATACATTCCAAATCAATATTTTTGAATTGTTCCTCACAGATCTCATCAAAAATTTTCAAATTAATGTCATTTATAGGTGCAAGAGATTTACTCATTAGCATAACCTCCAAACGTAATCTCATAATCAACCAAATTTGCCCATTCATTTTCCGAAATTTCTATGTCATCAGGGATATCAACAACAACTTTAAACACACCGTAAATACTGTTTAAAATAGATATAATCTGAGTTTTAATAACGCTTTTACCAAGTTTTGCAGACAGTTGTTTTTTATATTCTTCCAATTTTGCATTTATGGTTGTAAGTACGCTTGTTTCATCTGCATCCTTATAAAGATAAATCGTTGCACTAATATTGAAATCGTGTTTTACGGGTGATAAGACCTGAACATAATCTGTTAAAGGTCTTACTTTATCATCAGATAAATAATTTAATACAATATCTAAAACATCTTGCGTTGGGTTTCCATCTATGGTTAAAGGATAAATATTAACCACGCCCGGAGACGGAGACGTTATTGCAACATCTATTATTGATTGATGTGCAGATAACGTATGATAGCGATATGCACCACGACTTCCTGCGTTAGAAAATTTTTCAGGAGCTTGTCTTATTCTATCTCTTAAATTGTCAGCTTCCTCGTCATCTGCACCACCGGAAGAAACAGTTATGTTTTCAACTTTTGAAATGTAACTCAATGGTGTAATTAAATTATTTATTGCTCCAAGATTATAGTTATTAGATGATGCACCTGCGGTTTCACAAGTTGCTTTTACTGTTGCATCTTTTGATCCTGAATAAATAACAGCATCTTGATCCGTTTGGAATATAAAAAGACCATCTTTTGTTTCAACTTCAGTTCCCTTTTGAATTGTAAAATCAAAATCAAGAGCGTTTTCAATAGTGAATTTAAGTGTTGTTACTGAACAACTTGCAACTAATTGTTCAACACCTAAAGGCTCTCCTATGTGTTTAAGAATATCAAGAGGAGCATAACTTAAAAGGTTTTTCTTGGCTGTTTCCTGAATTTCCATTCTTAATACAGTTTCACGATATGCTCCAACATCAATCATCAACCTTTCAATTTGTGCAGGTTGCAAGACTTTCCCGGATTTCTCCTCAAATTTTTCAATCCATTCCTTTGTAATAATATCGGGATCTCTATCAATAAAATTTGGCTCAGGTAGTTTTGTCATAATGTAACCTCCACAGTTCCTGAAGTTTTGCCTTTAGCCAATGTCCATTCAACTTTTAAGAGAATGGTTGAGCCGTTGATTTCAACTTCTGTTTTATTTACTTTTACTCTTGTTTCCCACAGATTAATTGCATCTATTGTTTCTCTGATAATGTTTGCTTTTGCTATGTTTATCGGGTAGTCCACATATTTCATGATGTCTGAACCGAACGTTGGTCTGTGCGGATCAGAGCCTTTTTGAGTTTGTAAAATTATTGCGATGCATTGGTTAATATCCTCAACACCCTCTGCGACTCCACCGATTCCGTTGAGTTTACATTGCCAATCTACATATGTTATTTCATTTAAGTTTGTCATTACATTTCCTGATCTGGTGTGGAAGTTGGACTTCCCTGATTTCCTGTGTGCTTGTGCGGATTATAAATATCTCTCATTGCTTGCATTGACGATTTTTTATCAGTAATATCTGCTTGAGAAATAATACCGTCTGTGTTTGAAAGTGTTCCCTCGTGTGTAATATTTCCGATTAAATGTATATTGGGGAATGAGAGTGTGAGGGTTTGAGTTTCTTTATCTATTTTGGCGAAAGTGCCATCTTCAAAATTTACAGAATATTGTTTTTCGGTTTCTATAACAGGAGTATCTTCAGATGTATAGATAGCACCAAGAATCACACCCTCTTCCGAATTATCATCCATAAGGCACGCAACCTGTTCGCCGATTGGCGGCATAGAATAAAATTTATCGTGCAACGTTCTATTTTGCAGGACTGCGAGCCAATAAGAATTCATTCCGTCTTCTGCGAATTGAACTCTTGCTCTCGCTGTTTTTGGATTTATTGAAGTTACAGTTCCAAACCTTAACACGATTTAACCTCCAAACTTGTTGCATAGCCTGAAGTTTTATCAATGATGTGGTGGGCTTCGGTTATGTGGTATTTTCCTGAAAAATAACCAAGATCTTTAAGTTCAGCATTTAATCCTGCGACTAAATAAGGATTTCCCGGCATTGATAAAGAGCCTTCAATAGTGTAGTTGCCTTTAGCAAGTGCCGCCTTTGCCTGTAAAAGAGCCTGTTGTTTATTCTCTGCTCTGACAGAGAGTTTAAGCGTATCACCTTTGACACAATTCGGATTTTTAGCAGTCGCTGTTACATCTTTGCCTGTCTTTGGGTTTCGATATGCAACTGAAACCGATTTATATGTGTGGCTTGTTTTTTCTGTCAGCCTTATATTTGATAAATCCGATTTATAGATAATTTTCGCTGAATCAGCAGAGATTAACTTTTCAGATTTATAAAAGACGAGTTTATCTTCGGCAATTTTGAAAATATATCCATATTGCTCAGATAACCTTTTCAGGAATGATAAATCCCTCTCTTGATTTTGAGTGATCCTTTCGACTTTGATATCGTCAATTTCACCTACAAGAGTTAACTCGTGCTTTTTGGCAATTTCATTTGCAATTTGTTTTAATGTTTTATTTTCGTATCCGACAGAATTTGGCTGACGGAATGCTTTTTTAATCCCTGTCGCAAGTGCTTTTACAATTAAGGTGTCAGGTGGGGAATTATATTCAATTTCATCAATTTCAAATATTCCGCAGTTTAACAATTTCTCCCCTGCATAACCAATATACAAACGAAGAGCATCACCCTTTGAAGGTATCCAAGAATCATTCCAAAGTCCTTCTGTATCTTCAAAAGTGATCGTAATTTCATCACTTTGTCCCTGTTCGTAGTCGGAATATTCAATCGTTACGACATAATCCGAAACGTCTTCTGTGATGTTTTTATGGTTATATTCTAATTTAAAAATTGGTGTTAGCATTTATTCTTTCCATGGGGGTAATGTAAATTTGATAGTCTCTGAATCTTCCAAGACAGGAATTCTTAAATGTATTCCTGAATCTAAAATTGGGGTGATAGGCACATTGGGATTAGCTTTTATAATTGGCTCATATTTTGAGGGGTTTTTATAAAATTTATTTGCTATTAAATCCCATCGGTCTTTGTCTTTTGTGATGTATGAGTAATATTCGCTCATTCTTTCTTCTTAAGTCCTTTTTCTTCTTCCTCGTCTTCGGGTATGTTTCCTGCGTATTCTTTTAGTTGAAGTTCAACCTGAATCGCTATCAAATCACCTTCAGGACTTGTTTGTTCTGTTGTCTTTTGTATTTGTGAAATAACGAATGCTCCGACATATTCGCCATTTCCTTTTATGAATTTGAGCGGTTTTCCGAGTTGTGCTTCCGTTCTTATTCTTAGAATTTCATCTTCCGGCACACAGAAGTTTGAATGTAAATTCAGTTTTATTGTGAACTCTTGCAGGTTCTCGCCCATAAACTGTAAAAGGGTTTTATTGTTGATTCGCTCATGTTCTGCGTAGTTGTAGGTTACGGTCGAATTGATTCCGTCAAAATATGTTATTAAATCGAATTGAATATCACCTAATTGTGCAAACATTTTTTTTATTATCTTTCCTTATTTTTGTGTATTTCAACGATTGTCGTGTTAGTACGCCAATCTCTCTTTCCGTTCAAATTCTCTTTTTAGAATTGCCACAACCTCGTCTTTGTGCCTTTTTAGAAGTTGTGAGAATTCATCTTTTGAAGTGCCTGACGGCATTGATATTGTCGGGGAATAATTAACAACAAAAGATGAACCGCCTCCGATTCCGACTCTTCCACAACTACCTTTCGCACCGCTTATCATAAGTCCTAAATTCTTATTCATTGCGTTTACGAGAGGTTGAGGTTTCATAGTTGAAACAATAGTTTCAATAATTTTTACTTTGTTTAAGTCTTTCAAAGCACCAGTCTTTGCCGGAGAATGTGGGAGGTGGTCTCTTATTATTTGAGCCATTTTTCCTATTGCTTCTTTGACTTTTGCAAATTTTGAAATAATACCACCTGCGAGCATATCGCCAATTTTTCTGCCGAATTCTGCCGCTTTGGTTACGAGTTCAACAAGTTTTACAATGACACTTGCAATTGCTTTCCCGAATTTCAATCCCATTGATTCTGCTTTACCGCCTGTGTCCTCGACAGACTTGATGAGTTTCTTAAACCAGTCAATTATTGCTTTTATAGGTTTAAGGACAGGCTCAAGAGCAACGGCTAATCTCTTAAATAAAGGCATTAAAGGTTGTAGTCCCTCTTTTAATCCGTTCCATAAACCTCTGAAAAATGCCGTTATAGGTTTCCAATACTTGTAAATTACAAATACGATCGCACCAATTGCAAGAGCAATCCAACCAATCGGAGAAGTTAAAAGAGTAACCGAAAATGCTCTGAATGCCATAATTGCTTTTCCAATCATAGACGGAATTCCAAGAAAACCGTTTTTGAACGCAATTAAACCTTTTGTAAAATTAGCAGGAATTGCCCTGATTGAAGTAACAGTCCAATCCTTAAGAGCAACACCCGACTTTGATATATTTGCAGGCAGTTCCTTAAAGCCTTTAATAATAGCTTCACGCAAATTATTATCTATTCTGCGAATGTCTGCCATTAAACCATTTCCAAGTGAAAAGTTTTTCATATCCAATCCAAGAGGGTTTCCGGCTTGCATAATTTTTCTGCCAAAAGTGAGGTTGTGAGCGGTTGTGTTTAATCCTAAAAATTCAAGTAATTTTATTGAATTCTGAACCAAAACAGGGGTTAAATCTCTTGCGTATCCTAAAAACGTGCCATAACCTTTGACAAGTTTTCCGACAAGCATCGTGGCAGTTCCAAGTGTAGTGAGAACTAATCCGACACCGATCGTTCCTATAATTGCAGAGAAGATTCCTTTTTGTAAAATCGGGTGTTTGTTTATCTTCGTCAATAATTCGTTTATTTTCTCAATTGGTTTATGCAAATGAGGGAACACCAACTCTTTCATATTGATTTTTAAGAGTTTAAATTGCTCTGATGTGGTTTCCATCATGTGATTAAAGTCCTCATCCATAATGCCATTCGCACCAAGAGCCGATGCTTTTATTCTTCGATACTCATCGAGATTTTGCATCATTGGTTTAAGGAAGTTCAAGTCCGTTTTATTCCTGAATATTTCCGAAACCTTAAATACATCTCCGCCTGTTAACTGGTTGATTAAAACAACCATCTCTTCAATCGGATCTTTATTCTCGGCAATAACCTGATTTAAGAATGCCGGAAGATTTACACCATATAATTCTTTAAACCGATTAACTGCCATTGGTGAAGTTATAGCTTGCAAGAAACTTTCAAAATTTGTTGCCGCTTCGGGAGCTGATCCTGCACCTTTCATTGCAACTTGAAGTGCCGCACCTAATTCAGCAACAGCCGGCACACCTCTCATACCGAGCATACTTGCACCTGCGGTCAAACTTGGGAATGCGGCAGACATATCTTTTAATTCAAATCTTCCCTCTTTTCCTGCTTGTGCCAAAATATCCATTGTTTTAGCGAGGTCATTTACATTAACTTTTAAGTTATCAGTAACGGAGAATGCAGTTTTAGAAATATCAACTATTTCTGCTTGTGCCGCCGTTGCGGTTTGACCGATTACATTCATATAATCAAGTGCCGCTGTCGGATCAATACCTGATGCAACAAGAACATTCAAACCTTCAGCAATTTCACCACGCATTTGATTTGTATATCTTGAAATTGAGCCAAGTCGCTCATCCATTTCTTTTAATTGTTCGCCTGTTAATTGACCGACATTCCCCAATTCTCTTAATTGATGTTCCAATGCAATGGCTTCCGGGATCGCTTCCGTTATTCCGAGTTTATACGCAATTCCTGTGCCGACAGCAGTTAAACCTGCACCGACCTTTGCCATATTTTGCCCGAGCTTATCTAATCGCTCTGATGTTTGGTTTATTTTCTTTTGAAGTCTATCAAACTCCGTTTCAGATTTTGAAACCGCATCACGAATAACCCTCGACATTTTGTCGATGGCTACAAGAGTTAATGATACTTTCATCATAGTGTCGAGCATTGTTCCTCTAATTCCTGATTTTGATTATTCGTGTACTTAATAGCCTCTTTGCACCAGTATGCGATTTGGGGAATGGACATTTTTCCGATTTCCGAATACTGCCAACCCGTTATTTTGCACAGATGAATTATTGATTGAGAATCAGGTAATACATCTATGCAATTTCTTGCTCGAGAGACTTTTGAGTCGTTTCCTTTACCTCTGTGGCTTTCGCCTCCGTAAACTTTCCCGATATTTCTGCCTGAAGAGCGATTACATCTTCCAAGTCAAGTTCTAATATATCTTCGTAAACCAACTTCTGACCGTCAATTTCAGCAAGTTCAGCAATAAGAGCATAAGGAATCTCTTCAGATGTCTTTGCTTTTTGTTGTGCTTGCAGGAGGTCAAATCCTCTTCCTTTTTTCAATGATGCAATTTTTCCTGATGGTAATGAAAGTGTTTTTGTCATAATTTTTACGCTCCTATATTTTTCTTATATTTGGTTAACATATCTATTCCGCCCACTTTGTAGATGTTTTCAAGAACATCAATTTCAAACAGAGGAACACCATTAACCACGAGTTTTGCATAAGTAACTGACATTGTTGTTTCATACTCAGCGTTTTCGTGTGGTTTAATTGTGCCAAGTGGGAATTCCTTAAATGTTCCGATTAGAAATGCTGTCGCAGGGACTTCCTCAATTCTTCCTGTGCCGTTGTATGTTTCAAGAGAAGCACGAACCTGAATCATTGAGGCTGTGAATGGGGTTGCTGATGCAAGTAAAACTTCAGGATAAAGTGCATTCCATTTAATCTTGCATTCTAATTTATCAATCCCTGAGAAAAACTCAGCAGAACCAACCATACCTAATGCTTTGTGTTCTGCGAGTTTATGTTTAATCTGAGGAAGTTGAACTTCCTCAGCTCTTCCAAGGAGATTTATGCCATTCATATAAACATTTGCATTTGTAAGTTTGTTGATCTTAATTTTGCTCATAACCTATTCCTTTTTAAATAATCCGCATTCTCCGATTGCTACATCAGAGTAATGAAGTATAACTATTTCTTGACTGATGGCTTGTATTAAAGGGCATTTTTTCTTGTTTCTACATTGCTTACAGATGTCATAATCCTCACAGTAAATAGCAAGTTCGCCCCAACTATTTATCTCGGCTCTCATTAACTTCCCAAGGTTTTTAGTAATTCAATGTCGATAAAACTTTCAAAAGTAATACGTTCTGCCGGAGTCGGTGGCATAAACTCAACATCAAATACTAAATGCCCATTGGCGATTTCCGTTACAGGATTTTTATCAGGATTATATGAACACTTGCCATCAATAAGTGCGCCACGCCCGATTAATGTCCTAATAAATGCATTTACTGATTCATTAATTGAATCAATTAAACCGTCATCTATTGGGAAATCGATAAACTGTAACATCGAATATTCAACACTCTCATGAAGAATATCAGCAGTTCTTCTTATATTTATAAAATTAGTAACGTGTGTTGAGCTTGGATAAGCAGATGAACGGTTGCCCCATGTCCTAAAGCCTGAACCATAAGAATTAAATACCGTAACAACACCTGCTTCGTTTAAGGTATTAACTTCACTTGATGGATCATTTATCATTGAAGTCAATTGTTTTTCAACACCAACAATTCCGTTAATTGATGAATTTGATGGACTCCAATGGTAACCTTTATCAATATCTTTAGCGGCAATTACACCTGCCAACCTTTGGGAATATGGCTCTAAAACATTTGAGTCTGTTTTAGAGTCATAAACTTTAAGGTGGGGGTAGCACAACACAATTCTATCGGAGGCAATATTGAAGTTTATCTGTCCTTCCGGCCCCCTACCTGTAATTACTTCTTGAACCGTTGTACCGACCGGAGCATCAACTAATCCAATTGCTCTAATTTTATCGCATATCGTTTTTAGAGCTGAAACAACTGCGGTGTCCTCGCAATAAACAGGTGCAATTATAGTTTTTGGGAAATAACCAAATAGAGAATAGCAGTCCTCAAAGGCTTTCATGCCTGTTCTTTTACCTGTTAATGCATTTACTCCACCAATAATATCTGCTTTTTTAACATCAGATACGGTTTCATGTTGTGTAGGATCAAAGACATTAACAACAATTACAACACCTGCACCCTGATCAAAAATTGCTTGTAGTGCTTGAGGTATTGTATATCCGTTTTTAGGTGAGCCGAAATATTTAACAGCATCAATTTCATTTAATATAAGCGTTGGCTCGTTTACTGTTCTGAATTCAGCATCAACATCATCTAACGGTGCTGTTCCAACAAGTCCGACTACTGCTGTTTTAACAGTTCGGATTGTTCTTGCACCTTTTTCAATTTCTATTGTTTCAACGCCATGTAAAAAACTTGCAGGCATTATATTTCCTCCATTTCTTCTATACTTGGGGTAGAGAGTCTAAATTCTATTTCGTACTGCCATATACCGTTTGTTTCAGATATAAAGCCTTCTTTGTTTGGGGTTAATTTTGTGCATTCGGGAATTTTATATCCGCATAAATATTGCTTAACTTTATCGAGGGTTTCATAAGCACCGTTATTATTACGCAGGTTTCTTGTAACGACTGTTATTGCAAAATTGAGATTTTTATCTTGTGAAATAAAATTGATTGCATCAGTTTGAGAATAATTCCCACCTCTGTAATGTACGAGTATTGCACCGACAGGATGGAGTAAAATAAATTCTTGCGGTTTTTCAGGGAATCCCTGAACTAAAAACTGTGGGAATTTATCTTTTAAATATTGAATTATTGAATTCTCAATATCCCTAATACTCAAGATTCATTACTCGCTTATTAAATAACCTGTCTGATTCAGTTTTATTTGTTCTGTATTCCCCTGAAGTCCTGACACTCGTTTCCTCTTCTGTTTGCAGGCTTATTATTCCCTTTTTGAGATCTTCCAATGTTTTAATTGCGTTTTTATATGCTTGTAAAACTGATTCAGGAATATCTGTATAAATTCTTCTTGAATAAAGGCGATAAATACTTAAATCAATCGCAATTATCCGTAATAAAGGAAAGTGGTTATTTAAGGGTAGTGTGTATTTTCCCCTTAAATAACCATCAATAAGGGTAGAGGAGTAGATAAGTGCTTCCTCACAGACAACCGCATCGACAGCTTCCTGTTCGGGGTTGTCATTAGTTAGCTGGATAAGGGTATGTGTACTAACTTGCTTTTCAATATCTTCGGGGGTACAGTAGAAAGACATTAAATGCCTCTGATTATTCTGATGACATCACCTTCTGCTCCGTCATCGAGAGCATAACCATTTGATTTTTGATTATCGCCTAAAGTGACTGCTTTTCCGTTGGTATCTGATGTGATTTCGGAACCGACAGTAATTGTGCCGCCTGCTTCAACAAGTAAAATACCTATTGTTGCAACTGGTGCATACTGACCTGATTCGGTTTCAACATCACAAATACCGTAGGCTTTTTCTCCGGCTCCTGAAACTGCGCCATTAAAAGAAATAAATCTTTGTTTTGGTAAGTCAGCAGTAGCAAGCACAGAATCAATCAATAAAGGTTTATATAGTTTATTTGCCATTTTCACCTCCTGATTTTTCAGAGTTTTCTGTCTTTGTTTTGTTTTGATTTTTATTTGTTGTGGAGGTTTCTTTTACCACAGTTAATACATCTTGCAATTTTGTAGCTTGTTTCTCATCAAGCTCAATTACATCGCCGATTTTATACAAATCACCATTGTGCAAAATGTTAGTGTTTTTAACTTTGTATTTTTTAGTTGCCACCGTTACCTCCTTTTGTTCCGTTAACATTTGAGATTAAATAACCGGCTTCAGCACCAACGAGGAATGGTGTGTAAATATCAGTCGCACGAATGTAGCGGACTTTGTTTCCTTCTTTTTCATACTCATCAATTTGAAGAGCATCTTTTTTGCGGATAGTGTAAGCAAAAGCAGGATCGTATTCGGTTCTTGCATTAAGTTTAGGAACATAAGCAAGAATAATATTGTTTCCCCATACTCTTTCAAACTGGTCGCTTGCATTTGAATAAATCGCCTTTCCAATGACAATATTTTCAACTTCAAAGAACTCTTTTAATAAATCGAGAGTTACGATTTTATTTGTAGAGTTTGCAATTAAGCCTTTCAGAGATTCATTCCTTTTTAATGATTCCCATACTTCTTGTCCCATAACGAGAGTGTTGGGATCTTGACCGATTTGTCTTGAAATTGCATCTTTTGCATCATCAATTACACCTACAGGATCGGAGTCTTTGTGTGTAAATTGACTTGTGCCGGACAAAGCAATTTTATTTGTTGCAGGATATTTAATCGGATCTTGTGCTAATGCGGCACATTGAGTTTCAAGTTTCAATAAAAGTCCCTGTGTTACAACGTTTGTTGCGTGTACTTGCAACTTGATTTTACGAGCTTCTTCCTCTTCTCTGTAATCAATCGGATAAGCCAAGTCGTGTTCTGTAAGGGTTGTTGTATGTTTTTTAAATCCTTTAGGACTAATTACATTTGAATTAGCTCTAATTGCACGTTCTGTGTCATAAACTTGGAATGCTTCTTTGTTAAATTCAAAGATATCCACTTTTTCCAAATCTGAATTAATAACAGGGAATAAACTTTCAGCAATAAATGAATTATTACTATATCCTCGTGCAACTTCGGACAAATAGGCATTAATTCTTAATTCTTCTAAACGCCCCATTTATACCTCCTTAATCTTTAATAGTGCTTCACGAAATGAGATATTTTCTTCTTGGGCGATAGACTGTGCCTGTTTGAATATCTCTAAACTTTCCTCATCTGCATCAGCATACTTAAGATCGTCTTCAGACTTTTTCTTTGCGTTTTTTAACGCAATTTCATCGAATTCAACTTGTTTTGGGAGTGCAGATAAAAAAGCTTTAAATTCTTCGATGCTGTTAGAGGACTCGTCAAACTTTTTAACGTTATCTAAGCCCTGTAAAATAGATAAAACAGCATCTTTATTTGCAGGAGTTAAAACACCGGCAGAGATTTGAGAGTCAATAAACTCGTTAAAATCTTTATCTCTTATAGTGTTTTCTAAGTCTTGCAATTTCTTTGCAAGTTCATCCTTACCTGCCGCCTGATCTTTAAATTTTGCAAGTTCAATATTTAAGTTTTTGACTTGTGCCTTTAATTCCTTGATTGTTTCTTTGTTTTGAGCCTTTTCTTTAAAATCAGCTACCTGTTGTTTTAAATCTTGAATTGTATTTTTTAATTCTTCAATATCTTCTGTTTCAGGTTCATCATCTGTTTGAGTTTCAAAGATATAGGTTTCTGATTCGCCTTCTTTAAATTCAACCGGTTCCATTCCTTTTACTTGAGGGATTGATGCACCCAAGAAAGAAACAGCCTTTAAATATGGCTTTTTACCCTCTAACTCTCTGTATATTTCAACAGATATTTTTTTGTACTTGCCCTTATTAACAAATTCTTTTAAATCGTCTGATAAATCTTTAAAAGAAGCCTTAAGCATACCATCTTCTTCTTTTAATTTATCAACCCAACCATAAGCCGGCCCCTTCTGTTCGTGATCTAAAGTAATAGGAGCTTCGCAAAAACTTGGATCATAGTTCTTTGCAAGTTCTTGCACTTCTTCCTTTGTAAATTTTCCCTGTGGGTAGTTTCCGGCCTTAAAAACCTCAAAATACTTCATAAAAACTCTCCATAAATTTTGTTTAAACTTTATTCTTTACCTTTGCAGTATATGCTCTGTTTGGAATCATCTTCAAATAGCCGTGGGGAGAGATTTTTCCACTATATAAATCACTCTACAATAAACTCCCTCCTGTCATTTGAAGTTTTATACAGTACAGAGTTATCTTAAAAACATACAAAAGGCATTGCGCCTTTTCTTTTTCTCTCATAAAACGAGGTCATAAATATGGAGATATCACTATTGTTAAAATTATTTGAAAGTATTGGTTTCCCTGCTGTAATTTTTGTAATTTGGTACATTTACCACAATGCTCAGGTTAAAACTTTTGAAAAAATTATAGCCAACAACTTTGATATTTTGAAAGATTTGGTTGAAACAAACCAATATAGTGCAACTGTTTTGTCAAGAATTGAAAGTAAAATTGACGGTAATTTGTGGTGTCCAATTCTAAAAAAGGAGTTAACTAAATAATGAACATAGAAAGAATACAACTAAAAGGACAGCTTGCCGAAGCAAAATCAAAATACAAAAAATTAGATGTAGAAGCTTCAGGTTTAATAATTCTTGTACGTTCATTATTAAATCCTTTTGAGGAAGATACTACGAAACAAGAAACAGAAAAAGCACTTGTTTCGTTAACTCGACTAAATAACATTGTTCAGGAGCTAAGAACTCTGAAAAAGAAAATCTCTGACTTGGAGGCATATTTTGAATAAACGAGATGTTTTTCTTGAAAATGCAGAGAGACTTTATGTAGTCGAGCAAATGTTGATTGAAGATGTTGCACAAAGAGTAGGTGTTAATGAAAGAACCATCCGTAGATGGAAAGATGAATTCAAATGGGACTACAAAAGAGAGCAATATTTAAATTCAAAACAGATGTTCCATGAAGAACTTTATAATTTTGCAAGAAAACTTATGACATCAATTGAATTGGACTTGGACAATAATGAAAAAATTGATCCCGGTAGAATGTTTGCTTTTACAAAACTGCTTCCTATGATAAACAAAGTTAAATCATATGAGGATAATGTATCTCAAAAAGAAGAAAGCACTCAAAACAAAGAAATTACCCCTGAATTTATAAAAGAAATTAACGAAACCTTCTTAGGAATCAAATATGACGAATAACGAGTATTTTTTGCCGTATCAAATGAAATGGCTAAATGATAAATCAAAGATAAAAATATGGGAGAAGTCACGCCGTATCGGTGCGACTTATGTTCAAAGTTTTGAGGATGTTCAGGATTGTATTAATAAAAAAGTCCCTGCTGTTTGGTTTTCTTCTGCTGATGAATCTGCCGCAAAAGAATATATTGATTACTGTGAAAAATGGGTTAAATTTTTCCACGCAGTAGCAAAAAGTAGGGGGGAACAGGTTATTGATAGCGATAAAGATATAAAAGCATTTGTTATTGAATTTAAAAACGGCACAAAAATACACGCTCTTTCATCTAACCCTAAAGCTTTCCGTTCTAAAGGTGGCAAAGTAGTATTAGATGAATTTGCATTTCATAATAACCCCGATGAACTTTGGAAAGCGGCACGCCCTTGTATAACTTGGGGTTATCCTTTGAGAATATTGTCTACGCACAATGGTCAAAACTGCTTATATTATAAGTTTATAGATCAAGTTGTTAAGGGTAAATTAAACTGGTCACATCATAAAACGCCAATTCAACTTGCTGTAGATGAAGGTCTTGTTGATAAAATTCTTCAAAGAAAAACAACTCGGGAAGAACGTGATGCTTGGATTCAAAATGAAAAAGACAACTGTTTTGATGAATACACTTGGTTGCAAGAATATTGTTGTATAGCCGTTGATGAGGCTTGTGCATTTTTACCTTATGACCTTATTTCAACCTGCGAGTTAGATGATATTTTAAGACCGTTATCTGAAATCAAAAACGATATGTTTATCGGAATGGATGTCGGTCGTAAAAAGGATTTAACTGTAATTTGGGTGTTAGAAAAATTAGAAAATATTTTATACACCCGAAGTGTTATTGAACTGGTTAAAATGCCATTTCATAAACAAGAAGAGATTTTATCTGAAGTGTTATCCTGCAAACCGTTCAGAAGATGCTGTCCTGATTCAACCGGGATCGGGATGCAATTATCTGAAAATGCACAAATAAAATTCGGCAAATATAGAGTCGAGCCGATTATGTTCACTAATCGAGTTAAAGAGGAACTGGCTTATTGCTTACGCACACACTTTGAAGACAGAACAGTCTTTATTCCTAAACAACACGAAATTAGAGAGGACTTACACTCAATTCGCAGAATAACAACAACTGCAAACAATATCCGTTTTGATGCTGACCGTTCAGACAACGGACACGCTGACCGCTTTTGGGCATTGGCTCTTGCTCTGCACGCCGCCGGAAACGGAACTGGAGAGATACATATTTCATCCCGACAAAAATTTGAAACCTTAAAACTCGTAAATGGCTTTTAAGGGCTCTTAAATTATTTTGACTCACATGTTATTACACCAACCCCTAAAAATTAAAATTAAAAGAATTTAAAAAGGTTTTAACGAACATTTAACATCACCCTAAAAGGAAAAATTATGGCTAAAAAATTATCAGATGAAATTGCAACTCGAAAAAGAAGTATAAATTTTTATTCATTAGGTTCATACTTACCCGATCCCGACATCGTTCTGCGCAAGCAAGGCAAAGATGTAAAAATTTATAGGGAATTATTTTGTGATCCACACGTTTTTGCTTGTATTCAATCAAGAAAATCAGGTGTTTTATCTCTTGAATGGGAGATTAATAGAGGATTGGATAAAGCAAAAGATGCTGAATTGGTTGAAGATGTCCTAAAAAAAATTGATATTCATAAACTAATTAATGACATTTTAGATGCGACATTATTCGGTTTTCAACCCATAGAGATTATGTGGGGTAAGGTTGGCAATTACGTTTTACCACTTGAATTAAAAGCAAAACCTTCTGAATGGTTCTGTTTTGATGAGGAGAATCTTTTAAAATTCAGAACTAAAGAACACTATTGGGGAGAAGAATTACCTCCTAAAAAGTTCTTATGTCCTCAAAATAATCCAAGTTACGACAACCCTTATGGGGAAAGAGTTCTTTCTCGTGTTTTTTGGCCGGTAACATTTAAAAAAGGTGGTCTTAAATTTTGGGTAGTATTTACAGAAAAATACGGAATCCCTCACCTTATAGGCAAGCACCCTCGTGGCGCAACAAAAGAAGAAACAGATAAACTTGCTGATTTATTAGAAGAGATGATCCAAGATGCCATTGCGGTTATTCCTGATGATTCATCTGTAGAAATTCAAGAGGCAAATAAATCATCATCAGCTGAGATATTTGAAAAACTAATAGATAAGATGAATTCAGAAATATCAAAGGCAATTCTTGGGCAAACACTTACTACTGAAATTGGTGCGACAGGAAGTTATGCCGCATCAAACACGCATATGGCTGTCAGACAGGACATCATTGATGCAGATAAAAAACTGGTTGAAAAGACTGTAAATCAGTTAATTCAATGGATTTATGAAATCAATTTTGCAAAAGCAGAAGTCCCTGTTTTTGAACTTTACGAGTCTGAAGATGTTGATTTAACTTTGGCTCAACGAGATAAAATCCTCTCTGACACAGGAGTCAAATTTACAAAGGAATATTTTATTAAAACCTATGGTTTGGAAGAAGAGGACTTTGACATCAGAGAAGATGTTATTCCTATCAATCCTAATTTTAAACAATTCAGCGAACAAGAAGAACATCTTCTCCCCGGACAAGGACAGATTGAGAATTTGTATAAATTCATAACAGAGGGCGAATTGAATAAACAATCTCAAAATATGCTTGCGCCACTTATAGATTTATTTGAAAGCTGTGAGAATTACGAAGAAGCCTTTGAATTACTCACAGATAAGAACCTGCAAAGTAAAAAATTTGAAGAGACGATACAAAAGGCTTTATTCCTGTGTGAGTTACAGGGTAGAGCAGATGGACTTGACGAGGATTAATTATGGCATCCATTTCCCCTGAAGAGTATGCGATGAAACGCAACTTCTTAAAACAACGGCAGAGTTTGCCTTTACATTTAAAAATTGAACTGTCAAAAAACAGAATTAAGCAATTTTATGAGCATTTTGACGGCAAAGTTTATGTGTCTTTCTCCGGCGGAAAGGATTCAACAGTTTTGTTGCATCTTGTCCGTTCTCTTTATCCTGAAGTTCCTGCTGTTTTTGTAGACACAGGACTTGAATATCCTGAAGTCAGACAGTTTGTAAAACAAACCGAAAACACGATTACAATCCGACCTAAAATAACATTCAAAGAAGTGTTGGAAAAATATGGCTACCCTGTTATTAGCAAAGAAGTCGCAAAGGTTATCGAAGAAAGTCGTAGGAATCCTGACGGATATACAAAAAAGAAGTTTGATCCAAATAGCGATTATGTAAAAAGATATGGCACTCATTATTGTATGGCAAAATGGCAATTCCTCCGAGATAGCGACATTCCTATATCTGCTAAATGTTGTCAGGTTATGAAAAAGACTCCTGCAAAGAAGTTTGAGAAAGAAGCAGGACTTAAACCATTTATTGCAACAATGGCGGCAGAAAGTAACTTAAGAAAAACGGAATATCTTAAAAAAGGATGCAATTCTTTTAATTCAGATCGTCCTGCTTCCACTCCGCTTGGTTTTTGGACTGAACAGGATATTTATCAGTATATAAAAGAATTTGATGTTCCTTACTGCTCGGTTTATGGCGATATCCTGCAAGATAGTAAAGGAAAATATTGCACTACAAAGGTTGATCGTACAGGATGTATGTTCTGTATGTTCGGTGTGCATCGTGAAAAATCCCCGAATAAATTTGAAAAAATGAGAGAAACACATCCAAAGTTGCACGATTATTGTATATACACTCTCGGCTGTGGCAGAGTTTTAGACTTCTTGGGGGTAAAATACTGATGATTCAATTAAAATCATTATTTAAACTCGCTCCTGCGATGGCTATTAAATACTTTAAAAACAAAAACAATAAGTTTACTTGGGACTGGTACGAATTATGGCAAGATGCTCATAAAAAATCTTTCACAGTAGCAAAAGCTATGCGTGAGGACATATTAAAAGACATCCGTTCTGCTCTTGAAAAAGCACTTACAGAGGGAAAAACATTCCGAGAATTTTCAAAGGAACTTAAACCAACTCTTCAAAAGAAAGGTTGGTGGGGTGAGCAGATAGTCGTTGATACAGAAGGTGTCGCAGAAAAAGTTCAGCTCGGCTCAATGTACCGCCTGAAAACCATTTATTCGGTTAATATGCAGACGGCATATCAAACAGGAAGATATAAAACTCAATACGAGAATGTGGATAACAGACCGTATTGGGAATATGTGGCGGTTATGGATGCCTCGACTCGACCTGAACACGCAATGTTAAACGGACTTATTTATAGATATGATGATCCGTTTTGGAAGAGCTTTTACCCTCCGAACGGTTGGAGGTGCAGATGCAGAGTAAATGCACTCTCTGATTACAACCTGCAAAAGAAACAACGAACGGTCAGTTCTTCAGCCGGCACATTATCGGAGGAATTGGCTCTTGTTTCTAAAAAGTCGGGAGAGTATAAACCCGTCACAGTTTATACTGATCCTCTCACAGGAAAACGTGTCGCACCTGACGTCGGGTGGAGTCATAACCCTGCAAGCGGTCTTATTGAAGGTAATTAAACGGCATTTGAACAATAATAAAAAGGAGTTTGAATTATGACTATTGATAGAAAATGTTTAATAAATTGGGTTGGCGGAAAAAGATTATTGAGAAAAACTATTGCCAAACTCATTCCTGAAGATATTAAATCCTACATCGAACCTTTCGGCGGAGGCGGTTGGGTGTTGTTTTATAAAGACAAGTGGGCAGATTTGGAAGTCTATAATGACCTCGATGGCAGACTTGTAAATCTGTTCCGCATTGTCAAATACCACCCTAATGCTTTTATTGAAGAATGGAGGCATTTACTTGGCTCACGTGAGATGTTTTTGCAATTCTTGAACGGAACTTTCATAACAGATATTCAAAAAGCAGTTCAGTTTTACTTTTTAATTACTCGTTCATTCGGCGGTCGTGGTGATACTTTCGGAACTGTCAAAAAGACTTCCGGCGGTGCTTGTAAATCCCTGCACAATGTTCCTAAAAAAATCGAGGCTATCCATGAGCGTTTGGATACTGTAATGATTGAAGGTCGTGATTTTGAAAAACTAATTAACCAATACGACCACGAGGGTGCATTTTTCTATTGTGATCCTCCGTATTCAAGAGGTTGTGGTTATGAAGTAACATCAACAAAAGATTTTGACCACGAGCGTTTAAGAGAGGTTTTAGGAGCGGTCAAAGGTCGTTTTCTATTGTCTTATGACGATTCACCTAAAATCAGAGAATTATACAAAGGCTTTGATATGATTGCGGTTGAAAGATTAAACGGAATCAACAACAGAGAGGGAACACAGCGCAATAAAATGTTTAAGGAACTTTTAATTGCCAATTATGATATAATAAGCATGCAAATAGAAGGAGGTTAAAATGGATAACAAAACTGAAGGGCTATTTGATCTTTTGCTTAAATACAAAGAAGATCATGGTACATATGGTAAAATCGTGGAATATATTGAAAAAAATTATAAAAAATACACAGTATGGGATAGATTCCCAATGATAAAATCAAGTTTTGATGAGCAGAATAGAATATTTATTTTAGAAAATCTTTCTAAAATAAATAACGAAATAATTACAGAACGTATTGAATGGAATAGTATTTTTGTAAAATTAGATAATGAAAATGGTATTTTAATACATTATGGAAGTAATCGATTATTTGTAGTTTCTGGTTCTCTAATTGAAACTTATGTTTTTAAAATAAAATATGACGAAGAATAATATAGAAATAAAATTTGAACATAGAATAGTTCAAGAAAAATTACTTGATATTGCAAAAAGAGTAGAAAACCTGCGACCGTTGATGAAAAACATCGCAGGTATTTTCTCTTATTCAACTGAAGCGAATTTTAAAGAAGAGGGCAGACCTAACAAATGGTTGGATTTGGCAGAATCAACAAAAAAGCAGAGAACTAAAAAACGGAAATGGCCGGGACAGATTTTGCAAGTAGAAGGCAAACTTGCCGCATCAATAAATACATATTACGATAACGATTCTGCTGTTGTCGGATCAAATTTAGAGTATGCGGCAATTCATCAACTCGGAGGTCAAGTCGACAAAAATAAATCTGTTGAAATCCCTGCAAGACCGTATTTAAAAATTACCGATGAAGATCAACAAGAAATTATTAATTTAACTGTAAAATATATTGAAAAAATAAAGAAATTATAAGCACAACATGCTTTTCGTTTACAGAGATTATTTTTATGTTAAAATTGTTTTGTAGAGTAGTTTTAGCATGGGTTATATCCTTCATGCTAGTGAACATTAAAAAGGTTTTGTTGTGCAAACTTTTTTATATAAAAAAGAAATTGATGACATTAATTCGTCGGGGTATTTAAAAAGAGATACTTCTATTTCTGATGCTTTAATTGAAAATTTCTATCAAGAAATAATGGGAAAAGAAGAAAAAGTATTAATGGATTTATTATTATCCTCTAATCCTTCTCAAGATAAATTAGAGGAACTTTTAGCGGATTGGGATATTGAAGCAAAACAAGGTGCTAAGAATTTATTATTAGCCTATTTATTAAAAGTACACCCTGAACTAAATGCAACAAATTATGAAGGACCTCGGCTAAAAGGTCTTTTACAGCATCAACGATTTTTTAATCTTCAAATAATTGCCCATTATACAAAGATTGGAAGAGCATTAAATAAGCAAGGAATAATTCCTGTAATATTTAAAGGTGGTTTAATGCGATATCTAAACCCAAAATTCCCGAGATACATGGGAGATATTGATATTTTAGTTTGTGAAAAACAATGGGTTAAATCTGCAAAAATTGCAAAATCACTCGGATATTACTTTAAAAAATTGGATATTCATTCTTTTGATATTTTAGAGAATAAGGATGCTAGTTACGGCATATTAGACATTCACAAATTTATCCACATAGGTTCTAAAAATGAAAAGAAATGGATAAAAGGTTTATTTAAAAGAGCGATGGAAAAAGAAGTGTATGGTGTTAAGACGCTAGTACCTTGTTTTGAAGACTTGATGTTTATAACTTTAGTTAACCTTTCCAATAATTTGAGAGAGCATAAAACACAGGCAAATTTATTGTATGCAATTTTTGCCTGTAAATATTTACTTGAAAATAAGCCTGATTTTAACTGGAATATTGTAATCGAGAATACAAAATTAACCAATGCTGAAGTTCAAATAAATCTTGCAATGAAGTTTATAAACAAAATATCGGAAAATATTTTGCCTAGAGAACTACAAAGCAAATATTTATTTGAAAAAGAAACAAATGACTATTCAAGAATGATAATGTTTAAAAATTTTTATTATGTAGAATTACAAGCCAAATCCAGAGCAATGAAGATACAAGAAGTTTTCAATAATAAAATCTCATGGAGTGAATATTTAAAATTGAAAATAAAGTATAAGAGTCTTAAATATTTGAATAAACATCCGAGATTAATTGAAATATTTATAAAAGATTTGAACAGAATTTATCACAATTAAAGGAAGAATTATGCAATTTAAAGATTTAACAAAAGAAGAAATAAATCAAATATATTCAAATATCGATAAATATTTAGAAACAAAAGAAATAAAATGGACTAAATATATTGATTTGGGGTGTAAAATTGTAAAATTAATCTCATACAGCGATGAGTTTTTACCTCTTGTTGAAAAACAACTAACGTTTGTCTTAAAAGATAGTGCTGAACATTTTGATGATACACTTATTATTTGGAATGAAAAGGAGATTTTAAAATTTGCCAAAAATATGGTTTCAAAATTTCCAAAAATGGGAATGCGATTAAAATTAGAAAAAGTTTTTAGAAAAGCTCATGGGATAAGTCTGGAGAATGAAGTAGATGAATACGCTACTCAGATTTTTGATAAAGACTTTTCAAAAACAAAACCTATGATAGATTTTCAAACATCAAGAGGATTTGTTATTGGAAACAATAAAGAAAATCATACTTATTATTACGGTGTAAATAATCTTGAGCCAGAGGAATTTATAAAAGAAGGTCATATTTTTGTTCAATTTTTTAATAATATTTTAAAAACAGATACTTCAAACTTGGTTCATGGTGCAGTTATTGGATATAATAATAATGGAATTTGTTTCTGTGCAAGAGGTCAAAGAGGTAAATCTACATTATCAGTTCTTTCTATGATGAAAGGGTTTGAATATGTTTCTGATGATTATTTAATTTTGCATCAAAATAAAAACAAAGAACTTTTATCAAGCCCAATTTATTCAATAATCACACTTTCACCAGAAATGTATAATAGATTGTATGGGTATATGCAAGGTTCACAATTTGTATCTAACAATGCAAGAAAAGATAAGTATGTATTTAACATTTCAAATTATCATGATAGATTTAAGAAAAATTATCCTATCAAACTTTGTATTTTCCCAGAAATAGTTTCAGATAAAGAACCAAGTATTAAACCTTGTACAAAAGAGGAAAAAGGTAGAGCAATTGTTCAAATTATTCAATCTACTCTATCTCAAACCGCTGATATGTCAGAAAATAAGACAGTTGAAAAAATCATGAATATGGTTAAAAATTTGCCATTTTATAAATTTAATTTGTGTTACAACATTGATAAAAATACAGAATTTTTAAGAGAATTTATGAATAAATTTGAATCAATGGAAAATAAAATTCTTGACACTCCGAAAATCGCTGTTGATATCACGTTTGATTTAGCTAATATTTTAAATACAGAAATAGGGATAATTTATTCAATGAATAAATTTGCAACTAATTTGTATGAAAATTTATTAAATGGAGTTTCTATTGAAAATATTTCAAAAGAATTAGAGAATTTGGTTCAGTATAATAAAAATATTCATAAAGAGTTTAAAATATTTATTGAACAACTAAAAGAAAAAGAAATTTTTGTTCAAAACAATATAACAAATTATGACGCTAAAATAAATGTAGATTTTGGAAAAGAAGACAATTATAAAATTTCATTTATCGAATATGCACAAGAAGAATATAAACAATTAATAACAATAAAGGAGAAATAAAGATGACAAATTACAAACTTAATGAAGAAAAAATGTTCGCTGACGTAACAGATGGAGTCGCAATTATAATTAATTCAGAAACAGGAATTTATTATGGTTTAAATTCCTTCGGTACAAACATTTATGAAAATATAGTAAATGGTGCAAGTATTAAAGATATTTTAACTAAATTGAAATCAATAGGTGCTACAAATGATATTGAAAAAGAATTTAATAAATTTGTACAAATAATGATAGATAAAGAAATATTAATTAATTCAGAAACATCATCTGCTGCAGTTAATATTGATGAAAATATTGCAAAAGAAGATAATTATGAATTAAGCATTAATGAATATAATGATGCACAGGAAATGTTGCTAACTGATCCGATACATGAAGTAAAGGAAGATGAAGGTTGGACTCCGGAAAAAGATTCCATTGGTTATACAAAAGAAGAAACTCTTGTACGTGAGAAAAAAGTAGATTTGGGTAAATAATAATGCCAAAAGTTTCTGTAATTATTCCTGTATATAATACTGAGCGATATTTGAGAAGATGTCTAGATAGTGTTTGTAATCAAACACTATCTGATATTGAAATAATATGTATAAATGATTGTTCGACTGATAATTCATTAGACATTTTAAAAGAATATGCAGATAAAGATAAAAGAATTAAAATAATTAATTTTAAAGAAAATAAAGGGGCAGCAGTAGCAAGGAATACGGGTATTGATATAGTAAATGGGGAATATATAGGTTTTATTGATTCTGATGATTTTGTCGATTCAGATTTCTATGAAAAATTATATAATACGGCAAGTGAAAACAATTCTGATATAGCTAAAGGTGAATATAAATATACAAACGATGGACTTGTAAACGAAAAATTAAATGAAAAAATAAAAGAATGTAAAACTAATTTTTCGTTTGAGTATTGTTCTGCAATATTTAAAACAAAATTAATCAAAGATAATGGGATTAAATTTCCTATTTTAAGAGATATGGAAGATCCAGTTTTTGCATTTCACTGTGCAAATTGTACAAACAATTTGGTTTTTGTTGAGGATTGCTATATAAACATTTGTAAGAGACCAGATTCTACGACTGCAAGAATTCCTGACAAAGAGCAAGTATCAAATAAAATTAAAGGAATACAAAAATTAATTGAAACAGCTAAGAAATATAATACTCCAGATCTATCTGTTAGTTATGTCTTAGCTTTATGGTTTTATGTAACATTAAATTCAACATATGAAAGCAAATTTGAAGACAAATGTTTTGCTTCAAAAAAAATCCTTGAATTTTACCAAACATCTAAATATAAAGATGCAATTTTATATCATTTAAGAGATTTTTCTAATTTTCTTGCCAAAGCTATAAAATCAGGAGATTTGAATAAAATACTTTCATATAAACAAGATGAAACTATTTACAAAAATATAATTAAAATTAGCGAAACTAGGCGTACAATTAATGCATTAGAAAAAAACAATAAAAAATTAGCATTAGAAGTGAAAAATTTAAATCTTAATAACTTTAATGAGACTGTTTTTTTTATAAGTGTAGTCAATAATTATGATTTATATAATCGATGTATTAAAAATAATCCATTTGTAACAGGTTCGGAAAATATTAAACTTGTAGAATACAATAATATAAAAGATAATGTATATATAGCTAAACGGTATAACAGTTTTTTGAATAATTATAATTATTCAAAAGAGGCTTGGTTCGTTTTTTGCCATTGTGATTGGGAACCATTAGAAGATATAAATCTTCAATTATCAAAACTGGATAAGTCTAGCTTGTATGGACCTGTTGGTTCAAAGGTTGAAATATTTAATAATAAATGTTACAGAACAATGACGGGGTGTTGTTATGAAAAACGCCGTGACGGTTCAGATTTAAGATATTTAACTTCTTTTGCTGATTCTATAGAACCTACAGACACTTTTGACTGTCAGTGCTTAATTGTACATTCAAGTTTGATTAAAAAATATAATTTAAGATTTGATGAAAATCTAAAATGGGATTTGTATGTAGAAGATTTCTGCATAAATAGTAAATTGAATTATAATATAAACTCATATGCATTATATTTTGCTTGTTGTCACTGGTCTGGTTATCATGATCTTCCTAAATCCTATTTAAAATCTATAGAATATGTTAATTCTAAATATCCAAATAATATTTTTGGAGGAACCGTTTCAGAAATAGGAGGTAAAAAATATCCTATGGCAACAGAAAAAGACTTATGGATACATGCAATAAGAAAAAAACATTTAAGCAACAAAGGGACATAAATGAAAAAAACTATTCCAATATTTTTAATATGTGATGATAATTATGCACCATATATGGCAACAATGGTTGCGAGTATATGTTTTAACACTAAAAATCATATAGAATTTCATGTAATAGGAAAGGGCATTTCAAAAGAAAATCAAAATAAAATTGAACAAATGAAATTAAAATTTAATAATTTTGATATTGATTATAAAATATATGATGTTACAACACAATGTAATATTCCATATCTTGTTTTATCTCGAATGACATCATCAACATTTATTAGAATGTTATTACCTAATCTATACCCGGAAATTGACCGGGCATTAATAATGGATGTTGATATGATATCAATGCAAGATATATCAAGTTTATGGAATATAGATTTAGAAAATTTCATCTTTGCAGCAACTCTAGATGAACCTCTTGATGCATACTATGTATTTAAAAAGAATATGCAACTTAGCAAAGACTGTAAATATGCTAATTGTGGTTTGATGTTAATAGATTGTAAACAATGGCGAAATAATAAAATTACTGAAAAATGTATTGAAATTGAAAAACAATATCGAGATCATTTGAATTGTGCGGATCAAGATGTTATTAATAAAGTTTTTTGTGGCAATTTTAAAGAAATTGATAGTAAATTTAATTCTTTACTCGGTAACGAAGATAATATTGTAAATAGGCATTTTTGTTATCTTAGAAAACCGTGGTTTTCTAAATTCAATGTAGAGGGTGAACTTATTAAAAATTTTGACTCTTGGTGGAAATATGCTGAAATGACACCCTTTTATGAAGAAATTAAATTGCAATATGATAAAATGACAGATAATGGCGTAGACACTTCTATTAGTAAAGCACAACGTAATTACAAGCGAATGGAAATGATTTCTTGTGTAAGAAATTTGATAAAGAGTAAAGGAAATTAAATTATTATGACAGCAATATCAGTAATCATTCCTGTTTATAATGTTAGTAAATATTTGAAGCAGTGTTTAGAAAGTGTTTGCGAACAAACATTTTCCGATATAGAAATAATTTGTGTAAATGACTGTTCAACAGATAATTCTTTGCAGATATTGCAAGAGTTCGCTTCAAAAGACAAGAGATTTAAAATAATTGATTGTAAAGATAATATAGGCGTTTCTTCTGCGAGAAATAGAGCTTTGAAATGTGCAAGCGGTAAGTATATCGGATTTGTTGACAGTGATGATTGGATTGCACCCGATTATTTTGAAACTTTACATTCAACAATAACAAAATCCGATTTAGATATTGTAGTAAATACCAATATAAAAACTGTAATTAATGGGCAAGACGTTGCACAGTTTTATCCTAACAAAACATTAGATAATTATGTTGGTTTTATAAACTCAAGAAAATGTATTCATAAACTAATATGGAATCCTTGGGTTCACCTGTGTAAAAAAGAATTTTTTGATAAATATAATATACAATTCCCAGATGGATATGTGTTAGAGGATATGTACATGCAGGCAGTTTGTTTTGCGTATGTAGATAAAATTTATATAACACGGGATACATTGTATCATTACAGATTATCAGAAGATAGTATTGTCGGGACATTGTCGCAGGTCGAAATGAAATCCATGAAATCTCACATAAAGATTTTGGATAAGATTTATGATTACTATGAAACAAATAACCTGTTAGACAATGTTGAAGAAATGAAATTCATAAATACATATATTATGGCTGATAATTATGTATGTGATGATGAGGTAATTAAACGGCTATATAATTATTTTAAACGCATAGAACCATATATAAATCAACATAAAAATTGGTATGGCATGATTGAATTAGAATATTTTAATGATGTTTTACAAGATAAAAATATTGTTAAAACAAAAAAATATAAAAAAAGATTTGTTGTTCAAGAAATCAGAAACAAAATGAAAGTAAAAATATGATAAACGAAGAATTAAAACAGTTAATAGATAACTCTGACATCGTATCTTTTGATGTATTTGATACATTGATATTGCGACCTTTTGTGAAACCTGAAGATGTATTTTTCTATCTTTCGGAATTAAAAAACACCCCTGACTTTGCAAAAGAAAGATTAAGAGCGGAAAAACAGGCTATGATTTTAGCATTTGCAAGGCAGAAAAAAGAATTTGCAACATTCGATGATATTTATAAGTTGATAAAACCTAATTTTAGTTTTTTTAAAGATATTGAACGTGATTTTGAATTAAAGATTTCATCTTTAAATAGTGAAATATTTGAAGTTTATAATTATGCACTAAATTCAGGTAAGAAAATTATATTAACTACGGATATGTACTTTTCAAAAGATTTCATTGCAAAAATTTTAGATAAAGTTGGTATTAGCGGCTATGACGAAATATTTGTTTCTTCTGAAATAGGGTTATCTAAAGTTAGCGGAAATCTTTTTAAGCACATCCTTTCGAAATACGAAATAGAACCTAAAAAAATATGTCACATTGGTGATAATGAAATATCTGATTATAAGATGCCAAAATCAGTTGGTATAAATGTATTTTTATATAGAAAAGTAATTGATAGATTCCTTTCTGATGAAAATAACAAATATATGAACATCTTTTATGAGAACAGTTTTAGTCCGCAAATTAGCGCATTAATCGGCTTTATCAGCATAAATCAATTTCGCAATATAAACAAAGATTATTGGTATAATCTCGGATATAATATAGGCGGAATTTTCGCTTTATCTTTTGTATTAAACATTATAGAAAGATTAAATGACAATGCAAAAGATTTGCTTTTTATAGCACGTGATGGATATGTTTTAGAAAAAGTTTTTAAAATATACAATAAAAACAAAAGCATAAAACCTTATTATGTTTACCTTAACAGAGTTTTAAAAGATAAATATAAAAATTGTTTGGAGAATAATTCCTTGTTTGAATATATAAAACATTTTAATTTATCTGATAAAATTGGCATTGTGGACAGTTGTGCAAAGTCTTTTTCAGCACAGGATTTATTAGAAACTTTTTTGAACAGGAAACTGACTGGTTTTTATCTTTGTGCTAAATCAAATCCTCAATACACTTATTTTAATTTGTCAGATGTTGATTGGAGTAATTTTAAATATTTTAATTGGAATTTTGTAGAATTTTTGCTAACATCAACAGAAAATCCGATTATTGATATTAATGACAATAAGCCGATATACATGGAAAATATTCCAACGGAAGAGGAGCAAAGAAAAGAATTCTATAAATTTGTATCGCAGGGTGAACTTGATTTTGCCAATGACATGAAAGAAAAATTTGGAGAGTATATTTTATTAACAAGTGTTCCATTTGTAATGAGTTATGTAAGTTGCTTCTGGAACAATTTAAGTAGTGTAGACAGAGAGCATCTTTCGAAAATAAAGCACCAAATAGATCCAAATAAAAATATTTATATATCAGTTTTGGATTCGTACAAGGATTTTGCGAAAATTTTGAGAGAAAGAATGAAAACAGAGGTTTAAAATGAATAATATTAAGTTTAAACAGGGCGATTATATTCCGAGAATTGGTTTTGGTACATGGTTGTTGGCTGGGCATGATTGTATTAATGCTGTGTATGAAGCGATAAAAGCAGGCTACAGAATTATTGATACCGCAGAAGGATATGCAAACGAAGCGGAAGTAGGTTATGCTATTGCAAAAGCAATTTCGGAAGGAATATGCAAAAGGGATGAATTATTCATTACTACAAAATTAAGTGTTCATCATCCTATTGGTTATGAAAATACTTTGCACTATTTTGAAAAAAGTCTTAAAAATTTAAATTTAGATTATATTGATTTATATTTAATTCATTATCCTAACTCTCAGGCTGATGATTCTTGGAAAACATTAAATGCAGAAACTTGGCGTGCAATGGAACAATTGCATGAAGAGGGTAAATTAAGATATTTGGGTTGTTCAAATTTTATGCCTTATCATATAAAAGAATTATTAAAAACAGCAAAAATAAAACCCGTGTGTAACCAAATTGAGTTGAATCCTGCATGGCAGCAAGAATATGTAGTTGAATATTGCCGTGAAAACGATATAAATTTAATTGCTTGGCGACCGTTGATGTCACGTCCTTGGGCTATGGAAAAAGATTTTATGAAAGAATTGCCAGCTAAATATAACAAATCGATTCAGCAGATATTACTTCGCTGGTCGATACAAAAAGGTTATATTCCGTTAACACGTTCCACAAAACCAAATCGAATGAAAGAAAATATGGAAATATTCGATTTTGAACTGACACAGGAAGATATGGACAAATTAGACTCATTACAGTGTAGTACGGATGTTATTTCTGACAACAGTCATGTATTGTGGAGTTTGTGGGAACAAGTTTTAAACAAAGAATATTTAAGAAAAGAGAAAGTTAAGTTATTTGGATTTCTTCCTTTTATCAAAATTAAACATTTTGGTAAACCTGTATACAAATCTAAATATTATTTATTAGGTATTCCCGTATTAAAAAGAAAAATCATAGACAAAGCGTGGGATAAACTTTATTTGTTTGGTATAGGGATTGCAAAAATTAAAAAATATTATGAGCAAGATAAAGTAGTTTCTTGGATTCCTGATTATAGCGGTGAAGCAACCAAATCCGAAACAAACAAACAAACCGTTCCGGTAAAAACTCGCAAGAAAACGAAAATAAAATTTAATTGGTTTACTGATAAGATAGTCAATCCGACAATATTTAGAGGAGAATTCTGGCAAGAGAATTATCAGAAAAACCCTTTTTTCAAACTATACTTATTCTCAAGATATTTACTAAAAAGAAAAATATCTATTCCATCTTTGGATATACACATAACAACACACTGCTCATTAAAATGCAAAAATTGTTCGCATATGATCCCATATTATAAGCCGGAAAATCAGCATACTATGACATTAGAAGAATTTAAGAGTAATATAGATTCTATTTTGAGGAATGTTGATATAGTTTATAATATTAATGTCCTTGGTGGTGAACCTTTGCTCAATAAAGAAATGGTGGACATGCTTGAGTACGCAAACTCAAAAAAACAAATTAAAGGTTTAAGGATTCATACTAATGGGACAATAATGCCAGATGAGGAGGATTTTTTAAGAATAAAAAATTTAAACAAAGTATGTTTTTATTTTTCGAATTATTCCGGTAATAAAAGTATAAAAATTATTAAACAAGAACAGATAATAGAAAAATTAAAGGAGTATAATATAAAATATTTTGTAGAAATGTCTTCAGAAGAAAATAGATCTTGGTGTCGTATGCCTGACGTAGATATAGAACAAAATATATCAGATGACCAAAATATAAGACAATATCTGAGATGTAATTTTAGATATTGTCCGTGTCTTTCAAATAATAAAATATATCCATGTGCATTAGCAAAATACATAGCAGATAGCGGATATAATTTAAAAGACACGGACTATATCGATTTAACAAATAAAAATACCTCTGCTAAAGATTATATAAATTTCTATAAAGCAAATTCCTATGAAATTTGTAAGTGTTGTAATTTTGATAATTACGGCTCCATACTTTTTCCTGCAATTCAATTGGACAAAAGTTAGTGGTAAATAATAAAAAAAATAAGTCCTTGTGAAAATTATAAAGAATAATTATCACAATCTTTACTTGTTCTTTATAATTTTATAAATGTAGCTTTCAGATAAATCGCACATTTGAGCAAGTTTTAGGCGAGATTTTTTGGAACCATCGTAGTGTTCTTTGATATAAGCAATTCTCGCAGGTAGTGTCGCATTCTTTGGAATTGAAATAATAATACCCGGCAATTCACACATAAGTTTAATCGTTGCATCTAATCCTATTGTAGATGCAACTATCTTGAGATCTTCATTGGGTAAAGTTTGCTCGGTTATATTTTTAATCCAAGGTTTATCGTTATACAAAATCTCTCCTGTAAGATTTAAATGGTCTCATCAGTTAACGCCTAACGTTAAGACGGTCAGCTTGCACTGTTAGCCGACCGTTTCGACCTTACATGTTTGAAAATTGTGGCATTTTAATTTCACATTTCATAGATGCTATTTCCCTCATCATGTCTTTAACCATTTGCATTTGAGCCTCGATTATTTTACATTTAGTTCTTTTTTCGAACACCCATCTTGGTTCGCATTCCTGCAATGCCACATTTGCAAAATCATGCATTGCTTTTGATAGATTCTCTTCCAATTTTTCTAATTGTGAATTCATCATAGACATAATTTTTTCTTGCATTGTGTTTTCCATAGTTTTTCTCCTTCTTTTTACTAATACATTAAAAGTCATTTAAATGGCTTTTAAAAACTTATCTCTTTTTATTTTTTCCATTATTCCTATTATTTTTTCTGCTCTTTTCTTTGTAATGAACCGAATATCACTAATATGAAACTTTTTTTCAATAAAAACTCTTAATGAAACCTTTCGGCTTTTAGGCTCCTTGTTATGACATATCTCTTTCCATAAAACTTCAATTTTTCTTAATTGTGGTGGAGTAGCCATTTCAAGATCTCTTCCTATTAGATCATCATATTTGTTGTAACAATTATTTTTTATGCACTTTGCCTTTATTCTCATTGAATCAATAAAAATATCTGCTTCAGCTTCAGTAAGGGCTTTAGATGTGCAAACTGCAAAACTGCCAAGCATTTCACGATATGTTTCGTCATCTATGCCAAGAATATTTTTCAAGACATGAATATATCTAATTTGTTCCGGTCTGATCATAATACCCCTGTGCTTGCAATTCTCTACCATGATAAATACCGACCTGAACACCGACAATAAAGACTCCGAGCAAAATCAGTAAAATAACAAATAACTTTTCGTATTTATTTTCAAACATTATTCTACCTCACAATATTATTTGACTAATACTTGCCTGAACCACATCCTCATTTACTTCCATATTGTTTAATTCAGCAATACGAATAGCTCTGACTAAAAGTTTGGTCAAAACTCTTGTATTTCCTGCACAATAAGAAGAGAGAGCCGGATATACACTATCTTGATTCGGAATGATTTTAGAAATTATTTTAATCTTGTCCTCATCTGTCAAAGGATTAAGTTCAGTTTTAATACCAACTCTTGAATAAAGTTGTGCATATTCTTTTTTATCACCCTTAAGGTTTTTCATAAGTCTTGGCATACCGACCAACAAAATGCCAACTTCAGCTTTGTCATAAATCCTGCGCAAAAGTTCTAATGAGGTATATGGTAAATGCTCTGCCTCATCAACTATAATTAATCTGCCGGAGGATTTTAATTTATCAATAATGTCCAACATCATTGAATGGACAGTACCATGCCCGTCAAATCCGAGTTTTTTATGAATTTCAGAGAATAATACTTTTGGTCTGTAACCTAAATCAGCCTCAATAAGTACAACTCCTGCGTTTTCATATTTATATCTTTTAACTGCAAAGGTCTTTCCAATGCCGGCCTCACCATAACAAACTCCAATTTCATTTTCAACGTGGCAGGTTTTTGCTATATCAAAAACATCATCTGCGACTGTAGTTTTAACAAAATCAAGTGAGACTCTACCTTCACGAAGTTCTTCTATTTCTAAAAAGCGAGCAACTGCATCATTTATCTTTTTAATATTACCTTCGTATTTATTATTCATCCAAAGGTGAAGAGTTGCGGTTGAGACATCTACAGCCTTTGCTACAGATGAAATCGTGCGTTTTTTAGTTTTGATAAAATCTTTTAATCTGTTTTGTAAATCCATAATGCCCCCTTACATTGCACACCTTTCCAATGCACGTCTTTTTTGGCTCTCTGTAAGATAGAGAGTCTTTTTCGGTTTTGGTTGTGCCACATATTTAAACTGCAAGTTTTTATCAGATTTCTTTTCCTGATTTATAACTTGATCCATCTTTGTATTTGTAACTTGCAACACCGTTGGTGTGCTGTTAAATTCAGTTTTTTCTAATCCGTTCTTCAAATTAGTGACAATTTCCTCGTTTGACGGATTGTATTTGCATTGAATATAAGATTTAAGGATTTTCTTTTCCTTATTTTTTCTTTCTATTGCTTCTTTATACTGTAATTTTTCAATATTTGTTTGTGCCAAGAATGAAACTGCGTGATAAACATTGCCTTTACCAAGATATTCTTCTGTTTGTGCATCAAACACCCAAGCCTCTTGGTATGCATTTATATCTCTTCTAATAAACACTTTGCGACCTTTTTCACAGATCATCCACTCTCCCCAATATGTAAGTTGGAGTTGCGAATCATGAATACCATTCCGACCGATCGTCATTGTTTTAGATGTACGCATGCAGAATAGTTTTAAAGCATCTTTACTAATAACCTTCTTATTCGTAAATTCTTCTGCCCATAGTTCGTCAGGACATTTACCTTGCAAAACTTTGCCATTTGAGGGTTTCTTATTTAAGAAGTTTTCAATAAAATCATCAAAAAGCACTTTGAAATCAGAGTATTTCATGATTAAACCATTTTTAATTTCTGTTTTAAGTTTTTCAGGTCTTTCTGTAATTTTGCCACCACGATAACCCACAAAACCCTTTGAAAGGAATGTCTTAATTTTTAAGAAATCCCTTTCGACAGGTTTTGTTTGGGCATTATAGGGGAGGGCAAAATGCACATTTATTCCAATATTAGTTAATAATGAATTTTCCAGATTCTTTGAATGCTGCACTTTAACGGACTTAGATCTTCCCCCAGCAAAGTCTTTACATCTATAATCTTTACCGTTGTCTAAATAAACATCTTCAGGTAATCCAAAATTAATGACTCCATAATAAAAAGCTTGGAAGATGTGGTCAGAATTTGGTGACTCTGCATGTAAAAACCAACCAAGCCATTTTGATGTTTTAACATCACGGAATACTGTAACCCAAGGAAAACAAACATTACCGTTAAAATTAACTGCAACATCAATTTGTGCATGGTCAGATACCCAACATCTCCCAGCAGATATATTAGAGTAGTTTCTAGGTATGTACAATGCATATTTCTTATTCCAAGCAGCTTGCCCATAACGAGCTAAATATATAGCTTGCTCTGGAATACTATTTTTTAAATATCTATCAAAGGTTTTATAGGAAGGAAATTCTTCAACTGCAATATTATACTTGTTTTTTGCATAACCTAAAGTTACTTGCCAACAGAAAAAAGCAGAAGGAGCGCCTTCTCTTAAATACAAACTCTTATAATATTCAAGAAATTCAGGATTAATACCTTTTTTTAGTCTATTTTGACCTTTTTTTGAAAGTAGTCCTTCTATACCTAATTTATTAAATTTAATTCTTGCATTATATATGGAAGAATAACTTGTAATTTTATCAGGATGTTCTTTATTCCATTTTAGTAAAAATTTATCTATTTCTGAATGAGTCATTTTGTCTGTTAATGACAGCAATTCTAAATATTTATCTGCTTGTTTTCTTGCCCATAACGGAGCATTAGAATATGATTGTTCATTTTTTTCTAACAACATGGTGTTATCTTGCCATTTATTATTTATATTTAAATATTTATTTTGAGCACTAGAAGGCAAGCTTGATAAAAGCACAGAATAAATTTTAAATTTGCCGTTTTTAACATATTTTGAGATATATTTGTTGCTTTTACATTTTCTTCTAACTGTTTCTTTTATTTCACCAGTTAAACTGCAAACTTCCTCTACTGATATCCATACTTCATTTAGCATCAAAATACTCCTTTGCTGCTAGTTTTGTATTGGGACATCAAATTATCAAAATCTTTATTTTTTCTCTTGCCTGACATTAGTAAACTAACATAGCTTTCAGCCATATTTAGTTGTTTGGCAATTTCCCTCTGTGTAATCCCCAACCCTAGTAAAATTATTTTATTTTCTAAAAATTTTTTATTCATATCCTCTGCACAATATTTCATAACTGCACGATATTTCAAAGAATATTATAAACTGCAAAATCTGTCAAACAAAAATCAAAAACTGTAAAACTCTTTACAGCATTGAACAAACGATAAAAAACCGCAAAGGTGCTTTATGCAATATTATGAAATATATTTCAAATATTAAGAAATGTTGCACAATAGTTCAAATATGATTTGAAATATCTTTCATTTTGTGAAATACTTTACAAACAGAAAGGATGTTTGTATATGAATAGTATGCCAGATAGACTAAAACGAGCAAGAGCTGAAATTGGATGTTCTGTAGAAGAATTAGCACGCAATCTTTCTGAATATAATATAAAAATTTCTGCTAGAACGATATATTCTTACGAATTAGGTGAAAGACAGCCAAGTACTATGTACTTAGAGGCTCTTGTTAAATTTTACGAAATAAATCCATTTTGGCTATTAGGCAATTCGAACGAAATATTTTGCGCAGATTCTCAACACCAAGTAACTTATGCAGATGTCGACATGTCCAATTTAATATTCTTGCCACTTATTAGTATGTCTCCATCAGCAGGAGCAGGAAGTCTTATTAGAGAAAAAGAAATGACGAAAGATTTCGTTGCTTTTGCAAAAAAATGGTTAACAAATATTACTGTAACGTCACCAAATAATCTGGTATTATTTACTGTAAAAGGTGATTCAATGGAAGGTGAAATAAGTGATGGTGATTTAATTATGGTAAATGAAACTATGACAGGTCTATCATCAGAAGGCACTTATGTTGTAAGCATTGATGACAAATTATATGTTAAAATTCTCCAACGAATACCGGGGAACAAGGTTCAAGTAATAAGTAAAAATACAAAATATGCACCTTTTACAGTAGATCTCAATACCGAATATTTTAAGATTATAGGAAAAGTCATTTGGTCTGGAGGAAAGTCAGACGTAAATTAACATATTGAGGAGAAATTAAATGCCATTTGAATTTGAAAAACAAAAGATTAAAGATGTAATATTAGTTAAGCCAAAGGTATTTGGTGATAATCGAGGCTTTTTTATGGAAAGTTACAAAAAGTCTGATTTTTATGCAAATGGAATTGACGTTGTATTTAATCAGGACAATCATTCAAAATCAACTAAACATGTTTTAAGAGGTTTACATTATCAAGCAAATCCATTTGGACAAGCAAAACTTGTCAGATGTTCTAAAGGACGAATTTATGATGTTGCAGTTGATATAAGACCTAATTCTAAAACCTTTGGAGAATATGTAAAAGTTGAATTATCTGAAGAAAACAAGCAAATGTTATATATTCCTGTAGGATTTGCACATGGATTTGTAGTCTTATCTGATGAAGCAGAACTTTTATATAAAGCATCAGGAGAATATGCGCCACAGGCAGACAGAGGAGTCCTGTGGAACGATAAAGATATAAATATTGATTGGGAAATAGAATTTGAACCAATCCTTTCTGAAAAAGATAAGATTCAACCAAAATTGAAAGAAATTAATAAAGAGGAGTTAATATAATGACGACATTATTAGTTACAGGTGGCGCCGGTTTTATTGGAAGTTGCTTTGTAAGACACGAACTAAAAAAACATTCGGATTATAAAATAATAAATTTAGATGCACTTACATACTGCGGGAATATTGAAAACCTAAAAGATGTTGAAAACAACCCGAATTATAAATTTGTGCATGGAAATATATGTGACCATGAACTTGTTAGAGAACTTATAAAGGAAGCAGATTGTGTAATTAATTTTGCAGCTGAATCACATGTTGATAATTCAATAAAGCACCCTGAAATTTTTGTAGAAACAAATGTTCAAGGGACATTGAATCTTTTACAAGCAAGTAAAGAGATTGGTGTTGAAAGGTATCTTCAAGTATCAACAGACGAAGTATATGGAACCTTGGGCAAAACTGGCTATTTTTACGAAACAACGCCACTAGCTCCCAATAGTCCTTATTCTGCAAGTAAGGCAAGTGCAGATATGTTAGTTAGAGCATATAGAGAAACCTATGGTTTGCCGACTCTAAATACAAGATGTTCTAATAATTACGGCCCGTATCAATATCCTGAAAAGTTAATACCATTCTTTATTTCACAATTGCTAAAGGGTGAAAAAGTGCCAGTATATGGCGATGGTTTAAATGTTCGTGATTGGTTATATGTTTATGATCATTGCGAAGCAATTGATATTGTCCTTCATAATGGGAAATTGGGTGAGATATATAATATTGGTGGACACAATGAAAAAACTAATATTGAAATTACACACCTTATTCTTGATGCAATGGGCAAAGAAGAATCTTCAATTAAATACGTTGAAGACAGACTTGGTCACGATAGGCGTTATGCAATTTCAAATGACAAAATTACCACCGAACTTGGATGGCAACCTTCAATAACATTTGAAGAGGGAATCAAACTTACAATTGACTGGTATTTAAATAACCAAGATTGGATGAAATCAATAGAAAACAAGAAAGCGAGCTTGGTATAATGAAAAAAGTTTTAGTTACTGGTGCTTATGGTATGCTCGGAGAGGATTTATGTCCTGTACTTGAAGATAATGGATATAATGTTTTTGAAACAGATGTTGATATATTAGACATAACTAAACCTGCAAATATAGATAAAATTTTTTCAATAGAAAAGCCGGATATAGTTATTCATTGTGCTGCATATACAAATGTCGATAAAGCTGAGGAAGATTTTAACACCGCAAGATTAATAAATGCAGAAGGAACAGAAAACATTGCAAAAGCTTGCAAAAAGTACGATGCTACTATGGTCTATATTTCAACTGATTATGTTTTTAATGGACAAGGTAAAAAACCATATAAACCACTTGATAAAACAGCACCGCTTAATAACTATGGTTTAACTAAATGGGAAGGCGAAGAAGCTGTTAGAAATAATTTAGAAAAATACTACATTTGCAGAACAAGTTGGCTTTATGGACACTATGGTAAAAACTTTGTTGAAACAATGATTTCACTTGCTAATAAACCTGAATTAAAAGTCGTTGATGATCAGGTGGGTTGCCCGACTTGGACTGTGGATTTATCTGATGCAATTATTAAAATAATTAAGAATAAACCCTACGGAACATACCATACTTGTGGTGGTGGAAGCACGTCTTGGTATGGGTTTGCAGAAGAGATTTTTAATCAAGCCGGATTAAATGTTAACTTAAAACCATGTACAACAGAGGAATTTCCAAGACCTGCAAAGAGACCTGCTTATTCAATTATGGATAACGATGGTTTATTAAGGGATTGGAAAGAAGCTTTAAAAGATTATATGGCACAAAGAATCGAGGTGTAATATGAAAGGAATTGTACTAGCTGGCGGAAGTGGGACAAGATTATACCCAAGTACAATAGGGGTATCTAAACAATTACTACCAATTTATGACAAACCTATGATATATTACCCAATCTCTGTTTTAATGCTTGCTGGGATAAGAGAAATTTTAATTATATCAACCCCGATAGATTTACCAAACTTCAAGAAGTTACTTGGTACAGGTGAACAATTTGGATTAAAGTTTGACTATGTAGAACAGCCGTCACCAGATGGTTTGGCTCAAGCATTTATTTTAGGAGAAAAATTTATTGACAATGACTCCGTTGCACTTGTCCTAGGTGATAATATTTTTTATGGCTCAGGTTTTTCTGCAATGCTTAAAAAAGCAGTAAAAACTGCTGAAGAAAATGGGGAAGCAACAGTTTTTGGTTATCCAGTTAAGGATCCTGAAAGATTTGGTGTTGTATCATTTGATGAGAACGGAAAAGCTCAAACAATAGAAGAAAAACCAAAAGAACCAAAATCTAATTATGCCGTAACTGGTTTATATTTTTATGACAATAGTGTAGTTGAATATGCAAAAAAACTTAAACCTTCTGCTCGTGGCGAATTAGAAATCACAGATTTAAATAGAATTTATTTAGAAAAAAACAAATTAAATGTTGAATTATTTGGCAGGGGGTTTGCTTGGCTTGATACAGGGACTCATCGTTCTCTTTTACAAGCAGGTCAGTACGTTCAAACAATAGAAGAAAACCAAGGTATAAAAATAGCTTGCTTAGAAGAAATTGCATATAGGATGGGTTTTTTGACTAAAGAACAGATATTGGGAACTGCTAACAAACACAAAAAAAATGAATATTATTCTTATATCCGTTTTTTGAAATAAAATTACCTAATATTTAAATATATTTTTATCGTAATATACTTATAACGTGTGTAGTTGTATTACTAAACTACACACGTTATAGGAGAGCAACATTGAATAATTTATTAACGGAAAGAGAATTTGAAGTATACTCTGAGATGGTACAAGGAGCAACAAATAAAGAAATTGCAAGAAAACTGCATATTAGTCATTCAACCGCAAAAGCACACATATCTAATATATTGCTAAAGACAAAAGCAAAAAATAGACAAGCTGCTATTATTATAGGAATATTAAAATATCATTTTCAATTAAGTTATATTAACATTAAAAATTTGGAACGATTAGAATATTATTAGTCCTTATTACATTTACATTTTTTATTTTTACATTTCCCACTACTATCACTAATATCGCTTGGAGTAATTATTTCAAGATCAAAGTTGTAGAGTTCTGATAATGGTTTAATTCTATTTATATAACATTGGTCTTTTTTCTCATTTTCCACAATTAATACTACCATTGCTTTTTTATTGGTCATCAATTGATAATATAGTGCCTGCCCGACAGATTCCGCCCATTTTTTGCAAAATCAAATTCTACTGCGTGTGTTTCAGTCAAGCAGTCAACTCTTGTTTTATCGGGATTTTTATATTCCATAATTCCATTATGGGCATTGCACCAATATTTTTATAACTGGATTCATAGTGTATTGATGCATAACAGCTAACTGGCATAAGTAGTGATAAAATGGCAATTATAAACTTTTTCATGACAATAATTATACCACGTATATTATAGAGACATTGAGAAAATAGGATTTCCCCTTAAACAATACCTGAAAATTAGAGTTTTTGTAACATTTATACAGATATGTTCACAAAACTTTTTATCATTCAAATTTAGAATTTTTATCAGGTTAATTTAAATTGTCTGACACCTAAAATTAAAAACTTCCGAGTTAAATTTCGGAAGTTTAGAGTTTTGGTTAATTTTGCTGTCCAATATTTTAATTTTATCTGTCCATTTATATGAATTTGTCATGGAAATTTGCAATATTAAACACATATTTATCTTTTCTTGCGTTGTTTGAAACAAATCTTGATTCGCCTAAATAATCATACAATTCGTTGTACATTTTGGGCGAAAGCGTAATGATTGAATAAATCGGACTTGATAAAAGTTCATTACCTCTTTCGTGCAAAATCAGATAATCGTCTGACACATATTCAAACCCTTTCATCATAGAAAGCACTGCAAGTGTTGACTTGCCTCGCTGACCTCGTGCACACATCAAAATCCCGTTTCCGTTAAGACCGATTACAGCACCGTGCGCAAGATTTGATGTTGGAGTTTTCAAAATATTGTTAAAGAATTGTACAAACAAATGTCCTTCTTTGATAAATTCTTCAGGCTCAAGATTATTCACACCATAGTAATAAGTGTTGTTTTCATAATCATTTGCAAGAATAATCCCGTGTTCTGATTTTACATCAATAACCGGTTTTACTTTAGAAATACTTTCATCAATTACTCTGATATCCCATATTGTTTTAGGAAAATATATTAAATCAATTCGTAATCTCATATTTGTTTTAGGATTAAATTTAGGCAGTAAATTTTTTCCAAAATTAAAGGCATTATTTTCTTTCCATAATATGAGAGTTGCGTCGTATTTGTCTGCTGTATCCCTTAAGACAAAAGTAAGCTGTTTTTCGATATGCGGCAAAAATTCTTCACTGTATCCGATTAACCTGACTACTTTACAGCCTAAATCAACGTATTTGACAAATTTTTTCTCCTGCTGCATCAAATATTTATCAATGTTATTAAAGCATTCTCTTATCTCTGATTTAGTTAAATCTTTAAAATTCATTTTTATCCCTTTTAATTTAGACATGCAATTTCGTTGTCACGTTCTTTCAGATCTCTGATTAATAATTTTATTAAATGCGGATGTCCGCGCAAAAGTTTCAGTGAAAAATACACGGGTTTAAGCTTTAAATACTCAGAAATTTCAGAAGGATTTTTGAATAAATCCGCAACCTTCATAGGTCTGCATTTTGTTCTTAAATCGTTCAGATAAAAACGGTCATACATTACTGCTATTGAAAAATTATTTGTTTCTTTTTCAAAGAAAATATTGTTTTTGATATTATCCGGTAAAATATTCGGGCTTATTTTGTTTATAAATTTCAAGGCAAAATTCATCTGAATTTCCATGCCTGTTGCTTTTGCATTGCCGGTTACAATATCCCAGTCAAAATCAGGTTTGCTTTTCAGAAGAAAATCAAAGTCAAAAAGCGCATATAAAAGTCCGGCCTTGCTTGTATTTTCTTTTAAATTTCTTGAAAGATTTATCAGAGTAATGAACAATAAATCTTCATTGCACGGAATTAGTGACCGAACACCGAAAACATTCACTGTTCTTGCGCGTTTATAGAGTAATTTAACGAGTTTTTCACCCTTGCCTGATTCCATTTCTATATATCTGTGCAAATCCAGAGCGCCTGCTTCCTGACCAATTTCGTGGAAGTCGACGGAATGATCAAAGATTCTGTCATATTCATATTCACCGGTCGCAAGAACAGTTTTAACCGCCGGCATAAATTCATCACGTTTAACAAGTGCATCAATATCACCCATTACACGCGGCAAGTCCTGACGAAGATATTTCATTGCACCGCCTTTTAAAATCATCGGCGTAATGCCTTTTTCATTTAATGCGCGGCCGATTTTACTGTAGTGCGCAATGATTTTCAGATTATGGAAACGAAAATATTTTAATAATCCTTTGAGGCGCGGGCCTTCATAGGCGGTGAATTGCAAATTCGGATGCTGCTTCATAAAATAAGCCAGCATTAAAGCTTTTGCACCGCCTTTAACTTCTATATCCCAAATTTTTAACAGCGCATTTAATTCTTCCTGTGTAGGGTTGGGAGTGAAAAACAATTCCAGAAGTTTTCTGTCTTCCGGTTTCATGACTTCTTTATAGAAATTTTCAATAAGTGCATCGGTTATTGAAGTTTCTTTGTTCACATAACCTGTATCTATCACTTTATCTATTTCGCTTTTCCATAAAGCAACCATGTTTTTACTCAGCCCCCCATGTGGAAAATGTTATATTATTAATATACAATAAACATACTTATTTTAAATATATTATGAATTATTGTTACGAATTTCTACCTACACAATAGTATTCAAAGCCGCGTTGTTTCAGGCGTTCTGCATTATATTGATTTCTTCCGTCAAAGATTATCGGATTTTTCAGGAGTTCTTTTATTTTATCAAAATCCGGACGGCGGAACTCATTCCATTCAGTAAGAAGTAACATACAATCTGCGCCTGATAATGCATCATAAGCAGATTTTGAATAAGTTATTTTATCGCCGAAATAGAATTGAGCACAATCAAAAGCTTTTGGATCATACGCCTGAATTTTTGCTCCTCTTTTTAATAATGCATTAATAATTGTAATCGCAGGAGCTTCTCGCATATCATTTGTTTTAGGTTTGAAGGCAAGTCCCCAGATTGCAAATGTCATGCCTGCCAAATTTTCTCCGAATCTTTTTAGAATTTTTTGGATAAATATTTGACGCTGTCTTTTGTTTACATCATCAGCCGCCTGCAAAAGCTGATAATCGCAATTATTATCTTTTGCAGTTTTAAGCAAAGCTTTTACGTCTTTTGGAAAACAGCTTCCGCCATAACCGAGCCCCGGAAACAGGAATTGTGAGCCGATGCGTTTGTCTGAACACATGCCTATTCTTACCATTTCAGCATTCGCTCCGACTTTTTCACAAATATTTGCTATTTCATTTGCATAAGATATTTTTACTGCAAGAAAAGAATTCGCCGCGTATTTTGTCATTTCTGCTGATTTAACATCCATTATGATGACAGGGTTTCCTGTACGTAAAAATGGTGAATACAAATCCTGCATAATTTCTGTTGCGCGGTGTGAATTGGAGCCTATAACAACTCTATCCGGCTTCAAAAAGTCATCAACTGCCGCCCCCTGTTTTAAAAATTCCGGATTTGACACAACATCAAATTCTTCATTTGTTTTTGACTTTATAATTTGAGTTACTTTTTCGGCGGTACCGACAGGAACAGTTGATTTATCAACAATAACCTTGTAGCCGTTTATAGCTTCTCCGATACTTTCTGCAACCTGATATACATATTTTAAATCAGCAGAGCCGTCCTCGCCTTGCGGTGTGCCGACAGCAATAAAACATACAAGTGAATTTTGTACGGCTGATTTTAAATCATTGGTAAATGAAAGCCTGTTTTCCGCAACGTTAACCTTGATTAATTCTTCAAGTCCCGGTTCATAGATTGGTACGATACCCTGTTCAAGCTGCTCAAGTTTTTTTAAATCATTATCAACGCAAATTACATTATTCCCCATTTCCGCAAGACATGTGCCTGCAACGAGTCCTACATAACCTGTTCCTATCACACAAACTTTCATTTATTTTCCCTTTCTTAATTTTCTGTCAAAATATTCTATAGTTTTAGATAAACCTTCTCTGATGTCAACCTCAGGACTCCAGCCTAATTCTTTTTGAGCAAGCGTGATATCTGGTTTACGCCTGCACGGATCATCACCCGGAAGCGGCTTGTAAACTATTTTTGAATTAGAATTTGTCATTTCGATAATTAATTGCGCAAATTCAAGAATAGTTCTTTCTGACGGATTGCCGAGGTTGACCGGTCCTATGAATTTTTGCGGATTATTCATCATCTTAATCATACCGTCAACAAGATCCGAAACATAACAGAATGAACGTGTTTGTGAACCGTCGCCATAGATTGTTATGTCATGGTTTTGAAGTGCCTGAACAATGAAATTTGACACAACACGGCCGTCATTCATGTCCATATTAGGCCCGTATGTGTTAAAGATACGTATAATTCGCGTATCTACATTATTTTGCCTGTGGTAATCCATCATAAGAGTTTCCGCACAGCGCTTGCCTTCATCATAACAGCTTCTTATTCCGATAGGGTTAACATTTCCCCAGTAGGATTCTGTTTGCGGATGAACCTGCGGATCTCCGTAAACTTCACTTGTTGAAGCCTGCAAAATAGTTGCCTTGCAGCGTTTGGCAAGCCCTAACATGTGTATACACCCCAGAACAGATGTTTTGATTGTTTTAATCGCATTGTACTGGTAATGCGGCGGACTTGCAGGGCATGCCAGATTATATATCTGATCAACTTCTGCAAAATATTCTTTTGTAATGTCATGCCGCACGAGTTCAAAATGGTCGTTAGACAAAAGATGTCTGATATTGTCTTTTGAACCTGTAAAAAAATTATCAAGACAAATAACGTCATTGCCTTCATTCACTAATCTCTCGCATAAATGGCTGCCGATAAATCCGGCGCCGCCTGTTATCAAAATTCGTTTCATCTTAATCAGTATCCTTTATGATTTTTTGTAAATTACATTCCCAGTCGTAAGCTGTTTTAATACTTTGTTCAATAGATCTTGCCGGTTTCCAGCCGAGGACTGTTTTGGCTTTTGCGGCGTCTGCATATAATTTAGCAGGATCACCAGCGCGCCGCGGCGCTATTTCTACAGGAATTTTTTTTGCTAAAACTTTTTCGCAGGTATCAAAAATATTTTTTACACTGTCGCCATGTTCTGTTCCGAGATTAAACACATCGGATTTATTTTCTCTATTCAGATATTCAAGCGCAAGCCTGTGAGCTTCAGCTAAATCTTCTACATTTACATAATCTCTTATACAGGTGCCGTCCGGAGTGTTGTAATCGTTCCCGAAAATCTTGAAGGTTTGCCCGCCTGTGAATGTTGATTTTAAGATATTCGGTATAAGGTGCGTTTCAGGATTGTGCCATTCGCCTATGCGTATTTTTTCATCGCAGCCGGCAACATTAAAGTAGCGTAACTTAATTGATTTAAGCCCGTATGCTGCGTCGTAATCCGCCATAATTCTTTCGACCATGAGTTTCGATGCGCCATACGGGTTAATAGGATTTTGCGGATGTTTTTCATCAATCGGTGTGTATTCTGGTTCGCCGTAAGTCGCACATGTTGATGAAAATACAATTTTTTTAACGTCATGCTCAATCATTGCATCAAGGAGGTTAAGAGTGCCGTAAGTGTTGTTACGATAATACTTAGCCGGATTAAAGACGCTTTCGCCGACGAGAGAGAATGCCGCAAAATGAATTACTGCATCTATTTTGTATTTAGAAAAAAGTTTTTCAAGGTCATCGGGATGCCGCAAATCGCCTTTTACAAAATTTACACTGCCTATTTGTTTAAGAGTTTCAATAGTTTGGATGTGACCTGTTTCAAGACTGTCAAAGATTACAATGTCGTAACCTGCATTTAGAAAGTTGATAGCCGTGTGACTTCCTATATATCCGGCCCCTCCGGTGATTAGAATCATGTTAAAGCCCCCAATCTGGAATTTATAACAATATTATTAATAACATAAACAAAGCGAAAAGTGAATGGCGTGAGAGTTGTGAGTAAGGAGATAGAAGAGCGGCTGGCAGATTTGCTCACCTGACGGCGCGATGTACGATGGCGGACGAAGGCACACGAAGTGTGCTCCTACACACTAGCCCACGCAAAAGTTACGGGCATCCAGTATGTAAAAGTGGACTGTGTCCACCCTCTCCAAGGGGGAGGAAAAGAATTTGTTGCCGAACGCAGTGAGGCTAGAAATTCTAGGAGGGGGTCAATTGCGTGGATTCAACGAACCAACCCCCACCCGAAACACTAAAACTCACTTACGTTCGTTAAGTGTTTCTGCCCTCCCCCTCGGAGATGGCAAAGTGGCGACTCACCAATGCCTTTCCGTCATACCGCAGCAGTTTCGTTACGACTTTAGGGAGGATGTTTTCTGGTACCCTTGAATTGCAACGGTGGCTAGATCCTGAAATAAATTCAGGATGACTTTTAAAAAATTAGGCCATGTTGAAAATCCAACATGGTCTAACTTTTGTAACGAACTTAACGTCTTAGCGGATTTGCGGACGGATGGCGTGCCGAAGGCACAAATCCGGATAGCGAACAGATTGAGCCGACTAAGCCGTAAGGCTTTTAGGCGAAACTCTGTGAGCGCGGAGCAAATCCAAGACACGTCTTAACGACTTATCGTCTTTTAAAAGAGGCAACGCAAGATTTATGCATTGCCTGTTTTTAGGGAAATAAGGGATTAAGGAAATAAGGGAATAAGAGTTATCAATTATTAGTCAACGTGATATGCTCACATAGCCTAATTATGTGTCATAGCGAGCCGTTAGGCGAAGCAATCCAGCCAATTGAAAAAACGGGACTAGGAAAATCGGAAAGGGGACTAATTCATGTAACGAACTT
>CALVEB010000002.1 GCA_944326465.1 Candidatus Gastranaerophilales bacterium | reverse complement strand
CCGTTGCGGGAATTGCAAAAAGATTAGGTGTAAATGAACGCACAATAAAACGTTGGAAAAAAGACGGAAACTGGACTGAAAAAAGGTATCAATATCTGTATAAACATACAAACTCTAAAGATGATATTTATGTATTTTGTAAAACCATGCTTGCAAATTTTAATTCAGAACTTCAAAATGGCAATAAAATAGATACATCAAGGCTTAATGTGTTTCTGAATCTTGTTGAAGAACTTGTCAAAAAAGAACAAAAAGATTTTGAGATTGAAAAATTTATAAAGGTTGCACAAAAAAGATTGGATTATGAAGAAGAAATGCTGAAAGAAATGGAAAATGAAATGAAAACTGAGTTGCAAGAAGATTTTGAAGAATAGTCTTTAAAGATAATGTTTGTGTTATCCTTAAAAAGGGAATGATATTATGTCTGCAGATGTTATAAAAAGATACAATCATTATTGGACAATAAGCAAGGCACAAAGCAATACTTTGTATATTGCAGATACTGAATCAGTAGAAGACTGGTATATTTTAGTTCAAAATCCAAGTAATATCACGATATTTCTTGGTTATCACAATAGTACAAATAGAAATAAAAGTATTTCAATACATATAAAAACAACACAAAAACCAAAGACAAAAGCCCATATTATATATGAAAATACTTCTGAAATATCTAATTATACTGTAATAAATAGAAAATATGATGATTATCAATATTTTTTTAGCGGATGTAACTTTTATGTTGTTCCTGCTTCTAAAAAAGAAATAATATTAGATATTGATGTCGCAATGTCTAAATATTTAGGAATAACAGATAATAACTTTGAGAGTATTTTCCCAGAGGAGTTATCCGGAGGAATAAATAATTACAAAGAAGGAGCGACAAAAACTATAACAGTAAATGCCTATGAAAGAAATACAAAGGCTAAAACTGCCTGTTTGGAACACTATGGCACAAAATGCAGAATTTGTGGATTTGAATTTGCTCAAAAATATGGAGAACAGTTTAAAAACAAAATCCATGTTCATCATGTAAAGCCGATTTCAACAATTAAAAGCGAATATCAGCTTGATTCTATAAAAGACTTGATTCCAGTATGTCCAAATTGTCATATGATTTTACACTCAAAGGGTAAAAACGAAGTTTACACAATTGAGGAAGTAAAAAAGATGATTAAGGATAATTCTTTGTAATATTTATTTTTTAAATTTATTCTTATATTCTTTATTCCAATGGAGTAACCTCCTCAAGTTCTATATTGTAGCGTTTGCCTTGCTTATTAACACAAGTTGCAAAATCAACTGTTTTATCTGCAAAACAGTTTTTCCAAACACAAATTAACAATCCTATTTCTTGAGTTTTTAGATTTAAAACCTTTGTTCCGTATAACTTATAATCTTTTTCTGCCATTATTCTTGCCTTTCAAGTATCAAATTTGAATAAATTTCATTAGGTTTTGCAGGATCAATTAAAAACTCTTTTAAAAATACAAACCTTTCATCATAAGGATTCTCGCAAATGACAGTGTCAAGGTTATAAAATCCGATTACTTTGTAAAACTCATTATCTGAGATTGCAAGGCCTTTAATCTTTTTAAGTTTGTATTTTTTGCCTAATTCAATCATTGTTACCTCTTATTAACAATGACATATATCACTCTCAATGAGTTAAATATCAAGCAAAGTCATATAAAATGTATCATTTAGACACAATTTTCATATAAAGTTTTTTCAATTAAAATGCATCGGTTTAAGAAGCACTTAAGTGCAATTTTTTGCAGGGTTGTTTTTTGTTTGAAGGTAATTCTCAAATTTTATTAAATAAATTCAATACAACGCCTTTTGAACACTTTTTGAACAACATTTAAAATAACTTTGTAGGATTAAACTCATTTCATCAGTATCAATAAGAATGTAAATTAGCTAAAGAAAAATTAGATATTACATATTCTGAAATCATTATTATTTAGATTTAAAGGTGATAATTTTTCATAATTCACTTCACCCTTTTCAGACCACTATTTATTCTAATATTTGTTTGTTTATACTTATTAAATAAGTGGTTATAGTCATCAAGAAAAATTGAAAAATATTTAACAATATCAGATTCTGTATAACCTAAAATTTTTCTATGATAATCTAAAATTGAATCTAATAACTCCGTATTTTCTTTTAAAATGCCCATTTCTGGTTCATGTTGCCTGTAATGAGCTCTGCTCATTTGTGCCCAAAGAGATTTTTCGCGAGATTCATTGATTGTACTTAGTTCTTTTGCTCTATATATTAATGAAGCCATCGATACTTTCCATTTTCGTTTTAAATTAGGAAGAGAATAAAAACTCAAGTTATTTAAATCTGCTAATATATCTTTTTGGGGCATTAAAAACTCGGAAGCAAATCTGTTTGCTTCTTTTTCTGCATCAGGAGCAGGAAACTTATGCATAAGAATATGTCCAAGTTCATGAGCTTTTGTAAAACGATCTCTATCAGGAGGTAAGTTTTTGTTTATAATCATTATAGGAATATTTTTTTTATTATAAAAACTAACACCGTCAAACTTGATATTCGGATAATCAAAATTAACAATAATTATTCCTAAAGATTCGATTAAGTTAGTTATATTATAAATTCCACCTTTGGGTAAGCTTAAATATTCCCTTAATCCAATAGCAACATCTTCCGGCGAATCCAAATAGTCTAAATTTAATTTTTCGGGAATTGAAGTATCTATTTCTAATGAATTTAATAACTTACCTATTTCCATATCTATAATATTTGAATTTGAACTTATATAGCTTAATTCAGTTTGTTTCAATGCTGCTTGTTTTCTGTGTAACTTATATTCAGTATCAACAGGGGTATATTGTTCAAAGAAAAATTCTTTTGGAAAGTTTAAATTAGATGAAATTTTATTTAACAATTCATCATCAATTGGTGCAATTCCCGCTTCAATCTTTGACAATCTTGCTTGTTTTATACCCAATTCTTTTGCTAATTGTGTTTGATTTTTACGTCTTGCCTCTCTGGCAATCGTAATCATATATGTATTAATTTCTTTATTCATTTATATCCAATCAATCTTTGTCAAATAAGTCTACTACATTGTCCTTTGGCACTTTTACTTTTATTAATTTTGTTACATCCTTATGGATGTTTTGCGGAACTAAGCCTGTAATAATATTTACATCATAGAGTTTTATATTCCAATCTACATTGCCATCTGTTTTATATTTTATTACATGGATTTCTTTTATAAAAGACCTATCATTATCCGGTATATAGCCGATTACAAGAGGAAAATCTAATGACAATTCAGCGGCAGGCATGCCTAAATCAAATTTCAGTTGCTCCGAACCATCTGTATAAAGCTTCGAGGGTTTAAGATTGGTATCAACTTTTTTTATTGTAATCCATAGGTTTTTTATTAACCATCTTCTCTTACCACTTATTTCACAATATTCACCTAATTGTTTATCTTCAATATATTTTTTTAAACTTGCCCAATTTGCATCCGAATAATTTGAGGCTATTGATCTATTACTCAACGATAGTTCTTCTCTATTTTCAGGCTTATTAACTTTCCTATAATTATCGATCATAAAATAAACAATATCGTCAGCTGTTGTCCCCGAAAAAACTTCCTCTGCCAAATCAAATGTACTTTTCAATAATAAATCTCCTTTGTAGTTTAATTAACAATAAAAATATAACATGACATTGTTAATTTTTCAAGATATTTATTCCTATATTTATTCTTTTATTGATTTACTGCAACATTATTTAATTTGTGGCACATTTTAATGTTTACAATACTTTATAATATTATAATTTTGAGATTATATTGGCATGTAAACTGTTAAAAATTATAATTATTTATTCCAAAAGATATTTCCTTAATTTATACTAATAACAAGCGATGCTATTGCTATTAATAGTGCTAAAATAGAAACAATAATTGAAGCCCAGAATTGTTTGGTTGAAGATTTTTGATTTTCTTCTGTCATTTTAGCAATTTGCTTTACTGTTTCAGTGTTTTCAGAAGTTAGCCCGACAATATTTTGAATACACTCAATATTAATTCTTGTAAGTTCTTTAACATCAGTTAAAGTTGATGTTTGTTTATGTAATTCATTTAATTGTGTTTGAATTTGTCTTTCTTTTTCTGCTTGTTTATTTGATAATTCCATTGCAGATTTTGCACTCCAAGGTTGATTATACATAATAAATCCTCTTTTAAAATTCTAAACCTAAAATTTCCAGACAATATCGTTTTACCCAATATAGATCTGAAGTTTTTGGAGCAGATTTAATTGAGCCATCCTGCTTATTAATTAAGTAATAATCCATTTCTGAAATATAATATTCCTTATTTATTTCTTCTAAAACATTTTGTATATCATAAATATCATCACTTATTAAATCTTGACTTTTATAATTTTCGATATTTGTTTTTATAATTTGTTTAGTTATAGAAACTAATTTCGTAGCGATATTAGTTAATCCATGTAATATATTTTGAGAAAATTCATCAAATTCATCTTTTGTAATATTATAATATTGTAAATGTGCAACATTATTTCTTTTTTGGAAGATTTTTTCATTGTATTTAAAAATACAAGAATTCTCATCAATATTTAATATATGAAAAAAATAACGAATTGCTTTTCTTTCTTTTGCCCTAAAAGTAAAAATATCTGTTTTATCTTCTATACATATAGTTCTGTCGTTTTCATTTTCATTTGAATATAATGGAGATAAACAACCTTCAGTAATTTGTATATATTTAAGTAACTCTATATTCTGGTTGTTAGAATTATATAATCTTACGAGGTATGTTCGAATTAAATAATTATAAAAATGAGTCAAATTCAATATTGCATTATTGTAGAATTCAGAACCTTCAATTATACAAAGATTTTGAAACATTTTTTCAAAATAAGGAATAACCTTATCATCAGTTATAATAGGTAGAAATCTTTTTATTTCTATTATAGTTTCATCTTCTTCCAGATTTATTATATTTTTATCATTCACAACTATCACCCCAGATTGATTGAATTTTTGTGTTGATTTTTTCTTGATAAAGTTTTATGAGTTTTTTGCATTCTTCAACAGCTTGTTCTTCGTACTCTATTTTTTCAACTATTGCTTTTTGTTCATCTATAGAAGGAATATAAATGTTCAAATCTTTAATCATAGGAACCGTTAATTGTGGAATAGAATTACCATTTCCCAATATATCAATATTTTGTAAAATAAGTTTTAAATAACCTAATATGATTATCTTTTTATTAGGAATAGCCGAAATAAGTCTTATAGCTGGATAATATGGAGCTTTTCTAATTGCTACATAACCAATAGTTCCTCTTGCTGATATAGTAACCGCATCTTCGTTAACTTTTGCGATATTTGTATAACCATATAGAGCTTTATCTCCAATTCCATTAGAATATATAGGTATATTATATATTTCAGATTTTTCTTTTTGCCAATTATTAACAGGAACATCACCTCCGGCAAATAGTTCATCGCATGCATTTTCTAATTTAACCTTTTCCCAATTTGGATTAATTGGTAGTGTTGGTTTCCAGTTGTCAACGACTTTTTGTGCTCCGTCGATTACAGCTTGATAACCGTCAAGTTCTTTTACAATTTCTTCTTGGACTTCCAATGGTGGAAGTGGAATTTCCAAGTTCATTATTGAAGATTTAGAAATTTCTTTAAATGTTCCACCTGTTGCCATATCTTCCATTTTGGGAACTAGTTTTTTTATTGTATAGGCAACATATTGGGGATTCACTTTTGAAAAGTCTTTAATAATAATATTTTTAAAGCCTTGATTTGTCGCAAGTTCAACTTTATTTATTGCAATACGACCGATTGTTGCTCTTGAAGATATTAAGATCGTATTGATAGGCAGTAATTTTGCAGCTGATTTTTCAAGTCCTTTTTGAGTTATCTTGCGATTAGTTGACGTTATTGTTGTAAAACTTTCAGAAACAGGAACATCTATTAATGATACCCAATTTATATCTCCATTCCAATAACTATCTTCGTTTGAACTTGGGGTTCCGCCAGATTCAACCATAAAAAACCTTGCATCGCCAAGTTTTACCATTTCCCATTTACAATTAGAAAAATCTTGAGTAACTTTATACCTTGAAGCAGTAAGGTTATATTCTTCATTTTCTCCAAGTTTTGATTTTTCAACAAGCGTAATCATTTGGGAATCTGATGAGAAATCAGTTTTAGTATTTATTGCATTTTGCCATTGATTTATTAATTCCAATGCTTTTGGTAAATCATTTTTATCTATTGGACGGCGTTGAGCACCCAAATCAAATCCGTCATTTTGTATTTCAACAAAAAGAACTTTGTCAGTCTTTTTGGCTAATTGTCTATCCATAAAAAGTATTGATGTTTTTACACCTGAATAAGGCTGGAAAATTCCGCTCGGCAAACTAACAACCGCATATAAATAATTTTCATCGACAAGTTTTTTCCTTAACTCTTTATAGGCATTTGCACTTTGAAAAACTATACCTTCCGGTACAATTACGCCTGCTCTGCCGGTTGAATTTAGATGTTCCATAATATAATCAACAAACAGAACTTCAGAGCGGTTTGCTTTTACACCAAATTTATTATGAGGCTGAATGCCTCCTTTTGGTGTCATAAATGGCGGATTTGCTAAAATACAATCAAAATAGTTGTCCCATCTTGTGTCTTGCGTTAGTGTATCATATTCATAAATTTTAGGATCTTTAAATTTATGCAAATACATATTAACAAGTGCAAGTTTAACCATGTCAGGTGAAATATCATAACCTTGGATGTTTTCGGTTAAGGCAGTTCGTTCCTGTGGAGTTAACGGTTGTTTTAAATCTTCTGCAGTTTTTTGAATATATTTATACGCAGAAATCAAAAAACCCGCTGTTCCGCAGGCAGGATCAAGTATTGTATCAGCTTTCGTCGGTTTAACAATATCTACAATAAAATCAATGATGTGCCTTGGTGTTCTGAATTGACCGGCATCACCTTGTGATCCCATAATGGAGAGCAAATATTCAAAGCCGTTACCAAGATTTTCACTATTGTTATAAGATAAGTCATTTATTTCTTTCAAGAATAATGTTAAAGTCTGCCCGTCACGAAATGGTAAATATGCTCCTTTAAAGATGTCTCTGAATAATTTCGGAATTCTGCTAGACAATTGTAATTTATCTAAGGCTTCTGTATAAAGATTCATTCTTGCTTCATTACCCAATTGTTGAGATATGATTTTTGACCAGGCATATTCAGAAAGTTCCTCTACAAAAAATTGCCTTTCTCCCCCAAGTTCAACAGATTCAATGTCCATATCATCCATGAATTTATAAATCATAGCAATTGTTATTTGTTCTATTTGAGATTGAGGGTTTGGAATTTTTCCAACCAGTACATCTCTTGCATTATCTATTGTTTTTCTTATATCTTTTGTAAGCATTTTTTCTCTCTCTTTTACATAAATTTGTTAATTGCGATATTATCTTTTATATAATCAGGTAAAGACTCTCTATAACCATTCAGATGTTTATAATCTTCAATTGTAAAACCTGCATAAAAATTCAGTTCCTGGAATTTTTTCATATCAATAATGTTTCTAAATTCACCACTTGTTACATAAGCTTTTATAAAGTTTTTAATATATGGAACATATTCAGCTTCCGGCTTATAAATTGAAATATATTTATCACATTCATCCTCTAATAATTCATTTTGATTTTTAAATTTTGGAATAAAGCCGAATGCTCTTTGTATAACTTCAATCCATGATAATCGACGATCTAAATTTTCGGATTTTCTTAATTTATCAAGAGTTACAAATAAATTCGGTTTATTTTCGTATTTTTCTCTTGCAATGTTCTCGGCTCTTTGCCAATCCTCATTATCAACTGCATTTTTAATATCATCATCTGCGACAACGGTATCTTTAAATTGCTGGAACAATTCCCGGTCAATTTTCATACCATCTAAACCGATTTTTGTTTCTTTTAATTCTTTCAGTTTATCAGGGGCAAAAATTTCAATGGTTTCAATTGGCTGGGGAGTTTCACCACCTCCATCAGTTGCGCTTTTAGATATTCGCGGAAGCTTTAATTCTTCGTCATAATTAAAGTCATTTTCAAAATATTCACAATTTGCAAAGAAATCAAATAATTTAAAATGTTCTTTTTGTTTAAATTCAGTCGGTTTTGTTGTTGGATATTTGAAAGTATATTTTCTTGTTCCGCGACCCTTTATCTGAACGAAATCGGTAGGTGAAAATATTGGCCTCATAAGTGCTAAATTCAATACATCTTGGCAATCATAACCGGTTGTCATCATCCCGACCGTTACACAAACTCTTGCTTTACTTGTTTTATAATCATCTAAAAATCTTGAATTTCCTGATAAATTGTTATTAGAAAATTGCTCTGTCATTTCTTGTGCGGTAGGAATACAGGAAGTTACTTGTTGAGCAAAATCTGAGTTATATTTTCCCGGCCATATTTGGTGAGCCATTGTGTTCAATATTTGGACGATTTTTGCACAATGTGTCTGACTCACACAGAAAATAATAGTTTTTCCAAATTCTCCCGAGATAGGATCTTTTAGGCCATTTTCCAATAAAGTTCTACAAAATTGTATATTCGTGTTCTCAGAAAAGAACTTTTTTTCAAACTGTCTTGAAAACATCTGCTCTGTAGTTTCTTCACCATCATCAGTAATTTGCACAACAGAATATCCTTTTTCAGATAGTAATTCTGTCGTAATATCTGTTCTGGCATCAACAACGAGCGGATTAATCAAAAAACCGTCTCTTACCCCATCAAGCAAACTATATCTGAATGTAGGCTGACCGCTTTCACAGCCAAAAGTTTTATAAGTGTCCAATAAAATTCTACGCTCCAATGCTTTTGGATCTTCAAATTTTAAAGATTTAACGTCAACATTTTTAATGTAATCTTTTGGAGTAGCAGTCAAACCCAGTTTATAGCCTATAAAATATTCGAATACTGCTCTTGAGTTGCCGCCTATGCATCTATGAGATTCGTCTGATATCAAAAGATCGAAATCTGTTGGCGAAAACAGTCTTTTGTACCTGTCATCTACTAAAAGACTTTGTATAGTTGTAATAACTACTTCAGCCTTTCTCCAATCATTTTTTGATTCTTTATAAATGACAGAAATATAGTCTTTCAAATATTCATCAAAATTCTTTTTAGCCTGACGTTCAAGTTCAATTCTGTCAACCAAGAACAAAACTCTTTTGGCATTTCCTGTCTTTAAGAACAATTTAATAATCCCCGCAGACGTTAAGGTTTTACCGGTTCCTGTTGCCATTTCAAACAAAAACCTGTTATTACCTTCTTTTGCAGATTTTTGTAATGCTTTAATTGCATTAATTTGATAATCTCTTAACAATCTATATCCATTATCAAAACAATATCGTTCTCTTGTTGTTTCATTTATGTAATCAGGCTCTTGTAACAGATTCGGATTTTGCATTAATGCAACATATTCTTTTGTTATATTTTCTGAATGTAAAGATTTTGTATTTGGTTTAAACTCTAACCTTTGTTCTAAAGATTCTTGTGTTGGCATTGAAGTAATAATTTCAGGATTGCCGATTTCAATGTCCCAAAGATAGTGAATGTTACCATTTGAAAGAATTACAAAACGAATATTTTGGCTCATTGCATAAGCTCTTGCCTGCTCTTTTGCAAAAAGAGGATTAACATCTTCTCTTTTTGCTTCCAATACACACAGCGGAAAACCTTTTGAATCAAGCAAAAGATAGTCTAATAAGCCTGCCTTAAACTTATCATCGCGTTTGATTTTGGTTGAATATTCTAAATCAACATTTGCTCGACCATTTTCATCATCCAATAAACGCCAAGAAGATTCTTCCAACAACTTATTTATCTTAATTCTTGCTTTCGCCTCTTTTTCACAACTCATAGAACACTCACTTTTGACCTAATAGAATTATTCTATCACAAACAAGGATAAATCATTATTTGTCAAGTGGTTTATTTTATGTCAACACCACAATGAAAATACAGCATTTAGGACTGCCTTTTTTATGTTATAATAAGCAAAAGGGATTAAGTCATGAAAAATGAAATAAAGATTTTTGAACAAAATAATATTCGTTCGGTTTATGATGAACAACAAGAAAAATGGTATTTTTCAGTAGTTGATTTGATAGCAATTTTAACTGAAAGTGAAAATCCAAGAAAATACTGGAGTGTTCTTAAAACTCGTTTAAAGAAAGAAGGTAGTGAGTTGGCTACAAATTGTAGTCAACTGAAAATGAAAGCTGCGGATGGCAAGTTTTATAAGACCGATGCACTTGATGTCGAAGGTTGTTTGAGGCTTGTTCAATCCGTACCAAGTCCAAAAGCTGAGCCTGTCAAGTTATGGCTTGCACGTGTTGGCTATGAAAGAATGAAAGAAATGTCCGATCCTTCGACTGCAATTGATAGAGCCAGAGAAACTTACCAAAAACTTGGGCGTTCCGAAAAATGGATTCAACAACGGATGATGGGACAGGAAACCCGAAACAAATTGACTGATTATTGGAAAGACCATGAAATAACTGAAAGTGAAGAATTTGCAATTCTTACAAATATAATTCATCAAGAATGGAGTGGATTAAGTGTAAAAGAGCACAAGAATCTGAAGGGTTTGAAATCTCAAAATTTGCGAGATCACATGTCTGAAGCAGAATTGATTTTTACAGCCTTAGCAGAACTTTCAACCCGACAAGCCGCGGAAAGTATACAGGCAACAGGATTAGACGAAAATAAAAACGCTGCACAAATTGGTGGAAACATTGCTAAACACGCAAGAGAAGAATACGAAGAACGGACTGGTGGCAAAGTTGTAAGCGATAGTAACTTCTTGCCTAAAAAATCCAAAACACAGCAGATTAAAAATAAGAAGAAATAATGTAGTAATTAAATGGAAACTCAAGTGATAAACATTGCAACTTTTACAATTTTTCAAAAATCCGTTTTAAGAATATTTAGTCAAGTAGGAACTTAAAAAAGGGGGCAAAATTTCTGTATAAAATCAAAACTTTACCGGTTTCAAGAACTGGATTGAAGCCAATAATTACAAAATTTCCGAACAAAAACTACCATTTCAGGCATACTTTCGACAATTTTAATCAAAATAAATTCTAAAATTTTTGAATAAAACCTTGCTTCTGTATCGTTTAATATTTTAGACATTTACTACATAAAAAATCTATATTGATATGGTTTTGCTTCTAAATGCGGCATTCGTTTTATTGTTCTTGCTAATTTTTGAGCGAATTCAAGAGTTACAGGCAGTCTATCGTACAAACTATCACTATTCCAATTCATTTTACTTAATCCTAAAATACTATGTGCACTATCATACCAGGAATTGTGTCCTGCAAATCTTTTAAGTAAAATTGGTTCAGGAATTCCTCGTCCTTCTTTGTAAAAATGTCTACCCCTCTGTGATATATCCACATTTCCCTGTGTCCATAAAAGCAAATCATTATCTAATCTTAAAATTGTACCCCTATTTACAGGATATCCTGCAATATCATTGTTACCATCTACTTTAATTGCTTTCCAATGTACATTTTGTTGAATTTGCACGAGTTCAATATCACTGCAAACTTTTAATGCATCATAGCACCCATCTACTTCCTCTTCCTTAAACTCTGTTGATTTATGAATTACAATATTTTTTGGAGGTTTACCTGCATTCCTTTCTTGGTATATTGACAGACAGCGAGACATTACTCTTCTTATTTCATCTTTTGATAAATATGGATTATCTCTCGATTCTAATCTAAAATCACTTGTTTCATAAGCAACAAATTCCATGCCTGAACCCTCAGCATCAAAAACTTGACTACAACACGTGACGAATTTGGATTTTTCTCTATTATTTCTTAATGCATAACTCATACCAATATAAGCCGTATCTGGAGACATTTGTGCTAATTTCCAAGGAACACCAGTTATTTTACTATATGTAGCAATCCCTAAATGCCACATTACACTGCATTGGCAAGGATACTGCAATGATTTATCTTCTCTGATGATTTGAGTTGGTATACCATAGCCGACACACAAAGCTTTTATATAATCATGCAGATCAAAATCTTCATCAGCCTTGCATTCAAATGTTGGATACCAATTTTGTGGTAAATACACATATAAGATATCAAAATCATATTTATTATTTGCAATTTTAGATATTAATTGCGTAAACAAATCAGCTAATTTTTTATATGGCTTATCGGCATTTAAAACTATGGTTTCTTGTTCTTGCGATATTTCAATATTTATTTCTGCGTTTATCTCAATATCTCTTTTAAAAACATTTTTAAATCCTGGAAAATCTATAAGATATTCTTTTCTTTCTTGTGGTGTTTGTCTACTTTTTAGTTGATTTATTAATTCCGATATTATTTTATGAGTTCCTTTTGGACCCATCGTAGCAACTCTAATTATAGGGAAAGCATTCCCAATAAGTTTTTGATTATATGGACCATATTCAATTAATCCTTTTAATGGATGTATACTGATACAATCATCTCTTTCTGGGTTAAATGTTAATAATGGTTCAGGAATATTTTGATATGCAATTAAATGAGAGTGATTAGTCATTATTCACCACCTCTACTATATGCCGTAGTTCCATTAACAATAAATTTAGGAGATATGTCTTTTTCAGACGATTGAAATAGCATTAACTCTTTGTTTTTATTTTTACCAATTAATAAATTTATCCACTTATCTAAAAATAGGTTACTTACACTATTCATTCTATTTGAATATTTGGAATTAATAAATGTTTTAATTTTGTTTGTAATATTTTCATCATATTCTTTAGGTTCTACCCATATTTTAGGTTCTAATATTAACCATAATTGCTCAAATCTAAATTCTGCCGATATTTTTAAAGCTTGAACCCATTCAATATTTGTATTTGGAATTTTACCATAACAATATTCTGCAAATTGATATTGTCCTCTTTGCCAATTAGCAAATTTTTGAGGGTTTATTTTATTTTTATCAAGTATTATGTAATGACTACGACCACGATACTTCCCGATAATCGGTAAATCTTGTTCAAGACATTTAATTAACAGTTTATACAATAAATTTAATTCTTGTTTCCCTTCTAGCAATAATTCTTGATTTAAAGTGTAATCAACTATACTTTTTAATTTATAAGTTGAAAAAGTTTTTTGTAATTCATTTAATTGTCCAAAGGCTATCACACCTTCTTTTTTTCGCATAGCAACGATATTGGTATTTGCTTTTTTAATCGCTTTTTGAATTTCTTCAAATCCACCAATCTCACAATCTATTAATTTACAATTTAAAGGATATTCAAGAATTGGTAATGCGTTCATTCTTAAAACGGGGAAATTCTTCCCTTTGCTTGGTAATGGTGGAAATGTGGCTTTGGGCATTTTCGTATTTAAGTATTTTATAATATCATCTGGTATATTTTCAATTTGTTTTAATATATCCCCCATTACTTCATCAAAATTCTGTATATTAATAATTTCAGCATTAACATTTAATTCTTTTGCTCTAAATATTAGATTTTTCAATTTGCTACAAGGTTCTTCTCCTGCTCTCATTAACCATAATAATCCATGTGGGAATGCATTTCCATTCTCCAATGCTTCACGGAAAGAACTCATAATGGACTCATCTCGACCACTATATCCTGCAACTATTAATCCATATCGTTGGCATTGTTCTATTAATAATTTACGATATTCTGTATCCTGCTTCTCTAATTCGCTATTTGTATTTTTAATTTTTTTTGATTGAAAATCTCCGTGCAATTTAATTAATAAGGGCCATTTCTCATTATTTATAACATCTCTAGCTATATTATTGCTATCTAATGTTGAAACAGTAAGTTCATCTGTAGTATTGTACAATTTTGAAGCCGCATTTTCTATTAGCTTATCAAAATTTGTTGTCCAAACTATTCGGCAAAGGTTCAGTTTCATCAGTGAAGCTAATATTTCTTGACCGTATGATGGAGAACGACCTTTTACAACCTTTTCGATTACTTGTTGTCTGAGTTCTTCTAATGGATATGCTTTTTCAAAATAATAGGCATACTCATTCTCGTCAGGATTAGGAACTATTTTATTTTCAATAAAATAATTTTGTAAAGATTGTCTTGCTATTGGATTAGACAAATCGTAGTATAGTTTCGGATTTGAACTGGTATTTTTGCAGAATATATTTAATTTGAATTGATCTATTAAATTTGAGGCAGAAGGAACTCCCGCAGAAACAGAAGTTCCTGCACCAAGAAACCACATAAAATGTTGCCCTTTTAATTTAAATATATTTAAAAACTCTTTATATTCCATCCCGCTACCTATTTTATTATTATAGTTCAAATACAGACTTTATTTATTTTTATTAATAAAAGATTAACATTTTTCTCAATTTTTCTTGTCGTTTTTCTTAAAATTATTGGCGAATTACAACACCACCTTTGGGTAATCAAGCTAATCAAAACATCTTATCTTCGAATGAATTAAATCCTAACGAGACAAAGATGAAGTAGAATCTTAATTTATTAAATACTCATTTTCTCTGTTACAAATAATCATCTAAGATGTTTCTTTACAATAGGGCTTGAACCAACCGTGAGAGTCCAGCGCGAGCGAGCTGAGGCTGGAGGAGCTTTCTTTGTAGCAAGCTCTTGCTTGCAAAAAGAAAGTCCGGAATGCCGTTACACGCGAGCGAGCAAGACAACCTGGGGAGTTTTTTATTGACATTACAAAAGCAGGGCTTGTCCCTGCATTTGTAATGACTGAAGTTTTCAAAAGTTGGACGAGAACCACAAGGCAGAGCCTTGTCAGGTTCGAGCGCGAGGCGGCAGAGGGCGGAGGCTTGACGACAAAATGCCATCGGCATTGAAGGCGTCAACCGAAGACCCGTTTAACGCCGCCGAGCAAGACAGTCCAACCTGGGGAGTTTTTTAGTAACAAAATTAAAGCAGGGATTATCCCTGCTTTTGTTTTGGTATGTCCGGAATGCCGTTACATGCGGGCAAGCAAGAAAGTCCTATATTCTTTATTAGGTTAAAGTCTATTTGTGAGAATTATGTCTTATTTATCAATTCCGAAAATAAAGAACAGGCACACCTTGATTGCTCAGCATAATCGCAAGCCTACGGAATAAAGAAATAGTTTATATCGTTATATCCGTTTCCTGCGTACGCCCCGAAATTACTATTTTTATCTGCCAGTGCTTTTTTTAGTTCTTCCATGGATGAATACTGTAAGAATTCTACTTGATTTTTCATATTAATTCTTGTTAGCTCATATTTATTATCATTAGTATGCTGTATAAGTATATTTTCATTATTTACAGTAATCATACCTATTCCATCTTTGGCTGCATGTCTTACAAAATTATAATTTTCAAGCCCTTGAAATCTTGGATCATTTATTGGTTTTGATGTTGCTGTAAAATCTTGAGGCTCCTTTCTTATCCAGCCTATACGTTTCCCATTGCTATCAAGTACAGGTTTAAAATCTTCGTTTTGTTCTATGACTGTACCTTTAGCATTTTCTGTCGATACTAAAATACTACCAATAGATTCTCCGTTACTATTAAGTATTCGCTCATAATTAATTTTGGATATTACTTCCCCATTTGAATCCCTACGTATTAAAGAATTGATAGCACCTGTTTCATCCAACAGTTTTTCTTCAAATACGCCTTCTCTTGGCTTGGTAATCGTTTTGGTAACTTGCTCTTTAGAATTGCGCTCTGCATATAACAATAACTCACCGTTTGCATCTCTGGTCGTTTCTATAGTACCGCCTTGTTTCAAATATTCAACATCGGTATATGAAGAAACAGTTCCATCTGCCAGACTTCTTGATATTATTCTTGTTGGACGTCCCTGATTATCTTCAATACTTTCGAAAGGATCAATCACCTCTCCATCCTTAACTTTCACTGCTTTTGGCGGGTTTGCATCTCTGGTAAACACATTTTGTACAGGAGTTTTATCCTTTTGAGCGGAAATATTTTCCTGGGCTTGGGAATTTTGCTGCATATCATTCAACATTCTTATTGCATCATTATTATTTATTTGCGGGCTGTCTGCTTTCAACTTTAATGTTTTACCTGCAAAAATAGTATTAACATTTTTTATGTTGTTTATTTTGGCAAGTTCTGCAACCGTTGTACCATACTGTCTGGCAATTTTTGATAGTGTGTCGCCCGGCTTAATTGTGTAATCATTCATGGTAAATCCTCCTTTTTTATACTCATATAAATGCTTATGTATATATAAAAAAATATTAAGGACAAAATTGTTGAAAAACAATGGATTTGAAACAATTGTTTACAATTAATTAGCCATATAATTCTCCAAATAGTTTATTAAATTATTTAGTATATTATTATAACTTATTGAATATGGGTTATCAAAAATTAATTAATTCAAATATTAAGGAACTGCGTTTAAAACATCACTTAACACAGGAAGAATTTGCAGAAAAAATAGGTATAAGCCTGCAGGGTGTTTCAAACATTGAAAGAAATAGATACCAGCCGACAGCAGAAACAATAGATAAAATATGTTCTGTTTTTGGAATTTCACCTGCTCAGTTGTTACTAACCACGCCGGATACAAATGAAAATATTATAAAAAATATCATAACTTTGCTTTCAGGCTGTAAACGCAAAAAATTGAAACAAATTTATGATATAATTTTTATACTTTCAAAATAATTGTAGAAGCGCCAAAGTCCACTTTTATACATGGTACAAAGTTAACTGCGGAAAGTTGTTTGGTATGTTCGGATGTTGAGAGATAAGACGTTAAATTTCCACGGAGTTTATTATTCCGGACTTATCTCATAATACATAATTTCGCAGGTATCAAAGTTTGCAGCAATACCTTTTTCGTATGTAATGTCTTTTGAATTTCGTGGAGCATATTCTTTAATATATTTTATTTTAACTATTTAGTGATTAACTTCTTGCAACAGTATGGCGTTCCAGCATGACCATCAACACTGATATATCCGCAGGTTTTACCCCGCCTATTCGTGAAGCTTGCGCAAGGGTTTTCGGACGGATTTTAGAAAGTTTATCTTTTGTTTCTGATGAAATATGATCAATTTTTGAATAATCAATGTCATCAGGTATCTTATATTTTTCAAGTTTGCCTGACTGTTCAACCTGAAACTCCTGTCGTTTCAGATAGCCTTCATATTTTATAAGAATTTCTACCTGTTCATAAACATCTTTCGGGATATTTAATGCACGGGTGTATTCATCCAGTTCTTTGATTATTTTGTAATTCAAGTTAGGACGCTTTAAAAGTTCTGCAATTTTCATGCCGCGCTCTATATTTTCACCGTATTTTGAAAGAATTGATTTAACTTCATCTGTCGGCGAAATTTTTGCCTCGCGGCAGCGCAAAAGTTCATGTTCTATTGCTTCCTGTTTATCTGTAAAAATTTTGTATTGAACATCATCAATCAAACCAATTTTATGCCCGATAGGCGTGAGTCTGTAATCAGCATTGTCCTGACGAAGCAGTAACCTGTATTCTGAACGCGAAGTAAGCATTCTGTAAGGATCCTGAATATCTTTTGTAACAAGATCATCAATCAGCGTTCCTATATAAGACGAACTCCGTGATAGTTCAAGCATTTCAGTTTTATTGAGATAATTCATTGCATTAATACCGGCAATTAATCCCTGCGCCGCGGCTTCCTCGTATCCGCTTGTTCCGTTTATTTGTCCTGCAAAGAAAAGCCCTTTTATTGTTTTAGACATCAATGAGTGTGTCGTCTGAACAGCAGGTACATAATCATATTCTACAGCATAAGCCGGTTTAATTACATGAGCATTTTCAAGTCCCGGCAGGGTTCTAAGCATTTTTACCTGAACATCAGCGGGGAGACTGCTTGAAAAACCCTGTATATACATTTCGTAATTGCCTAGTCCTTCGGGTTCTATAAATATATGATGCGAAGGATTTTCGCTAAATCTTACAACTTTGTCCTCAATTGACGGACAGTATCTCGGACCGACTCCTTGAATAAGCCCTTGAAACATTGGAGATTTGTCAAGATTTGCGCGTATAATCCTGTGTGTTAATTCATTTGTTCTTGTTAAATAACACGGATATTGCGGTCTTACAGGTCTATCAGGCTTAAAGGAGTAAAAATTTAATTCTTCATCCCCCGGCTGAATTGTCATTTTGGAATAATCTATAGTCCTTTTGTCAACACGCGGCGGAGTACCGGTTTTTAATTTTTTTAAGGTAATGCCGTGGCTGCGTAGAGAATCCGAAAGACCTATTGCAGCTTTCTCACCAAGACGTCCTGCATCATAAGATTTTAGACCTACAAATATTTTTCCTGATAGTGAAGTTCCTGTTGTTAATATCGCAACAGGAGCAGTGTATTCAATGCCAAACTCATCTATTACACCGCAAACAGCACCGTCTTTTACAAGTAAATCAGTAATACAAGCCTGACGCAGATGTATATTATCTATTTGTTCAATAAGATTACGCATATAATCCATATACTGCCGTTTGTCTGATTGGGCACGCAGAGCACGGACAGCAGGGCCTTTGGAGGAATTCAACGTTTTCATTTGAATATACGTAGCGTCAGCCGCTTCACCCATAACACCGCCCAGTGCATCTATTTCTCTGACCAGTGTTGATTTAGCCGGCCCGCCTATTGCAGGGTTACAAGGCATAAGAGCAATATTGTCAAGGTTTAAAGAGCATAACAAAACGCTTGCCCCCAGACGCGCACAAGAAATCGCGGCTTCACATCCGGCATGGCCTGCTCCGACTACTATACAATCAAATTTGTTATTCACATAATCCATAACAGTTTTATTATAAACTGAAAATATAAATTCGCAAATCCAGATGCTTATCAGATATTAATTTTTAGAAATTGTTTTTGCCAGATAACTTTTTGCAGCGTTTAACTGGGCGTCATTTCTATTCTTTAAATCATTTAAACTGAAAGTTACTTTAATATCCGGTTCTATGCCTTTTTTATTAATATCAGTACCTTTAGGCGTTAAATATTTTGCAATAGTCAGATTAAGCCCTGTTTCATTTTGCATAGGGATGATTTTTTGCACCATACCTTTACCGTAAGTTCTTGTGCCGATCAGTTTTGCTTTATGGTAATCTTTCAAGGCACCTGAGAGAATTTCGCTGGCACTGGCAGAGGCGCCGTCAATAAGTACTACGAGCGGTTTTTTAACTCCAAATTCGGTATTCTGGGCAACTATATCATATTTGTAACCTCCGCGGCCGACTATACTGACCAGTTTACCTTCCTGAATAAACAGGTTTGCTATAAATATTGCATTTGGCAATAATCCGCCGGTATTACCGCGTAAATCTATAATCAGCCCGTCTGTGTCTTTTGTTTTTTCCAGTGCTTCCAAAAATTCGTTAGGAGTTGTTGATCCTATAAATGTAGAAATCTTTATATAGCCGATATTTTTATCAACAGAACTTCTTACTGTTTTTATTTTAATTTCTTTTCTAACAACTTTTTTAACTAATTTGTCATTATTACGCAGTACTGTAATTTCTACAATACTGTTTTCTGGTCCTCTAACCAGATTGGCGACATCTGAAAGCGCCATACCGCTCACGTCTTTCCCGTCTATTGCAACAATTACATCATCAGGTAAAAGGTTTGCGTATTGGGCAGGTGTACCTTCTATTACATTTATAATATGTATTTTACCGGAAATAGATGCTATATTGACACCTATACCAGTTATTTTAGAATTAATGGAGGTATTTTGGTCTGAATATTCTGCTTTGGTCAAAAATCTGGAATACGGGTCATCCAAACTTGCAAGCATGGTATCTATAGCTACTTTTGCATCTGCGTCTGTTTTTATTTTGCCATGGTAACGATTCTTCCAGCGTTCCCAGTTTTGATCGTTCAAATCAGGATCATAATAGTTATCGCGAATTTCTTCCCATACATTATCAAATAATCGTTGGGATGAAACATGATTATGATTAATTAATTCAGGTGTTTCAATAATCGGCGCGTTTGTTTTGTACATTAAAAACTTGTTTAATGCAATCAAAATACAAACCAAAATTACGAATATAACAACCTGCTTTTTTTTCATACCTTTATTTAACAACAAGGAATTTTTTTAATCAATATACTTTTGAGTAACAGATTGGAATAAGTAAAAATTATGTAAAAAGGATTAAATTTCAGCGGTATTTTGAAATTTAATCCTTTTATCTTTCTATAATTCTTCAAATCCCGGGGAAGTGGAAGGGAGATTTTTGTAGCCTTCATTAGAGTATACTGTTTTTTTAATATACTGGTTTGTGTAACCGCCGCGTTCAAATAGTTTTTTCAAAGTATTTTCTCTGTTAACAAGCGGATGAAGGTTTTCATCACCGCTGTCCGGATAGATTTTGGAAAGTTCATACCATACAGCAGCCTCCATTGTCCATGCGTATGTTTCTTCTGCAAGTGAATTATATTCATCCTGATGAAGTGCTTCGTGCGCAAGCAAAGCCGCAAGTGCTGCCGGCGGGGCGTCTTGATGTTTCGGGTTGATATAGATATATAAATTTTTACCTTTTTTCCAGCCTAAGGCATCAAATTCTGCATATTCGGGTTTTATACTTGCAAGGTCGCGGAATTCAACCTTTACAGGCTTGCCGGAAAGGTTATTACCCATAATCGCTTTTCTTGAAAAGTCACCATTTGTACCTTGCAGCATATCCAGCGCAACATGGATAACCTGTTCTTTGCTGATATTTTTATACATTGGTTTTATTGCTTTAATTTTTTCCGCATTGTATTTTTCCGGATAATTTTGCGGAATAAATATTTCTTCTTCTTTTGCCATTACCGGTAAGGCCAATAATACCGATAATATTGCTACTCCTGCTATCTTTTTAATTTTCATACTCACAGCTTATCTCCTCTTAGTTTAATCAACTACTACATACATAACATTATAATGTTATTTTTTTAGAGGACAACTTTTCGTCATTGCTTCGTTTTCTGTTTAATGCAGCCAATTCACTGTAAAGAACTTTATATTTTGTTGAATTATCAATTGAAGAGGCTTCATTTGCATATTCAAGGGCTGTTTTGATGTCATCTTTTTGTTGATAAATTTTACTCATTTCAGCATAATATTCAGCATTATTCAAGTCATACATTACAGCGCGTTTCATGCATTCTATTGCCTCATCGTAATCCTTTTCTGCTTTGCGTACCAGAGCAAGATAGTAATACCCCGATGCAAAATTTATATCAATAGAGATGGAGCGTTGCGCGTATTCTTTTGCTGCCGCATAATCATTTATTGAAAAAGCGCAAGCAGCAGCAAGGCTATATGCCGGAAGATAATTTTCTTCTTTTTCAATAACTTGTCTTAGAATAGCAAGAGCCTCAGTATCTTTTTTTTGTGCATGTAAGATTTCTGCAAGATCGCATTTGTATTGTGCTTTATCGGGATATTTTTCAAGCAGCGGTTTCAATAATTGTTCGGCTTTTTCAAACATCTGAAGTTCGCAATAGACCTTTACCAGAGACGTAACAGCAAAATCATCTTCTTTGTTTGCTAAAACTTTTTCAAGATCATTTTTAGCGCCTAAGAAGTCTTTTTTCTTGAATTTTAGTAATGCATTGAGGGTTATGGCACGATTGTGTACCGGATCATTTTCGAGAATGTAATCAACTTCTCTTTGCGTTTTTTCATACGCTCCTGTTGTATAGTAAAGATATGCCAGAGAATATCTGTAATCCATTATCTCAGGTGCCAGACAAACCGCATCAAGATATGATTTCACAGCTTCTTTCATCCAGCCGTTATAAAAATATGCGTTGCCTAAGTTGTATGCATAACGTGCATTTTGTTTGTCAAGATTGAGCGCTTTTGAAAATGATTTAATCGCTTCTATAAAATTCATATCTTCCAGATAAAACAAACCGCGATAATTCAAGACTTCTGCATTTTCATAATTAAGCGGTAATCTGGAAAATATTTCTTTTGCAACATCAAAATTATTTTCATCAAAATTAATTTTGCCAAGAAGGATAGCAGCTTCATCGTTGTCATTTATTTTTTCTAAAATTTCTTTTGCTTTTGCTATATCGCCATGTTCATAATAGACACCTGCAAGTGCGCATTGAACCTGATTATCCTCAAAAAGTTCGGATTTGCTGTAATCTTCAATCTTGTCAAATTTATTAAGTTTCCCTGAAAGTTTAATTAATTCAGCTAGGTTTTTCGCAGTATTGTGTTGCGCAAAGATGTTTTCGGCATACCTGAATGCTTCATCATACATATTTAGTGAAATGTATATTTTTTTTAGTAAAGAAAGACTGTCTGAGTGCGTTGGATTTTTGAGGAGAACTTTTTCAAGATATTGTATTGCACGCTGGCTATTTCCCATCAAAAAATACAGTTCTCCTATCTGGAACAAGACTTCAATATTGTCACTTTCTGTTTCCAGAGCTTTGTATAACATTTCTATAGCCTGTTTATAACATTTTTGTTCTTTAAGTTCAAAAGCATGCTGTATATATTCTAAAATTTCCTTATTCTGCATCAGTTTTTCCTGTTGTTAATTTTTTGTTTATAAAACGTTTAAAAAGGTTTTTCTTTTTGGGTGGTGTTTTTTCAGGCAATGGATTATTTATAAGGATAAGAACTTCGTCTTCACTTGCCATTTTGAGATTATTACGAGCAATTCCTTCAAGACTTGACATTGATGAAAACATTTTTATTTCCTGTTTTAAATCATCATTCCTGCTTGTTGCTGCATTTTTTATTTTTTGCAGAGTTGAAATCTTGGCACGATACGAAATAGTCTTGGATATATTTAAAATTACACCGAAACCTACCTGAATAAGACAAAAAAGCAGCACAAGAGTCAAAAACGAGTAATAAAATCCTGTTTTTTTATCAAGTTTCTGTTTTAATTCTTCGGAAGTATTTGTATCCTGTGTATTTTGTTGTCTGCGTATTGCGGCCAATTTCTTTCAACCTCTTTTCATTAATTATAATAGAAATAAAGCTCATATACAATTAGTATAAATTAAATTTACAATTGGATTCTGGTATTAAACCGGAATTGAGTTTTAAAAAGTGCATTGTTTTCATCATAAGTCTGTCCGGCACCAAATTCAAGATTAACTCTGTCATTACCTTTACTTGCAAACGGTTTTATTGTCAAAACCAGTTCGCTGGAACGTCTGTTTCTTGTGGTATCAGCTTTGAGTATATTTGATATTGAAACTGAATTATTGAGTTTAAATTCCGGCACAAGATAAAAATTCGTTGTTGTCAGCCCGTATGTAGTCATCTGATTTTTCTGGTAAGCCGTTGATATGGCAAATTTGCTGCGTTCATATCTTGTGAACAGGCCTGCATTGTATTCAAGCTGGGATGTATCTATTCCGGATTTATACAAAGTACCAAACTGAAAGTTCCCGATTTTTTCCACTTCATTTTTACTTAATGGCATAATATTATATTCTTCGCGTCTGTAAGTATTAGGCATAACTGATTTGTTTAAAATTTTATCGGACAGTGTCGTACTTACAGGTAAAATAGAATTATATTGAGTGCTAAGGTTAAATTTTTTATCCTGAATATCGCTTAATTCAATGACTTCATCCCAATCCTGTGACAAATCATAGCGCGCGACAGAACTGTCATCATACCTGACAGGAAATGTTTCTTGTTCGTACAATATATTATCCTCAACTTTGTTTTCAGAGGTCGTGTCCGTCTCGCACGTATCTGCCGGATCCGGCAAAATAAAAATGTTCGGAAGGATAAAATCTTCTTCAGTATTTTGTTCAGTATTTTGTACGTCAGGCAGCTTTTCTTCTGCGGCAAAAGCTAATTGCGCAAAAATGACAGAGAATAAAATAGTTAATATCATCCTTTTCATATTATTATTTTATGACTTTGTTACATGTCTGTCAAATAGCAGAATAAAATACCGGAAGCAGTTATCAGTCAAAACAAATATATATTTATTTTATTTTTATTCCATTGATGTTGCAGAATGAGCGCAAAACTTGTTTAGCCTTTTCTATTTGTTTATGCACATATTTATTTTTAGTCTCTTTAACTATTTCGGAAGCTTTCAGGTATAATTTACCGGCTGCTGTAAGATACTCTGCCTGCTGCGGTGATTTAATGAGTCCTATTTCCTGATAATATTTGCCGAAAAGAAGTAAAATTCTTGAACTTAAATCCATCATATTATATCTTTGAGTGAGTACAAGTGCGCTTTCTATATTCATTTTTGCAGCTTCATAATCTGATAAAGTAATGAAGGCTTTAGCTATGACAGTTTTTAACAGGGCAGCAAAGAAATAATTGTTAATTTTCGGGCTCTGCGCTACTTCCAGTGCCTGAGACGCTATATCTATTGCTGTTTTTGCACCTTCTGTAATTAATGCTGCATCAGCAATTAAATACCATGTTAAAAGAGCACCTGTCGCCATTTTTTCCCTGGCAAAATAAGTTATTTGTTCGTTATAAATTTCCATTGCATGTTTGGTCTGTTCATTGTCTTTGAATATCTTGCCGAGCAGTGTTTTCAAAATATTTTTAGTAAAATTGTCGCCGTTATTGTTTGCATAGGTAACAATTTGGAACAGATCTTGCTGCATGCCGTTGTAGTTTTGGACAAGGAAATTATTTATTATATTGATAAAATTCCAGCGTAATACTGCGTCTGCATCCATACTGGTGTCTTTATGGTTTTTTAGAATTTCTTCAAGTATTTTTTTGGAAGTTTTCAGATCTCCCTTCATTGTATTTGCAAAAGCCAGTGTTAATTTGCAATTACAAATAAACAGTTCATCTTCAAGTTTGTGGCGGTCAATTATATCGAACAAGATTGTCAATATTTCAAACGATCTGTCATTACCCTGCATTACAAGCGCATTAGCAAGTACAAGGTATGTTTTAAGCCAGCTTTCATAAACAAATTCTACAGGTATGTCACGCCGTTTGTATTTTCTGCTCAGCACATTGTCAAATACAGGCATGATTTCTGTATCTACCAGATTAACTATCTGTCCCAGATTACCGATATTTAGAAGTGCATTTAATTTTGATGCTTTTAAAAGCGCTGTTTCAAGCGTTTTTTCCGGATTAGTTTTATCCAGTACAGAATCTATGCATTCAACTTCGCCAAAATAGTTGCCTGTTTTGCGGCAGCACTGTGACAGATACCCGAGTAGTTCAATTTCTTTTGGTGTATTGCCGACAGCCTGTGCGTTTGATATTGCGTCAGGCAGATATTCCATTGCTTCTTTTGGATTAGCGTCAGCAAGGAGTTTCCCGAGTCTTTCTGCAATATTAAATCTTATATTCAGAGTTTCGCTGTCATCCATTTCGTTTATTAGAGCAAGGCATTGTTTTTGCGAAATTGCATACAAATTTACATCACCTGTATAGGCGCCGAGTCTTGTATTTTTTGTCCATATTTCTAGCGCCATTTGCGGATTTTTAAGATTTTGCGCAATTATCGCCGGTATTGCATTTGAATTCATAATAAAATCTTTTATCGCATAAAAGACCTTTTCATTTATCCCTTCAAAACAATCTGCTTTTTTCGCATTTTTGATAATTGTTTCCCATAAAGTCAGACTCTTAAACTCATAAAATATATCGTTAAGCGGTGTGATAAAACTCATTTGTTCAAGGTAGGCCAGAATATCGGCAAATTTTTCATCATCCAGTTCAAAGATTTCTTTTACTAGATTTAGGTTTATTTTATCACCTATTATAGAGGCCCCCACAAGTATTTTATAAGCAATAGGATTTATTATTTTTAGAATTTCCAATCTATAGCTCAAAATATCCGAAAAATTCGCCGGAATGCCAAAAGGTTTATCTGCAATCTGGCAGTCAAAACGCAGACAAAGTGTTTGTTCTATAAAAGCCGGATTACCTTTGCTTTTTTGCAGCAAATCCGTAATTTCAGCAGGATTAAGCGCCAGAAAGTCCTCTAAATTTTCTTTTTTCTGCGAGACAACCTGATTAACCTGTGAGGTTTCTAGAGGCGCAATTGTAATATCGAGATAAGGATTGTCCGGCAGTGAAAAATATGCCTTTGCCGATTTTTGTTCATTATAAACCAGCAGTAATTTAAAATTATCTTTTATGTTATCACGCTGAACAAGTTTAGATAAAAACTCATAGGAGAAACCGTCTATAAAATCAAAATTATCTATTGTAATAACAAATTTCCGCCCTTCAAGAATATCATCGAATAATTTATTAAGTAAATTATAAGTCTTGTTTTTATTTTTAAATAAATCTTCAAAAATCCCTAATTTTACCGGATAGAGAAAATTCATCAGTAATTCAGTTTCGCTGTTAGACAGAAAAGGGAATTCATTCTGGAAAAATTTGCCGAAATCTTTTCTGAATTGCGGGTTATCAATACAGAAGTTGGGCAGTGAAAAAATATTAAGCAGTATATCCTGTATGACACCGCCTGCTGTCAGCTGGGTGATAGGTGTACATTTGCCATAAATCCAAGAATATTCGTGTTTATTCATCTCCTCCATTACGGAGCGCAGAACAACTGTTTTTCCTGCCCCTTTTTTACCGCTTATTGAAAATATTTTTTTATCTTGAGACAATATACCTCTTACAAGAACATTTTTCGCGGTTAATTGCGGTAAAATTTGCGGCGGCAGTTCAAAGGTATTAGCCTGAATTTGTTCTGATTGTTCTTCATTTTCTTCAAACGGGAAACCGCATTTTCTGCATTTCTTTGCATCTAAAAAATTAACAGCATTACAATGTTTGCAAACTTTCAATATTTCCTGTCCGCATGTCTTGCAGGTCAGGTCAAAAACAGAATTTACGGTATTGCAATTCGGACAGACAAGACCTGTTCTATTCTTGCAATGCGGACATTTTAGCGAGCCGTCCGGAATTTCTTTTTTACATATCGGGCATTTCATTTTTTCCGTAATCCTGACTTAATTATTAAAAGCTTGTTTTATTTTTTCAAGCAGTCTGAATAGTCTTTTAGAAACCTCTGACTGTGAAAGCTGCATCTCCTGTGCAATTTCTTTTTGTGTCATGCCGTTTTCATAACGCAGTTTATAGAGATGTAGATATTTTTTTTCAGGTTCTTCAGAATCTATCTTATATAAATTATCCTGAACCTGCTTGATGATTTCTTTTTTAATAACAATATCTTCCGGAGTATCATCAAAGTCAACTGCCTCATAATGTATAATTACATTTGAATAGTCCGTATATTCAGGCGTAATTGCCTCAAGAGATACTTCTTTTGTGGCTTTATACCCTTCTCTTGTGCGGCGGAGCCTGCCGTGATCTTTGAGTACATTAAGTATTGCTGTCGAGGCTATGCGTCTGACATAAGTCGTTAATGTTGATTCGGAATTTACTGTTTTTGCGATAAGGAAACTGCGTTTGTATGTTTCGTTGAAGAAATCGTCATATAAATCTTCATTATTTACAAACTTTTTGTCGTTTTTAATTATTTTTGATATCAGGTCTAATTTGTCTTGAGCTAACTCTTCCACTATAAATTTTCCTTATCTCAAAGACATTATAGCATATTTACAAATATATTGTAATAATTAAGTTAAAATCAGGTGTTTTAACCTCTCCAGCAGGCGGTTTTACTACGTTTAAGGTAGTTTTAACAGATTGTAACACAATGTTATCAATTTCTTTTGAGCCGCTGCTTGTTGTAACATTTGCATTCTGTACTGCACCGGAATTACTCATTTTGAGGTTTACTGTTACTACATTTGAATATGCATATTCTGTTGCCAGTAATAAATCGCTTGAGAGCCCTAATTTAATACTTTTTCCTGCTGCTTGCAGATATGATTTAATATTCGGACTGTAGGAAAGGTAATCCGGCACCTGCCACTGAATTTTTTTAACTGTCAAATAGGATTCTGAAGTTTGAGGTTTGGTCTGTTTTTTGACTTCAGTTTTTATAACATCCTGTTTGACTTCAAGCTGCGGTTTTTCTATTTGGTTCAAATCAGGCGCATCTGCTGATACATTGGCCTTTTCATCAATAATCGGGACTGCAGGCTGAGTAGTTGCGGCCGGTTGTTCCGGTAGCTCATTTGGTTGTGCTGCCGGAGTTTCAAGCGGTGTTGAAACATCATTTTTGCTTATTGTTTCTATTTCTTCTACAGATTTGTTATTCAAAAGAGTAACTCCTCCAATTCCGGCACCCAGAACAATTACACAAACTGCTGCTGTAACCAGTGCTTTTTTACCTGTTTCACTGTTCAACATCTCTGCAATAGATGGATTATCCCCTGCGCTTAATTCTTCTGAGAAGTTTTTGATATTATCTATAACTTTTCTTGTTGCGGTGTAGAGAATACCTAATTTATCTTCTTTATCAGATATAGAAGACGTTGAATCTTTTTTTAGATATTTAGCCGGATTAAATGATGATCTGTATTTTGGTTTAGGCATTTCTGCAACCGGCTCAAATGTTTTTTCGACAGGTTCGGAGGATTTTTCAACCGGTGGGAAAGTTGTTTTTTCTGTTTCAAATGCACTGTCATCATTTAATAATGAATCGATTTTTGCAAAAACATCTTCTGTCGTACGTTTGTGCTCAGGTTCTTCCGTCTGAACAGGTACATCATTCTGTAAATCGTCATTAAAGTCGGTGACATCTTCTGATGTATTATCAGTAATTTCTTCTTCGTAATCTTCAACCGGAGTTTCCACAGGCAGAACATCTTCTTCATCAGAAATATCCGGTATAGGATTATCAAATTCAGGAGCCTGAATATCTTCTGATGGTTCAATATTGTCTTGAATTTCAAAATCAGGTTCAGAAACTTCCTGAGGTGCTTCGTATTCATCTTGTATAGTTTCAGATTCCGGAGTTAAATTCATTTCGTCTATATCATAGATTGGTGTTTGTTCTTGTTGTTCTTGCAGTTCAAAATTATTTTCATCAGCCATTTCAGATATTTCTTCCGGCCCGTCTGCAAAAATATCCTGCTGTGCATCAAAATCCATAACCGGTTGTTCCGATAAATCCAGATCCGAAATATTATTTTCAAGATTATCATTATTAAGGTCTTCTGATATTTCCGGCTGTTCATCAAATCCGAGATTGTTATCAAAATTATGTTCAAACGCCGGAGGTTCATCAAATGTAAGAGGAGTATCTTCATCAAAAAGATTCATATTGTCAAAATTGGTATCAAGACTTGAAGAAAAATCGTGGTCTTGTTCAGAAAAACCTGTATCAGATCCGGATGGGATATCAATATTATCATCAAACACACTTGATGTGTCTTCATTATTTTTGAAAACACCGGCAATTTCGGTTTCCTGAATTTTTTCAATTTCTTCCTTATCCAGAGAGATCAAATCTTCTATTGACGGAATTTCATCAATTTTTAACCCTTCGTCAAGATTAGGAAGTGTTAAATCTTCTTCAGTATTCACAGGTCTTTTATCCTCTTCTTTAGTCATCACGGATTCCCCTTACATTGTTACAAGTGCAGTATTAGTTGTTATTTTCTGTCCCGGGAGACATTTCTCCATCTATATCATTATACAGATTTTCAGATTTTACATCCTCCGTTTGAGATAGATTTTCGAAAAAATCATCGGTATTTTCAAAAACTTCAAATTCATCCTGCTGAATTGTGTCTGTTTTTTCTTCACCGGATGGCAGAATTTTTGTATTTTCCGTCTCATTAAGGTCATATTCATTTGCCACACGGTAGGATATTAATTCAAAATTTTCAAATTCAATAAATTTATTTCTTAATTCCTGATTTTTTGTTAAGACTTTCAATAATATTTTCTTCTCCAGTAATCCAATATCATTGTCAGTCATATCAATAATGCTCTCTTCAAAATTTTGTAATTCTTCTTGTGAAAGCTCTGTTCTTGTAAACATTTTAGCATTATCAAGATAAAAATTCAATTTTTCCGGCGTCTGGAGTTTTTCTTTTGTAATAAAATAGTACTCATCATTTTGTAATTCCTGATTTATTGCTGCCGGCTCAACAAATCCCAGAAATTTAACGTGAGATTGATCTTTAGCCATTAAAAAAATAAAATATATATGCGGTAAAATGTTCAGTTCAAAGTGAGATTTAGGGATGAAAATATACCTGTCATCAAAAATCACCCGAACATCAATATGAGTTTTGGGGAGAATAACATCGGCGATATCCACTTCTTCCAGCACTTTTCTTATGTTATGCAGATTATCCACAGGAGACATAGCAATGCCTTCACTTGCCAGATATTTTCCTGCAAGGCGGGCGCCTAATATATTGAAATAAGCACGATTTTTTACGTTATTATCAGCAAAAGTTTTTGCAATAGCGCGCGCTTCTGATTTATCATTTTCGTCAATATATATTAAAATATCTTGCTGTGAATCCATTTTTAAATTTCTCCTTACTGATATAGATGACACGGGGATAAAAAATATTCCAAAAACAATGTAAACTTTTGTTACAAATATTGAAAACAAAACTTTTTTTAGTCAAAATAAAACTATCAGGTGTTTTATATTGATATCCATTGGTGTAGAAATTAGGAGGTTTTTTATGTTAAATTCCGTATCTGGTGTAAATTTTAAAGGTAATCCTATTCTTGAACGTGAAGGTAAATTTTCTCAAACTCAACAGCCGCAGGCTGCAGCGCCTGAAATGCCGGCTGATAAATTTGAAAAACCTGAGAAAAAACGTACTGGATTAAAAGCCGTATTATGGACAGTCGGTGTACTTGCAGCTGCTGCAATAGGTCTTGGTGTCGCTGCTAAAAAAGGTAAATTACCTGAAATTATTGAGGCTCCTAAAGGATTTGTAGAACATACTAAAAACTTCATTTCTAAAATTGGTAAAGGTGTTGCAGACGCTTACGACAACGTTGTTGGCTGGTGTTCAAGCAAAATAAACAAACTCCGCGGCAAAGACGATGGTATAGATATCGATATTGATGAAATTGCCGAATAAATAAAAAACAGTTAAAAAGATAAATAATTTTATAGAGGCGCCGGCAGCAAGCCGGCGCCTTTTCTATTCCATAAATTCTGACAAAATAATATTACTCACAAGAATACCTTGATCTGTCAATTTTAACCTCCCGTTTTCTTTTATAATATGTCCGCTTACAAGGTATTTTTTCAATACAGCAGCGTATTTTTTTTCAAAATCTATTGCGAATTTTTTATTAATCTCCTCTACTGAAATCCCCGCCATTTTTCTAAACCCAAGAAAAATTTCTTCCTCCAGAATTTCTTCTTCTGTTTCAAAATGTTCTGCCCCATGCCTGTCAGGAGTCTTAAAATAATCGTTGAAATTTTCAAAGTTAGAATATCTGACGCCGTCAATATAGCCGTGCGCGGCAATACCAAAACCATAATACGAATTATTATCCCAGTAATTCAGATTATGACGGGAATAAAATCCGGGCTTTGCAAAATTACTCACCTCATAATGTTCGTATCCGTTTGATTTCAAGATATCGATTGCTTTTAAATACATATCTGCCTGCAAATCCTGATCAGGCAGATTTACAGGCCGCTGAGAGGCAAAATAACACCCCTCCTCTATTTTTAACCCGTAAAGTGAAATATGCTGAACACCGAGCGAAACTGCTTTCAACAGATCACTTTCAAATCCTTCAACTGTTTGTTGGGGCAGTCCGTAAATAAAATCAAGGCTGACATTCTCAAATCCGGTCTCATACGCTGCATTTACAACCCTAATTACATCCGCGGCTGCGTGTTTTCGTCCAATAAACGCAAGTTTTTCATCATCAAAAGTCTGGCAGCCGATACTTAGCCGATTGACACCCGCTGATTTCAATTCACATAAATATTCAAATGTTACAGATTCAGGATTTAATTCCACTGTAATCTCAGTATTTTTATCTATACAAAAAAGCCCTGTCAAATCAGCAATTTCAGATGCCTTTAATAAAGACGGAGTTCCGCCGCCAAAGTATAATGTTTTCAACACCTCATGCCTGTATCTGGGTTTGATTTCTTTTTTTAGCGCTGACAGGTATTGTTCTTTTTTATCTAATTCAGGATATGACACAAAAGAGCAATATCTGCACTTTTGTCTGCAAAAAGGTATATGAATATAAACATTCTGTGCCATATTTTTATTATATCAAAAATCAATTTATTTTAATCCGGCAATAACAATTAGCGCGGCATAAGTTAATCTTATATCAGGATAAAGTTCAAGATATTTATCACAAAAATCTTTTACTTCTTTAAAACTTAATTTTTTTGCAGAAAGTGAATTTACACCGGTATTTTTCATGTGCGCAAGGAGTTCAAGCGGATTGTTAAAATTCAAAACCCTCCGATACTCTTCTATATGCAATATTTGATAATCTTTTTCAAGTGCGGCTGTAATGTCTGCTTTAGTTTTATAATCCAGCGATAATCCTGTAATGCGACGGATTTCACAAAAATTTTCAGGTGTAAAGGTTGTAAATGCAAGCACACCATTTTTTTCTAAAATACCTTTAAAATGCTCAAAACTCTTTTCCGGTGAAGTAAACCATTGAAACATTGCATTTGAAATTATTAAGTCCGCTTTGACAGGAGGTTTGATTTTTTGTGCATTTCCGCAAATAAATGTGTATTCGGGCAAAATTTTATCCAGATAATTTTTTGATTTTTCAACGATATCGTTTGCAAAATATTGCCTGTATGAAATTTTTTCTTTAATCAGCCGGCTTAATATTCCTGTGCCGCAGCCCTGTTCAAGAACACGGTCAAAGTCAGTTCTGTAAACGGACAATTCATCAATAAGTTTTTTTGCAAGTTCAAGCTGGACAAAGGCGTTAGAATCGTATTTGTCCATATTTTTTTCAAACTGTTTTTTTACTGTTTTCGGATTTACCTGCATTGTAATATTTCATCCCAGCTATTAAAATTATAAAACGGAAAATGCCCGCACTCAAGTTTCACAGCAATATCGTTCCAGCAGTTAATCTGGTTTTTGGAAGGTATTATTTTGTCCTGCATGCCGACTATTGCACGGTCATAATACTTGCCGTCATAACTAAGCTGCTTTGATTTTATAAATTTATCAAGACTTTCCAACTCTGCAACACGCTCCGGAATAGAACGTTCTACAGGTGTTTGTAGGTATTTTGCGAGAAAATCTTCGTTTGCAAATACATTCTTGTAAAATTTTCCCTGCAAACCTGTTTCTGCATACTGCAAAGTTAGATTAAAAGTGCGTTCCGGAATTCCGCGGGTGTTGTCAACAGGGAAAGGCGTTCCGTTCACAGCCAGCTTGTAACTAAACTCCGGAAGTTTATCTCTTAAGTAATATGCGATAAAAACCCCCATTGACCAACTTACAAGCCGGATATTTTTGTAAGCCTTTTCGTCAAATATATTCTCCGGCAGCAAAGGCTCTGTATAATCATAAAACATCAATACATCATTATTGCCGCATTTTAGAAATTCAAACGGTTTATAATCAAAGCTCCAGCCGCCGAAAAAGATTATTAAATTTTCGTTGTTATTTTTATTTAACCAGTAATATTGCATTTTAAAATCTCCCGAAGTTTATTCATATCTTTTTCTTCAATTTCAGTTGTCAAAGAAATTCTTATTCTTGAAGTTCCTACAGGTACGGTCGGCGGACGGATAGGAAGTGTAAAATATCCGTTTTGATACAAGATATCGCACATCGCAACAGTTTTGTCATTTTCGCCTATAATCACCGGTATAATATGACTTTGACTATTAAACTTTTTGCCCAGTTCCAGCATTTTTTGCCGTTTTAAGTACGTTTTCGGCAATTCATTTTCTATAATCCATTTTGAAAAAGCTATGTTAACAGGCGGGAGCGAAGTTGAAAAAATAAAAGATCTTGCCTTGTTAATCAAGTAATCTATCAAAACTTTTTTTCCGGTTGCAAACGCCCCGACTGATCCTATTGCTTTACCGAAAGTCCCGACTATTAAATCTATTTGATCAATAATCCCGAGAGTTTCACAAACACCCAGTCCTTTTTTCCCGAATACTCCGAAAGCATGCGCTTCATCCAGAACAAGCATACAGTTATACCTGTTTTTTAATTCAACAAGTTTTTCAATATCAGCTATATCACCGTCCATACTGAAAACACTTTCTGACACAATAACCGCATCTCTAAAATTCTTCCGCTCACGTTTAAGTAATTTTTCTAATGCTTCCATATCATTATGCGGATATCGGAAAAATTTTCCCTGTGAAAGCTGCATACCGTCAATTATGCTGGCATGGTTAAGTTTATCTGAAAAAATAACATCGCCTTTCTGCGCCAGAGAACTGTTAACCCCGACATTGGCATGATAGCCGCTATTAAAAAGCAATGTTCCTTCTGTTTGAAAAAGTTCACAGATAAGAGTTTCTAATTCCTTGTATACAGGCAAAGTTCCTGTCAAAAGTCTTGCAGATGCGCTTCCGAATGAATATTTTGCCCCTGCTGTCTGTAAAAATTGTTCACTAACTCTTTTATTATCGGCAAGTCCCAGATAATTATTAGAGGATAAATTTAAAAGTTTTTTGCCGGCTATGTAGATGTATTTTTCATCTTTTGCCGTAAAATCCTGTATCTTTCTAAGATGGGCTGCCATTTCAAGATTTTTTAATATTTCGGTATAGTTTTCAAACATACATTAAATGTATGACAAACAGGAGATAAAGTCATCTGATTGTACCAATTTTTTAATTTTATGTTTAAAAATTGTAAATTATGGGAATATATAGAACATACGCTATATATTTATACTTTGAGCAATTTAATAATTCAGGAGTTATATTGATGTATGTAAACGCCGGAAGAGATTTTGAGAAAAAGTCTGCAAAATCAGGATTGTCTATGCCTGAATTAATAGTCACGCTCGGAGTTGTAGCAACAATTGCGGCATTACTTATTACAAGTATTGTAAGTAAAATAGATGAAACCAAAAATATGGTTGCCCTGAGAAAGATACAAAATTCCCTTTCACAGGTAACCCAGCTTGTTGTCAATGATAATATGTCTCCTATATACTGGGATTTAAAAGAATATGACTATGAATCAGCGGCAAAGGCATATAAATATTATAAACCATATTTTCAAGTGTTAAGAGAATGTTCCAATCAGGCCGGCTGCTGGAAATACCCTACAACATATTTAAGCGGCAGAGTATATTTAACATCAACAGAACCTTATCAGTATATGTTTACTCTGACAGACGGAATGAATGTTCTTGTGAATGTATTTTCTCAGGCGGTTATAGAGGACGAATTCGGTGTAAAGGTTGACGGCACATCAGTTGTCTTTATAGTTGATGTAAACGGCGACAAAAGACCTAATCGTATCGGAACAGATATTTTTGCGTTTGTCCTCCGCGGCGAAACAATAGTTCCGGCCGGTGAAGATTCTACGTATAATTGTAATACAGCAGGTTTAGGACTGGCATGTACAGCACGGGTTATGCGTGATAATTATACAATAAGTTATTATTAATGTATTTAAATCTCCTTTCTATATAATATATATAGTAGTACACATCCGGTAAGGAAATGGCGGTGATCCTCCGGATGTGTATGTTTTTATTAGGAAATGTTTTAAGATATTTAAATCAACATTTTACCGTTTTCGTATATCAAAATACCGTCAGCATAAATTTTGCCGCCGTTTTTCATGTTTTTAATCAAATCCCAGTGCAGACCGGATACATTCTTGCCGCCGGTTTCCGGATATGAGGCCCCGACAGCCATGTGGATTGAGCCCCCGATTTTTTCGTCAAACAAAATATTCCCCGTGACTTCTTGTATCTCATCATTTGTACCGATTGCAATTTCGCCTATACCTTTTGAACCTTCATCCATATCAAGCATTGCGAGTAAAAATTCTTCGCCTTTTTCTGCTTCAGCCTTTACGATTAACCCGTTTTCTATCCACAGATGAACACCGTGGGCTTCGTTTCCGCGGTAATTCTGCGGAAAATCAAAATATATCTCTCCGTTTATCCCGTCCTCAACAGGTGAGGTAAATACTTCACCGTCAGGATAGTTATTTTTGCCGGAACAGCTTATCCACCGGCGGCCTTCCACATTGAAAGTAATATCTGTTTTTTCACCCGTTATACGAATTTGTTTTACGTTATTAAGATATTCAGCCCATTTAGTTTGCTTAATATCCAGTTCTTTAAGTTTGGCAACCGGATCTTCACAATTTAGATAACAGGAATTAATTAAAAATTCGGTATATTCATCAAGTGACATTTTAGCTTCCTGTGCAAGGGCGTTAGTCGGAAAGTCGCCGATTACCCAGCTTGCTTCACCTTTGGCGGAACGTGACATCAAAATTTCTGATAACTGTTTGGTTGCTTTCCCGCGTCTTGATAGTTTATTTAAATCAGCACGGGCCATGCTTTTTGTGTTTAGCGGCGCTCCGATTGAGATAAATTTATCAATGGTTTCATATTCCATTTTAGTAATAGGGTCGACATAGTCAAGCTGTTCATCTGTGGCGTATTTAATAAATGTATCGGTTAAATCAACTATAGATGTTCTTACAATCGGGTGTCCGCCTTTTTTCAGAACCCTTTTGTACACTGCTTTCACAAGCTCTTTTGCCTCCGCGCTTGTTGCGCGGATTTGTACAGTGTCGCCTTTTTGAACATCAGTTGAGTAGTCTACAAGAACCTGTGCATATTTATCCCAGACAGTTTTCATATTTTCTCCTTTTTAAATAAAACCCAAAACCGGCGAATACCGGTTTCAGGCATGTAATACACAATTTTTTTAAAAAACTAACTTTCAATTAACAAGCTTGCGCCGATAACACCTGCAGTGTTGCCCAATTGAGCCGGAACAACTTCAACTGCGGAGCCTGCAATTTTCATTGCGCGCTTTTTAAGAGTTTCTTTTAAAGGTTCAAGCAGAATATCGCCAGCATCGGCAACCCCGCCTCCTATAATGATTTTTTCAGGGTTAAGCAAGTTAACGACACTTGCAAGTCCAACACCGATATATTCACCCATAATAGTGAAAATCCTTTTAGCAACCGGATCTCCGGCTTTTGCGGCTTCACATACAATATAAGGTGAGATATCTCCGCCGCTTGCCATTTCCCGGAATTTTGTTGATTTTCCGCCGCGGATATAATCTTCTGCCATTGCAACAATAGAAGGGCCTGAGGCAAACGCTTCAAGACATCCTGTGTCACCACAGCCGCAAAGAGGGCCGTCATGGATTTGTAATTTTATATGTCCTATTTCGCCTGCTGCATTAGATGCTCCGCGAACTAATTTCCCGTTGACAATTAATCCGGATCCGATACCTGTTCCGACAGTTATACAAATAAGGTTTTCACATCCTTTACCTGCACCGTAGTTTAATTCGCCTAATGCCGCGCATCTTACATCGTTATCAACACGCGTCGGGATTTTAAATTCGTCCTCAATGAGCTTTGCAATAGGTACTTCTACCCAGCCAGGAATGTTCGGAGCATTTCTTACTATTCCTGCTTTATAATCAACCTGTCCAGGAAAACCAAATCCAATGCCTTCTATGTCTTTTGTTGAAAGTTTTGTTTCTTTCATAAGATCATAGATAGCCTGTTTGATATTGTTTACTGTGTATTCATATCCCATTTCCGCACGCGTCGGAACTGAATTTGAATAAACTATTTTACCTTTGTCATCAACCAGTGCGATTTTTACGTTTGTTCCGCCTACATCTATTCCTATTCTGTTTTTCATAGCTTTCCCCTTATTTATTACTATTGTCCTGTTTCTAAATACTATGACAAACATACTTTTTACTCAAGTAAGGTATTTATCTAGCTTTATTAAGAAATGTAAATATCGTATATACTATTTTACAAGTGTCCCAAACGTTGATATAATAAGCATAATTGGAATTTTTGAAAAATTTGGGGTAGCAAAAAAAAAATTCAGGGTACTTATATGCATGACGTTTTTATGACTTCACTGGAGAAACACAATGAATATTAGGCCTATTAACAATGTATCTTATTCAATACCGCATTTTACGGGTAAAAATAAGACTAATAAAGAACAAAATGCAGCATCTTCAAGATTAGGTATAACAGTTCCGCTTGCAACACTGATTGCAATGAGTCCTATGACTTCTGCAGGAACCCCAAACATTCCTGATGCGAATACGGCAAATACAACAATTATTGTAAGTACATTGAGAGATAAACTGACAGATGATACTAATCTTTTGAAAACAGAAAGATACCGCGGAAATGACGGTATTTTAAGAAAAGTATATTATGTAAATAATAAAGAAAATTCGCAAAAAGTAAAAGATATATATATAAATGATGACGACATTGACGGAAAAAGAATTACTGAATATAAAAATATTACATTGCGGCTTGTAGGTGATGACGGTATAGAAGGTAAAACATTTGAATTTCCGCAATTAACAGTTCAAGCAACAGATGATAATGGCAGTATTTACGGGTATACCGAACGTAATATTTCAGATAATCTGGCAAAATTTCTTTTGTCTGATGAAAACAACACTAATATAAGAACAAAAAATATCACAAAAGAGGTCAGAGCAGGAAAATACGGACTTGTTAATGCAGAAAATAAAAATACCCGCTGGACAAAAGTAGAAGCTGACCATTCTTTCGGCTATCCGGTTGCCGCCTGGGCAAGACAAGTAGACGGTGAAACCTATTTTATAAATGCGTATAGTACTGATAGAAATAAAAATGATTATGAAGTTGTAACTATACAACGAGCAGGTAAACCGGAATTTCAGGTAGCAGGCTTAAAAAATGTAACATCGTCATTAATTGATGCAGGTGAGCCAATTGGTGATTTTAGCTACAATCAGATAACTTTGCTGAAAAATAAAGAAACTTCGTTTGCACGGATCTTTAATGATACCTTATTTAAAGATTTAAAAGAGTTGACAAATGACCCTAGAAATAAGGCTTTTAAACTTGAAGATATCGAAGAAACGCAGATTGTAGACCACAAAGGCAATATTTACGATGTGGAATAAGGTTGTTCGGAGAAAATAAATGAATATAAAAGCAATAAATAACATTCATATAAATACTAATCAGACCGGTTTTTCAGGAAAGCCGGATAAAAAGCAGGAAGCTGTCAAAACATCAACTCCGATGTATGTAAAAATACCTTTAGCGACATTCATAGCAATGAGTCCGCTTACGACGAATACCGTTTCAGCACAGGATAAGCTGCCGTTACCGTTGCAGCCTGAAAAAATTGTGGTAGAAAATAACAGGCCGCAAAGTCATCCGGAAGGTAAAACGCTCGCCGTAAAAACATTTTTCAATGTAAATGGTGAAAACTATATCGTTCGGACAAAAGATTTAGATAATGATACCACGAATTTTGAGACTATTTTGATTTCTCAGGCTACCCCAAATTCTATAGGCAGCCGTTATGAGGCAGAAGAAATTTCAAAATACAATTTAGCTCCGCTAGCCGATGACGAGGCCAATAACGGATTTTTTACCGTAAAAGGTGTTAAAGCAGAGGATATTGTTGACACGCAGAAAGTTTTACTCGGAAATGAAGAGTTTCTGAATTATTTTGATAGACTTGCAAATTCGCCTGAAAACAATGGAGCAATAGAAGTTATTAATCATAACGAAAACCTCGTGCCGTTACCGTCCGGCAGAGTTGTAATGTCTTATGAAGACGGTAATTTATGGAAAAACGCGCACAGATATATTCCGGAAGGTGAATTTATGGGACACAAAATCCTTGAAGGTGACAACGGAATATATGATATTTCAATATATAATTCAGACAAGCAAACCCTTACAGCAGAAGAATTTACGCTGAAAAAAGAAGGATATCCTGAATTAAAAATTGACAAAATGATTAAAGTGAAATCAAATTTTGCGGCAAATAATCTTGAACCAATAAGTTACGAAACATATCAGTTTAATCTGAAAGACAATGACGGCGTAACGACAATAATTTATGACAAAACTCTGGGTGAATATATGGAAAAAGTCGCAAAAAGCGCACTTTATAACAAAAATAACGTTCCGTTTGACAGAGCGGAAGTAGTAAAGGATTATAAGATTTCTGCAAGTACCGAAAAATTATATGTTAATGAATAAAAAAACAGGAGAATGAATTATGGCAATCAGACCAATATCAACAATCGAGCCAAAACCAACCAATTTAATTCAATTTGAAGGAAAGAAAAAAGAAACACCAAAACCGCAGCCGCATACATCACCAATGGTCAAAGCAGTGCCGCTTGCTGTATTAATTGCGATGAGTCCGTTATCAAACGATGCGGCAGCAAATTACCGCATTGAACCGGAGCCGAATACTATTGAATTGGTAGATGTACCGGAAGTTAATGAAATCAGCGATGCTCAGCAATCAGGCAGAGTGCTTTCAACTAAACGGTTTAATCGTATATTTAATATAAATACTCTTGATGTCCAGCTTATCCAGCAAAATAATAAAAAAAGTGTAAGATTTGTTTATACCCAGCCAAATGGCAGAACGACTGTTACTAATAAAAATCAACTGGTAAAATATAATTTTTCATTACGTTCAGATGATGGCACGAGCAAAAGATTTATATTGAAAAATGTACATTCTTATACAGACAAAGAATTACAAAAAGATTTTAACAGTCGTCTGGCTCCTATTCCTATTGTACCAAATGATAAAAATGTAACAAATTATATGGAAAACTTGAGCAAAAAATATCCGGGAGCAGTAGAAACAGTTCAATATAAGCGTATAGTCGGCCCTTCTGCAACCGGTTATTTGGAAAATAATGCCGGCGGTAACTCAATGAAAACAGCAACGCCTAAAGCTAGTTATGGCAAAAATATAGGCAGTAATGATTTTGACGGTGATAATGGGAAATATACGATAAGATATTATTCTACTGACGGAAATGAAAATAATGCAGAAGTCGTAACAGTACAAAAGGCAGGCTATCCTGAATTAAAAGTAGGTTTAGTAATGTATCATAAAGATACTTTCTTTAGTGAAGATAATAATGCTACCCAACTGCAATACGGTCAGGTAATATTAGTTGATGCCAAAAATAAAAAATATAATATTGTTGATAATGCATTAACTCAGGCAATGGATGTTGTTAAACAGTCACTTACAGAACAGGGGAATGCATTTAATAATGCGTATGCCGTATTATCTCTGACAAATAATTATGGTGTAACAACAAAAGGTGCAGTATTTGCAGTAGATTAATATGTAAATTTTTGTAAACATGTTAAAACATGCTGAAATTCGATGTTTCAGCATGTTTTTTTATATATGAGTATAAAAAATAAGAGAATACCTATGGGCTTAAATGTAGATTTAAATAAAATAAATAAACAGCAACAGGAGATACAGACAGTAACTCCTGTAGAAGTTAAATCTACGTCTGCATCTGTAAATGTTCCTATCGGCAAAACAGAAACAGCGAATACTGATTTATGCTCAAAATTGGGTATCACTCAGGAACAATATGTTAAATTATGCACAGAAAACCCGCAATTCTTAACATTAAGTTTTGAAGAACAGCTTAAATTCATAAAAAATATTAAACAATCTGTTGATACTTCTGCTGCAACAGATGAAACCACAGATACTTCTGCCGGCTCAGATGTTGCAGCAGAAGCATCAACTAATAATGGTTCTGATGAAAAAACTATTACTAAAAGTCGTTTTTCAAAAATGTCTCTAAGGAAAAAATTTGATGTTTATTCAACTGAATTAGCTAAAAATCAATTTTTGTATGGTGATGCGGACAATAAAAAAACGATTGAAGATTGGAATAATTTAAGCAAAGAAGAACAACAAAAATTAATTGAGCAACAAAAAACTATTTTAAGCAAAAAACAAGGTGTTTTAAATAAAAGAAATGCTAAAGCCTGGCTTGATACTTCAATGACAGAGTTGTATGCTGCAACTAAAATTGCAGAATTGAGTCTTGCTGATTTTAAAAAAATACCGCGAGGACAACAGGAAGAATATATATATGATTATCTTTTTGAACAGGATGAAAAAGATTTATCAATTACTGACTTAATTAGACTGCGCGAGACGGAGCTGCTATGTGCCTCTGCACAATATATATCCGGTTCAGATATGAAACCATGTCCTGCAAAGGCGAGAGAAATATTAGATTCACAAAAAGTTTCTTCTGTTGAGGCCGAATATGAATATTTAAAAAACAAATTGGAGAACCCGCAAGGTGAAGAAAAGTTAACGAAATACGAGCATATACGATTAACATCACTTGAAAAATTTTTAAAATCAGATTTAAGTGAGGAAGTTAAAGAAAATTTTGGTACACGTTCAGGTGACACTCCTACATTTTGGACGGAAATAAACAATTCTGAATACGGTGAAGCTTTAAAAAATGCATCAGAAGCAGATAAAGTACTTATTATAAAACAATACCTTGAAAAAACTTATGATAAAAACGACCCCAAGTATCCTCAAATTATTGAAGATTTTACCAGAGATGCAATACAATGCGGTAATATAGAGTTAGCTGAATACTTACATGAATTAGCAAACTTAGATTCCAAAATTGCAAAAAAATTGGCAAACAGTGACAAAAAAGAAATTAACTTATTGAACGGTGTAAGATATTCTGACTTAGGTTCACATGGTAAAGACTTCATTAATAGAATGAAAAGTCGTAAAGATGGTGAAAAATATATCACTTCTGCCCAAAAAGGTGCAGATGAAAGTCAAATGATAGATTTAGCAAAAGCAACTAATGGTGTTGAATGGCAATCAGTACACGACGGCAACGTCTATATGAGCCACAGGGCAGAAAAATCCGAAATACAGAAAGAATTAGCAAACGTAATTCGCGCAAACAATAATCAAAAAGCTATAGAACTGGCAGCTGCAACGGCTGATAAATATAATGATGATGTTGAAAAAGATGCATTAGCTACTTTAACCTATGAAAATGAAGGTGCTACACATGCTGCAATTGAAAGTAATGTATATTCCAGAATGGCTGTTGAAAACCAAAAAGATGCATACAAAATGATGTTGGCGCGCAACGAAGAATATACAACGGATGCAAAAGTAGCAGAACAATACAGTATGAAGATGGCAGATCAGGTTGAAACATTAGATGCATCAGTTCAAGCAGAAGCACACAGGATAATTTCCGGATCAAAATTTGACAGTGTTGTTGAGCATGCCGCTGAAAACATTTACAAATATGATGAATCTGCACAAAAAGATGCAATGAAATATACGCTTGAAACCGGCAATGAAAAAGCTATAGAAGCGGCTATTTCTAACGCAGACAGATGTGAAGGATTGAAAAATGAAACTTCTGCTGCTCCGTCAAATTCTGAAAGTTATGACAGCCAGCTTGCAAAAGAGATTAAAACTTATACAACTCAAATTGAACAAAAATATACAAATCAAGTTGCGCAAAGTTACTCAGAATACACAGCAGAACAGGATTTACGCACAGGTTTAATTGACGAAACAGAAACTAAATCAGCGGTTGAAGCTTATATAGAAAAATTCAAAGATCCTACAACAAATAAATTTGCATTAATCGGGCAACTTGAACCGAGCCAGAAAAAAGCAGCTATCAAAGCACTTGTTAAATACGCTCCGACATTGATTAATTCATTCATTGATATGGGATATGGCCCGGAAATACTTAAAATTATTGGCGAAACATCTGATCTGGCCATCAAAGTAGTACAATTAATGGACTACAAAGGACAATCAGAAGTAAAAGAAATCGTCCGCAAACACCCTGAACATTATGAAGAATTGTATGTAAAATACTTTATGGATGACAAACCTTCTTTAGCACAAAATCAATATATGACTTCTCCATACGGTGATAACAGTATGTTGAAACGTATGACAAAAGAAGGACAAATATACTTTAATATCTAGTTATGTAGGTGTAAAAGGAAGCGGCGAAGTTTTTTCAAAAACTTCGCCGCAACACTTTAATTTTAAAATCAGCTTATGCTTTGGTAACTTTACCTGCTCTTAAACAAGATGTACAAACTCTGATTTTTTTAGTTTGCCCGTTAACAACAGCTTTAACTTCCTGTAAGTTTGGCTGCTGGCGTTTTACAATTTGTTTATGAGAGAAAGTTAATTTTGCTGCTTTAAGAGCTTCTTTTCCGCATATTTCACATTTTTTTGACATAGTTATTTCCTTTTCTAGCTAGTTGTATAGGTATATAATAATATTAAAAATATAATTTTTCAAGGGGCGTGTTAATTTTAGTTAAGAAAATCGATTCTTGTATCTTTTTTATTACCCGATCAGGCTATTTATTATTAAGTCATGTTACAACAGTGTTTAAATTGTTTGTCTTTTTTGTTTTAATAAAATAAAATAGAGTTGGGGAAATTTAGAGGGTATAGATAATGGCAGAACAAAACCTTAAAGAAAGAACATTAACACCGCAAGAAGTCAGAAACATTCTGAAAGCGGACAATCGGGAAATTTTAGAACTTTGCAAACGTGCATCTATTTTGCCAAAGAAAAATGAAAGAGGGCAAACTTATTTTTCTTACGAAGAAGTTAAAAATCTGAGAAAAGTGCAGGCTCTGAAATATCCTGCGGCTCAGGAAAAATACCCTTCAGCTGTTAAAAATATTTTGCATTCGTTAAAAGAAATGGAACAAAATCTTAGCGACAGAATTTCAAAAGTTATAGATGAAAAGCTTGAAGGCATGGATGAAGTTGTTGTAGAACTTATCCGTTGCAAAACTGATAACGAAACTCTGCGCCAGAAAGTTATTGATTTGAATAAAGAAATCTATCAGCTTAAAAACAGTTTAAACTGTTACAAACCTGTAGGTTTGGGCTTGTATAGAAAAAAAGACAAACACATGTGGGAATAACGGTTTATCCGTTAAGATTTAAAAAAGGAATTGATAATGGCTGTAAAAGATAAAGAAACAGAAATACCGGCAAATACTGCTGAAGCAAAAAGCAAAGCATTAAAGCTTGCAATAGAAAAGATAGAAAAAGATTTTGGTAAAGGTTCAATAATGAAACTGGGCGATAAAGCTGCTGTTAATGTTGAAGCAATACCAACGGGCTCACTTGCGCTGGATGTGGCACTTGGTATAGGCGGTGTGCCGCGCGGCCGTATTATTGAGATATACGGGCCTGAAAGCTCCGGTAAAACAACACTTGCACAGCATATTGTTGCAGAATGCCAGAAACGCGGCGGTATAGCAGCATTTGTGGATGCAGAACATGCTCTTGATCCGGAATATGCAAGAAATTTAGGTGTACAGGTTGACGATTTGCTTATTTCGCAGCCTGATACCGGAGAACAGGCACTTGATATTACCGAAGAACTTGTACGTTCAGGTGCGGTTGATGTTGTTGTTGTCGATTCTGTTGCGGCGCTTGTTCCGAAAGCGGAAATTGACGGCTCTATGGAAGATCAGCAAATGGGCTTGCAAGCGCGTTTGATGAGTAAAGCATTGAGAAAATTAACAGGTATTATCGGTAAAACCAACACCACTGTTATTTTTATTAACCAGTTAAGAATGAAAATAGGTGTTATGTATGGTAATCCTGAAACAACTACCGGCGGTAACGCGCTTAAATATTATGCATCTGTCCGTATGGAAATAAAACGTACTGATGGAGTTAAGGGTGATGACGGCGATGTCGGTAACCATGTAAGGGTTAAGGTTGTAAAAAATAAAGTTGCGCCTCCGTTTAGAACAGCCGAATTTGATATTATTTTCGGCAAAGGTATCTGTAAGACCGGTAATATTCTTGATGTAGCTGTAAATCTTGATATTGTAAAAAAAGCAGGTTCATGGTTCAGCTTTAACGAAGAGAAACTCGGTCAGGGACGCGACAAAGCCCGTGATTTCTTAAACGAAAATCCTGATATATTAAATCAGGTCGAATCACTTGTAAGAGAAAAGTTGGCAAATAAATAAATTAGGATATTAAGAAGCAAGGAGCCGCTTGAAAAAGCGGCTCCTTAACTATTTACAACCTGTTAGCCCCAAAGCTATTTTTTCAGGGTGATATGTACTGTGAAACAATTGTCAGGTGAGCGTGGAAATGCTCCTATACTGAAATGTATATCTTCAAAATTTTCATATCCAAGATATATAGAAAATCTCATATAATCCAGATTCATACCTTCGCGGAAAGGTAAAGGCTTTACGGATAAAATGATTTCTTTAACCTTTTTATCGAAATAGTTATTTTGCATTGTAGAGATCTTAACATCTTTTATATCTCCTTCACGCGTAACTACAATGTCATAAGAGGTTCCCCAGTGACATAGAGCAAACATCCTTTTATTTTCAAAGGCTTTACGTAGTTCTTTTGCATAGTCTTCCATATAGCCAAAATATATAGGATGCGTCTCTTTTGTTTCGCTTTTGCCTGTCCCGCGTGGATATAATTCCTCGCTAAATCCAATCTTTGGCGTTAATAAAATAATCAGTAATAATATTAATATTTTTTTCATACATAAATTATACCTCAAGCTGTTCTTTCTGGCAAGCGTCTGTAATACCCATCAACCTGAGTACCATCATCGCGAGTGTATTTATATTACCAAAGTGACTGCTTTTTAAAGCAGTCGCTTTGGCAAGAAGTCTAACACCTGTTAAGACACAAGTTATTTCTTCAGAGTGATCAGTAAAGAAAAACATTTTTCTGTCGTACGAGGGCAAGCGCCTATACTCAGATATATATCTTCATATTTTTCATATCCAAGATATATAGAAAATCTCATATAATCCAGATTCATACCTTCGCGGAAAGGTAAAGGCTTTACGGATAAAATGATTTCTTTAACCTTTTTATCGAAATAGTTATTTTGCATTGTAGAGATCTTAACATCTTTTATATCTCCTTCACGCGTAACTACAATGTCATAAGAGGTTCCCCAGTGACATAGAGCAAACATCCTTTTCTTTTCAAAGGCTTTACGCAATTCTTTTGCGTAATCTTCCATATAGCCGAAATATATAGGATGCGTCTCTTTTGTTGCTGTTTTTCCTGAGCCAAACGGATATAAATCCTCACCTTTAATATTAAGAGGTGTTAGTAGAATAATCAGTAATAATATTAATATTTTTTCCATACATAAATTATACCTCAAGCTGTTCTTTCTGGCAAGCGTCTGTAATATCCGTCAACAGGAGTACCATCATCTCTGGTATATGCTGATACCCATATTCTGCCTGATCTTATATCCCTTTCTCTATAAATTTCTCCTTTAGACAAGCTTTCCATTAATACAGGCTCAAACAAATCAAACATACCTTCTTTAGCTATTAAATCGACATTTTCACCTGTAATAGCTGCATCTGTAAGATGATCGAGAAACCATCGGTGTTCTTTCTTGTAATCTTCTATTGGAATAGCATCAACGCAACTTGGCATATTATCAATGCCATGAGCATTTCGTGTCCCAAAAGGTAACCAGGTATCAGCCTGAGTTTCCTTTAATATGTATGTTGTTCCGATATTTCCTCTTAATTTGGAAACAGGATCATTTTTATCTCTGAAATTAATTATCCAGTCTGAATAATCTATTTCATCATTAAGATATTTTTTAGAAATACCAAACGCGTTGTATGTAAATGTTTTAAAACCATACTCAAGTCCTATATGTGTAGCCTCTGTCCCGCCTTCTGAATGTCCGATTGAGACTGTATTTTCAGAGGATAAGTTATGATCTTTCATCATCCGTTTTGTAAACTCTCTAGCCATTTTAATCTGTTTGCTTTCCCCTTTAAACGCCATTGCAATATTAGCTCCCCAATCTTTCCTTTTTTCTCTATTATCAGTACCGACAAAACAAATAGCATATTGTTCACCTTTTTTGTATAAAACAACTTTGCAGTTACTGTTTTGGTGATATTTGTGTTCCACTTTCACCCAGCCATTACCGGCATCTGCACCTTCCGGTACACTGTCTTTGCACATGTCATTGGCTTGAGCGCATAATTCTTTGTACTCGTCTGCCATTGCAAATAAATCTGTCATTTTAAAATTTTCCTTTCATTTTTTGTATTGCAAAATCGACTGCTTTAAAAAGCAGTCGATTTTGCAAGTGATCTAATACCTGTTAAGACCCAAAGCTATTTTTTCAGGGTGACATCTATCATAAAGCAATTATCAGGTGAGCGTGGTGCAGCTCCTATACTGAAATGTATATCCTCATAATTTTCGTATCCAAGATACACAGAGAAACGCATATAAGGCAAATTCATACCTTCTCTAAAAGGTAAAGGTTTAACAGACATAATGATTTCCTTAACCTTTTGGTCAAAGTAGTCATTCTGATATACAGACACTCTCATATCTTTTATCTTTCCGTCGCGCGTTACGGTAAAGTCATATTCGGTTCCCCAGTGGCAGAGAGCAAACATCCTTTTATTTTCAAAGGCTTTACGTAGTTCTTTTGCATAGTCTTCCATATAGCCAAAATATATAGGATGCGTCTCTTTTGTTTCGCTTTTGCCTGTCCCGCGTGGATATAATTCCTCGCTAAATCCAATTTTTGGCGTTAATAAAATAATCAGTAATAATATTAATAATTTTTTCATATTTATATTATATACTAAAAATTTTAAAAACCAAAGAGGATACCGGACAATTTTGCACAAAGATACGATATCTCCTGAAAAATTGGTAAGCAAACAACTTTACCATCTACTAAGGCGGGTTTTTGTTCCCACGGGCTTGAGCCTTAACTTACATATTCAGTATAACGTATATTTTTAAAAATAAAAGTCCACGAAAACATGTAGACGAAAACACCTAGGTGTTTTCATGGATAGCCAACTGGCCCAACACTTGTACTGTCTGCTTTTGAGACGCTTTGATTTTTTATAGAAAATTACTATTTTTCGTCAATTTTCGGGCATCTTTTATAAAAAATTATATTCTAACCTGTGTAAAGTTTTGTAAACACTAAAAAGCAAGTCTAAAAGCCCGAGAAATAGGGCTTTTTATCTTTTTACAAAAAAAATTAATTAAAAATTAGGGCAATTTAAAATCATCAGCAAACTTACATGCAGTACATAACGTGAAAGTGTAGAAAAGTCAGGAGGTTTTCATGATAGACAAATTAAATGGAGTACAATTTACCGGTAAAGCAGCAAAAAATCTGCCTGCTCAAAAACCGGAAAAAGAAAATAAACAAGAACAGCCAAAACAGGTTGTGGTTGTTTCAAAAGACGGCGCAAAAGCTTTGCGTAATTATGCTATGGGAATTTTGGCGTTATTGGGCGCTGCTGCGGCTACCCCGTCATTAACAAGTTGTTCTAAAGAGGATTTTGCGCCTGATATGGAATTTAATCACAAAGACAGTTTGGTTGTAAATGTGGATTATCATCCTATCCCGCAGGATCCGGATACATTCATTGTTACTGTACCGGAAATTATTAGAGATACAATCTTTAAAACAGATACAGTTTTTCAGGATAGACCAATATATCTTCCGGGGGATACTATTCACGAAACTGATACAATAATTCAAAAAGTACCTATTTATTTGCCGGGTGATACTATCCGTGATACCATAAAAGTTGAAATTCCGGGTGAAATTGTCTATGTAAAACCGGATTATGAATCAGAAGTTGCAGATTCACTTATCCAGCACGGCCATAATTTAGGTCTTGATATGGACGGCGACGGAAAAATCCCTACCCGTATCCATGCATTTGACCAGTGGAATTCTGTTGACCACGACTTAGTATTTGACGGCAAAGCATCTTCTTACGAAACAATGGTATTCATTGACAGAAAACTGGATTACTCAAAAGATTCTAAAAACCCTACACTTAATTACAGCAAAGCTGAATTTTCAGTAGATTATGGCAAAGGTGTAACGTTTGAATACTTTGACTCACGTTATCCGGGTTCTAAACCGAACAGCAAAAATGACTGGATTCCAACAGGAAAAGTCTGCCTGACAAATTTACGCAACGGATTTATTCAACGTTCTGTATATGATGAAAACGGTAATTTAGTCAACACCGGTTCATTTGAAAAAGGTGATCCTGACGTAAGTTTCTACGAAAACTTGATCAGCCCTAGCGGTTACGTAGACTCTTATGCATGGTCTGAAGCTAAAATGTACAGAAGCAACCCTGAAAAATAATTTTTTACACTAAAATATAGCCGAAAAATCGTCTTTATGAGAATTGTATTAATTTTTGTAAAGGCGATTTTCGTTGAAAAAGCTTATTATTGCAAGCTTTTTAGGATTTGTGTTATAATTTAGTTCCGACAACTAGCAAATTTATAAATTTTCGACTTTTAAATTGCATACTTATAATTGGAGGTTTAGAATAAAATGATTGAAAAATTAAATGGTGTAAATTTCACAGGCAGTAAACCGGTTTCAAAATCGGCAAATAATTTACCTGCTAAAACACCTCAGCAAAACTCACCGCAGCAAAATGTTGTAATATCAAAAGACGGTGCAAAAGCATTACGCAATATGGCAATAGGAATGTTAGCTATATTGGGAACAGGCTCCATGGCTGTAAGCTGTGATGATGATCCTAATTTCAGCTTTAATCACGAATCAACTACCGAAGTAAATGTAAATCTACGTCCGTGTCCTATTAAACCTGACACTATGATTATAGAAAAACCTATTCCTGGTGATACTGTACGTGATACTATTACTATTGTTTTACCGGGGGATACAACTTATTTAAAACCTGATTACAAATCAGAGGTAGCAGATTCACTCGTTGAGCACGGTAAAAATCTGGATTTTGATTTTGAAGGCGAAGGCAAAATCCCTGTCAGAATTACCGCTTATGATCAATGGAATTCGACAGCACACGATTTAGTATTTGACGGTAAAGCATCATCAGAAGAAAAAATGGTGTTTATCGACAGAGCACAGGATTATTCAGAAGATCCTAACAATCCTCAAGTAAAATACAATCGTATTGAATACTCAATAGATTATGGCCGCGGGGTTGCCGGTGAAATTTCAAAAGCCCCTGTTGTCGGTGTAAAACCAAGCAGCCCTATTGAATGGCAGGAAGTTGCAAAAATTTGTTCAACAAATATGCAAAACGGCGAAAATCTTATTTCTGAATATGATGAAAACATGAATTTAAATCCTATCGGATACTTAGAAAAAAGTACTGATGAAGGTATAAGTTTCTATGAAAACTTGTTTACCGACAGCGGCTATGAAGATTCATACGCATGGTCAGAAGCCAAAATGGTATTAGCAAACCCTGAAAAATAAACACAGGAATGAATATAAAAAAAGTCCTCTTGAATAAAGGGGACTTTTTGCATATAATTTAGCTATGGAAACATTAGCACAATTTGTTCAAAAAAGAAGAGATAAACTGGGCTTGTCACCGTCAGGACTTGCAAAACGTTCTAACCTTGATTTAAACACAATTGAAGAGATAGAAGCCGGCAAGGAATTGTTTTTAGCGGTCACAGTGCGTCAAAATCTGGCGAAAGGCTTGCGTTGTCATCCTGAAGAAATAAGGGTTTACGAAAAAGATATAAGTACGGATTTAGTATCACCGCAGATTATTGAAAGCTTGAAAGAATTGATATTAAAGGGTTCCGGCGGCTTGAAATGTCCTAAATGCGGAGCCCCGCTTGTGACAAGAATTGTGCAGATGTACGATTTAGAAGACAATCTGGTCGTAGAACCGAAAGCCCACTGTTCAAAATGTGTCTTTCAGATACATTAAAAGTTTTTTGTATGCGGGGGTTGAAATTTAGAAAACAATGAGTTATAATGGAATTAAGCACATTGAAAACTAGCAAATAGCAAAATTCACGTTAGTTTTTACAAAGCGAACGTGGGGACGTTTTAGATTTGACAGGATGATTGGTTGTCATAGATTGCGTGTCCGTGCGCTGTTCACGGTTATCAACGAGCAAACCAAATTAAATGCTAAAAATAATGTAATCGAAGCAGACTTCTCTAGAGCGTATGCTTTAGCAGCGTAAGTCTTTCCGATGAATAGCTACTCATATAGCCCAGCTTGCCGGTTATACGGGTCAATTATGCAAGCGGCAGTACGTTGATGACGGTAGACGTATCAAGAAAACCGTCAGGGGTTTAGAGTTTCCCTGAAATAAAACCTTGGATTAACTTGTACGGGTAGTGATATTTCCTGAGTTAATTGAGCGAATAAATATCTACACACGTAGAGGTTTATGGGAATCCATTTTGGACGTGGGTGCAATTCCCACCGTCTCCACCAAATATAATTATAGAGCGCATTGGCGCTCTTTTTTGATGTAATATTTTCAGAATAATGAAGGCTTTTAACTGTGAAAAATGTAAAAAAAACAATTCTTTAGATGCCGGTATTTCCATTGTCCGCCTGAAAATCTGCCATCGTTTTCTGAAACTAAAGTTGTACCGGCGAGACTGCATAAAATTTTCGGACTGATTATTCCAATGACAATCCTGCTTGTCAATCAAAAAAACAGGGCGGGATTATTAAATCCCGCCCTGCTAAATTTCTACTTTTCCGCTTATTTTGCAGGATAGTAATCTCTTACAACACCGTTGAATGCGTCGATATAAATTGCTTTGATATCTTCCATTAACGGATATGCAGGGTTTGCACCTGTACATTGGTCATCAAATGCGAGTTCAACCATTTCATCTAACTTAGCGTTGAAGTCTGCTTCTGTTACGCCAAAGTCTTTGATTGAATTTGGAAGGTTAACTGATTTCATCAGTTTATCTACCGCTTCGATTAACAATGCAACTTTTTCATCGTCATTCTTACCGCCTAAACCAAGTTCGTCCGCAATTTGTGCATATTTAGATTTTGCATTAGGGAACTTGTATTGAGGGAAGATACATTGTTTTTTCGGACAATCAACTGCATTGTATTTGATTACCTGTCTGATTAACAATGCGTTTGCAACACCGTGAGGAATGTTGAACATAGCACCCAGTTTGTGAGCCATTGAGTGGCACAATCCTAAGAATGCGTTTGCAAATGCCATACCTGCAATGGTTGCTGCATAGTGCATTTTTTCTCTTGCTACAGGATCGTTTGCACCTTCTGTGTATGATCTTTCTAAGTATCTGAATACCAGTTTTGTAGCTTCTAATGCATTAGAGTTTGTGAAGTTTGTAGCCATTGCTGATACATAAGCTTCAATTGAGTGAACTAATGCGTCGATACCTGATGCTGCTGTTAAGCCTTTTGGCATACCGTCAACAAAGTTAGGATCGATGATTGCCATATTAGGTGTCAGAGCGTAATCTGCAATTGCATATTTTACGTGAGTTTCGTCATCTGTAATAATAGCAAACGGAGTTACTTCTGAACCTGTACCTGATGTTGTCGGGATAGCCACCATTGTTGCTTTTTTGCCTAATTCAGGTATACGGCAGATTCTCTTTCTGATATCCATAAATCTCATAGAGATATCTTCAAATACTGTATCAGGTTGTTCATACATTAACCACATGATTTTTGCAGCATCCATAGGTGAACCGCCGCCGAGTGAAATAATTACATCCGGTTCATAAGGTCTGATGATATCCATTGCCTGATTGATTGTTGACAATGTAGGATCCGGTTTAACATCAAAGAAGATTTGATAATCAATACCGATTTCATCCAACACGTTAGTAATATTGTAAACGGCACCTGAATTGAACAAGAATCTGTCTGTTACAATAAATGCACGTTTTTTACCTTGGAGTTCACGAAGAGCTAAGTCAATAGCACCTCTTTTGAAGTAAACTTTAGGCGGAACTTTGAACCAGAGCATATTTTCTCTCCTTTCGGCAACTGTTTTGTAGTTCAATAAATTTTCAACGCCAATGTTGCCTGATATAGCGTTTTTACCCCATGAACCACAACCCAGTGAAAGTGATGGTTCTAATTTAAAGTTATATAAATCACCGATACCGCCCTGTGCTGAAGGTGAATTAATCAGTACACGGCAAGCCGGCATTTTTTCAGCAAACTTGTCAACTCTTTCCTGATGACGTGTATCAGTGTAAAGGTCTGCAGAGTGGCCTGCGCCGCCTTTTGAAACGAGTTCATAAGTCATTTCTGTTGCTTCTTCAAAATCTTTTGCCTTATACATTGTAAGGATTGGTGATAATTTTTCTCTTGAGAACGGATCTTCCCAGTCAACAGACGGTCTTTCAGCTAACAGAATTTTTGAAGTTTCCGGAACTTCAAAACCTGCTAATTCAGCAATCTTACTTGCTTTTTGACCAACGATAGCCGGATGAGCCGTGCCGCGTTTAGGGTCGATGAAAGGAAGTGCAATAAGTTTCTTTTCATCAGCCGCACTCAAAAGATATGCGCCTCTATAGATAAATTCTTTTTTAACTTCTTCGTAAACTTTATCTACTACGATAACTGATTGTTCTGATGCACAAATCATACCGTTATCAAAAGTTTTTGACATAAGTATTGAAGATACAGCCATTTTAATATCAGCGGTTTCATCAATAACTGCTGCAGCGTTACCAGGGCCTACACCTAAAGCAGGGTTACCTGATGAATATGCTGCTTTAACCATGCCAGGGCCGCCTGTTGCAAGGATACAAGCTATGTCGTGGTGTTTCATTAATTGATTTGACAATTCAATTGACGGAACATCGATCCAGCCGATAATATCTTCCGGAGCCCCTGCTTTAACTGCTGCTTCCAAAACAACTTTTGCTGCTGCAATTGTACATTTTGTAGCTCTAGGGTGTGGTGAAAAGATAATACCGTTTCTTGTTTTCAAGGCAATTAATGATTTAAAAATTGCAGTTGATGTCGGGTTAGTTGTCGGAACAATACCGGCAATAACACCTAACGGGTCTGCAACAATCTTAATACCGTTTGTTCTGTCTTCTTTGATAATGCCGCAAGTTTTAGCGTTTTTGTGTTTGTTATAAATGTATTCTGAAGCAAAGTGGTTTTTAATAATTTTGTCTTCCAATACACCCATACCTGTTTCTTCTACAGCCATTCTTGCAAGCGGAATACGTGCTTTGTCTGCTGCTGTTGCAGCTGCTTTAAAGATTGCATCCACCTGTTCCTGGGTAAATGTTGCATATATTTTTTGCGCTTTTTTTACCCGTTCAATTAACAATTCCAATTGTTCGGCAGTTTCAACTGTTGATGTGGTGTTTAACACCTTTTCCAGTTTTTCTACTGTCTTTTTGCTTTTTGTTGTCATAAGTTTCTCCTTTTATAACTTACAAATTGTTTAAAAAACCGCATAATAAACTTTAGTTATTCGTGATTTATTTCACAATTACATTCTAAAACAAATACAACAAAAAAGCAAGTGTATTTTTTACAATCTTTATAGAATTTTAATAATTATCACTTTTAACATAGTTTATCAATTTTTTAATATCTTTATTCCAATTTCCGTTCCAGTTTCTGATAATTATATCAGCAGGAGTGACGCCGTACATAGTGAGTTCTTTCAGAGAATCCAGATAGTTTTCTTCACCGTTATTTTCTTCAATAAGTGCTTTTTCTGCTATATATAAAATCTCTTTTGCAATATCTGCGGCTGTATAATTTTTGATTTTTGAATTAAGCGCATTTTTCGGGACATTATAACGCAATTCTGCAAAATCTCTGTATGAAAAATCTTTAAAAAGTTCTTCTGTTTCTCTGCGGGCATCGCGGTTATATAGTATACCTTTATATATAGCAAGCATTGCGTATTGAAAACCTTTATTTACGCAGTCGTGGTTACGTATCTCAACAAAATTCCGTAATCGGACTTCCGGAAAATAAAGATTAGCCTGCAGTTCAAAGTCTTCAACAGTTGCTTCAAACCCCTCAAAGCCTTTTTCCATAAATTCTTCAAAGTTAATTTTTCCGTTAATATCAATTGTTTTTCCGTCACGGTTAATAAATATCATAGGAGTTTGCAGAACATAATCAATATAATCCTCAAACGAAAAATTATCATCAATCTGCCCCACAAACCCGCATCTGTCGTTATCTGTGTTAAGCCAGCTGAGGGCGCGGAAACTTTTGTATCCTGTTTCGACTCCGCCTCTTATAGGTGAATTGGCAAATATTGCAGTCATAAATGGCACGAGTTTATTGGCAATACGGAATTTTTTTATGGCATCTTCTTCACTTTCAAAATCAAAGCATGCCTGAATCCCTGCTGTTTCACGCATCATTACATCTGATAATATGCCCCACAAATATTTTGCCATAAGTTTATAACGTTTTTTAGGGATGAGATTTATTGATTTATGTGTGGAAAGCGGTGAAACACCGTAATTAAGTAAAGTTATTCCTGATTTTTTCAATATAGGAGACATTTTAGAATTTAAAGAGTTAATTTTCTTTTCTAAATCTGATATCATAAATTGAGGTTCTATGCTCAATTCTATCTGGCAGCCGGGTTCAAGTGTAATTGTATCGTGTCCCTGTTTAAGCCCGATAATATTATAATCGTCAGTTATATAATCCCAATTTTCTTCTCTTGCAAATGCACGGAGAAAATTACATATACCAAATTCGGAACTGTAATCTGCTGCTTTTGAAGTCACTTCAAATACAGGCAAGCGTTCATATTCTATTCCTGTTTTATGCATTGCGGCAGGTTTACATCCGCGCATAAAAAGTTTGATAAGATCTCTTTTTTCTAATTTTTCTTCTGTTTTTACGTTGCTCACTTTTACCCCCGTTCTCGTTAATTATAACAAATAAAAATTAACAGAGAAAATTATGTAAAACATTTACCTGTGTGTGGTATTATAATTAGTATGATGAACTACTTCGAACGGGCAAGATACTTTAGAACAAAAAAAAGATTAGGACAAAACTTCCTTATAAACGGTGATATTATTGAATCTATAATAGATTTTGCAGATATAAAGCCGGAGGATACTGTTGTGGAAATAGGCCCCGGTGTCGGTTTTGTAACCGAACAACTGGTAAAGCATGCCCGAAAAGTTATTGCTATAGAACTTGATGAAGAAGCTGTCAAGGAATTAGAAAAACTCAATGCGCCTAATCTTGAGATAATCCATAAGGACATTTTAAAAACTGATTTGTCTGAACTTTGCGAAGGTAAAATAAAAATAGTTGCGAATATTCCTTATTATATAACGAGTCCGATTATTGCTCACCTACTTGGTGAAGTTGATGATTTGGAGAACAAGAACAGAAACAAGATTACGGATATAATTCTTATGGTGCAGGAAGAAGTAGCACGAAGAATGGTTGCAGATGAAAATTCACCATCTAAACAATATGGCTTGCTTACTATTCTGTCGCAATTTTGGGCAAAAGTAGAATTGTTAAAACTCGTCGGACGTAAATCATTTTATCCTGCCCCAAAGGTCAATTCAGCACTGGTTAGACTTACTGTAAGAGAAAAACCGCTACTTGATTTAACTGATTACAGTCATTTCAGAAAAACGGTAAAGGCCGGCTTTTCACAGCGCAGAAAAAACATCAAAAATTGTCTTGTTAGCAGCGGTTTTTCAAAAGAAAATGTTAAAAACGCATTAGAAAAACTCGGACTTGACGAAAATGTTCGCGGCGAAAAACTTTCTATTGAGATGTTTGGCCGTCTTTCTGAGGAGTTGAAGAATGGACAATAATAGTATAAAAATTCAATGTCCCGCTAAAATCAATCTTACCCTGAAAGTTCTAAACAAACGCGAGGATGGTTTTCACAATATAGAAAGTATTATGCAGACAATAAATCTGTTTGATTATCTTACGATTTCAGTCAAAGAAAGCAGCAGATTTGAAATACAACTTTCAGGAACGAGTGATGAGATACCTTATGACGAAAAGAATATTGTATATAAAGCATGTCTTTTATTTGCAGAGCGTACGAATTTAACACCGCACAAAATAGATATTTTTATAGAAAAACATATTCCGGTATCAGCAGGCCTTGCAGGCGGAAGTACAGACGCAGCAGGAACATTGTACGGCTTGAATAAGTTATTTAATGAACCGTTTAATAGAATAGAATTACACGATTTATGTTCGCGATTGGGGTCTGATTTGAATTTTTGTCTTGAAGGCGGCAAGCAAAAAACAACCGGACGCGGTGAAATTTTAGAACAATTACCGTTTGAAGATTTTCAGGTATCGCTTATCAAGCCTTTAAATCTCGGAATTAGTGCAAAAGAAGCTTATACTAAATTCAGTCAAAAGCACGCTGCCGGTGATAAAAATAGAACATTGTTTAGTAATGATCTTGAGTGGGCAATTATTGATGATTACGAAGAGCTAAACCGGATAAAAAGACTTTATCCTCAGGCTGTGATGTCAGGATCAGGTTCAACTTATTTCGGTATCGGGCTTGAATTTAATGAAGAAAACGGTTTTTGGATAAAGAATAATCTTTCAGCAGTACCTTATGGAGTAAAAGTAATAGAATAACTTTACTCTGCTGTATGTATATTCATGCCAGCCGGATACAGCCGGTAAGAGGTTTTACATAAGTCTTTTTAATTCGTCCGGTCTGGAGGAACGTGACATTGCATCTTCAAGGGTAATTTTTCCTTCCTTATGCAAATTAGCCAGAGACATTTCAAGCGTTTGCATGCCCATACCTTGATTCATCTGTATTGTTGAATAAATCTGAGCGGCTTTTGATTCTCTGATAAGGTTGGAAATAGCCGGTGTAACAAGCATAATTTCCTGAGCCATAACGCGGCCTTTTTTAGTTCCGTTAGGCTGTAAACGAGGCAAAAGTGTTTGTGCAAAAACAGCAACGAGAGAGTTTGCAAGCTGAACACGGATTTGCTGCTGCTGCCCTTCCGGAAATACGTCGATTATACGGTCAATAGTTTGTGCGGCAGAAGATGTGTGCAATGTACCAAAAACAAGGTGGCCTGTTTCTGCTGCAGTCAGTGCCAGTGCAATGGTTTCATGGTCACGCATCTCACCTACAAGAATGATATCAGGGTCTTCACGGAGTGCGGCACGCAATGCATTTGAGAAAGACCTTGTATCCATACCCAATTCACGCTGGTGGATAATACTTTGCTTTGAGGTATGAATATATTCTATCGGGTCTTCAATTGTCAATATATGCAGTGATCTTGTTGTATTAATATAATCAATCATTGCGGCAAGAGTTGTTGATTTACCGGAACCGGTAGGACCGGTTACCAGCACAAGACCGCGCGGCTTTTCAGATGTCTTTCTGACAATATCTGGAAGTCCTAATTGTTCAAACGAAGGCACTTTTTCTGTAATCGTTCTGAATGCCGCTGCATAATTGCCTTTATCTTTATAAAAGTTGACCCTGAAACGGCTTATGCCTTCAACACCATAAGAGAAATCTAACTCCCAATCCTGTTCAAGACGCCGTCTCTGTTCGTTTGTCAACATAGGGAAAAGCAGGTTTTCTACCTCATCCGGTGTCAGAGGAGGCATGTCATAACGCTTTAAATTTCCGTCAATACGCGCGACCGGAGGCAGATTGCTTGATATATGCAAGTCACTGCCGCCATCTTTTACCATTCTTCCCAATAATTCTTCTATTGCCATCTGTAATTCCTTATTTATTCTGAAAAATTCATTATTGCATCAGTTTCTTTCATCGCAATTTCTATAAGCAAATATGTCATATACGCGCCGAGTGCAACTGCTTTCGGATCTAAATCCGTATGATTTGCAGCTTCAATTATCGCTGTATTAATCTCCGGATTTTCGTCTTTTATGTAATGAATCATTTTTTTACGCCATGCCGGTATATCCTTGAATATCTGGCTGAATACAGCCGCTGCATTTTCTTCTGATACAATTGGTAACATAATATCCTTTCGTATATCTTATGCCGTTATAAATATTATATATGAAAATTTGGTTTGCGTCTAATTTTTCATAAGAAATACTATGTTTAATGTATAATAATTATATGAGACTTGTGGATTTAAAACTGACTAATTACAGAAATTGCAAGGATTTAAGCCTTGATTTCAATTCTAATAAAGTTTTAATTATAGGAAAAAATGCCCAGGGAAAAACAAATATTCTGGAAAGCATTTATTTTTTGTCATCCCTGAAAAGTCCGAGAACATCAAACAGTATTGAACTGATTAACTTTGACGCCCCAAAAACAGAAATAGAAGCAAATATTATCAAAGCTGATACAGACATTGAACTTGCATTCTCATATACAAGAGAAAAAAGCCGTGAATTAAAGATTAACAGAGTTAAAACAACTCCTAAAAATTTCAAATCAGTATTAAGGACAGTATTATTTTCAACATCTGACCTTTTGCTTCTACGCGGTAATCCTTCTGATAGACGGGATTGGCTTGACAGAGCCATATCGCAGGTTTATCCGGCCTACGATGAAAGACTTTCCAAATATGATAAAATAAGGATTCAAAAAAACAACTTTCTAAAAGAAGGGGTTATTAATGATACTCTTCTTGATGTTTACAATGAACAACTAACAATTACAGGCAGCAATATCATATATTTAAGAAAAAAATTCTTAAAAGAAATTGAAAAAATAGCAAAAGAAAAACATTTAATAATCTCTGAAACTGAAGATTTAAGACTTGAATATTTATGTTCATTCTTAGATGACGAAGAAGAAATTGATGATATTGCACAGGCCTTTGAAAACTCTTTAGAAGAGAGAAAAAATGAAGAAATCCGCCGCGGACAGTCCTGCGTCGGGCCGCACCGTGATGATATAGCTTTCTTTATAAATAACAATGAGGCAACAAAATATGCATCTCAAGGCCAGCAAAGAACAATTGTACTTGCCCTAAAACTTTCAGAACTTGATATTATTACGGAAAAAACTGGTGATGAGCCGATTTTGCTGCTTGATGATGTGCTGGCAGAACTTGACGATTTGCGCCAGAATTATCTTCTTAAATCAATTAACAACAAAACGCAAACCGTTATAACTTCTGTTGATACAATACTGTTTGAAGACGAATTTTTGAAAGATGTCAAAATTTATAAAATAGAAAACGGCAAAATTACAGATTAATTATCGCCATTATTCTACTTGGAATATGACCCCAGAAATCTCAGAAAATCTGTTTTTTCTCTAACCTGCTGAATTGTCTTAAACATAAGCGGATCTTTAATATGCCCGTCAAAATTGACTATAAATATATAATCCCCGAACTTTTGTTTGGAAGGCCGTGACGCTATATAAGATAAATTGATATCATTTTCTAAAAATACTTTCAACACCTCTAAAAGCGCTCCGGGTTTATTAGCTGTTGAAAACGCAAGAGATGTTCTGTCATCTTCAGTGGGCTCTGTTTCAAAATCGCCTATGAGCACAAATCGCGTTCTGTTGGTTTTATCATCATTGATATTTTCTCTGAGCACATTCAGATAATACACATCAGCAGTTTTTTTACTGCCTATAGCAGCATAAGTCAAATTGTAATTAACAAGAGAACGTGCAGCTTCTGAAGTAGATGCGGCCTCAATAATATTCACATGATACGGCATTTCATTATAGATAAAATTCTGGCACTGTGCGAGCGCCTGCGGGTGTGAGATTATGTTTGCAATACTGGAAATTTCAGTTGTACGCGCTAATAAACAGTGATGTATAGGCATTATATATTCAGAGAGAATATAAATATTTGGATTTTTTGTAAACATCAGATTGTCAAGCGACTGCGTTACAGTGCCTTCAATTGAATTCTCCACGGGAAGCACGCCTAATGTATTAGGGTTAGCATCAACATATTCAACAACCTGTTTAATAGTAGTTAAAGGAGTCGGAACAGCCTGAATATTATATTTTTCACAAAATTTATCCGTCGCCATTTCGGAAAATGATCCTTGCGGTCCTAAATATGCGATATTCTGTACATCTTCAAAATTCATCATTGCGTTCACTTCCTTTTTAAGCTATTGTAATTATTATAACAGAAAGAGAGATTATATGGCAAATATTAAATTTGGAACAGACGGCTGGCGTGCTGTTGTTGGTAAAGATTTTAATGCAGAAAATGTTGAAACCGTTATAAAAGCAATCGGGAAATATGTATATGAAAAATTTGGCGCTGAAAAGAAAATCCTTATAGGTTATGACCCGCGGAATAAGGCCGGTGAATTTTCAAAACAGGCGGCAGAAATATTAAGCGGTTTGGGGTTTGAAGTTCTTTATAGCGATAAAATTATCCCGACGCCTGTTCTTGCTTTTAATGCAAAATTTTTAGATGCCTGCGCGGTTATGTTCACGGCGTCACACAACCCGCCTGAATATTTAGGGATAAAATTTATTCCTGATTATGCCGGCCCTGCAACAAGTGATATTACCGATGAACTTGTTGCCAATTTAGGAGAGTCCACTAATAAATTCGGGAATGGTAAAATTATTGAATACAATTTTAGTCCGGCTTATTTTGAACATATAAAATCTCTTATTGATTTTACTGCAATCAGAAAATTAAAAAGCAAAATCATTTTTGACGGATTATATGCTGCAAGTATCGGATATTTTGATGAAATTTTAAAAGAAGAAAATATTCCGTTTGAAGCCATACACATGTACCATGACGTGAATTTTGGCGGCGGCATGCCGGAACCTAAACCAAAATATTTGCAAGAATTAATTGCAAAAGTAAAAGAATATGATAATGCAGTCGGGTTTGCAAATGACGGCGACAGCGACCGATTTGGGGTAATTAATGAAAAAGGCGAATATGTTTCGCCAAACGAAATTATCGCAATACTTTTGATACACCTTAAAACCCGTAAAAACTTCAAAGGCGGGCTGGTCAAAACAGTCGGCGCAAGTCTTTTATTAAACAAAACAGCGGAAAAACTTGGCGTCGATATAATAGAGACTGCCGTCGGATTTAAACATGTCGGAGATGCAATGCGTAAGTTTAACCCGATAATCGGAGGAGAAGAAAGCGGAGGCTTGAGTATTCAGGGACATATTCCTGAAAAAGACGGCATTCTTGCTAATTTGCTTATTTTAGAAGCAATGGCTTATGCTGATAAACCGCTTTTTGAAATGCAAAAAGATTTATATGACTTTGTCGGCTGTCATTTTTATAACGACAGGATTGATAAACATTTAGATAATACCGGTGAGATTAAACCTGTACTGGATGAATTTCGTTCTAAAAAAACAGTAGGCGATTTTATAGTGAAAAGTATGGATACAAAAGACGGCGTAAAGCTTTATTTTGATGATGATACAAGCTGGATATTAGTCCGCCCGAGCGGAACAGAACCGCTTTTGCGAATATATTTTGAAAGCGACAGCTTAGAAAAAATCGAAAAACTTAAAAGTTATTTAAGATAGAAGATATTCACAATCAAGAATATGATTTGCTTCGTCAATATCGTTAATTCTTATTTTTGAATTACGCGGCAAAATTATTTCATCGTGATAAATTCCTCCGCGGCCGCAGTCAATTACTTTTGAGCCTTTAGGCAGTTTTATTCTCATCATATAGCCGATAGGATTATCTTCACAGCCTATTGCGGGATTTTCAACCGGATTAAAGTGTGTCAAAAGATCAGAATCTTTTCTTGCTGTTGAAACAAACGAAGGATCTTCTATTATTGCGCCTTTTTTGATTTTATCGGCGATTGGCAGATGTCTTTCTGGTTCATACCAGACTTTTGTACGGATACCGCGGTAAACAACAGCATCATCAGCCAGAGGCGGAGCTTCCTGTGCTATTTTATCCATTATGCGTATTTCTTTAACTTTTTCAGGAATAACTTCACCATCGCGCAGTAAATTGTTATAACTGTAATTATCCTGATAAGACCCTACGGCAATTGCTTCTTCTGTGTCGAAATTTTTTCCTTGAACTTTTACCTGTTTATCGTTTGGTCTGAAAAGTGCTTCGCGGTGCTGATTGATTTTAAGCGCACGCTGCTCTTCAAGTGCTGCTTTTGCAGAATCTTTTTCCAGTTTTACGTAGTATTCCTTCATATCCTTAGCAGACCAGCTAAAAGGATTGTTATCAGTTGTTTTTAATATATTGTTATCTACTTTTTCAGGTGTAAGCGGATTTGTGGCATGTAACTTTCTTTCGGTTTTATCATAAATCCATTGTGCGCGCGGCGTCGGCTCCATAGGCGGCTTTTCATACGGAATTGGCTGAGGCCTCTGCGCCAGAGGACGCTTCAATTCTTCTGTAATAGGTTTAAATTTAGGCCTTTTCAGTTTCTTTCGCATAAGTATGCCAAAAGCAACCGTTGCAGCAAGTGCTGTTGCGCCGATCATATATTTTGCGGCATGTGATATTTCTTTGTCAGCTTTTGTCTGAACTTTAGGTTGTTCAGGCTTGACAGATTCTCGAGTTTGAATATTTGCCCGCGGTTTTACACGACTTACTTTATCAAAATAATACATAATCCTTCTACCTGTTTATATAAAAACAGACGGATAAAAAAAATTGCCTGATTAATCTACAAGTTTTAAGTTTTGTTTTTTTGAACTCAGAGATTTCAATTTGAGCAACCTGTTTTTGACAAACTGAGCCTGATGAGAAAACGGTTTCATAATTAAGAACTTTCTGTAGTATCTTTGTGCATCACTTTTTTTGCCCAGCTTGTCAAAACAAATTGCTATGCCTGCGTAGGCACGATAGTACTCGGGGTTGAGTTTAATAAGTTCATTCAACACTTTTGAGGCTTCCTGATACCGGTCAAGCTTCATCAAAAGAGTTGATTTATGGTCATAAGCCTTTAAAAATCCCGGAGAATTTTCGATTAATTTTTGATAAATCATCAGTGCTAAATCATATTCTTCGCATAGTTCATGTGAGATACCTAATTGAAGTATTGCCTCCGGCTTTTCAGGATTTATCTGTATTGCCCTGACAAAATTCTTTATTGCGCCGCAAGGTATTCCTTCCAGAAGATGACAGACTCCCATTTCAAAAAAGGCTTCGTAATATTCGTTATCAATTTCAGTGGCTTTTTCTAAATATTTTATGGCTTTTGCGTAGTTTTCCAGATGCTTGAAACAAACCCCAAGCCCGTAATAAGAATGAGCATCCTCCCTGTCTATAAGAATTGCATTCAAATAATTTGCAGCGGCCTCTTTGAAAGAATTTTCATTCCTGAGAGCATCAGCCTTTAAGCAAAAATTGTTAACGGGTTTATTCTTTGCCTTCTGTATTGTTTTTATATTTGTTACTTCTGTAGCCACAAAAAACCTCTCTTCAATATTAATTCTATAGATTTTGCACACTCTATAGAACAATCTTTTGATGTATAACTTAATCAATCATTGGATTTATAAATTCAGTTGTGCTATAAATTAATTATGAAGAAGATAGCAGTTTTATTTTTATTGTGTACAATGACCATGCCTGCAATAGCAGCCGAAGTTCATCTGCAAAACGTAGAGAAACCTAAAATTGAACTGCCACAGGTCAAGGTTAAGAAAAAAGAATCTCTTGTGCTGACTGATGAACAGGTAATGGAAGAACTTGTAAAACTGCAAAAAGAAAAAGATTTGCAGGACATCGAAAACCTCTGGAAAGGAACTGTTGAGAACAATCAGGTTATAGGTTTTGCACTTAAAAAACTCTCGACTCCGGAAAGTCAGCGTAGAATTCATTCTTCATTAATGGCAAAAACACTTTCTGCAATAGTAGCAGGCGCCTCTTTTGCGCCGTCACTTATCGGAGCAGACTATATGACCCAAACCGCCGCATATTCAGCCGGACGTCTCGCTCAAAATTTCATCAACCGGAAAAATATCCCGACAGAAATTCCGTTGACCGATACCGAATTAATTGAACTTGCAGGTCTTGTCGAAAACTTGCAGGATAAAATTATCGAAGCTTACTACAATTACAAAAGCAGCTTAACGCAACTAAAAGAAACGCGTTCAAGATTACTGCTTTATCACAAAAATTATGCTAATGCACTTGAAAATGAAGATATTCTTGAAATTACAATATCATCTGCTCTATATGACAACATGCGTATAGAAGAATTTTATTTTATGGAAAATGCAAAACGTTATCACATTGAATTACAAAGGCTTGCAGGTAAAAAAGTTGTGGATAACCTGAATTTATATCAGTACAATTATAACGCAACACTATTAAAAGGACAGGAGGCAAAACAATGAAAAAAGTTTTGATTTTGTCACTTATAATATCACTTGCAGCCCCTTGTTATGCGCTTGAATACAAGGATATTAACACAGTGCGTCCGCCGGCATACCGCGTCGGGCTTTCTGACCAGCCTGAAAAAGAATATGTGGAAGTTAAACAAACTGCCGAAAACACAGGTAAAACAAAAGTACCGGATATCGCAACTGTATTTGCTAAAAAAGATGAAGATTCTAAATTTAATGTAGATGAAATAACTTATGCAGATTTAAGCATAAAACAAATATCAAAAGAAGTGGCTCAGGAATTACAGCTTGATGAAGAAGAAATGGTTGGCGATTTATCGTTACTCTGGCAGGGCGCAGCAACCCAGAGTGATACGATAAATTTTGCGCTGTATAAACTTGCAAACCCGGAAGAGGATAAGCCTGATGAAAAATCCGTAAAAAAAGTGCTCTCTACTATTGCCAGCATGTCCACAATTGTCGGCGCAAGTATGGGGAGCCCTGTTCTTGCCACAGGCTCTATCATCGGCGGAAATATATTAGGGATAATGTCTCAGGATACAAAAGCATTAAATTATAAATACACGCAGGTAACAGATGCTGATATGATTATTCTGGTAAGAAAAGTTGAAGATTTACAGCAAAAAGCAGTCGATCTTTACTACAGTTATATGACTGCAAGAAAAAAACTTAAAATGATAGAAGAAATGACTGCTGAGCGCAAAAGAATTTATGATAAATCTCAAGAAAGCTCACGGGAAGTTATTCTTATAACTGATGCTTATTACAGGACATCTCTTGATATACTGATGAAAGCCAGATCTGATTTCTATTCAAAACGCGCAGCACTTGAACAATTTGTCGGAAACGATGTGTTTAAACAGTTTGAAGCTGATGTGACCAAAAGAGAAAAAGAGAATAAATAATGAAATTCATACCTTATGAAGTTAGAACAGGTAAGGAAAATATGCAGATTGACAGCGATTTGCTGGAACTTGCTATAACCGGACAATTTAAGGAACCTATTTTTAGACTCTACGGCTGGAAACCTGCCTGTATATCTTTAGGACGAAACCAGAAAAGTGACTTTCTCAATACCTCACTATTAAATAAATACGGGATTGATGTTGTAAAACGTCTGACGGGCGGCCGCGCACTTTTACACGACAATGAAATAACTTACAGTTATATTTGTCCGATTAACTTTTTAAAACACGGTGAAAATGTCACTACATCTTATAAAGAAATTTCACAAATACTGATTAATGCACTGAAAAAACTGGGTATTGATACTGACTTCGGCAGCACTAAACGCCCTGACACTCATTTCGATTACTGCATGCTTATTTCTACAGGCGCTGATTTATGTTATCAGGGACGTAAACTCATAGGCTCCGCTCAATTCAGAAAAGACGGCTATATACTCCAGCACGGCTCTATTTTATATGACTATAATCCGGAACTCTTAAAAGAAATTTTTAACGAAGAAGTCCATGGCTTAACATCTATTAAAGAAATAAATCCGGATTTGACAAAAGAAGATATAATAGAAATATTAAGTAATGTAAACCTCTTAAAAGCTTGATTTACCGGCATTTTTTATGATAAAGGGCGGAAAAAGGCAATTTTTGTAACTCAAAATACTTTATATAAATACGGGGAATCAATTAAGGGGAAAAGAACAATGAGTTGCAATTGTTTTAACGTAAGATTAAATGCAGCAGGCTATCCATTCACATGGGCATCAAACTACGGTGGACAAATTCAATTTAACACAATGCCTGAATGGGTTTCAGCAGATATGGCCTACAGAATACAGAATAATTGGTTAAATCAAGGCAATATGTTCTCAGGTTGTTCAGGATTTATGCCTCAGATGTATCCGACAACATCTGTTTATCCGGGTACAGGTATACAGCAGGGCGGAACTGACCCTACTGTTCAGGGCTACGTTGATGGCAGAAAAACCAGAATTGGAGTAATTGCAAACAATACAAACCAGAATCTTTCAGGTTACAAAACACAACTTGAAGCGCTGGCTAATGACTCAACCCTTACAGCAGAACAGAAAAAACAGGTTAATGAAGTTTTACAAAAAATAAACCAGATTCAAACTGAAATACAAAAAGTGGTTATGCAGGCACAAATAGCAACTTATCCGCAAATTTTAGACAATCTCAATAACCAGATAGAAGCGCTTGCCGGTCTTGCGCAAGAATTACAGGTATTAATTCCTGAAATGCTTCAAAATTTAATTGCAGAAGCAGAACAGGTTCCGGGTGATGACGATGATGACACAACTACACCGGGCGGCGACGATACAACGACAACTCCTGGCGGAGATCAGGCAACAACTCCGGGTTCACAAGATCAGGGTGATGTTCAGGTAATAGCGCCGGAAGGCAGCAATCCTGAAGAAAGTTTGATTACAACTCAAAACAGAAAAGTATCACCGGAAGTTTTAAGCATAAATGAAAGAATCTTTGATGCTGTAAATGGTGTTGCAACAAAAGACAAACAGTTGCGCGAAGCTGTTGAAGAAATAAATAAAGATAATGTATTAGATGTATTTGACAACTGGAACTCATCTTATGCTCCGGATTACATCAATGACGACAAGGGCGGTTTGATAGAAACCATTTATGATGACAAATCACTCTGGTTCAACGGCGGCAAACACGAAGTGTCACACATCTTAAATGCATTAATGGAAAAAGCTGCAGATTTAGGCAACGAAGCTCTTCAGGCAGTAAACCCTCTTAAAGCTAAAATAAATTCTGAACTTAATTCATTCTGGAACACAAATGAAGATGCTGTAGCAGAAAATATCAATAAAATTGTAATAATTCTGAATGCTTTCCAGTCAGCACATCCTGCACAGCAGACAGAAGAAACTCAACAGGAGGGTCAGGAACAACAACAACAAACACAAGAATAATCAAAAAATGATAATAGATTCCTCATATATAGTAAAAGGTTAGAATGGTAGTAAAGTAAAGTGAAGTCAGCTCCCGACAACGGGAGCTTTTTATTTTTCGTTCGCATTTTACTAGACAAATTCTTGCGATATAAATACATTAAACGATTGATTTTTCTTTTCAAATCCTGTAAATAAATTGAAAAAATTTATATAAAAGTATATAATAAACTGGTAAAAGTATTAAAAATGAGGGTGATTATATGAAATTACACATGCAAATCCTAATTGCTCTGGGACTTGGAATTAAACGTAACTGGCATATATTTTTCGGTATCATTGCCGGTATTCTTGTAGGGATATTTTTACATGGCCATCCGAACGCACTTGTCTCTACAATTCTAACCTTTGTAGGACAGGTATTTATCAGACTAATTCAGATGGTTGTAATCCCGCTTGTTGTATCAGCAATTATCATAGGAATAACAAGTGTCGGAGATAACCGGCAGCTTGGCAAATTCGGTAAAAAAATGATTTTATATTACGGAATCATTACAACGGCGGCTGTCACCATAGGGGCTGTTCTTGCCTTGATATTCAAACCTGGTATCGGAGCAGCGCACTATATTGCTGAAAATGCAGCAGCAGAAGTTCAGGCATCTGTTGCTACTGCAATGGCACAGCAGCAGGGAAATATATTAAACTTGTTCTTAGGTTTTATCCCTAATAATCCGTTCCATTCATTTGCGTACGGAGATATGGTTCCTATTATAGTTTTTGTTCTGATTTTTGCCGTTGCACTGGCAAAAGTCGGAGATGTAAACAGACCGATTGTCTCATTTTTTGAATCAGTTTTTGCGGCAACAATGAAGATAACTGACTGGATAATGTTTCTTGCGGCTCCGGGTATTTTTGCCCTGACAGCCAGCGCTGTTTCCAGTTTTGGTATAGATATTTTTGCAAGCATTTCCAAATATTTATTTGTACTGTTTTTAGGATTTTTATTACAGCTTTTTGTTGTATATCCGCTGTTTTTAAAATTCTTCTCAAAAGTATCTGTTGTCATGCTGTATTCGGCAGTAGCAGAAGCAATGATGGTTGCATTCGGTACTGCAAGTTCATCTGCAACACTGCCTTTGACTATTGCATGCTGCGAAAAACGCGGAATTTCACACAAAATATCAAGCTTTGTATTACCTCTCGGGGCGACATTGAATATGGATGGTACAGCACTTTTGCAAACAGTTGCAGTCATCTTTTTAGCGCAGGCTTACGGAGTGCCTCTTGAACCGTTCCTGATTATTCAAATAGCTCTGCTTGCAATTGTTGCATCAAGTACTTGTGCAGGAATTCCGGGGGCAGGACTTATCACTATTGCCTTAATCCTTAACGGCATGGGATTAAGTCCGGAACAGCTTGTTGCAGGCTTTGCATTCTTATTCACAATAGAAAGGGTAACAGATATGATGAGAACTCTCGTAAATGTTACATCTGACACTGTTGTTGTTGCGGCTATCGCGGATAATGAAAACGAAATTAATTATGATCTTTTAAATAATCCGCAGGCTTACGAAGAAATTGCATAAATAATTAACTATTTGATGAACGCCCCGCTAAAGCGGGGCGTTTTTGTGTTAATATCAATAAAAAAAGGATTTTATATGACTGATAACACAAATCGTATAGCCGCAAAATTTTTAGGCAAAAAAATCAGCGGAAGCGAAACTTATGACCCGTCTTTACTCGTTGCCGTACCGAGAGCAGATAATAGAATCTTGTATAATATTGACAGCAGTAATTTGCCTTTCTGCGGACAAGATGTCTGGCATGCATACGAATTCTCATCAATGACAGAAAACGGCATTCCGCTTACAAGGCTGCTTAAAATAAAATATAACTGTGAAAGCAAATTTATTGTTGAATCTAAATCGTTAAAACTCTATCTGAATTCGTTTAATATGTCGCGTTTTGGACAAAATATTGCAGAATGTCTGAGCATTTGCAAAAGATTAATAGAAACCGATTTAAGCAGCAAGCTTGAGGCTTCCGTAGAAGCCGCATTTCTTGATAATAATACAGAACGGGAAAATATTTTTTCAAACTTTCAAAATATAATGAACTTTGTTGATGAAACGCAATTAAAAGCAGATGTTTTTAAAGAAACGCCTGAATTAATCATCACACAAGACTTAAATCAAATTCGGGAATATTACCTGACCTTTGATGCCTTACGTTCAAACTGTCGCGTTACGCACCAGCCGGACTTCGGAGATCTGTTTATTTTCTATAAATCCGCTAAACACTTTGACGAAACCAGTCTGGTTAAATACTTAACCTCATTTCGCTCCGAATATCATTTTCATGAAGAATGCTGCGAAATGATCTATAAAAGACTCTATGATTTATTGGATGAAGAAGATGAATTGTTTGTTTGCGCACTATACACCCGCCGCGGCGGAATAGATATTTCACCGGCACGCTGGAGTAAAAATTGCATTGTAAAAGATGTTTTAAAACTAATTGACGTCACACAATTTGCAAGATACGGTAATAAACAATAACCGGAGGTATTGATGAATAATCGTAAAAAAGGGACAGCCGGAGAAGATTTAGCATGCCGCTACCTTGAAAAAGCCGGATACAAAATACTTGAACGCAACAAGCACTATTCGCGTCTTTGCGAAATAGATATTATTGCAGAACAAAAAGGCACAATTGTATTTGTAGAAGTAAAAACCCGCCGTACAGATAGTTTTGGAACCCCATTTGAAGCTATTACGCATTCAAAACTCCAGAATCTTAAAACAGGAATAATGAACTACTTAAATGAACATAAAGTCAAAAAATACAGACTTGATGTCATTGGCATAACTCTTAAACCGGAATTAAAAATTGAACATATAAAAAACATCGGATAAATACGTATTAATACCTAAATCATAAAAACTGCCTGTAAATATCTATAAGTTTAGTCAAAAGTATATTTTCTGTTTACGAGTTCATCCGGCAAAAATTGCTGCTTAACATCAGGAGAATTATGAGTGTAGACATATCCTATACCAAATCCGTATTTTGCGGCGTCTTTGTAGTGGGCATCGCGTAAGTGCATCGGCGGCGGAAAATCTTTGCCGCTGTCGATATCAGCGAGTGCCGCATCTATTGCCATAATAGTTTCATTTGATTTTTTAGCCCGTGCCACATATATTACAGCCTGCGCAAGCGGTATCCTGCCTTCCGGCAAACCTAAAATTTCAACGGCCTTATACGCGTTTAAGGCAACATTCAGCGCGTTCGGATCAGCATTGCCGACATCTTCTGCTGCACAGGTAATCAGACGTCTTGCTATAAATCGCGGGTCTTCGCCTGCTGCAATCATCTTTGCGAGATAGTAAACCGCTGCATCAGGATCGCTTCCGCGTAAACTCTTCTGAAAAGCCGAAGCGCAATCATAATGTTCCTGCTGTGAATATCTCGTATTTCTTTTCTGGCATATACTTTCAATAATTGCAACAGTTAAATTACGCCTGTTATCTTTTAAGTCGCTTGCAAAATATGCGTTTTCAACAACATTCAGCGCATATCTTGCATCACCGCGCGCAAGATTTATTATAAAATCTATAACTCCGCTCTCACAATCCATTGGCATATACTGTTTGGCAAGATATGCGAACCCGCGTTTGATAATTCTTTCCATACTTTCATCATCAATAGAGTTTAATCTTATAACCTGAACCCGTGACAATAAAGCCGGCACAACTTGAAAAGACGGATTTTCGGTTGTTGAGCCTATCAAAAACAGAGTTCCGTTTTCAAGATGCGGTAATAATGCATCCTGCTGCGTCTTGGAATAACGGTGGATTTCATCTATAAATAAAATAGTCTTTATTCCGCTTCGTAAATTCATCTTTGCGTTTTCCACAGCGTCTTTTATGTCTTTAACCCCTGATGTTACGGCTGAAATTTCAATGAATGCAGCGTTTGTTTTTGCTGCGATTAATCTTGCAAGAGTTGTTTTTCCGCACCCCGGAGTTCCCCAGAAAATCAAAGAAAACAGCCTTTGCGTTTTCATTAAATTTAAAAGCGGACTGTTCGCGGATATAACATTACTTTGCCCGAGAAAGTCCTCAAGCGTTTTCGGCCGCAAAACTTCTGCAAGCGGGATTTGTTTATTCTGATTTTCCAGTTCCGTAAACAAATTGTTCATAGTATAATTATATCATCAAAAGAAAAAGGTGGCGAATGAAAAAAGTTTTCTTGATCTTAATAGTTATTGCGGCGGTCGTTTTTACGGGAGTTAAAATTATGCATCCTTCCGTAAAAAATGACGGAAGAACAGAGGTGACTTTCTGGACTTTGCAAATGGGGGATTTTTCCTCATATATTAACGGAGTTATAAAAGAATTTGAAACCCAAAATCCGGAAATAAAAATCAAATGGATAGATGTACCGTTTTCAGAAGGAGAAAAGAGAACTCTTGCAAGCGTTTTGAGCGACAACCCGCCGGATTTGATTAACCTTAATCCTGATTTTTCCGCACTCCTAGCTCAGAAAGGCGCTTTGTATGAAATTGATACATCGCTTACAAAAGACTTTAATCAGGAAATAATAAATGCAGTTAAATACAATGGTAAATTGTATCTCATTCCATGGTATGCAACCTCGGCCGTTACAATTTATAATAAAAAGCTGCTGCAAAATGCCGGCGTCAGCCTGCCGCAAACATACGAGCAGCTTGCAGAAATTTCGCCAAGGATAAGAAAAACAGGTGTGTATTCCATTCTACCGAATATAACAGAAAATGACACTATGTTGAGAATATTAAACAAATACGGAATTAATTCTCCGGAGAATATTAATTCTTTGCAGGCGGTTGAAGTTTTTGATTTTTTCAAGACGCTCTATATGAAAGACCTTATTCCCAAAGAATCTATAACCCAAACTCACCGCGAAGCTCTTGAAAAATATATGGCCGAACAAACTGTATTCTTCCAATCCGGTGCTAATTTTCTGAATATGATTAAGGAAAATGCGCCGTCAACATACGAAAATACTGATGTCGCGCCGCAAATTACAGGTAAGCTCGGACAATATGATTTTTCATTAATGAATTTTATTATCCCTTCAAAGTCCGATCACAAAAAAGAGGCGCTTAAATTCGCACTTTTTATTACGAATCAGGAAAATCAGCTTAAACTGGCAAAACTCACCAATGTACTTGCGACAAACGAAAAAGCATTGCAGGATGAATTTTATACCCTGTATTCACCGGATGACCTGCCTGCAAAAGCAAGAGTAATCAGCGCTAAACAGTTAAAAAAAATAAATCCGGCTTTTAAAACCGGCAAAAATCAAAAAGATATAAACACTCTGATAAACACGGCTGTTCAGGAAGCCATGCTAAATACCTCTGCAACACAGTCAATACTTGATCGTGTTGCAAAGAGTTGGAAAGAAATAATTCGCTAACAGCAGCAGTTAAATCCGCCGCCAAACATTCCGAACGGTCTGTTTACATCAAAGAATGTTCCGCCGCCATATATCATGCCGCCGCCAAAGCATCCTCCGCCATACATCGGCATTACAGGAGGTGGGGTAAAATATCCGCTGAATAACGATGGCCCGTAACATCCGCCTCCCATATAAGGATTGGTTAAAAGCGATGCTCCCATCAAGCCGACCATACCCTGAGCGTTTGATGTCGCATCACCATATCCGGCAAGTCCGTTTACAGCATACCCCAGATAACTTCCGGTATCACGCCTGATACCCTCTGCTACTGCGTTTCTGGCTACACCGTTAACCACATTCAATCCAAAATTGATTTCAGCAGCACCGCTTTTGTCGCCGTTCTGCTTGTCCTGAATGTAACTCACGCCGCTGCCCAGCACAGCATTGATATTGCTCAATACGTAATTTAGTTTACCTAGACTCATAATATCATCTCATGGTTATATACTTGTTATATATATAAACATGTTTTTTATGAAAAAATTGCCATGTTTTTTAAAGTTTATTAAGTTATGTTACAAGAATAGTATCAAATCCTAAAGTCAGCCGCCGCATGTGCCGTAGATATATTTGTAAGGAAAAAAGGGATTATCATAATGGCAATCAGTGTATACAACAATTCTCAATTATTGGCTGCAAACGGCATTGACAGAAGTGTCTTGAAAGAAGTCTCTCAAGAAATACTTAAAAGAGCTGCCGAAAAAAATCAGCAATACAATGTTCACACTGTAACCCGTAATACACAGGTTAGAGAAATGGGAATTGACTTATATAACGGTACGGTTGATAACAATACAGCCCGCCAGATTGCTATGAATAATTCAGGATTACAAATTCAATTAAACCAGAATGTTCTCAATTCAATAAAATACCTCAACACACAGGCTGCACAGACAGTTCAGAAAAATGTTGAAGGTAAAATGACAATTGGTGTTAATGAAGCGCCTGCAGATATTAAAACCAATAATCAGTCTCCAAAATTTAACAGTATAATCAGTTTTTCAGCAAGCAAAGATAAAAACGGCTCAAGCCCTTCTTATCACGGTGAATTGTTACACGTAAAAAAATCTGAAAAACCGCAGGATGAAAAAGTCGAAAACATCTTTAACAAAATATTCTAGAGATATTCGTTTTCTTCATTCTCAATATCAAATTCCTTATCTAAAGCTTTTTCTTCGTGTTTATTTTTTTTATTATTTTGCTGCTCTCTATTCTTATCATCAAGAATTGAGCGTTTTTTGGCATTAATAACATTAGCCACATTCATCATTGCCAGAGAATTAAGTGTAGCACGCAGTACTGCACTTCTGTCCATATATTTGTTATCTTCTTGATTTTCTTCTTCGGCTTCTTTTTTCTTCTGAGCGAAATATTCACCGCCCTGGCCCATTTTATCATCCTGTGTTCTGGCCGCTGTACCGGAGATGTCTCCGCTCTTGAAGTTAAAAGCACCGCCGACTCCAAAAAATCCTGCTGATCTGTTATCGACCATATCTTTAACCCTCTACATTGATGGTTTCCACGTGTGTATTCCCTTTTGGATTGTTTAAAAGGAAATCCTCTTGTTTATCTCTTATCAGAATACAGCATGGAATGTTATTTTAACTCATCTAAATAAATTATTTTGCTACAATATTAATAAAAATTTACAAATTATATGTTATATTGTATCGCAAATTGACATATAATTTTTATATAAAAGGTTGTAAAATTCTATTAAGCGTGTTATCATGATAAGTAGATAATTTTTATATACAAGAAAGGGAAATCATGAAAAAAGCTTTTACATTGTCAGAATTATTAATAGCAATGACCGTTCTCGGTATATTACTTGCATTAATGATACCTGCTATCATAAATACAAAACCGGATGAACGCCGGATGCTTACTAAAAAAGCATATTATGTAACAGAACAGGTAATAAGCAGTCTTATTAATGACCCGTCATTATATCCGGATAATACAATGTACTGTCCTACAGGGTCTGTTACCGGAGAAACCTGTACTTATGGTTTTGACGATGACAGTCAGGTAACTTATAACGGAGAAACATATTCCGGGAATAGTAAGTTCCCGAAATTATTTGCTGAACAGGTCAATGTTATAGATACAGAGGAAAGCGGAACAGAGTACAAGATAAAAACATCAGACGGTATGATTTTTGATTTTTCAAGTGATACTGCTGCACCATACAAAAGTGTGTGGGCCAAAGGTGTTATACCAAGAAACAATACCCGCAACATTCTTATAGATGTTAACGGAGAAGATGAACCGAACTGCCTTGAAACAGACAATAACTGTTCAAATCCGGATCAATTCAGAATAGTCATATATTCAAACGGAAGAATGCATATTCATGAAGATGATGAAAAAGCTGTTAACTATGTAATGATGGATACGAAAGCACATTAAAAAAAGAATTTAAAAGCAGCCGGATAATCGCGCTTTTTTATAAAAAAGTGAGGAAAGTCCGTGCATCCAAGGACAGATCGCCGGAGAAACTCCGGACGGCGTGAGCCGGTGGACAGTGCCACAGAAATGTAGACTGCCGATGGATTTGAAAAAATCACAGGCGATGGTGCAACGGTGAGTTAAGCGCTTCACCGGCGGTACCGGAAGGTACCGGCCAGGTAAACCCCGATCGGATGCAAGATTAACAGGAAGGCTATAAAGGTGTCCGCCAACTTCCGACAAATCGCTAGCAGGTGTAAGTAATTACAACTCCAGACAGATGATTATCTAGAAACAGAACACGGCTTATGAACTGCTTTTATTATTTTTAAGTTTCCTTATTCCTTATATGGGGTAAGGAAATTTTTTAAAAAACAGTCGTTCTGTCAAAATTACTATATTATACTTTTTCGTGCTATAATTAACAAAAAGAAAGGGAGAAATTTATGATAAAAGTTGCGGTTTGCGGTGCATCAGGCAAAATGGGAAAAGAAGTGGTGCTGGCAGTTACAGAATGCGCGGAAACAGAACTTGTCGCCAAAATCGATATTGCCGCTGATGACATGTATCATTCTATTGAAGAAGCGCACAGAGTTTGCGATATTGATGTTTTAGTTGATTTTACACAGCCAAAATCTATTTATGAAAATGCTTTATATTGTTTAAATAACGGCATTAAAATCGTAATTGGCACAACAGGTTTAAAAGATAGCGAAATAGCGCATCTTAAAGAACTTTCCGAAAAAAACAACACAGGATGTTTTATTGCTCCGAATTTTTCAACAGGAGCGGTTTTGATGATGATGTTTGCAAAACAGGCTGCTAAATATTTTGATAATGCTGAAATTATTGAACTTCACCATAATCAAAAAAAGGATGCCCCGTCAGGTACTGCTATTAAAACAGCATTGATGATGTCAGAAGAAAAACAGACCTTTGCAAACGGGAATTGTCCTGAAACTGAAACTATAGAGGGCGCAAGAGGCGGAAAATCTTACGCAGACATTCATATTCATTCTGTCAGAATGCCTGGGTATATAGCTTCTCAAGAGGTAATTTTCGGTTCAAACGGACAAATTATGACCATACGCCATGACACAATGGACAGGAAATGCTATATGCAGGGCGTTCTTCTTGCAGTTAAACATCTGGCTGAAAAAAATGATTTTGTTTACGGGCTGGATAATATTTTATAAATTATAAAAACAAATCTTAATATAAAAAATCCCTTTGAGACTATTGTTTTAAAGGGATTTTTTCGTCTTATATAAAATATTGACAAGCCGCAAATTTTTATGTTACCATTGTTGTAAAAACAACAGACGTAAGGGAGAGATAATGAAAAAAACAATTATAATTTTAATTGCAATAGTTATTGCAGCAGTAGTATTACGTTTCAGCTATTCTAATATATTACAGTTTATATCAGGTCAGGCATCAAAAAACAAACCGGCTCCGCAGGTTCTGGCCGAAGAAGTGACAGAAGAAAATATTATAAGAAGTTATGAAGAACCGGGACGTGTAATTTCTAAATACAGAGTTGATGTATTAGCGCGTATTTCCGGTTATTTGCAGAAAAGCTACTTTAAGGAAGGCGATTATGTAAAACAGGGGCAGACTCTGTTCCTTATTGAGCCGACAGAATTTTCAAACGCCGCAAAGGTTGCCAGAGCAAATGTTGCAAACCTCAATGCGCAGTTGATTTATGCAGAAAAACAATTAGCGCGTGCTGATGAACTGGTAAAAAAAGATTACATTGCGCGTTCGCAATATGATAGTATGCTCTCCCAGAGAGATTCTTTGAAAGCACAGCTTGCATCTGCTCAGGCGGCTTACAGCGATGCTGAAAGAAGTTTAGGGTATACAAATGTAAAATCACCTGTAGACGGTCGTGTCGGCGTTATTAATGTTACAATAGGGAACTATGTTTCACCAAATACCGGTGCCCTGACAACTATTAACAGTACAAATCCGATATATGTAACGTTTCCGCTGGAATCAACCGAGTTTGCGGCAATATCCGCATCAGACAAGGATAACAATAAAAACAGACGTGTTGAATTAATTTTACCTGACGGACAAAAATATGAATTAGAAGGTGTTCAGGATTTTCAGGATAATAAAGTTGATCAATCAACCGGTACAATAACAATGCGTGCAACTTTCCAGAACCCTGATAACCAGCTTATTCACGGCGAATTTGTAACAATAAGATTATACGCAAATAATCCGTCACTTGTGCCTGTAGTATCTCAAACAGCAGTACAGGAAAATCAGGCCGGAAAATATGTCTACAAGCTGGATGAAAATGAACTGCCGCAGTTGACATATATTAAGACATCAGGTCAAAAAGGTGATAAATGGATTATCAGCGAAGGACTTGTAAAAGGCGACAGAGTTATTGTTGACGGTATCCAGAAGGTTTCTCCGGGTAAACCTGTAACTCTTGTGAGTGCTGAAGAAATGGCTAAAATTAAAAAAGCCGAAACAGCGCAGGTTGATAAAAAACGTGAAAAAGCAGAAAAAGAAGATAAAAAATAATTTTAAAAAGGAAATATAGATGTCAGAACAACAAAAACAGAATTTATTTATTCAGCGTCCGAAGCTTGCTATCGTAATATCGCTTGTCATTGTACTGGCAGGTTTGCTGATGATAAAAATGCTTCCTCTGGAAGAATATCCTTCTATTACACCTCCGCAGGTTGTTGTAACAGCGACTTATGCAGGTGCGAGTTCTGACGTTATAGAATCCACAATTGCCGCTCCTGTAGAAGCTCAGTTGAACGGTGTTGAAGACATGATTTATATGTCCTCAACATCTCAAAACGGGCAGTATCAATTAACCCTGTATTTTAATATCGGGTCAGATCCTGATATGGCGGTTGTAAACGTACAAAACCAGTTGCAGCTTGTAACACCGCGTTTGCCGGAAGAGGTTAAACGGTACGGTTTGTCAGTTAAAAAGTCAACGGGCGGGCCGGGGCTTTTGATGATTTCCGTAAACTCTCCGACAGGTACTTATGACAACCTGTATATTGCAAACTATGCATCTATTTATATAAAAGATGAACTTGCACGTATCAAAGGTGTCGGTAAGGTTTCAGTATTCGGATCATCTGATTATTCAATGCGTGTCTGGCTTGATGCGACAAAGATGGCTAATTTAGGTATATCAATAAGTGATGTAAATACTGCCATTACGCAACAAAATACACAGGCGCCGGCAGGGGATCTCGGTGTTGAACCAATGGTTAATAAGCAGATGATTAAGCTTACCCTGAGAACTCCGGGACGTTTGCAGGATGTAAAAGATTTTGAAGATATTATTATCAGATCAAAAGCTGATGGTGCTCAGGTAAGATTAAAAGATATAGCACGTGTTGAACTCGGGGCTGAAAGTTATTCTTACTTTTCCCGTATAAACGGCAGAAATTCCGCTATTATCTCTATCCAACAGCTGCCGGAAGCTAACGCTATTGATTTGTCTAACAAAATTCAGGCTAAAATGGCTGAATTAAGCAAAGGTTTCCCGCAAGGTATTGAATATAAAGTTCAACACGATGAGACGGAATTTGTAAGAGAATCTATTAACGAAGTTGTTAATGCTATTGCACTGGCTATTGTGCTTGTAGGTATAGTAACTTATTTGTTTCTGGGCAGCGCTCGTGCGGCATTTATTCCGTTTTGCGCAATTCCGGTTTCGTTAATCGGTGTATTTATATTCATGAATCTTCTGGGATTTTCCATTAACCTGTTGATTTTATTCGGACTTGTACTTGCGGTCGGTCTGGTTGTAGATGATGCGATTGTTGTACTTGAAAATACCCAGAGACATATTCAGGAAGGGAAATTACCGAAAGAGGCAACAGAAGTTACAATGGAAGAAGTTTTCGGCGCTGTTCTGGCTACTTCTCTTGTATTGATGGCGGTATTTGTACCGGTTTCATTTATGGCAGGTATTACGGGGCAAATGTTCAGACAGTTTGCATTATGTATCGCGACTTCTATCGGTTTGTCTACACTTGTTGCGTTAACTCTTGCTCCTGCTCTGTGTTCTATGATTTTGAAAACAAACGACCAGCAAAACGAAATTGAGTTTATCAAAAAATTTGATGAATGGTTTAACAAAGTCAGAGATAAATATTTGCTAGGCGCTCAGGTATTTGTAAATTCGCCGAAACTGACATTGATAACCTTCTTTTCTATAATTGCATTTATCTTACTGATGTTCAAGATAATACCGACAGGATTTTTGCCTACGGAAGATAAAGGTGCTATTTTTGCACAAATCCAATTACCGGAAGGATCTTCTGCATCAAGAACAGATATTGTTGCAACAGAAATCGAACAGAGAATACTTGCAATGGAAGGCGTTCACAGTACGATTACTCTGGTAGGTTTTTCAGGTGAAAACACAGCATTAATCGTTGCAGATCTGGATGAATACAAATATCGTAAGAAAAAATCACTTTCTATGCAGAGTTTGTTAAGCAAAATGCAAAAAGAATTTGCGAATTATCCATCAGCGACAATTGCGACATTTGCACCTCCTGCAATTTCCGGTCTGGGTATGTTCGGCGGTTTTGAATATCAACTTCTTGATAAGGGTAACAGATCTCCGCAGGAACTTTATGAAGAAGCAATGAAATTAATCGGTGAAGCGAATAAAGATCCGGCATTTTCACTCGTTTATACGTCATTTACGGCTAACTTACCGCAGATGCTGATTGATATTGATGAAGCTAAAGCACTTGCGCAAAATGTTCCTATTTCAGAGATATACAGCGCTCTTGCAGGTTATTTCGGAAAGTCCTACGTAAACGACTTTAATAAATACGGGCGTGTATATCGTGTATATTTGCAGGCCGATGCGCAATTTAGAGAAAAACCTTCTGATATAGACAAAATCTATATCAAAAATGCCGCAGGCGGCATGGTGCCTCTGTCATCTGTTGTTAAAATCAAAGATATTGTAGGCCCTTACAGCTTGACAAGGTTTAATATGTATCCTGCAATTACAATCAACGGTATGGCATCTCAAGGTGTAAGTTCCGGTCAGGCAATGAGCACAATGGGCGAAATTTCAGACCGTATACTGCCTAAAGATATGGGTTATGCGTGGTCAGGAAGTTCATTACAGGAACAGGAATCTCAGGGACAAATCGGACCAATTCTTGCAATGTCCCTTGTGTTTGTCTACTTGTTCCTTGTAGCATTGTATGAAAGCTGGATGCTGCCTGTCGCCGTACTTTTAATCTCGCCGGTTGCACTGGTCGGAGCATTGTTCTTCCAGTATGTTGCAGGGTATTCTCTTGACCTGTACTCGCAAATCGGGCTTGTTATGTTAATCGGTTTAAGTACCAAACAGGCAATTTTGATTATTGAGTTTGCAAAAGACGCCCACGAAGCCGGCATGGGGATAAAGGAAGCAGCATTGCAGGCGGCAAAATTGAGATTCAGAGCCGTTATGATGACTAATATTGCATTTATCTTAGGGTTACTGCCTCTGGTATTTGCATCAGGAGCCGGCGCCGCAAGTCGTCACTCAGTAGGTATGACGGTATTCGGCGGTATGATGGCCGTTGCTTTCATAGGTACATTCCTTGTTCCGGCATTCTATGTAATGGTGGAAGAAATGAAACTCAATCTGGCTAAAGGTTTAAAACATAAAAATCAATAAAGGAAAAAGATGCATAAGAAAAATATAATATTGTTAAGTTTAATAATTTTACTGGGAGCGCCCGTACCGGCCGAAACCATTGGCAATGCTATTGTCGAAGATGAATACCCGCATGCTGACGCTGTGCTTCCGCAAAAACCTGACGGAACATTCATTATAGAAGGCGGCGTTGAAAAAAATATTGATATGACGCTGGAGAGATGTCTGGAACTCGCTTTAGGAAATAATCCTCAGATTAATTCTGCATTCCATGACATTCTGGCATCAGATTCCAGAATTAAGCAGGTGTGGTCAAATTATTTTCCGAAAGTAAGCTGGCAAACCGGATATACCAGAATTAAACAGTTGCAGTTGTCTGACGCTTTAGGACGGAATTTAACTTTTAATTATTATGTTCTCGGACAGTTAACACTCCAGCAGATGCTCTACGACTTTGGCGTAACCCAGAATCAGGCAACAATAAGACGTTTGGATTATGAAGGTTATAAGACAACACTTGCGGCAACGATTAACGATGTTGTATATCAGACAAAAGATGCATATTATAATCTTTTATACGCTTTTGAAAACAGAAAAGTTGCGCAGGATACTGTTGATAAATTTGAGCTTTTCTATAATCAGGCAAAAGCATTTTATGAAATAGGTATGAACCCGAAAGTCGACGTTACAATTGCAGAAGCCAATCTTAGTGATGCTAAACTAAAATACATACAGGCTGACAACGCAGTTAACCTTGCAGTGGCAAAATTGAATAATGTCATGGGGGTACCTTTTATAGACCGTTATAATGTAAAAGACAAATTACGCTATCAGCCGGTTGATATGACTTTTGAAGAAGCCATTGACATAGCACGCGATGCTCGGCCGGAATTAAAGCTTGCTGAATTAAAAGTAGAAACAGCCAATCAGACACTTAAATTAGTTAAAAAATCGTATTACCCGACATTGACTGTTGAAGGTCAGGTTCAAATCGGCGGTAAAAGCTGGGTTAGCAACCACGGTTACAATATCGGCGGATACCTTAATTTCCCGACTATTAACGGTATGTTGATTAAAAACGAAATAAGTGAAGCAAGATATTTGTATGATAAAGAAATAGCAAATGCGAAAAATACCCAGAATACGATTTATCTGGAAATACAAAACGCTTATTTGATGCTGCAGGAAAAGAAAAATCAAATGCCGGTTGCGCTTTTGCAGGTTAAACAGGCAAAAGAAAATTACGAGCTTTCTTATGGCCGATACAGAGTAGGAGAAGCCAGCCCGACAGAACTCAAAGACGCACAGATTTTGTATCAAAATGCCCAGTTGAATTATTACAGCGCATTATACCAGTATAATTCTGCAAAAGCACAGCTTGAAAAATCCATCGGTAAAAACATAAATCCTGATGATGAAGAAATAATTGAACTTAAATCATAATTCATACAAAATTCACGAATTATTCTGTTGTACACTTTCCTTTGCTTTTACAACATCAGGTGCAAGCCCCGGCTCAAGGTCTGAGCCTGTAACAATCTTACGGAATGCAAAAGTTGCTTTAGGTAAGACATAGGCCAGTAAAAAGCTGCTTAGTCCGACATTGATTAGAATATTCGCAGAACGAAGGATTTTTGCTTTTAGCAAATACTTTTTATAAGCATTATCTTTAGGTGCTTTTTCAACAAAATCAGCAATAGAATTTCTGAATTTGCCAAGTTTTTCGAAATCAACATAGGCACGGGGATCACGAACTCCGTTTTCTAACATTACAACTTTTTTGAATTGATTTGCAAGTTTTACAAACATACTGTCAGGATTTTCGTCCACAAATTTTAATAAGGTTTCGGGCTTATCATTTGCCGGCAAGGAGATACCGCCGGATTTGACTTTTGATGTAAAGTTTTTGTCAGCAAGCATAATCGGATCCAGATCAAGCCCGCTGATTTTATTCAAAACTTTTTCTATCCATTTAGGTGCTATAAAATTTAAAAACATCATGCCGCTTAACCTGAAACCTACATCAAGTGCCTCATTTTTCTTTCTGGCAGTCACGATCCGGCCGACAGTATAGCCGCCGTCAGTTATCATCATTTTGTCCTGCGTTGAGACATTTGCCAGTTTTGCAAGCGAAAGTCCGGTAAATGTCTGCGGGGCTGATTTTGGGATTGTAAATTCTCCCCAGATGCCTTTTTTAGGTGTGGCAAAATTCGGCCGCATTACGGGTTCCGGCATTGATTTATTCTGCATCTTTCGCTGCTGTTTCAATTTCTCAATACGTTTTGCAGATGAGGCAAAAATCATTTTAGGCAAGATAAATCCCATAAATGCAATCGGAATAATTGTGGAGGCTAAAAATTTTCCGGCAAGCAATTTTTTATAATATGTCTTGCGTCCTGTATCTGTCAACCTCATTAAATCTTTCACCGCATCCGGCGCTTTATCTTTAAATTTTTCAATATTGTATTGCAATCCCTGAAGTTTTTCTTCTTTAAAAAGTTTGGGATTAATATCAGGATTAAACCCCTTCATTTTAATCAGTTTATTTGAGAGCCAGTCAATAAGCGGTATCCCGCCTAGCCAGACCGCTGATGTTGCATATTCATCAAGAAAACGTTCGCGGGCAGCCAGTGCTGCGACTTCTTTATCATCTTCATTTTGTTTATATGTAAGAAAAACCTTAGTCGGGACTTCTATGCCGCAATCGCGTACAAGCAGCGGATAAATACTGCTATTATTGCCTATTGCCGAAATTATTGCTGATATTGTCATTTTTGTTACATCTCCAATTCTTAAAAAATCTATCACGGGGTGAGGCATAAAATAACCTCTTAGTTTTCCCTAAGAGGTTAAAGAATTGAATTTATAACAAAATACACAACATCAATTCTACAGCCCCTTAGGGTTGCTATGTTGATGATTGTGATGAAGTTGTCTTTTATAAATAGTTTCCATACGACCAGTGTAACAAAAAAATATTTAATTGCAATACTAAGTTTCAAAGACTGATTTAAGCGCTTCAATTTTTGAAATATCCTGCGTTTTAAACAGAATAGTTTTCTCTTTAGAAGTTTCACCGCGTAATATCTCTATTGAAGTTTTAGGTATTTTAAACTGCTTTGATAAAAATTCTATCAATGCTTTATTTGCTTTGCCATCTACCGGCTGCGCCGTAATCTTTATTTTTATCGTATCATCTGTTTTGATTATCTCATTTTTGGATGAATTAGGTACTATTTTAAACGTTACCATCAAGCCGTCTTTATTCTGTTTTATCATAATCGTAATCCTTCTGGATGAAATTCATCAATTTTACTTGAAAATTAGAATTATAATCTGTATTATGATTATATCATGAGCGTAGATCCTTTATTTCAAGATATAAAACAAAAATTAATAGAACAGAACCGTGAAGAGAGCGAAATTGATTTAATAGAAAAATCTTTTTTGTTTGCAAAGCGGCTTCACGACGGGCAGTACAGGATTTCAGAAGAACCTTACATTATCCATCCTGTCGAAGTTGCCAAAATCCTCCTTGACTTGAAGGTTGATTCTCATACACTTATGGCTGCATTTTTGCATGATATTCTTGAAGATACTGAGACAAAACCGGAAGAAATAGAAGAACTTTTTGGCAAAGATGTTCTGACACTTGTTCAGGGCGTGACCAAACTCGGAAAATTACAGTTTAAATCAAAAGAAGAACGTCAGGCTGAAAATTTTCGACGGCTGTTTATTGCAATGGCAAGCGATATAAGAATTGTGTTTCTCAAACTTGCAGACAGACTGCATAATATGCGTACGCTCAACTTTATGACAGCAAGCAAGCAGCAAAAAATTGCGCGCGAAACACTGGATATCTTTGCGCCGCTCGCTAACCGATTAGGTATCGGAAAAGTTAAGGCTGAATTAGAAGATCTTTCTCTAAGATACTTAGAACCTGATAAATATTTTGAAATTGCACGGCTTGTTTCGCAAACAAAAGCTGAACGCGAAGAAACTGTTAACCTTCTTATAGACAAAATTTCGCAGGATGTTAAAAAAAGCGGCATTAATGCACAGATTACAGGACGCGCAAAACATTATTATTCAATATATAGCAAAATGAAACGCTTAAATATAGCATTTCATGATTTGTATGATATTACAGCAGTTCGCGTAATTGTTGATTCTGAAAAAGAGTGTTATGAAGTTTTAGGGCTTATCCATTCACAATTTAAGCCTATTCCGGGACGTTTTAAAGACTATATTGCAATGCCGAAAGGCAATATGTATCAATCACTGCATACATCAGTAATAGGACCGCGTTCCAAACCTCTGGAAGTACAAATCAGAACATGGAAGATGCACGAAGTTGCAGAATACGGGGTTGCGGCACACTGGCGCTACAAAGAAAAAGGCTCGCAAAAAGCCGACAACCCGACAGATATGCAGTTTTCATGGATGAGAAAACTCGTTGAATACGATAAAGACATGAAAAGTGCTGAAGATTACGTAAATTCTGTAAAACTTGATATCTTTTCCAATCAGGTTTTTGCCTTCACACCGAACGGAGATGTTCTTGATTTACCGGCTAATGCGACGCCTGTCGATTTTGCATACCGTATTCACTCAGATGTCGGTCACAGAACAGTTGGTGCGCTTATAAACGGGCGCATCGCACAATTAGACACTAAACTGAACAATGGTGATATCGTCGAAATACTTACATCAAAAACTCCGGCTCCGCGGCTTGACTGGTTAAATTTTGTTGTAACTAAGCAGGCATCCTCAAAAATTAAACAATGGTTTAAAAAGAATAACCGCGAAGACCATATAGAAGTCGGACGTGCAAACTTAGAACACGAATTAACAAAAGCTGTATTTGATGAATATATTAAAAACGGTGAATTTGAAAAAGTCGCAAAGCAGATGAATTACCAGTCTACAGAAGATCTGTTTGCAGCGCTCGGCTATGGCGAAACAACACTTAACAAAATAATCAACAAGTTGAAAAAGCCGCAGCCGCAAAAAACACTTGAAACAAGCGGTTTCTATTCTTCGCACAAGAAGAAATCAGAAAAAGATATTATCGGACTGGAAGGCTTAATGTATTCATTTGCAAAATGCTGTTCTCCGATACCGGGAGAACCGATTGTAGGCGTTGTTACGCGTTCAAAAGGCGTTTCGGTGCACAGAATTGACTGCAAAACTCTTGAAAATGTTGAGCCTGAACGTTTAATGGACATTCAATGGGCCGGCAACAATACTAATAAAATTTATTCTACAACAATTCGTGTTGAAACAGCCGAAAAAATGGGCTTACTAAAAGATATTATTGCTGCCGTTTCTGATAATAATACAAATATTAATTACGCAAATGTAAAATCAAAAAGCGGAAAAATCGGAATTATAGAACTAGGGATAGAATTGGACAACATAGAAACATTAAAACGCGTTATCTATGCAATACAAGCCATACCGGATGTCTACAGCGTTAAACGTATCCAAACATCTTACAGCCCTAACCATACTAAAAAAAATCAAAACAATAAAAACAAAACTCAGAGAAAAAGAAAAAATAATTAACAAATACCGGTTTACGTATAGCTGATTTTTTGCCTGAAATCATTAGCTTTTTAATAATTTACTCCATCAGGGTAATATTTGAATTTGAATAATCATCTTGACATTGTTTTTTGTGTTTCGTATTATAAAGAAACAGGAGAGGCGACATGGCCAAGTGGTAAGGCAGAAGCCTGCAAAGCTTTTATCCCCCGGTTCGAATCCGGGTGTCGCCTTTTTTATTATTTAGGAGAAAATTTATGGGAAAAATATTTGGAATTTGTGACAATCCGGTTTCCACTATTGGTTCTGCTTTAACTTCTTTAAAAATTGAAGCTCCAAAAATTTATGCAACTAAAGTGTCTAAAAATCTTGATACTGCTGATAAATTTGTTTCAAAAACAAAGCAGCCTGAATCTAATGCCTTTATAAAAATGCGAAACGGTTTTGGCAAGCTGATGGCTCATTTTAGTCATGCTGCTGATAAAAATAAATAATCATTATTGACAAAATATATATTATAGTGATAATATAAAACTATGTTAAAAAAGTACGGGTTATTTATTTTAAGTTTTTTGGTATTTAGTCTTAGTGCAAATGCAATTGAGTTACATTTTAACGGATTTATTGCAGATGAAGCAAATTTACTTCCCAAAGAAGTAAAGCAGGATTTAAACATGACACTGTTGGATCTGCAAAAAAAATCCGGTGCAGATATAGCAGTTGTCACTTTGCCAACACTAAACGGAAAAACAGTTGAAGAAGTTGCGCTTGATATAGGACGTTCTTACAAGCTCGGAGCCGTTGGCAAGAATAACGGTATGGTATTCCTGACATCTCTGGCCGAAAGAAGAATGCGTATAGAGTTAGGGCTCGGTTTAGAAGACAAAATCAGTATAAGCACTCTTGAAAGTATCCGCGATAATGATATTATTCCGTATTATAAAAAAAGTGATTATGCAAGCGGAATTACGCGCGGCACTTATGTGTTGGCTCAAACCGTTGCGCAGGCAGAAGGTGTTAAGTTAAATCTGCAGGGCAAATGTCCTCCGGCACTCAGCGCATCTTCTTCCCAAAATTCATCAAGTGACGAAAAAATTCCCTGGTGGGCGTATCCGTTTGTCCTTATAGCTGCATTATTCCGCGGCCGCAGAAGGAACGGAAGTTTTGGCGGTTTCGGCGGAGGCGGAGGTTTTGGAGGAAGCGGATGTTCCGGAAGCTGGTAAGGCTGTAGCAATAATACCCGAATATATGATGAGGTTCAAAATGAAAAATTTAGACAAATTTGTTGAAGAATTAAAAGATAAGCTCGGTGATAATCTCGTTTCAATCATCGCATTCGGCTCTCAAGCCAATGTTGATGATGCAAAAAACAATCTTAATCTTATGATTGTTGCAGATTCTTTGAATGCTGAAAATTTATATGAAATCTCAAAACCGGTTAAAAAATGGGTAAATGCCGGTAACCCGCTCCCTGTTGTAATGAACAAGGCAGAATGGTTCTCATCTTTCGACGTCTATGCGATTGAATATTCGGATATAAAAGATAATCATCGGATTATTTACGGCGAAGATCTGGTCTCATATATTGCAATTAATAAGTATTATCTACGCTTGCAATGTGAATCTGAAATGAAGGCGCTCCTGTTAAAATACAAAAATAGTTTTCTGTTAAATATAAAATCCGACAGAGAAATGAAAAAAGCATTAAATAATGTTATAAAAACGCTTCTTGTAATTTTCAGAGCAATATTAAGGCTGCATGACAGACCTGTACCTTACAGGGCTGTCGATATTATTGCAAGTGTCGCTGACTATTTAGCTTTTAACAAAATCGTTCTGACAAAATTAGCCAGAGTAAAATACGAAAAAGACTCTTACACAAAACAAGAATTGATATTTATAGAAGCTGAGATGTTAAAAGATATTCAATCTATGTTAAAACAAATTGATGCAATGCATTTTTAATTTTTTTGTGTTACAATAATCTTATGGGCGATTAGCGCAGTTGGTAGCGCACCACATTGACGTTGTGGGGGTCACGTGTTCAAGTCACGTATCGCCCACCATACTTTTTTCTTTACAAAGAAAAAAGTAGGCAAAAAAGAAAATCAGACACTGATCCCCCCCTGCAACAGAAAAAGTAACCAAAAAGAAAACCACATAAGAATCCCCGACAAAGTAGGCAAAAAAGAAAATCAGACACTGATCCACCCTGCAACAGAAAAAGTAACCAAAAAGAAAACCAGATAAGAATTCCCGACAAAGTAAGCAAAAAAGAAAAACGACACTGATTACCCCGATACAATCAATACCGGAGCAGTATGTTTAAAGTTGTTTTTCTATCCAGCACATTATTAAATCGACAAGATAGTCTTGCTGCGTCTGCGTTAAATCTACACCTTTAGGAAATTTATGCCATTTATTTATGCATCCCCTGCAGCAGGTCGCCGTTGCATGCTGGGCGATAAATACAGGATGACCTCTCATCGGCGTTTGTTTCCCGTCGTTTGGAATGTAAGCCGGCGCAATTCGTTTGCTGATAAAATCTCTTGCATGTGATTTTATTACATCCAGACCTTTCTCTGCTATGTATTTTTTATCAGTTTCCTTTAGTTTAAACTTCCGGCGAAAATCTGATTTTTCAAGTTTTGCAAAAACATCTTCAAACATTGTTTGCATACAATTCAATATCTTCATCAGTTGTCATTTCTGTTGCTGCAACCAGTATGTGGTTATTATCAATCTTTATTCCGCCAAGAATATTCTTTGATTTAAGGTTGGTCAAAAATTCATCAGCGTTCCGGACTTCTATAACAAATTCATTAAAAAAGTTCTTGTTTAAGGTCTTTATTCCTTTGGAAGCAAGCTTTTTGGATAAATCATGTGCCATTTTTGCAGAAAGATAACCTGTCTGATAAAAACCTTTTTTGCCGGTAAGACTCAGGTATAAAGTTGCACATAATCCTATTAATGCCTGATTAGAGCAAATATTGCTTGTCGCTTTTTCTCTTTTTATATGCTGCTCACGGGTTTGTATAGTCAGACAAAAAGCCTGATTTCCGTCTGCATCAACTGTTCGGCCGGCAAGACGCCCCGGCAGCTGACGCATAAATTTTTCACGGCAGGCAATAAATCCGGCATGCGGCCCGCCAAATGACATTGGAATACCAAGCCCTTGAATATCACCGACAACTATATCTGCCCCGTATTCCGCCGGCGGTTTTAAAATTGATAAAGTTGAAACATCAGTTGCTATTATCAACAAGGTATCAACAGGCTGTATTTCTAAAATTTCTCCGTAATAATCAGGGGTTTGAATAAGTACGCAGGCAAAATCAGAAACATTTTCAGGCAGATCATCAAACCACTCCAGTTCAATATCGCTTGCCCATGCATAGGTTTTGACAACAGACTTGTATTCGGGATTCAAATTATTAGAAACAAGCGCTTTATTCTTTTTGCTTATGCGCACAGCCATTAATACAGCTTCTGCGCAAGCTGTTGCCGCATCATATACAGTCGCATTAGAAATATCCATGCCTGTAAGCTCGCATATCATTGTCTGAAATTCATACATGATTTGCAGAGTCCCTTGTGAAATTTCCGGCTGATACGGCGTATACGCTGTTAAAAACTCAAATCTCTGAGCCACCTGCTGAATACACGCCGGAATAAATTTATTATACACGCCGCCGCCCAGAAAACTTATGTATTCTGTGTTATTTTTCTTCGCAAGCGACTTAACTTTCCGCTGTGTTTCAAGTTCAGAAAGTGCATCATCCAGTGATAAGCTTCTCATTCTTGCCTGTTCGGGTATTTGCGTAAATAAATCCTCAACAGAATTTATCCCTATAATATCCAACATTTCTCTTTTAGTTTTGTCGTCATGTACTAAAAAATTATTCATTATTGCAATTCTTCTTTGTAATCTTCGTATTCCATTAAATCATTGAATTCAGCGGCGCTGCCTGTAGGCTCAATTTTTACAAGCCATCCTTTTTCATAAACATCTTCGTTAAGAAGTTCCGGAGCATCGGCCAGTTGTTCATTTACATCAACAATTTTACCGCTTACAGGCAGATAAATTTCTGATGCGGCTTTCACGGATTCTATTGTTGCAAAAACTTCACCTTTTTTAAATTCAATACCGTTTTCAGGTAGTTCTAAAAACACGATATCACCCAACTGTTCTATTGCGTACTCTGTTAAACCGACAGTATAAGTGCCGTTTTCATTGTCTAGAATATATTCGTGCGATTTAGAACACAGAATTTTTTCTGTTATACTCATAATTTTCTCCTTTTTATATATCAGATGGTTATTTTATTTCTTTTTTGCACAAACGGACGTTTAACGATTTCCGCATCATGAAGTTTTTCTCTTATCATAACTTGAACAACCGTACCCGTGCAAATTTCTTTAATATTTTTTACATAAGCAAGAGCAATATTTGCGCCCAGTATAGGCGAAACACCGCCGCTTGTGACCTGTCCTATTTTTTCACCGTTATAAAAAACTTCATATTCATGGCGGGCAATTGATTTATCTAACATTTTAAGCCCTACGAGTTTTTTCTCAACCCCGTCCTGTAATTGTTTCATTATAACATTTTTACCGTTGTACTCGTCTTTTTTATCTTTTGGAATTGACCACGAAAGCCCTGCCTCAACAGGTGTTGTATTTTCATCAAGATCGTTTCCGTAAAGATGTAATGCTGCTTCAAGCCTTAATGTATCTCTGGCGCCCAGTCCGATAGGCTTTATACCGAATTCTTTACCGTACTCAAGAATCTTGTCCCACAATTCTTCTGAAAATTCATTCTCAACAAGGAGTTCAAACCCGTCCTCGCCTGTATAGCCTGTACGGGAAGCCAAAACTTTTATTCCGCACACTTCACCAGCTTTTATAGTAAAAGAGGATTGTTGAGTATTAAGTCCCATTTTTTGCATAAGTCCGGCAGCCTTAGGCCCCTGAATTGCAAGAAGTGAATAGTTATGAGACTGGTTATCTATTTTCACATCAAGACCTCGTTTGTTGCGAACCATCCAGTTTAAATCTTCATCAATACGGGAGGCGTTACAGATTACTAAATACGTTTGAATACCCAGTTTGTATATGATTAAATCGTCTATAAGACCGCCCTGGTTGTTTGGCAACTGGCAGTATACAGCTTTTTCATAGTTAAGTTTAGAGATATCTTGCGGAACAATTTTATTGAGGAATTTTAGTGCATCTTTACCTGAAACAAAAACCTCTCCCATGTGAGAAACATCAAACAAGCCTACAGACTCTCTAACAGTTTTATGTTCTTCTATAATTGACGTATACTGGACAGGCATGTGCCAGCCTGCAAAATCAACCATTTTTGCGCCTAGTTGGATATGTTTTTCGTGTAAATAAGTTTCTTTAGTCATAACAAATCCTCTTTTTTTGATATTGTCCGGCTTACCGGCATATTTGTCAACGATTTATTAAGAGTTGTGAGCTTATGAAATATTTATTTTCTTATTTGATTGCCGGAAACAAATATTTTACGCCTTCATTACTCCTCCAGCGGATATATCCTGTTTTTGGCATTCTATCCATATCCAGAACACTTACCAGTGCCCAGTTACCGCGCATTACATTCAGCTTTATCTGATGCGGCAGCCTTGCATTAACCGGCGGCAAATTCAAATTACTTACGACCTGCGAATCATCATCAGGAGAACTGTGAAGATCTTTTATATTTTGAGGAGTATCTTTCAACATATAAAGCCCGTATTTCCGGCCATATATATTGAAAAAGCTAATCCAGCTCATAAATTTATACGGATCATCTTTTTTCATCCAGCCGCTTAAATTATTTTTATTGTCATATATCACACATACCCATTCTTCAGTCTCATCAATCACAGAAAGCAACGCCAGATCTTTTTTGGGCAAGTAGACAATAAAAATATCTGCAAAATCTTTATTTTGCGGGAAAATATTATCGCCGTCCCAGCTTATATGAGTAACGACATTTGCCCCGTCGTGCGGTTCATCATAGAGAGTGATTTCCTTACCGGCCTGATAAACTCCGAGTGTATTTGCGCCTATACTGCTCACATGTGTCGGCATAACATCCTTTGCTAAAACCGGCAGTACCAATCCCAGGAATACAATCAATATTACCAGTATTTTTTTCATAAATTACTCCCTGAATGAAATATCTGCATAAGTCTTTTGCAGCTTAGCCCTGATTGCACTCATTTGTTTGTCGATAATTTCATCGGTTAAAGTTGCATTTTCATCCTGCATCTTAATCCTAAATGCTAGGCTCTTGTAACCTTTTTCAATATTGTCGCCCTGATATACATCAAATACTTCACTGCCTTTGAAGATATTTTGCTGTACTGCACCTTTAATGACTTTTTGAATATCATCATAAGTTACATCATCTTTTATTACAAATGCGAGATCGCGGCGAACCTCAGGGAATTGAGGCAGTTTTTTATACCTTGTAATTGTTTCCTTAACTATTGATATAATCTCTGTCAGATCAAGCTTAAAGATATATGCTTCCTGATTTAATTTCAGCTTATCTTTCAATATCGGATGAATTTGTCCGTAATAGCCGATAGGCTGAGGCGTTTTACCGAGAAGCATTATAACAGCCGTTTTGTATGGATGTAATATTCCGTGAGATTCCGCAAGCGGAGATTTATCAAGCGGAACAAGTTTTAGTCTTCTTTCTACGCCCAATTCTTCAAACAGACTGTCTAAAATACCTTTCACTGTATAAAAATCAAGCTGAGATGTCTTTTCCCATTTAGAATTTTCCACATCTCCCGTAAGAATTCCTGCAAGTACACTTGTTTCTTTAACTCCGGTTGATTTCTCATCAGCTTCAGCAACTTTAAAATATGTTTTGCCGATTTCATAAGCCCAGAAATTTTTCTGACCGTTGTCAAAGTTATACTTCATACAGTTTAAAATACTTGCAGCCAGCGTTTGACGGAGCATTGAGTATTCTTCGCTCGCCGGATTTTTAACATATACAGCCTTTTCCGGTTCAAATGTCACCATGTATCTGTCAAGCAAAGATTTACCGATCAAAGAACTGGTCTGAATCTCATTTAATCCGGCAGACAGCATGTGTTCATGCACTCTTTTAACTATTTTTTCAGCAAGTGATATTTCGGGCATCTGATTTTTGGACGGTAATGTCGGAGAAATTTTGTCATACCCGTTAATCCGTGCAATTTCTTCTATCAAATCTATTTCACGCGTTACATCGTAAGCGCGGTAAGAAGGCACCTTAAATTTCGCAGCCATTTCATTGCCGCCCAATTTTTCAAATCCGAGTTTCTCCAGTATAGAACAACATCTATCCGGCGCTATTTCACAGCCCAGAATTCTTTTAATTTGCGCATATCTTAAAGTTATTTCAAGCGGCTCAAGTTCATTTTCACCGGCTTCTACAACACCGGTAATTTTTGCATCTGCCAAATCTACCATAAGCTGCATAGCACGCATTAACGCCGGTTTTATAGCTTCTATATCAACACCGCGTTCAAATCGCGCGCAGGCTTCACTTCTGTAACCTACGCTTCTTGAAGATTTTCTGTTTGTCACAGGTGTAAAATACGCTGCCTCAAGCGCAATATTTTTTGTATTATCATCAATTTCAGAATTTTCACCGCCAAAAACTCCGGCAAGACAAACCCCTTTAGTTTGATCGGCTATTAACACGCTGTCATGTGTTAAATCTCGTTCAACACCGTCAAGGGTAACTATTTTTTCGCCTTCTTTTGCACGTCTTACGCAAAGATAACCATTTAATTTATCAAGATCAAATGCGTGGAAAGGTGTTCCGTATTCAAGCATTACATAGTTGGTGATATCAACAACGTTATTGATTGCGCGCACACCGGATGCAATAAGTCTTTTCTGCATCCAATCCGGTGAAGGTTTTATCTTAATATCTTTCAAAACCCCGATTGAATAATATTTGCAAACGTCTTTATCGATAATTTCTACTTTAAATTCGTTTGTAGATAAATCTCTTGTGGATTGCAGCGGAGAGAATTTAAGCGGTTTGTCAAAAATAGCACTTAACTCACGTGCAACACCGATAACAGACATTTGATCGCCGCGGTTTGCCGTCGGAGCAACATTGAGAACATAATCTTTTTCAAATCCAAGAACATCTTCGACATTTTCTCCGATTTTTACATCAGGAAAAATTCTGTTTAAAATAAGTATGCCGTCCTCTTCCTGATAATTACGTTCAGAAACCCCGAGTTCATCATCAGAACAAAGCATTCCCTGAGATTCAACTCCGCGGATTACGGCAGGTGTAAGTGTAAACATTTCACCGGTTTTTCTGTCAAGCACCTGACTGCCTACAGAGGCATAAGGTACAATTTGTCCTTCTTTTATATTTTGCGCCCCGCAAACAACTGTTTTTAAGCCTGAACCTGTATTAACTGTTACAAGATGAAGATGATCGGAGTTCGGATGATTATCAATTTTTTCTATTTTTACAGTCTTAATATTGGTAAATTTAGGCTTTACCTCTTCCACATCTTCAACTTCCAAACCGCTCATTGTCAGTTCGTGCGCTATTTGTTCAACATCTATGTCTGAAAGATCAACAAATTCGTTTAACCAGTTTAATGATACTTGCATTTTCTATAATTCCCTCTCATACAATCTATTTAATCTATGTCAATAATATAAAACAAACTGTATTCATTGTAAAGACGATTTAAGTAAAATGCTTTATAAGGTTGTGTTTTATCATTATACAAGGTTGATATTTTGAATTAAACAAATAATCAAACAGAAGCCCCTTAAATAAAAGGGGCTTCTATATTTTTTTCCATTCTTTTCTCTTTTACACCTTTTCCAACATCGCCAGCCTTGAAGTAATTTTATACTATTCCAGCAAGGCTTCCAAAATGTCAGCATTACGTGCAGCTGCTCCAGTTTCTCTCGCTCTTTGCTTGTTAATGTAAGTCCGTAGAGCCTCTCTGATCAACTCACTTCTTGAACGGTTTTCTCCGCTTGCAACCTGATCAATCTTGTTCAAAAATTCTTCAGGCATTGAAATCAATACTCGCGCCATATATTCTCCTTTGTTGTACAAATATTTTTCTCTTATATTTTTATAAAAACATTTTGATTTAAAAAAGTGCTATTTTTTATTTAAAAAATATATACTATTTCTTAAAACCATTGTCCTGTCTGCATTTTAAGCCTTAGCGCTTTTGTTACATTTATTTACATTTGTCAATGTTTTAATTTTAATACTGACTACTTTACATTATATTTTTTTTTATCTATAATCGCTGAAAGAGGTGTCCAATGGAAACAAATAGTTTGAAATACAAACGAATTTTATTAAAGATAAGCGGAGAAGCATTATTAGGCGAACAGCAGTTCGGAATTGATCAGAATCCGGTACGGATGATTGCTGAAGAAATCAAAGCCGCGCGTGATGCAGGAGCAGAAATAGCTGTTGTTGTCGGCGGCGGAAACATCTTCCGCGGGATGAAAAACAGTGCCAAATTAGGTATGGATCAGGTATCAGGCGATTATGTCGGTATGCTTGCAACTGTTATGAATGCTGTAGCATTACAAAGTGCGCTTAATCAACTCAAAGTACCTTGCAGGGTACAAAGCGCTATTGCAATGAATCAAATTGCCGAACCTTATATCCGTCACAGAGCAATACGGCACCTTGAAAAAGGCAGAGTTGTTATTTTTGCAGCAGGAACCGGCAACCCTTTCTTTACAACCGATACGGCGGCAGCTCTGAGAGCTTCCGAAATAAATGCAGAAGCAATGCTTATGGCGAAAAACGGCGTTGACGGGGTTTATACCGATGATCCGAAAACTAACCCGAATGCAAAAAAATTAGATAAGATTACATACGATGATATTATAAAAAACGGGTTAAAGGTAATGGATACTTCAGCCTGTGCGCTTTGCAAACAAAATAATATTCCTATTATTGTATTTGACTTTGAACGTAAAGACGGAATTTGTAAAATACTTAACGGAAATGATCTTGGAACATATATTAGTTTATAGACAAAATGAAATGAGGTAAAAAATGTCAGAAGCTTTAGAAGAATTATTTTTATTCGGTGAAGAAAAAATGGAGAAAGCTGTTGCGCAATTGAAGCGTGAATTCGGGTCTATTCGTTCAGGCCGTGCTAATCCTATGATTTTGGACAAGGTAATGGTAGATTATTATGGTGTTCCAACTCAATTAAGACAGATGTCACAGGTATCTGTTCAGGAAGGTACAACACTTGTCATCAATCCTTATGACAAATCAATTATCAAAGAAATTGAAAAAGCAATTATCAAAGCTGAAATAGGTATTACACCGAACAGTGACGGCATTTGTATTCGTTTAACATTCCCGCCTTTGACAGAAGAACGCAGAAAAGAAATTGTTAAAGAAGTAAAAAAATTAGGGGAAGAAGCCAAAGTCGCAATCAGAAATATACGTCGTGATATGACTGATGACTTGAAAAAAATTGAAAAAGACGAAAACATGCCTGAAGATTCCGTAAAAGATAATCAGGATAAAATCCAAAAATTAACCGACAAATATACTAAAATCATTGATGAAACAGTATCAGAAAAAGAAAAAGAGGTTATGACAGTATAATGGCTGGTTTAAACAAAAACGCAACAAGGATGCTCACGGGCTTAATAATGGGAACGATTGCCATGGGCTGCATTATGTATGGCGGCGTTGCATTATTGACTCTGGTTCTGGTTATAATATTTTTTGCGTCAAAAGAATATGTAAAAATACTGGAGCATAAAGGTTTTTTTCCGAGTTTGAAAATTATACTTGCAGCAGAAGTTTTGCTTGCTGCAATAAGTTATTTTCAAAAATTTCATCTTGTTGCGATAGCATTAACAGTTTGTTCAATGCTTGCATTTATGTGGGTATTATTCAGAGGACGGCAGCCGTATATTGCGAACGTTGCAACAACCATTTTAGGATTTGTATATTGCGGCTGGTTTCCGATGCACCTTTTGTTTTTGCGGGAACTCCATTCAGCGCAGTTTCATGACGGGCTTGGATTTGTCGTAATGATGTTTACTGCAATCCTGATGACAGATATCGGATGTTATTATGCAGGTACACATCTGGGCAAACACAAGCTTGCTCCGGTTATCAGCCCTAATAAAACAATAGAAGGCTCTATAGGCGGCGCAATTGCGGCTGTTATCGGTGCAATGATTGTTGGATTATTTATCGGCGTAGACTGGTATACATCCCTGTTCGCCGGATTATTATGTACAATTTTTGCACAAATCGGCGACCTTTGCGAAAGTCTTATCAAACGCGACGCAGGTGTTAAGGATTCCGGTAATACACTACCAGGACATGGCGGTTTCCTTGACAGGGCTGACAGTTTTGTCCTGACAATTCCTGTTATGTATTACTTCTGTCATTATTTTATTTTTAATAATGTAATTGCACAACAGATTTCAGGCTTTATACAAGGACTCCTCTAATATGAAAAAGAATCTTGAAGATATTTTTGGTATTAAAACAGACAATAAAGCTCTTTACAAACATGCTCTGACGCACCCTTCTTATGCGCAGGAAAACAACCTTTCAATAAATGGACATTACGAAAGGCTTGAATTTCTTGGTGATGCCGTATTAAAATACACAATCTCAGACATTTTGTATAGAAAATATCCTGAATATGCAGAAGGAGAAATGTCAAAAATCCGTTCAATAGTTGTGTCAGACAGTATTCTTGCAAAGATTTGCGAAAAACTCGGAGTTTCAGACTTAATTATACTTGCCAAACACGAAGATAAACAGGGCTGCCGTAAATTAGAATCTATCCGCGCCTGTGCTTTTGAAGCACTATTAGGCGCATATCATTTAGACGGCAAAATGCCTGAGCTTTTTAAGTTTATTGAAAAAACATTTACGCCGTATATTGAAGAAATAAACAGCAGTCCGGAAAAGTACAATGCAAAAGCAGCGTTGCAGGAATATACCCAGAGCCTGACAAAAGAAAGACCGGTTTATAAAACTATCAGTACGCAAGGCCCCGAGCATAATAAAATTTTTAATATAGAAGTATTATATCAGGGTAAAGTAATTGGCGCAGGCCATGGCCGCACTAAAAAGGACGCTGAACAAATGGCAGCATACAATGCCTGCCAAAAACTGGGAGTACTTAAATGTCAGGAATAATCATTTCACCGTCTATTTTGTCGGCTGATTTTGCTAATCTTGAAAACGACATAAAAAAAGTTGAAAAAGCAGGTGCTGATTGGCTGCACATAGATGTTATGGACGGGCACTTTGTACCCAATATTACAATTGGAGTCCCTGTTGTTAATTCAATAAAAAAGATCACAACATTGCCGCTGGATGTCCATTTGATGATTGAAAATCCTGAAAAATATATTGAGCCGTTTGTTAAAGCCGGTGCAGATATTCTTACTTTTCACTATGAGGCCGTGGAAAATGTTGAACATATTGTAAAACTGATTAAATCATACGGAGTTAAGGCCGGCATGTCAATTAAACCAGATACGCCTGCTGAAGAAATCTTAAAATACCTGCCGGTTTTGGACTTACTGCTCGTAATGACAGTAGAACCTGGATTTGGCGGTCAGAAGTTTATGGAAAAATGCGCTGAAAAAATTTCTGTTATTAAACAGGCTGCGCAAGAAAATTTAATTATACAGGTTGACGGCGGAATAAATGCTCAAACAGCAAGAATTTGCACGCATTATGGTGCAAATTCTTTAGTTGCCGGTAATTATATTTATAAATCCACAGATGTTGAGTTAGCCATTAAATCCTTACGTGATTAGACTTCGCCTCTTCTCATACGTCTTTTTCTTATTTCTTCCGGATCAGTACTCAATTTAGGATCCGCAAGAGTTAACGCAGCATCATCTGTTGTATCGGATTCTTCAGGTGGTGCAGGAGGTGCGGCAGCAGGGTTTTCTGTTGCAAAAATATTTTCATCTTCAGTCGGTTGTTCCGGTTGAAGCTCTGCCGGTTTTGTAGTGTCCTTAACCGCGTCAGGAGTTTCTGTCTCTACCGGCTCTTCAGCATTTTCTTCTTCAATTTCAGCCGGTTCCTCAATTGGCAGGCCAAGTTTTTCAAGTGCTTCAATACCTGTGTCTCCGTCTACTTTATCATAAGTTACGTTGTCAGGTATTTTAGAGAAAGCTGCCATTTGCTGCGCCCAGGCAAGTATCTCGGCCGGTACTTCTTCACCCTTGCCTTCCTCTGAAATAATCTCTTGTGCCGTAAGTTTTTTCCATTTGGTTAAATCAATTTTACCCGCGCCTTGATTGGATACATTCATTGAATCTGCCATTTTTTTCTCCTTCTTATAGAATGTGACACTTATATGCTATAGTTTACGGTCATTTTTATATAATCTTTAATCTTTTTGAATATAAATATAAAAAGCCCAGTCATTACAGCATTTCCGGCTTTTACATATTGTAATAAAGCAGTAAATGTAAACTTTTGTAACAGAAATTTATATAAATTTGATATAAAAAGTCAATAATTTAAGCCAAAAATTTTTTATATAAATGTAAGAGATAAATAAAGATAAAAAAATAAGAAATGAGAGAGGTTAAAGCTTATGGCACAAATGCTGTTATTTTCTAATACAGTTACTGACGCATACAAAGATACATCAGAAGCGATCAAGAATGTTAAATTAAACGATAAATTAGTTGTAAAAAAGACGCTGGTAGAGATGATGAAACAATCATTCTTCCACGGCGCGAACAGATACGGAAGCTACAATTTTATAGCTTAATCGTTGGAAAATCATAGGAAAGCAGGAAATTTAAATATAAAGGATTTTAGGATAGGTTTAAGGCTGACAACAGAAGTCAGCCTTTTTGTTTTCTTCAGTCTAATTATTATTCTTGTTAAGCAGTCCTGATTTTTGCTTGAGTTCCATTATTTTTCCGTAAGAAAATTCTATATTCTGATAGAGTTCAGGATCTGTCAGAGCTTTTTGAGCGACATTTTCAATCATATTAATAATATCGGGTGATGAATATCTGTAAATAAACATATTCAATCCGGCGCGTATACCCATTTCGCAGGCATTTTGCAGTCCGAAATTTGCAACGCCTTTCATTATCATATCATCTGATATTATCACTCCGTCAAATCCTATATTATTACGAAGATATGACAGGGCTTTTTTGCTTAAGGATGTCGGAATTGCAGATTTTTCAAAACAGGTGCAATGAAGATGCGCCGCCATTATCATCCCGATGCCGTCGTGTACAGATGCAATAAACGGTTTAATATGAGTTTTTTCCATTTCTGCAAGCGGAATATCTATTTCGGGCAGGGTTAAATGACTGTCTGTATTTGCATCACCGTGTCCCGGATAATGTTTTGCACACGGTATAATTCCGTTTTCTTGATAAACTGTAGAAACAATGTGCGCGCCATTTATAACTCCGTCTGCATCTGATGAAAATGCGCGTTCGCCGATTATCGGATTGTCAGGGTTTGTGTTAACATCAATGCAGGGGGCAAAATTCAGATTTAATCCATAGGATTTCAATTCAGCCGCAATATCTTTTGTCTGCCGGCGCAAAAATTCTTCACCTTTCTCATAAGCGTACTTTGCTGACAGATATTTTTTGCCGTTATGAATATTTTCTGTGCGCTCAACGCGGCCTCCTTCCTGATCTATTGAAAGAAAAGGAGGTATTAGGGCAATGGACTTTATATTTTCAACAAGTTTTGTAAACTGCTGCGAATTTATAATATCCCGCGTAAAAAATATTATGCCGCCAAGTCCTTGTTGCATTGCAGTTTTATATCCGCCGCCTTCTGTACCGAGGATAAACATCTGGTATAATTTTTCTTTAATATCCATTAAAGTATCTTTCCGCTAAGCGCAATCAAATCTTTAAGATTACCGTTTTCAACTACTTCTTCAATTTTGGCGAGCACTGTTTCATCCCTGCCAATTTTTTTAAAGCTGTCAGGAATAGTTATATCAGAGGTTTTCTGGACTCCGGTAAATCCTTTATTAGCTTTTAAGAAAGTACGGTATGCTTCCAGAATATTCATACTGTTTGTATCTAATGAAAAATCTTTTCCGGTATAGTATTTAACGTCTTTTTTAAGTTGGTCTATGTAATTAATAATAAAATCTACCTCGGCGAGAGTTTCTGTTTCATCATAATCACAGCCGTAGCCAAAGTTATTCAAAACCGGTGTATCATCAATATTTTTGATATAACTTGCCCAGAGCATACATCCTGTATAAAATCCAATATAATTTTCGAGCAAATGTTCAATTTTGGGCAGCAGCATCTTAAATTGCTGTTTTTTCATACCGAAATTTTTAAATCTGTTTAGTGAACCGTATGCATATTCAATATTCGGGACAAAAGCCGAAATATGCTGTACAAATCCGGGATCAAATTGTGCACCGTCTTTAAAATCCATAATTATTTCTCCTGTAATTCCTTTTGTATTATAGCATAAAAATGTAATAAGTAGAGGGGCGCTGTTAAACAGCGCCCCTCTCTACTTATAAAAAACATTCTATTGTTTTACATATTTATACACATAAGCTGCAGCAAATGCGCCGAGAAGATTTGCAAGAATGGTTAATAAAACAGTTTGCCAGTCAGCAATTTGTAGAGTGCCTAATCCAATAGCTACAGCCGGATTAAACGCACCTAAACAAATTACACTGCCGACAGTGAAAATACCTGTCATAACAGTTGAGCCTATTGCAAGTCCATAGTATGAATTCCCTGCATTTTCCGGAGAAGTTGCAGTAAACAAAACTACATAACAAAGTGCGAAGGTAAATAAAAATTCACCGATAATTAGCCCGATACTCTCATAACTGGCTGAATTCGTATACATCGGCGGTATTACCATTTGCAGGATTAACAGGGACGCCGCAACTCCGCCGAGTATTTGGGCTATCCAGTAAGGAATTAATTCAGATGCCGGCAATGCCCCTCTTACAACAGCCGCAAGTGAAACAGCAGGATTGTAATGCCCGCCGGAAACAGAACCGCCTGCATACACCATTATCATTAATGCCGCTCCTATTGCTATTGCAGGAATTACGCCGGGCATATTAAATAATACACAGCAGCCAACTGTAAATACAAGAAAAAATGTACCGATAAATTCTACCAGATACTTTTTAGAATTTGCTTTCATAATCTAAACTCCTTTCTTAATTATTTTTATTTATAATTTTATTTAATATTTGACAAATTTATATAGTCAACTTAACCTATTTTATTGTATTATAAAAATATGTTTTATTTTGCCTTTATTAACAATAAAAAAATATTGAAATCCGATATGCTGGGCTGCGTCGAGCATTTTTTTACGACGAGGGAAACCTGTATTAAGTCAAAAGAATCCGAATATGAAAAAATTATATCTGAGAACAAAAAAGATATTTGTAAATATTTGAACATAGAACCGCAGAACTTAATTACGCCTTCTCAAACTCATACTGCGAATATTGCTCTTGCACATGCCGGACAAAATATTTATCCGGACACAGACGGACTCATAACAACAGATCCTGATATCGCAATTTATTTGAATTTTGCAGATTGTACCCCGATAATTTTTTACGACAAAAAGCAAAATACAGGGGCTGTTTCACATGCCGGCTGGCGCGGAACAGCGCAAAAAATAGCTGCATTAACTGTTCAAAAAATGGTAACAGAATTTAATTCAAATACACAGGACATTATTGCCGTAATCGGCCCCGCTATATCTAAATGCTGTTACAATGTAGGAGAAGATGTGGCTAATCAATTACTCGCAACGGTTGCTGATAAAAACGGGTTATCAGAACAGCGCGGAGAGAATATTTTTGTTGATTTAAAAGGCATAAACAGACAACAAATTCTTGAAACCGGTGTAACAGAAATTGATGTTTGTCCATATTGTACAGTTTGTAATAACGATATATTTTTCTCATACCGAAAAGAAAATGCCACAACAAACCGCCACAGTGCAGTTTTAAAATTAAACAGGTTGCCGCATCTTTAAATTTATGGTAAAATTAGTATTATGAATTTTTGGAATGAAAAACGGGTTAGACTTGCAAACCCGAAAGCAAAATTTTATAACTTTTATGACGGCTGGAATGCAAAAGGAATAAAAATCACCCACGGCACCTTTGAGGACGGTAATATTGCGATTGTGAGAATGGGGGATGAAACAATCGGTATTTCCGAAAAAAATCTGGAAAAAATCTTTGATAAGGTCAGTGCAATAGTGTGTACCAACGCTCAGCCGTTTCTGGAATTAAATATTCCGATTATAGAAGTGCCTGACTTAAATAAATCGGTTATATATTTTGCAAAGTTTATTAGGCGTGTTTTTAAAGGTAAAGTAATTGCGGTAACCGGAAGTTCCGGAAAATCTACAGTTACAAAAATGTTTTACGATGTACTTGAACAATACGGCGTGTCCTCAAACCTTAATCAGGCAAATACAACCTGGGGAATTAGCTGGAATATGTCAAATTTCTCTGTACATGTTCCTTACTGGGCAATAGAAACTTCCCTCGGCGGCGGAATGACAAGAAACTCTTTGATTACGCGGCCGGATTATGCAATTGTAACCAATGTCGCACCCGTTCATCTTAAAGAACATCAGAGCGTAGAAGATATCGCACGCAACAAAGCCAGAATTTTTGACGCTGTGCCGGCTTCAGGAGTTGCTGTTATTTATCGGGAAATGCAGCATTATGATATTGTGGCAAATGCCGCCGCTGAAAAAAATCTAAAAATTATAACCGTCGGAGAAAGTGAAAACGCCGATGTGAAAGTAGAAACCGGTGACAAAAATATCATCCGGCTTCCTGATAAAGAGTGTATAATAAATCCTTACCTGCCGCGTCACATAGTTTTAGATATGGCCTTTGTTCTGGCCGTTATTAACGATATGGGGCTTTCTGTTGAAGATGCTGTTGAAAAACTTAATCAGTTTCAGGCACTGGCAGGCCGCGGCGAAATCTTTAAAGGCAAAATACAACAAGATCGCGAAATAGTTCTTGTTGATGAAGCATTTAATGCCAACCCTCTTTCAATGAAAGCAGCACTGGAAGGTTTTGGTAAAATGTTTGGCGGGGCTGATAAATCACGAGTTCTTATTCTCGGCGATATGGCAGAAGGCGGCCCTGAAACACGCCGGCATCACATTGAACTTGCCGAAACAATTAAAAAAGTTGAACCGTCTGTTGTTTTACTGTGCGGACAGGAAATGAAAGCCCTATGGGAAATTATAAAAGAACAGTACTCCGGTGAATGGTATCCCGAATATTCTGCATTAAACAAAGATCTTTTAAACCGGCTCAAAGACGGTGATTATGTTCTTGTTAAAGCTTCTCATTCAATCTTTCTTTACAAAATTGTCAATTATCTCAAGGTGTTAATGGCAAAATACAATGAATCTGTATAATTTTATCACGTATCTGGAATATTTAGATAAAAAACTGGCAGAATTTTTTGATAATCAACAAGAATATATCTGCTGCCAAAAAGGCTGCGCTAAATGCTGTCAACACGGCAACTACCCGTTCTCCAAGATAGAATTTGAATATTTAATGCTCGGTTTTAAGAAATTAGATAAAAATACTCAGGAGCTTATTAGAAATAAAATAATAAACCTTAACGAAGAAAAAATTACATCGTCAGAAAAATACTTTATGTATGAATGCCCATTTCTGATAGATAACGAATGTTCGGTTTATAAACATAGAGGTATCATTTGCCGGACATTCGGGCTTATGTACTATCGAGAGGACGGCAATACAAAAATACCGTTTTGTGCTTTTCAGGGATTAAACTACTCAAAAGTTGCAGATGAAGAAAAGAAAATTATTTCGGAAGAAAAATATATTGCCTCCGGCTATATTCAGGAACCATTAGCCTTCAATGTCAGTTACAAATTTTTAACAAACAAAGAGCACGAAATCGGCTACGGCATACAATTCGGTGAATGCAAATCGCTCATTGAATGGCTGATTGAAGAATTTCACATACGATAGTTTTTATGAAGTAATGTAAAACAATTATATAACCGCTTGACCTGAAGCCGGCTTCAAGTTGTATCCTGAAAATAAAATAAGGTGTTATAAATGAAAATATCAGAAGTTAGCGAAAAATATAATATACCGGTTGATACGCTTAGATACTACGAAAAAGCCGGATTACTGCCTAATGTACAAAAAAATGAAAGCGGAATAAGAGACTATTCCGAAAGTGACTGTAACTGGGTAGAATTTATTAAATGCATGCGCAGCGCAGGTTTACCGGTAAAAGTGCTTAAAAGATACATAGATCTATTTCACATGGGAGATTCTACCCTGAATGAAAGAAAACAGATACTTATTGATGAACGAAAAAAACTTATAGAAAAACGTGACGCAATTCAATCAACAATAGAACGGCTTGATTACAAAATCAACAGCTATGAACACACTATCGCTATATGCGAAAAAGAACTGCTGAAACGGAAATAAAATCTATAGATTATATTCAAGAATACGATGCATCATTTTCTCTTTGTTTTCATGCTATAATGTACTGGCCGGTAGAAATATAAAGGAATACAAAATGACTAATCGTGTTGTTGTAGGCGCTCAATGGGGCGATGAAGGTAAAGCAAAAATCACAGATCTTCTTGCTGAAAAAGCTGATCTGGTAATAAGATATCAAGGCGGCTGTAATGCAGGACATACAGTTGTTGCAAATAACAAAACATTTAAATTCCACCTGATTCCGTCAGGAATTTTATATAAAGGAAAAATATGTTTTATCGGGGCAGGTACGGTTATTTTGCCTGAAGCCTTTGAATCTGAAATAAAAGGTCTTATCGCAGAAGGTGTTGATGTTTCAGGTTTGAAAATAAATCCGCTTGCCTCTATCACAATGCCTTATCACACAGAAGTAGACGGATATTCTGAAAATAATGCGACAAAAGGGAAAATCGGAACAACTAAAAAAGGAATAGGCCCTACTTACACCGACAAAATGGCACGTATAGGGTTAAAAATACAAGATTTATATTCTCCGGAAGCTTTAAATGAAAAATTAGACATTATTTTGCCTTTAAAAAATAAAACCCTGAAAGAAGTTTACGGTCTAGAACCGTATTCAAAAGAGTGCATACTTTCATTGTGCGAAAAATATGCGGAAATATTTAAACCGTATGTATGCTTTGACTGGCAAACCGTTCTTGAAGATGCCAAACGAGATAACAAAGCCGTTCTCTTTGAAGGGGCGCAGGGCGTAATGCTTGATATTGATTACGGAACTTACCCTTTTGTAACTTCATCAAACCCTATAGGCGGCGGTGCTGCAACAGGAAGCGGCTATGGCCCGAAAATGATTGACGAAGTTATCGGTGTTGCAAAAGCTTATGTAACCAGAGTCGGAGAAGGCCCGTTTGTTACAGAATTAAAAGATGAAACAGGCAATAAAATAAGAGAAATAGGTCATGAATTCGGTGTCACAACCGGACGTCCGCGCCGCTGCGGATGGTTTGATGCTGTTACGATGAAATATGCAGTACTTGTCGGAGGGCTGACATCAATTGCACTGACTAAAATTGATGTGTTTGATAGTTTTGATGAAATAAAAGTTTGCACAGCATACAAAGATACCCGTGACGGTAAAATTTACAAAAATTACCCGACCGATGTTTTTATCCACAAATACTTAGAGCCTGTATATGAAACTCACAAAGGCTGGAAGCAAGATATTACAGGCATAACCGTGTATGATAAACTCCCTGAAAACGCTAAAAAATATCTTGAGAGACTTGAAGAACTTTTAGAAACTCCTATATCTATCGTAAGCGTCGGCCCTGATAGAGAACAGACTATTTTTAGAAAAGATATTTAATTATGCAGCAAGTTATGCAAATAAAACAAACAAGCCGATGAAGGGATTTGAACCCTTGACCTGCTCATTACGAATGAGCTGCTCTGCCAGCTGAGCTACATCGGCTTTTACAATATAATTATAATCCAATATCTTTAATATGCAAGATGTTTACAGAAAAGTCGTGAAGGCTAAACTGCGTTCACGACTTTTCTATTATTTATTCAAGGGTTGATTATTCTACTGTTAATTTTTTAGCATAACCCTTTTCAGCTGCTAATTTTGGAGCTTCTATGGACAAGATACCGTGTTCAAGTTTTGCTTTTGTTTTTTCAACATCAATTTCCTGAGGGAAATAAACTGTTCTTGCAAATTCACCATATTTGAATTCTGATTTTCTGTAACCTTTGGTGTCTTCTTTATGCTCTTCTTCTTTTTTCGCATTGATAGTAATATGATTTTTATCGATGTCTATATCAAGATTTTCTTTCTTAACACCCGGTAATTCTGCTTTTACACTGTATTCTTTTTCTTTTTCATGAATTTCTACAGGCATTGCATATTTGTCCATTTCTTCGTTGAATATATATTCTGGGAAGAAGCTGTCAAAATTTCTGTTCAAAATAGAACTGATTTCATCGTTAACTGATTTTATAAATCCGTCAGGTGATTTTTTAATTAAGAATTTCATAATAATCTCCTTTCATTTTTTCATACCATTTACTTTCTACACTTACATTATTACTCTGTTTTGCATAAGTTCCTGCTTTTTTAACCAATTTTTAACAATTGGTGGCAAATTTATTTTTTTTGATGTTTTCATGTTAAAACCGGTACTTATAACAGGAAATTGATATGTATATTAACAAAACGAACAATACTCAGCCATCATTTCAAAAGTTTATAAAAATAAAAGGGCATCCTCATGGTGTACAAAAATTCCGTGAGGAATTGCTGGAACAAACAGATAAATATATGACATTAGGCGTAAAAAAGGATAAAACCAAAAGCATTCTGTATCTTTTCAGCGGAAAAGACTTTGACGAATTTATTGATTGGACAAAAAAAATACATTTCAGAGAATTTAGGACAAATATAGAAAAATATATGTCCAAAAAGCCAAAAGTTATGGGGCTAAGCGAGGCAAAAAAACTTTTGAAAAATGATTAACACAGGTATATTGAAACATTTTGCCTGTATTTCAATTTGATAAATTTAATACCTTATTATCTTCCTATTTCTACGGCTTTTAAGGCCATTGACTTTGTTATATTAATTACGGCCAAATTTGCTTCATAAGCTCTTTGAGCGAGTATTGCATCAGCCATATCAACCATTGCATTTACATTTGACGCTCTTATGTAACCGTTTTCATCTGCATCAGGATGTCCCGGTTTATAAATTCTGTCGCCGAGAGTCGGATCTTCAACACATCCGTTAAATGTAACGCCGCCCTGAAGGTATGGCAGTGTGCCGACTCCGAAAACATCTTCTTTCATAGAGTTCATCAAACCGTGAAAAGAAATATCTTCTGTCGCATTCAATACAGGTATTCTTCTTACATAATTTGGTGTATCAATATTCGCAATATTTTTCGCGTGAATATCAAGCCTTAAACCGTGTGCTTTTAAGGCGTTTGCTCCGATATTCATTGATTCCATAATACCCATGATTTGCTCTCCGTTATTTAAAATTTATTACTTACCTACATTTATTACTGTCTTCATCTCGGTAATCAGATTGGACATTCTTCGCGTTGCCATTGTATAAAGCAGTGCGTTTTCTTGAATTTTCATCAATTCCTGCGCAGGATCAATTTCTTCATAACCTCTTTCTTCTATGACACCTGACGGCCCGAGGGCTTCAGATAATTTTGTTTCCAGCGGGCTGTTCATTGAATTGAGATAGTCGCCGAAATTGATATCACGTCTTACATATCCGGGGGTATCGATATTGGCCAGATTTGAGCCTAGCGCTCTTTGCTTTTGCGCTATCAAATCCATCATTAATGAAACTTTTCCCATGCTGTCTAAAGATGTAAACATTTTACCCTCTCTTATCTATTATTCCCGAATATTGATTGCTTTGTTGTACATATCATCCACGACTTTCATCATACGCATACTGGCAAGCATTGATGCATTAAGTCTGAGCATTTCGTTAACATTGTTATAAATATTAACGTTAGAATTTTCCAGATTATTCTGGGCAAAGCATTCATGCTCTTTTACAAGCATCGGCTCACCGGAGTCTGCTGTCGGAACCATTTTGTTCATATCTGCCTGCTCTAACCCTTCCGGATTGTCAAAACGGATAAGCGGTATTGTACCTAGTTTACGGCCGCCTGCCGTTGCATTGTCATAAGCATATACTTCGCCGTTTGGTTTTATTTCAAATTTATAGCAGTTGGTCGGAATTTTTATACCTTCGCCCACAAGCCAGTCGTCATTAGTAACCAGATAACCGTCTTTTCCCTGTTTAAAAGCACCGTCACGGGTATATGCTACCTCACCGTCAGGAGAAACAACAGGGATAAATCCAACGCCTTGTATTGCAACATCATAAGGATTACTTGTAATACGTACGGATCCTTGTGCATAATCTGTTCTTAATGCCCCGTTTAGATACCCGTCCTCTTTCAACATCTGTTCAAAGCGGACAGACTTATATCCGTTTGTATTGTAGTTTGCAAGGTTATTTGCAACATAACCCAATCTGTCAAACTGGCTTGTTGCGTTATTTACACCTCTTCTGATAATTGCTTGTAAACTTATCATCTTTGCTTAATCCTTTTGTCTTGCGTCCTGCATTTAAATACTACTAACTCGCTGATCCGAGTTGTGAAATTACTTTTTGTAAATTCTGGTTTTGGATCATAAATATCTGTCTGTTTGCTTCAAAATTCCTGATAACAGGCATCAGGCTGATAAATTCGTTTTGCAGCAATACATTAGAATATTCATTATATCCCTGTTTTATATTCGGATCCATTACAAGTACTCCGTTGGAATCCACGACACCAATTGTGGCAACATATTCAAGTTTATTTGTTTTTTTGTTAAAAACACTTAAACGGCCTTTGGCATCTACTTTAATATCATCCAGTTTTTCCGGCACCACATGTAATTTTATCGGCATGCCTGTGTTAGATAAGACCTGAGCATCTTCATTTGTTAACAGGTTGCCTTCAAGATCAAGTTTAAAACGGCCGTCACGGGTTGTTTTGATACCTTCGGGTTCCAACACCTGAAAATACCCTTTGTTTGCGATTGCGAAATCTAGCGGATTATCGACCTTCATAATTCGGCCGACCTGATCATCAACGGTTTGAGAAAGCCCGTGGACTCCGATAAATTCTGTAAAAGAAGACACAACAGGTTCCTGACGCTGATATCCGACTTTGTCAAATCCTGTAACATTTTCATTAACCATGGCCACAAGCTCACTTTGAACATGCATTGCTCTGAGTGAGGATCTTAATCCTGTTTCTACGAACCTAATTCCACCGTTAATTTTCATGCTTCTACCTCTTTTTTATATACAAACGGCCGATTTTTATTTTCTTACAACAGGAGCAGAAAAAATCATCCATTTGTATGGCATTTGCATGTAATTAATGATTTTTTTCAAAAAGTCAAACTAATTTTTTTAAAAAAACTACCGGAATATATTGAAATTAAACTGCGTCAATAACCTTTGGTTTGATATCCTAAAATGTAGACAAATTACATTTTAATGCTAACATGATAATATGCTCGAAGTTATCAAAGAACAATACAAAAAAGTTACAATACTTGATAAATACATACTCAAACAGATTATTGAGATGTTTATAATGGGGGTGTGCGTTTTTACATCTATTATTTTCGCATCAGATACATTTATTACACTCATTAAACAAATCTCTATGTTCGGCATACCGTTCAAGGTCGCATTGATGATGATTATTCTGAACCTGCCGTCTGTAATCGTTATGACAATTCCGATGGGCGTGCTTCTTGCAACGGTTATGACTCTCAACCGTTTAAGTCTGGCGTCTGAAATTACCGTAATGCGCGCATGCGGCATCGGGTTGAACAGGATCGCAAAACCGATATTTATCTTTGCGATTGTGATGTCTGTATTCAGTTTTGCAATAAACGAAAGCATTGTGCCTGTGATGACAAAACAATCAAAAGACCTTGCTTTATGGGCACTGGGACAAAAAAATATTCCGGATGGCAAACAGAATTTTGTGTTTAAAGAAACAAATGAAGAAGGAAAACTAAAAAGACTTTTCTATGTCGGTTATTGTGAAGACAAAGTATTGTATAACATAACGGTACTGGATACGGCGGATATTAATACAATACAGGTATTGCAGGCTGATGAAGGAAAAACATCTCCTGAAGGCTGGGATTTTGAAAAAGGTGCTGTATATACAATAGGAGACAAAGGTAAAGTATTAAATACAACGCTTTTTGATCATTCCGTTGTAAAATTCGGGGTGGATTTATCAAAAGAACTGAATAAAAACGTGGCAAAAGAAATGAATTTTTCAAACCTTTTGAAATACATCAGCCATAATAAGCTTGATGAGGAAAAACGCAGTGAAATAGTCATTGAATTGTTTGACAAAATTGCCCTGCCTTTAACAACTCTTGCACTTGTACTGATAGGAGTTCCTCTTGCCATAACCCCGCCAAGGGTAAGATATAATCGCGGATTTTTATTCAGCATATTGATTATTTTTGCATATTACCTTATCCGTGCGCTTTCAATATCTTTTGGTGAAGCAGGAGCCTTACATCCGTTTCTGGCAGCGTGGATGCCAAATATTGTTTTGACATCACTCGGAGCACTGCTGTATTACAAAAAAGTCTTTACTATTGAATAGGCTTGATATTGAAATTTGTTTATCATAAAATTATCCTATAAGACTAGCTAAGGAGACACTAATGAATGAGCTTTTAAGAAAATCGGCAGCCGAACAGAGCAAAGCCTTAAAAAATAAAGAAGTATCAGCCGTTGAATTGACAAACGCGGCTTTTGACAGAATAAATAAGTTAGATGAAAAACTGGGGGCATTTAATTCATTAACAAAAGAAACAGCACTGGAAACAGCAAAAAAAGTTGATGAAAAAATTGCCAAAAATGAAGAATTACCTCTTTTGGCCGGTATTCCGCTCGCGCTGAAAGATAACATGAATATGATTGGTTCCAAAACAACTGCATCAAGTAAAATTCTTGAAAATTTTGTTTCACCATTCAACGCCACAATTACAGAAAAATTACTCGGTAATCTTGTTCCTATTTTAGGAAAAGCTAACCTTGACGAATTTGCAATGGGCTCATCTAACGAAAATTCAGCATTTAAGAAAGTTCATAACCCTTGGAATTTAAACAAAGTTCCGGGCGGCTCCTCAGGCGGCTCCGCGGCAAGTGTTGCGTCCTGTGAAGTCACACTTTCACTCGGTTCTGATACAGGCGGCTCAATCAGACTTCCTGCATCATTCTGCGGGATTGTGGGTATGAAGCCGACCTACGGACGTGTTTCAAGATACGGATTAATCGCATTTGCGTCATCTCTTGATCAAATCGGCCCTTTTGCAAGAACTGTTGAAGATGCAGCTAACTTATTAGAAGTCATCTCAGGACACGATCCTAAAGACAGCACATCCTTAAACTTGCCGGTTGAGCATTATGCCGCTAACCTTAATAACGATATTAAAGGCATGAAAATCGGCGTAATCAAAGAATTGATGAGTGAAGGTCTTTCTGAGGATGTTCAAAAAGCAATGCAGAAAGCAATTGAAGATTATAAAAAATTAGGATGTGAAATTGTTGAAATTTCCCTTCCTAACCTGAAATATTCAATCGGAATCTACTATATTCTTGCGACTGCGGAATGTTCATCCAACCTTGCACGTTTTGACGGGGTAAGATACGGTTACAGAACACCTGATGCAAAAAATCTTATGGAAATGTATACAAAAACCAGAGCAGAAGGTTTCGGCCCTGAAGTTAAACGCCGTATAATGCTCGGAACTTATGCGCTTTCATCAGGTTATTACGATGCTTATTACAAAAAAGCACAACAGATGAGAGCACTTGTCACACAGGATTTTGTAGATGCATTTAAAAAGGTTGATATTTTAATATCACCAACCTGTCCTAATACAGCATTTGATTTAGGTGCAAAATCATCAGACCCGCTTGCAATGTATTTAACCGATATCGCGACAATTTCCGCCAACCTTGCGGGTATTCCTGGTATGAGTGTTCCGGCAGGATTTGACAGAGACGGTATGCCGATAGGACTGCAAATTCTCGCTCCGCAATTACAGGAAAGCAAATTATTTAACGTAGCTCATAAATTTGAAAGAGCAAATGATTACTATCTGAAACTCGCAGATATATAAATTTTCAAAGCGGGCAGATTTTCTGCCCGCACTTTTTACAAACGGAGTATATATGTCAATTAATACAGAATATCTTGAGCAAGACATTGCAGTACTTCTTAAATCATACTCTCTTATAAAAACTGTTGAAGAAGGTTCTATTGAATATGAAATGTACCGCAATTCACTTGTAAAAGTTTTTGAAATGACGCTTGAACAGAGCGGTAAACTTTTAAGAAAAAAATTGACACCGTTTTTTGCAACTAAAAAGGCTGTTGACAGCTTAACGTTTAAGGATCTCTTCCGCTATGCATTAAGACATTCTCTTCTTGAGGAAAGTGAAGTTAACCGCTGGTTTAAATACAGAGACAACCGTAACAATACCGCACACGACTACGGCCGTGCATTTGCGGAACAAACGCTCATTCTTATGAATGATTTTATAAAAGATGTTAATCATCTCAAGGATGTTATAGAAAATGAATAAACTATTTATCAAACCGGAATACCTTAAAATGCTGATGGATATTTTGGACAATTATTGTCCTGATGCAGAAATTTGGGCATACGGCAGCAGAATTGACGGTACGGCGCACGACGGCAGTGATCTGGATTTAGTTGTAAAAAATTTTCATTCTAATACCGCGTCTGTCGGCGAACTTAGAGATCTGTTTTCAGAAAGTAATATTCCTTTTCTCATTGATATTTTTGAATTTGAACAATTACCGGATTCGTTTAAAGAAGAAATTAAAAAGAATTACATTGTCATTAAATCCGGTGGCAAAAAAAATTGTTGACATGTTTTATAAATCACAACCTGAATATCTAAGGAGATATATTAATGAGAATATTACCTGTAGTATCAAGATTTTTTACGAACAACGCCAATACAGGCACAATAAACCGGCAAAATGCATTTAAGCCGCAATTTACGGCAGATGATGCAAATGATACTTTCCAATCTTATTCAATCCTTGATATGCAGATTGATGAAATGCAGGATGAGATAGAAAATAAAATTAAACCATACAAAGAAATGATTAAAGACAGGTTTAGTATTATCGGCAAAATCGGTTACGACACGCAGGAAAAACTAAAGCTCATCAGGAGTTACGAAACTCAGTTAATGAATAAAAAATTCGACGCTGATAAACACCCTGCATTTAAAAAGGCAGAAATGAAAACAAACCCTTACGAGCAATATGAAAAAAATATAAAAGAATTTGAACGCAGCGAAAACCTTGTTAAAAACAATCCTTATTATTCAGAAATCACGGATGCTGTTGAGAAAAAACGGGCAAAAATTTACCGTGATACTGATGAATTCGCCAAACTCCAGCCGCTTTATGAAAAAATTCAAAACACGAAACAAGATATGTCAGAAGAATTAGACGGTGTGAATTCTCAGGCACTGCCTGAATTTTACTCTAAAGTTAAAACACTTGACGATAAAAACAGAACCGCCGTAATGCTGGCTCTTGTCTCCGGATATCCGGACGCTCTCGGAATATGCAAAAAATCAGACGCAATTTTGAACGCTTACCACGAAAAAAATGAACCTTCTTTCAAGTTACTGGAACGTGTAGAAACACTGAATGGCGAAATTCAGAGATTTGAGCATTCTATTGAAGATAATAGTGCAACCTTGAATGAAATTGACAAATTTATAGATGAAAACAAGGATTACGAAAATAATACTTTACAGACCTCTGAAATAAAAAATACTTATCAGGATTTATTACAAAAAGCAGATAATATAATAAATCGGCATGCTCAGAAGTTAGTTGACTTTTTTAGCACTGACACAACAAAAGTAAGCCCCAGAATAATAGACAGAACCCTGAAATCACAGGCAAAGGCCAATAAAGCCGTAAATGAACTGATATTAAAAGAAAAACAAAAAATATATGAACAATCCGTTGCTGATCAAAATTTAAATCCTTAATTATCTTTTTTATGTTATAGTAAACTTATGGCAATAATTTTAGACGGCAAAAAATTACGGGATAAATTACTGGCGGATTTAAAAATCCGCGTTGAAAGACTTGAACGCAAACCGACCCTTGCAGTTGTTCTGGTTGGTGATGATCCTGCCAGCCAAATCTATGTAAACAACAAGAAAAAAGCCGCAGAAAATGTAGGTATTAAATCAATTATTATCAATATGCCTTCTACAACCGGCGAAACCGAACTTGTACATAAAATACAAGCTCTCAATAATGACAATAACGTAACTGCAATACTCGTTCAATTGCCTTTGCCAAAACATATAAATAAAAATAATATAATTAATTCGATAAGTCCCCAAAAGGATGCGGATGGTTTTACCACAGCGAATTTCGGGCTTTTGTTTTCCGGTCAGAAACCGTATGTTTATCCGTGTACACCAAAGGGCATATTATTGCTGCTTGATGAATACAATATCAACCTTGAGGGAAAGCATGTAGTAATCATCGGACGCTCAAATATTGTAGGCCGGCCGCTTTCTCAGATGATGCTGGATCGCAATGCAACCGTTACAATCTGTCACAGCCGCACACAAAACCTCGCTAACATAACAAAAACTGCCGATGTGTTAATCTCAGCAGTAGGGGAAAAAATTATAGAAGAAAATATGTTAAAATCTGATTGTATTGTCGTGGATGTAGGGATTTTCAAAGATGAGACGGGGAAAACCCGCGGAGATGTTGATTTTGAAAATGTTTCAAAAATCGCATCATATATAACACCGGTTCCCGGCGGTGTAGGCCCTATGACAATCGCGTCATTGATGCTCAACACCGTTGAATTATATAATCTACAGCATTGTGATTGATTAATCAGTATTATCCGCCGATTAAGTTCAAGCCGCAGCCGTTTTTGATACCGTTTGTTACAGCTGTTTTCAAGTTCGCAATCTCTTGTTCAAGAAGCTGTACCTGTGAATCCAGTGACTCTTTTCGGACTTCTAATTGTTCCTGTTCTGTCTGCAACTGGATATAGTTTGGATCAGAATCCAGTGTAGAAGCGTCTTCTACGGTTTCTTGAATAATACCCATTTCTTTACTAATATAGCTTGCACGGCTAATAACAAGGGTCTGCTCAAAGTTAAGCTGGTTTTTCTGTAAGGTGTACAAATTCTTTTGTGCATCCAACGCTAAAAATGTCATCTCATCTCTCCTTATGTTTTACTCTTCTTATACATGTAAAGTATTTGGATTAGAGTGAATTTCAGAGAGTGTAATTTTTGTTACATTTGTTAATATTAGCCTTTAATCATCTGAGTCAAAACACTGTTTTGATTGGTAAAGTTTACTGCAGAATACTGTTGTGTCTGAGGGATAACCGGTTTGGAATTTTTGTTATTATCAACCTCGTAAGAGCGTATAGGACGTTTACCGGTTAAGCGCTTCATAAAGTTATAATAGCCTTTCAAAAATCCGGTAGCATTATTTTGAGCATCTTCCATTGCAATTAATTCATCTCTGGTATGCTGTTTAACAGGTGTACCGACAGATTTTCTTGTTAAAATTTCGCCGAGAGTTGTATCAACAAGAGTAATCCAACTCATGCCTGCAAGTGAGCGGTTGTACTGATTTCTGAATGTTGAGTTAAATAGGTCTATCAATAGGGTTTGATAGAACAGTCTTGAACCTTCCTGAACAAATCTTTCTTTGAATTTGGTATTTGCGCCTTCTTTATCGTTACCATTGGATTTTAACATAACCATGTTGTAGTTATCAGTCATCAGGAACCATAATGTAGCGGCTGTAGATGCTGTTTTGGCAAGGTTTGACAAATCACTGTTTGAAATATTTGATAAACTGTCTACGTTAAAGGCTTTCATTGTCATATCACTGACAAAAGTTTTAAAATCTTTAGCATTATAATTTTTCTTTAAAGCTTCGCGGCCGATACGATCAATTGCGTTTCTGAAATCTGCAAGGCGGGCTTTTTCAGCTTTCTTTTGAGCATTAGCCAGTTCTTCTGCAATTTTTGACGGTGATTTCGGTTTTTCAGGGATTTTTAATGCTTTTCTGAGGTTTTTACCTGCGAACTGCAGAAGCTGGTTTGTATACCTGTAAGGTAAAGTTACGGTGTTATAGGCAAACTTGAACGGAGCGATTACGAAATCAACAGCTATTTTAGCTCTTTTATCTTTTTCACCGAAAGTGATATATCCGTTTGCCGTATGCTCTTTTGCAAAATTTCTGAAATCTTTAGCCTGTTTATAGAACCCGTTTTCTTTGCGCTCAAGAATTTCCATTATACTTTCAAACTTTTCAACAGGCATTTTGTAATCAGGATTTACAGTTATTTTTCTATAGAAATTTTTAAACGGTGCAAAAGCAGTGTTAAAGATGTTATCAACCATTTTGAATTTTCTAAGCCCCTTAATTGCATAGCCTGTACCGATTACAACGGCAGACGCTTTCATAAGCGTGTCAAATGATAGCAAAGGTTTTTGCGGGGCAGGTTTTGGTGTACCGTTTTGCTCTTCACCTTTAAATGCAACATCTTTAGGCTGTTCTTTTATTTCTACAGGTTTAATTTTTGCTTCCGGTGCGTTATTTTTTTCGTTAATAGCGCGTGCTTCTTCAGGTGTCAATCTTGTTATATATTTACCGTTAGACAAACGTGAGAACATTTCGGTTATCAATACTGTAACACCTGTCATCAGCATAATTCCGAGTTTGGAATTATTAATATATTTTTGCAAAGCCCCGAGAGTTACAAGTGTCAGATAGCCGCTTGATACAATTCTGGCTACTTCCTGTTTAAACCTTGTTTTTCTTTCTTTATCCGCCTGAACAGGATCGTCATCCATCATTCTTGATAAGTTATAGGCATCGTTAGCAAGGAAAATTGCAGGCGGTAAACCTGAAACAAGTCTGTTTAGAGAACGTTCGTGTTTAGTGTCATAGCTTCCTTTTTTAGGATCATACATTTTTAATTTTTGACGGATCATTTTTTCGTCGACAATATCTTCAGGCAGTGCGGATTGCGGCAGAGAAAGGAATTTGCCGTCTTTCATTTTACCTTCCATTGTTGCCTGAGTTTCCATCAAACCGCGCAGCGCATTGAATTTTGAATCTAATTTTGAACGCTGTCTGATATTTTTGAAGAAATCGGTTTTTAAGACATTATCAGACCATTTTTTGAGCGGTTTAATTTTGCCAAGCATAGCGACTGTTCCGTTTAACAAATCAAACGGAAGTATTTTAACAGGATAAATCAAGCCGTCCCAGACTAATTGCGGAATACGTTTTTTATAAAGCGTAACCTCATCGCCTTCTATATGTAAGAGTTTTTTAGCGAGTTTTGATTTTTCAAGATTTTCAAACAATTCGCGTCCCATAAAATCTGTGTATTTGTCGGCGAACTTTAAAAAGCTTTCTTTACTGTAAGGAGTCTGGTTTGTCTGCTTATACAATAATCTGTCTAATAAATTCAATGAAGATTTTGCAACAGCAGCCGGTTTATTTCCCATAAAAGAAAGACCTTCAAAAGATAAATTCTGTGAATTTGTTTTTAAAGGTCTCTCGTTATTAAAATATTTATTTGATGACATGTACTCGGAAGGAAATTCAGGGATTCGATTCGGGGACATGTACGCTGTCTTCAAATCGTTGTAGTCCTTGTACTTGTTATACACCTGTCGGTGATTATGTATTTGCATAATAAGTCCATCCTTCCCAGAGAACATTTTTTACAAAACATGTTTTTTCTGCAACCCCATGCCGGCAAAATTTTAACATGACTTAACAATTCTATTCAGCATCTTCTCCGGGAGCGAATTCCCCGCCCGGCAGACATACTCCGAATTGACAATTAGAGTTGTAATCAGCTGTTTGGTTTATGTTTTCGGGTTCGGTATTTAAGAGCATGTCATAATACGGGGGCTGATATGCCCGCTGAAAAGCATCTGTACGCTGCAATTGACGTAAGTTGTCAGGCACCTGTTCCTCCAAAAGCGATGATTGTGATATGTTTGAGGGCAGGCTGTCAAAGGAGCATGCCCCGCCTGTTATACTGCAAATAGCAAATGAGGGCAGCCCCAATACAACTAAACACAAGGATATTATTATTCGTTTCATAATTTTGACCAACCTTTCTTTTATCCTACCTTATTATCATGTACGACTATTACTATCATTTCATTCCCGAAAAGTATAATATTTCAGATAAATTCCTGTTAAATTTGTATAACTTAACAATTATGTTGCCTTAATTTTTTACTCATGCTATATTGTTAGTAGAATATGTTATCTTTAAAATTAGGGACGGGATATGAAAAGTTCAACAATAAGAAGATCTAACTTGTCAAAAGAAAAAATGGCTGTATTGGAAGCTCTTTCTAAATACAGACAGGAATCTTACGACAATTCACCAAATGTATACGTTAGGCCGAATAAAGAAAAAGAACTGGATGTTCTGTGGCAAAACTTTAAAATCAATCAGAAAGCAGACAAAGCTCCGGGGGTATACCTGGCAACAGGTTTTGTGGCCGGTGCAGTTGTTATGCTCGTGATTACAACATTAATTAGTTTCTCTACAAGAAACATATCAAGTAAAGCTAATTTTGCTCATGTGCCTAAAGTTAAAAATGAAAAAGCTGCATTAAACTTTATTCCGTCAGGCAGTATTGACGCAACACAGGATGTAACTTCTTCTGCAAATAATGAAGTCTATACTGTTCAAAACGGTGATACTATGGAAGCTATCCTTATTAGATTTTACGGGTCTTACAGTAAAGAAAAAGAAGCACTGGTTTTAAAAACAAACAATATGACCAATCCTAACAAGCTTTCTATAGATCAAAAATTAGTAATTCCTATGAATTAAACCAAAAAAATATCGTTCAAAAAATACATTCTTTTGTATTTTTCATTTCCTTTCTTGAAAGAGGCGGACTTAACAGCCCGCCTCTTATCTTTTGGTTTATTAAATTATGCTAATGAAAACTATTTTGCAGGAGTTGCAGCCGGTTTGTCAGCAGGAGCTTTTGTCTGCGGCTTTTCGGCAGCCTGACGTTTGTCAGCTTCTTTTTTCATTTCATCCTGAATAGTTTTATTTATGGTATCAGGATTATATTCTGGATTTACATATTCAATTTTTGCATTCTTTTTCAAAGACTCTACAAGCTTATCTATAGCTTCAAGTTGTTTCTGGTTTTCCAGATAAGCTATAATGTCCGGTTTTGCTTTTTCAAAAGAATCCTGACCTGCGGCCATTCTGTCAACAACCATAATAATATGGTAACCATAAGGTGATTTAACAAGGTTAGGAGATATTGTATTAGGTTTCATAGAAAAAGCAGCTTTAGAAAATTCCGGTACCATTTCCTGAGCGGCAAAGAAACCTAAATCACCGCCTTTTACAGCAGTTGTTGTATCTTCAGAGTTTTCTTTTGCAAGTTTTGCGAACTGTGCAGGGTTTTGTTTTACCTGTGCCAGAAGTTTTTCTGCTTTTGCTTTCTGCGCATTAACTTTTTCGTTTACTTTTGCCTGAATTTGTGCATCTGTAAGTTTTTTGTTTGCTTCGTCTGATACAATAATTTCTTTTATTTCTTCCGGATTAGCAGTGATTAAAATGTGAGATGCTCTTACTTTTTCAGGATATTTGAACTTGTCTAAGTTTTTGTTATAAAAAGTTTTTGCTTCTGCTTCTGAAACTTTACCTGCCCCAAGGCTTTCAGCCAGTTTTTTCATTTTAACTTCTTCACGCAAATCATTTCTGAAATCATTTGCTGAAATTTCATTTTGTTTCAAAATCTGGTCTAATTGTTCTTTAGAGCCTACCTTATCAATAACTTCTTTGACAGCCTGTTCTACATCTGCATTTGTTACTTCGATTTTACGCTTAGCAATTTCTTCATCAATAAGTTCGCGGATAACGAGTTCATTAACTACTCTGCCTTTAATCATCAAATAAAGGAAGCTGTTTTTATCTTCTTTAACATTAATCCCCATTTTGGCAAACATACTGTTAGATACCTGCTTATCAAAAATCTGATCGAATTGACCTTGAGAAATCTTATGGTCGTTAACTTTGATAATTGTTTCACCGGATTTTAAACCGCAGCCGGAAAATAACAATGCTGATACAGCAAGTGTTGTTAATAATTTTTTCCCTTTCATAGTGTCTCTCTTTCTTTTTTAATATTTAAATTCATTACTTACTTTATGTATATAATAAAACAAATCTGTCAAAATGTTAAATACTTCATCAAAGTTCATATAAGCATTATTCAAAAGAAGAATAGAATTTCCATCTTCACAGGAAGCCGGTGCGACAGTGAATTTAATGCGCTTCAGAATATTACCCGGCAGAGCTTTCTGGATAATTTTCCATTCAGGCTGTGTAAACGGTGTATAAATACGGATATTATCCTGCGTTTCGCGTATAAGAGTGATTCTTACCTCTGTTGCTGCCAGTCTTAATCTGATAAGTTTAATAAGATTGTCAACGCTTTCCGGCGGCTTTGCGAACCTGTCTTTCCATTCTTCAACAATACTTTCAAGTTCAACGATTGAGGATACATCCGCAAGCCTTTTGTATTCAATCATTTTTTGTTCGCCTGAGCCAACCCAGTCATCAGGGATAAATGCTGTTACATTAATATCAACAATAGCAGGATTAACTTTTTCAACGACATGCCCCTGTAATTCCTGAACTGTTTCTTCAAGCAACTGACAGTAGGTGTCAAAACCTACATTAATCATGTGTCCGTGCTGCTTGGTACCGAGAATATTTCCGACACCGCGTATTTCGACATCACGCAGGGCGATTTGATATCCGCTGCCAAGCGTCGTGAATTCCTTTATTGCACGAAGTCTTTGCAGCGCTTCTTTTGTTATATTTTTACTTTTTCTGTAGAAGCAGTAGCAATAAGCCTGTCTTTGAGAACGTCCTACGCGGCCGCGCAACTGATATAACTGTGCAAGCCCGAATTTATCCGCGTCATGGATAATCATGGTGTTTGCATTCGGAATATCAATCCCGTTTTCAATAATAGTTGTCGCTAAAAGTATATCATATTCCTGATTGGCAAAATCCACAATTACTTTTTCAAGAGTCTTTTCATCCATCTGTCCATGCCCGACAGCAATTCTGGCGTTCGGAACTAATTGATGAAGCTGATATCGGAACTCCTCAATGGTTTCGACACGGTTGTAAAGGTAGAATACCTGTCCTTCGCGGTCAAGTTCATGGATAATTGCGTTTTTAACCATGTTTTCATTCCATTCGCCGACATAAGTTTTTATCGGTAATCTGTTTTTCGGCGGCGTATTTATAACAGACATATCTTTTATACCTGATAATGACATATACAATGTACGCGGGATAGGCGTTGCGGACATTGTAATAATATCAATATTTTCTCGCATCTGTTTAAGTCGTTCTTTATGCCGCACGCCAAACCTGTGTTCTTCATCAATAACAAGTAAACCTAAATCCTTAAACACAATGCCGTCCTGCAAAAGCCTGTGAGTGCCGACAACAACATCACATTCACCTGTTGCCAGCCGTTTTATGGTCTCTTTTTGCTCTTTAGCACTTCTGAAACGCGACATCAGATCTACATTTACCCCAAAAGGCTTAAATCTTTCCGAAATGGTCTGAAAGTGCTGTAAGGCAAGGATTGTAGTCGGGACAATAACAGCAACCTGTTTGCCGGATGTTACAGCCTTAAAAATTGCCCGCATTGCAACTTCTGTTTTGCCAAACCCTACATCGCCGCAAATAAGTCTGTCCATCGGCTTATCGCTTTCCATATCAGCCTTAACTTCATTTATAGCTTTCATCTGATCTGGAGTTTCAGTGTATTCAAACGCTTCCTCCATTTCAACCTGCCATGTTGTATCCGGTAAAAACTGAATACCGGTCTGCATTTTACGTCTTGCATAAAGTCTTAGAAGATCATAGGCTACCTGTTCAACTTCTTTTTTAACTCTGGCTTTGGTATTTTCCCAATCCTTACCGCCCATTCTGGAAAGTTTTGGTTTAATCGAGCCTGAACCGCGGTATCTGCAAAGTAAATTTATCTGTTCAGCCGGAATATGCAGCCTGTCATTACTTGCGTATTCTATGGTCAGATAGTCTTTTAACTGTCCGTCAATCTCCTGTTGTGTCAAGCCGCGATAAATTCCGACACCGTGTACAGTATGGACAACATATTCACCGGGTTGAATATCGTTTATATTCTCGATAAACTCCGGTTTTTCCTTGTAATAAGAGCGTTTTGTAGAAGTTACTTCCTTTGTCCTTTTATTAAAAAGTTCTCTGTCGGTCAGAATAACTGTCTTAAAATCTTCTAATATTGCCCCCGGAGCCGCTATGCTTTCTGAAAATTCAACATCAAATATCTCGCGTTCTTTCAAAATCTCCTTTACGCGTTCCGGATAATCCGTTGCAATAATAATTTTATATCCCTGTTTTGAATTAATAAAATTAGCAATATCATCTAGATTAGCCCCGAAATTCTGTATCGGTTGAGAATCAAATTCAATAATCTCATCCATATCGCTGTCAATAAAATTATTCAGTCCGATACATTCAAAAGTCTCTATCCGTCTTACAAAATCCTCAAACGGTATATGATTGCGTCCGTGCAAGTCCTCATTAAGTCCGAGTTTTAAATTCTCCGCTGCCTGTTTCTCAAAATTTTCATCTACAAATTCGTATTTTGAATAAATTTCTGAGCGTTCGTCAAAAACAAGTACATAATCATCAAGGTACTCAAACACATCCGTAAGCTCCGGATTAAAATAGTTTTGATAGATGTCGAGGCCGTCTTCGTAAGGGAATAAGGAAATAAGGGAATAAGGAAATAAGTTCTTATTTGCGGTTATTTCCTTTTCATCCTTCTCCAAAACTTCATCGGGCAGAATAAACTTATAAACCGGCAGAATATCGGCTTCCTTAACCTTTTCGACAGATTTTTGGGTTTCGTTATTAAAATATCGCAAATCTACAATCTCATCACCCCACAATTCAATACGCAGCGGATTTTTGTCAAGCGAAAATACATCTATAATATCGCCGCGAACGCTGAATTCAGCAATATCACTAACCATAGTTGTTCTTTTATAACCAAGTGCAACAAGTTTTTTGATAAATGCTTTTAAATCAATTTCATCCCCGATTTTAACTTTTAAAGTATTTTCTTTGAAAAACTTTTCTTTCGGAAATTTTTCCAGCAGCACTTTAACGGGAGCTATCACAACCTCCGGCTTTTCACGCAAAATCCGGATCTGTTCAGCATAATCATATCTATTAGGGGAGACAGCCTCATACATTGATATATTCTGAAAAGGAAGTAACTGTGTTTGTAAATCAAAAGCTTTTTTAAGGTCATTCTGGTATTTGAGCGCATTTTGCTCGGTGGATGTTATTACAAGAACCTTCTTTTTAGTAATTTTTCTTATTCTATCAATCAGTAAAAGACGCAGAATAGTTGTTAATCCTGTAACGGCAAAAGATTGAGAGCGGGAAAGGTATCTCTCAAATATTGCATAATTTTCTAAAGTTTCAGGATTTTTTATATCAAACATTGGTTTCGTGTAATTTACGAATTTCCGTTAGGGCTTTCATATTCAATACCCATTTCTTTCAGAGTTCTGATAAAGTTCTGGGCACAAATTTTTTGAGCCTCCGGCGGCACAATTCTTAAAATTTCAACGGTTTTAGAGATAACAGGATCTTTGTCATACCAGCGGTTATTGGCATTAACAGGTTTTACCATTGCATAAAATTTGTCAATAGTCTCTTTAGACACCTTTTCTTCAATTTTTTGCAAAAAGATTTCTGCCTGTGCTCTTAATTCGGTTTGATAATTTCTTAAAAGCTCAATGACCTCTAACAGTAACGGATCGTGGTCATACCAGCGCTTATAAGTAGGATTCATTACGTATACCCTCCGTTAGGTTGACAGGAGAAATTATATCCGCATCTTTTCTCTCTATCTTTCCACCTAACAATCTTATCTTACTTTCGAAATTTTCGTATCCTCTATCTATATGATGTAAGTTTTCGATTGTGGAATTTCCTTCTGCCATCAAAGCAGCTACGACAAGAGAAGCACCGGCACGCAAATCACTTGCGGCAAGAGTTGCGCCTGTTAGTTTTTTTACACCTTTAATAATAGCATGGTTTCTGTCCTGATGAATGTCTGCTCCCATACGGCGGAGTTCAGGTACCTGCATAAATCTGTTTTCGTATAAACTTTCCGTAATTATGCCGACTCCGTTTGCAGTTGTCAAAAGTGTCATAGCCATTGACTGCAAATCAGTCGGGAACCCCGGATAAGGCTGGGTTACAAAATTGATTGAGTTTAATCTGTTTTTACAGCTTACCTCAAGAGAATTTGGCTCAATAAGCTTGATATTAGCTCCCATTTTCAATAATTTATCTGTGAAGAAAGTTAAATGCGCAGGGAATACATTTTTGATAATTGCTTTACCTTTAGTAGCAATAATTGCAGCCATAAATGTACCTGCCTCAATTCTGTCAGGAATTGTTGTGTATTCAATCGGATGTAACTGTTCTTGTTTTACCCCGTTAATAACAATTTCAGATGTGCCTGCGCCTGAGATATCAGCCCCCATAGAATTCAGGAAGTTTGCCAGATCAACGATTTCAGGCTCCTGAGCAGCATTTTGAATACGTGTTGAACCTTCTGCAAGTACTGAAGCCAGCATAAGGTTTTCTGTTGCACCAACTGAAGGTATATCAAGATAAATATCAGTTCCGACAAGTCTTGCAGCCTTTGCATGCACATAACCGTTTTCAATTTTGATTTTAGCGCCCAGAGCTTCAAGTCCGCGGATGTGGAAATCAACACGTCTTTCACCTATAGCGCATCCCCCGGGCAACGCGACAATAGCTTCTTTACAGCGGGTTACAAGGGCACCCAGCACAATGAATGAAGCACGCATTTTGCTTACCAGTTCATATTTTGCCGTAATACTTGTAAGATCAGTTGCATCAATTGTAACAGATTTTTCATCTTTATTATAATATGTCTTTGCCCCCAACTGTTCAATAACGCTAAGCATTATCTCGACATCAGTAAGTGCCGGAACATTATGGATTTTAGTTGCGCCTTTTGCAAGAAGTGCAGCCGCCATAAGCTTTAATACTGAATTTTTTGCACCGCCGATTGAAACTTCGCCTTTAAGAGGGGTACCGCCTTTTATATAATATTTCTCTGTCAATTTTTCCTCCGAAAAAAGAACTGATCTTGTTTACTAATATAATAATACAATCAGAAAAGAAAGATGTAAATAAGTTAAATAATGTAAAGATTTAAAAAAATAAAAAATCCGTTTATTCTGATAAAGAGGCGGCAAATGCTAAATATTAGCATTTGCCGCCTCTTTCAACTATAAAAAGCATTATACATCAGGTAAAGTGCCTTTAACATCAGCGACTTCATCGCATTCCAGTTCAAACACTTTATGCAGGGCTTTTACTGCCTGTTTGGCTTTATCTTTATCAACAAGACAGCTTATTTTAATTTCACTTGTTGAAATCATACGTATGTTAATACCTTGTTCTGCCAATGTTTCAAACATTGTTGATGCGATTCCGGGTCTGTCTATCATGCCGGCTCCGACAATGGAAACTTTTGCGATATTTTCATCTACCTTTATTTCGCCGCAATTTAGCTCAGATTTAATACCTTCTAATGTTGCAATAGTCTTTGCGAGGTCTGAACAGTCTATCGTAAACGCTATATCGTTTGTATTTGATATTTTTCGCGGATATGATTGGATAATCATGTCAACAGAAATATTTTCTTTTGCCAGACGGCTGAAAATAGTGGCTGCTGTTCCCGGTTTATCCGGCACATCACAAACAACAATTCTTGCCTGTGATGAATCAGCGGCAACTCCTGCTACCGGTTTATAAATTTCCATTTTGTCAACTCCTACTATTAAAGTACCTAAGTTATCTAATTTAAAACTGCTTCTGACTCGAAGTGGAACTTTAAACTGCTTTGCGGTTTCCACACTGCGCGGATGCAAAACATTTGCGCCGGCATGCGCGAGTTCCAGCATTTCTTCGTAAGATATTTCTTTTAATCGTGAAGCATTAGGAACAACACGCGGATCGGTTGTATAAACACCTTCTACATCAGTATAAATATCACAACGTTCTGCATTCAATGCTGCAGCAAGTGCAACCGCAGAAGTATCTGATCCGCCGCGGCCAAGTGTTGTAATTTCACCGTCTTCTGTTACTCCCTGAAATCCTGCAACAACAATGATTTTACCTTCATTTAAATTCTTACGCAGCTTTTCTGTTTTTATATTCACTATGCGAGCCTTAGAATGAACGTTTTCCGTCATAATACCAACCTGCATCGCATTAAAACTTACGGCTTCATAGCCGGCAGCCTGTATTGCTATGGCAAGAAGTGCTATAGATACGCCTTCTCCGGTTGATAAAAGCATGTCCATTTCACGGCCTGAAGGGTTTGGCGCAAGATCATGCGCCATTTTTACAAGATAATCAGTAGTGTGCCCCATTGCGGACACTACAACAACTACATCATTACCGTTTTCTTTTTCTCGAATGACTGTTCTTGCTACGTTTTTAATTTTTTCTGTGTCTGCTACGGAAGTTCCGCCGAACTTTTGTACAATAATCTTTCTCAATTTTTCTTACTTTTCCTGTATAGTTTTTAAAAGTTCTGATAATTCCGATTTTTCGTCGGGGTAATCGAAGCGTCCGAATTTTTCTGCTGTCTGCGCAAAACTCAACGCTTCCTTTACATTATATTCACAAACATTATCTTTTACAAGTTTGTAACATACAAAAAATAATAAATTTAATATTTCCAAATTATTTTCATCAAGTTTTAATGCTTTTCGCAGCTTTCTTTGAGCTTCGGCATAATCTCCGTGTTCATAACAATATATTGCAAAATCTTTATATGCTCTGAAAAATATTGGATTTTTATCAACAGATGAATTGTAACAGTCTCTTACTTTTGTATCATTATTTAAAATCTCGTAGCATTTTGCCATATAGTAATCAACAAGTGCGCAAGAAAGATTTTCTTCCGCTAACCCGCGAAATTCAGACAAAGCCGCCTCTATATCATTATTTTTGTATTTATCTATTGCCTGCATAAGCTTATATGCAAATTTATCTTCAGGCAGCGGCTGCAGTGCATCAATAGCATCTTTTTGCCCTGTAATATAGTAACATAATGCCAAATTGGGAATTATATCTTTATCATCAGGCATAAGTTCATACGCTTTTTGCAATTTTTTAACTGCTTCTTCAAACCGGTCAAACTTCTCCAGTGCAAGCCCCCATTCAAGATATAAAGGTGCTGATATCAAATCTTTTTCTTCTGCCTTTTCATAAGTTTTAAGAGTATTGTCAACATCCCAATTCAAGGCATATACATCTGCTATCAAAAGATAGGCCGGCAGCATATTAGAATTATATTCAAGTGATTTTTTTGCATAAAAAAGCGCATTGTCATAATCCTTCTTTATAAATTTCAAATGGGCATATTCATAAGTATTTGATTCATTAGGATTTACATTTGCAAGAAAAGCAAGCCGCGTTTCAGCTTTATCAAGGTCATTCAGCCGCATGTCCATAACAGCAGCAAGAAATATTGCCGTGAAATTATAACGATTTATTTTTGTTGCAATAATAAATTTTTCACGTGCTTCGGCATGCCTTTGTTGTTTCATAAGCGCCATGCCCCAGCCTGTATAAGTATCAGTGTTGCCATGGGCGACTTTGTCAGAATTTTCAAAAGATTTTTCTGCTTCAACAAATTTATTAACAGCAATCAGCGCAAACCCTAATTTTTGCCAGATATTTTTGTCATTAGGGTTCAAATCGGCTGAATCCTGAAAATATTCAACAGCCTGTTCAGTCTGCCCCAACTTTTCTGCAACCATTCCCTGATACTTTAGCACCCGCGCATCTTTTTGCGGCAATTCCATTGCTCTATCCAGAATAAGTTTTGCCTCAAGATATTTTTCGTTTTCATACAACTTTTTGGCACGATTAACCAGTGCTACAGCAGGCAGTGATTGGATGACTGTATCCTTATTATAATTATCTATCGAATGATTAAGGCTTCGTATTTTTTCAATAATTTTAGTTAACCAATCAGGCATACCCATATACAAATCTCACAATATTTGCTATAATCTCAGTATAGCATAAATGGAATTTAAAAATTAAAAGGTTAAGATAATTTAATTATGGCATGGTATCTTCTAAATCTGGCAATACTCGCAGCATTAATACTTTTGTTTATAATAACGCGGCAGACAAACCGCCGCTGGTCTAAAATAAATGATTATCTCGGGATAGTAACAAATACTGTAAACTCTGTTCGTTACGGTAATTTATCCACAAAAATAGAAGAAATCAGCCACCCGACATATCAAAATGTAACAAACAGTATTAACCGGATGGTAGATACTCTTAATGACCGCGAAAAAATGATTATAGAATATCAGGCAGAATTAATGCGCCAGAATAAATTACTGGAAAGTGTTATTAACTCGCTGTCTGACGGTATTCTAATCGTTAATGAAAAAGGTACAATACTCCGTGCAACTCCTAAAATTTCAACATGGTTCGGAGTAAAGGGCAGTGAGCTTATAGGAAAAAATATCTACGATTATATACAGATAGCAGAAGATGTCAGTATAGATAAACTGATTAATTTTGACGTATTTATTAAACATTCACCGGCCAATAATTTTTCAATAAGTTCAATAAAACTTTCACTTGATGACAATAAAAAACGTTATGTTTTGTTGATTACCGATGTAACAAACGAACGTGAACTGGAAAAATTAAAAGAAGACTTTGTTGCGACATTAACCCATGATTTAAAAGTTCCGATTGTTGCAGAAGCGAACATGCTTAATTTCTTTTTAGATGAAAAATTCGGCGCAATAAATGACAAACAGAAATTTGCGCTGTTAAATATGAAAAATTCAAATAAAGAGCTTGTAGATCTTGTACAAATCCTGTTGGAAACTTACAAAATGAAAGAACAGGGGATAAAACTTTTCAAGGAGAACATACTGTTAAACGGATTTTTAGCCTCACTGGTTGACGAAATGCAGCCTATTGCGGTAAATGCCGGATTAAAAATCAATTTTGAGCCTAAACGAGATATAAAAGTTTATGCAGACCCGCTTCAATTGGAAAGAGTTATAAAGAATTTGATTTCAAACGCAATATCACATAGCAACACATCAGAGAACATAGATATTAAAACAGGAGAACTCCCTGGCTTTATAACTATTTCAGTTATAGATTACGGTCAGGGCATACCGCAGGATGAGATTAAACTAATATTCAACAAATATTATTCAGCGGCGAAGAAATTCCGTAAAATCGGCACAGGACTCGGGTTATATTTGTCCCAGCAGATAATCCAGTCACATGGCGGCGAGATAATTGTAGACAGCGAAGAAAATGTACGTACGGAATTTTGTGTAAAATTACCGATTTAAGCCTGCCGATTTTTGCACATTTTTTATTTTGGCGGATTCTTTTGTATCAGGGGATTTAGATGCGTAAAAAAAACACGTCAAAATTATCATTTAGAAAATATATATTTTAAAAAGGTATTGCATTTTATTTTTTAGCATGTAATATAAAAAAGTAACCCGAATACGCGGGGGTAATTCAGTGGTAGAATGCCTCCTTGCCAAGGAGGATGTCGCGAGTTCGAGCCTCGTCTCCCGCTAATTAAAAAGACTCACCTTCAGGTGGGTCTTTTTAATTAGTTGAGATACCGGATTGACGAAGCCTTTTTGCGAGTTGCGGATTTTGGCAAGAGTGTAGTGAGCGACGAAATGCGCGATAAAAAGTTTGCGAAAATAACAGGCTGTTCGCAGGACTAATGAGCAAACTTTTTTAGTAAATCTGGGTTAAAAAGTAAGCGAACGAGCTCGTCCCTGTGAAATCGTTGAAATGAGTGCCTATTTTGCGTTAGCAAAATTTAACGAATGGAAACGATTGAACTGCCAATAATCCAAGATAAGAGCCTCGTCTCCCGCTCCATACTTAACAAAATGATTATTTAAAAGATGATTGAACACGGAAGTAAGCTCTACGCTTACTTCTTGGTCTTTATATATGAAGTTCGAACCTAACATTTTTAAGATTGCTCGTTTTTTCTTGCCGTTTGCCCGCAAAAACTCACTACGCGCGAATTTACAGAAGTTTTCCAATAAGTTCGAACCTTCGTCAAACGTTCTTGATGTACTGCTTATTGCTTTTAATTTTTCAATCAATTTGTCTTTTTCGTCATGCCATTGATTATGTTTTTCCTGCCAGAACTCTTGACTTATTCTGCCATCTAGTAAGTAGAATTAATCGCTAAGCAAGGTGGGCTTTTTATTTATGCTATATTGAGTTAAGGGAGATATGAAATGGATATTTTAATTAAAAATTCATCAAGTTACACAACCCCTATTCCTGTTAATTTTAATGTTTTTAGAAAACATAATCAACGTCACAGATATGGTACAATAAGAGATTATCAAGAACTTTTAGTACAATTAACGTTTCCAAAAAGAATTATAAAACCTGTTTTTCATGTAATAGGGCATTCGCTTGATAAAACTGACCATAATATTTTAAAACATATCTTTCTTATAAATAAAAATGCTAAAATAAACCTTTATTATCACAATGAGGAATCTCAAGAAAATTTGATAAATAATATAACAGAGATTATAGGTGAAGAAGAAGTTATGAGTAAAGTACGTCTAATCTATCAACACGATGAAAAATATGGCATTTTGAAACCCGTTAAATAGTTACAAAAAATATAAAAGTTGAATTTGACCAATTACCCACAGATTACCTACACGAATTTTTGCATTAAAAAAGAGAGTTTAAAACCCTCTTAAAATGGCGGGAACGACGAGGCTGTCTTGACCTGCTCGCGTTAAACGGGACTACTGCAAAAGAACACATAGTTTGTAATCAAGAGAAATATCTACAAACTTGTTTAGAAAGGTATAGATTTGACAGTTGGTCAAGAAATTTTAGGGCATTCAAAGATTACAACAACACAAAGATATGCTCACCCTGTACCATAACCAAAACTCGATACAATAGATGTATTAAATTTATAAACAAATAAAACTATTTTCTGAAAAGTGGATGAATTTCAAAACAAAGTTCATTTGCAAAGTCAAGTTCTGATAATGTTGCTCTATAAGGAGTTGCAAAATTTACCATTTTTGTTTTTTTATCTTTTATACCAATTAATCCCATAGTAAAAAGAATATTAATAATATCTTTTGCAAAACCCTCTTTTAATGATTTATCATCTACTGTTCGGTTGTAAATCCTATCTGCTAAAGTATTATTTGAATAAGCAATGACCTCTATATCTGTAAATTTTTCGCCATTAAAAACATCCTCTAATGTAAATTCATTTCCCAATTTATACATAATTTGAAAATATGTGTCTATCTTTCCATATATATTTCCCCATTCATGTTCTAAGGCCTTATATCTTTCCTGCCGGAATATTTTTTCAGCTTCCAATACATTCCGTTCATCTATTTTTGTCTCATTATCAGCCTGAAATATACAATGATTTACAAAACTAATAACATCGCGAGGTCTCATCATTGTTCTCGAAATTATATAATCAAATGCTGGAGTATCGTTAATATAAAAATTAAACATATCAGAAAATGTAATCCTACTATTTTTTTTATATTTATAATTAAACAAAAATTCAATTCTTTTGTCTAAAAGTTCTTTTAACATTTTAGATGTCCAGTTTAATCGTAATGTAAATGATTCATCTTTTTCATTTTGTCTAAGAGTTACATCGCAAGTTTTTGTTAATAAATCTGCTCGCATAGCTAATAGTATTTTCATATTTGGAACATCCACAAATAGTCTGATGGCATTTAGTAATGCATCAATTAATTTATATTTAGATGTTAAATCTATCCAATTTTCATCCAAATTATCAATTACAACCGCTATTTTTTTCTGTTTATTACAGCCAAAGTACTCTTTGAACAATGTAATAATATTTTTAAGTTGTGAAATCTGTTTTTTGTTTATATATTGACTAGCCTTTGTTTCTATTTCAGATTTCTGATTATCTGATAATTTACTATTGATATTGGCAATATCAGTTCCAAGAAAGCCTGATACTTGTTTTTCAATTTCTTTTGTGATTTTCTCTGTTGTTCCTTCATCAAAAAATATACCCTCATATTCATTCATATATTTTTTTAATTGAGAAATTCTTCCTAAATCATCAACTTTTTCAGATAATTCATCTACTAATTTTCGTTTATTGTATGCAAAATAATTTTTTACAATCTGAGAAATTAACTCATGCAACCACAAAAATTTGTAAAATATATCTAAATTTATTTTTTCTTTTTCCATTCTTTGTACAAATGGCACGTTGCTAATATATTGTAATGCAAATGTATCAGGTTTAACTTCTATGTAACAATCAACTTTTTCTCGGATTTTATTTAATAATGCAGTTTTCCCTGAACCTGTACGCCCTAAAAGAATCATTTTTTTACTATTAAAATCACATAATTCTTCAAATTCAGGTGTTGCCAAAAAACAATTTTCTAAAAATTCATTATCACTTTCTGCACTAATAGTTCCAATATTCATACTTCTCTTAAAAACAATTTCGGACATAAATTACTCCTACAACTTATTACAGGTATAGAAAATATATAACATAAACAATTAGTTTCGTACACAAGTATTTAAGCCGCATAATTGTAAAAGAACACATGGTTTGATTATTTGTTCCACATGGTTTGATTTTTTTCGGTAAGTTATGTAAAAGTAGCAAATTTAATTTTTAGAGTTTTTAATATACTATAATCAATAAATTTATTTTGAAGGATATTGCACAAAGTATAAATGAAAGTAGATATAGTAAGAACTAACCCAAATATAAATTTTAAGGCAAATTTTTTCTTAGTTAAAAAATACGGTCAAGATTCCGGTATATACATAAGTACGGATAATTCTGAAAACCTTGGTTCTCATCCTGTACTCCAGACAGAGAATAAGCAAATTCCAATGGTCTATGATGGCAAATATTATACGTCAGAATATAATATTTACGATACTAACAAATATAAAATAAAATACGAAGATACCAGTAAATACGAAAATAACGGAAAAGAAAAATATTTTATACCGGAGAAATTACGTGCACTTACAAAACAAATAAAAAAAACTCCAAATTTAGTTTTATCAGAAGGTTCAGCCCAAGGGAAACTTGTTCAAGCCAAAAATATTGATGATACACTTTTAAAATCAAAAGAGCCGTTAATTATAATTTGCGACAATGATGAAGAATTGGAAAAATGTTATAAGTACTTTAATCGAACAAACGGGATAATATTAAAATCCGGCACTGCTGACTTGTTATCCCATTTCGCAGCACTGTGCAGGGATTATTTTTCTTTTGGAATGCTGGTTACAGACAAAAAGATATTAAATGATTTGAATAATCTGGAAGGAAAATTTATTTTCATCTCCAATGAAAATGAAAATATTGAATTTAAACCAATAGAAAAAATTATTAAAAGCAATTCCAAAACAAATACTATTGAAATTCCGCAAATGAGAAAAGTAGATAGAATTTTATCTTTAGATGAGTGTGAAAAAGATACAGTCGGAAACAAAGCCTATAATCTTAAACTGATGAAAGATTTAGTCAAAGAAAGAAAGCTGAAAGATGTAATTATTCCAAACGCTTTTGTTTTACCATCTGGATATTTAGAAAAGGTTGAAAATATAATTACAGAAACCCCTGATAACCTATGGCATGATAATAAAATTCTTGATGAAATAAAAGACTATGCCTCAAAAATCATTACACAGCGGGATGTTATGGTGCGTTCTGCATTTAACGGCGAAGATTTAGAAGGTTATTCCGCTGCCGGATTATATGATTCACACCCTCAAGATACTAAAGACTTAGTATTATATGATATTTATCAAGTAATGAATTCAAAAAATAAACCAATCGCGGTCAAATCACGAGAGAAACATAACATTCCTGACGATTTAATAAAACCGAGTGTAATAATACAAGACCGTATTATTTCGGATTATTCATTTACTACATACACCGAAGCACCTTTTGATAAGAATAAAATGTTAATAGAATTGTTTATAAATAAAGAAAGATGGTGTAAACCTGATCCATATCAAATTACATATAATAAACTAACAAAAAAATTAAAAATAGAACAAGAACACAGCAAATTTGAAGAATATTTGTTCGATGAAAATTATAAACTAATACATAAACAATCAACCTCACTTAAAAATATCAATGAAATTCGGGATATAATAGAAAATTTGGTTAAAAATGCACTTGTATTAGAAAAAGAATTCGGGAAACCTCAAGATATTGAGGGCGGTATAAAAAACGGACAATTATACCTCTGGCAAACAAGAAATATAGTAAAGAAAATTCATTAATAAGTTGCAGGTTACAAAATTGAATCATTCGTATATTCATAAATTTTGTGAAAAATTTTCCGAACTAAAAGAAATGTTTTCCGACCTCGTTTTAAATTTTTCTAAAAATTTGCGTAACTGGACTATTCCGAAATAATCAAATTATCCGTACAACTCAAAAACGGTGCGTATCTCACTGAAATTCTGCAAATCTCAATCTATCCGTACAGTCCAGAAAAAGTCCAGTTTCCCAGTTTGATTTTTTGGGTAAACTTAATTTTTCCGACCCGGATGTTAATTAACATGAGAAAACAGAAAAAGTAACAGAAGTTTCCAGAAAAATTAAATGAAAAATTTAATACATTATTCAACTTTCTCATGTATGCTTTCTATAGTTTTGGTACGTTTATCAAATAATTCAATAAATTTTTTAATGTCCCCTTCATTAGCAATAGAAAAATTATATTCCGGCAAATCATTAATCTTAACAATATTATTCATAAAATCATTATTGAAAACATTTCTTTTTGATTGATATTGTTCATTATATTGCAGAATAAATTGTGTTAAATTACTTAAAGCACTACTATTTAAAAATAGTAATTTGCCTTTCCATTCTGATTTTTCACGAACATAAGATACTATTTCACTAAATTTGTTTTCACTCATATTATTGTATACAATAATAAATACATCCAAAGTATTTTGGGTCGAAAATCTTCGAATTTCATAATCTGAATTATACTTATTTATATATTCAACAAGTTTCCGCTTTTCAGAAATATCCAAATCATAGCCATCAACTTTTTCTGAATATTTTGCATCCCATAATAATGTATATTTTTTCTCTTTCTCAATTTCCGAACCACCCGTTATGTGGATATCAAAATATCCATCAGGAACTTTTTTGCCTTTTAAATTTTTGCCTAATTGTTTGGTTGTTTTAAAAATATATCTAAATAAATTATAAATATCATTTTCAAAACAATCTCCTTTAATCTTAGAGGTAGCATATGCTGCTTGTGTATTTTTCAAGTTATCGAGTGAGTTTACAGTTGCATTTTCGGCAATAATATTAGCTTTATTAATACATATTTCATATCTATTTTTTATAAGATCTTCTACCTCTTTTGGATCCATTTTTTCATATGCCAAAAAGTATTCTAATGGTATATAAGAAAAAAGGTCGTTACATAATATTGTATTATCAATCGCAGTGTTTTGATTTGATAAAACAAAAATAACTGCTTTTGATTCTCTCTTAAGCTTATTAATGTAAGATACAGATAACTTATTACTTGATAATACTATATACATCTCATCATCATTATGATTTTTGATTGTTGTAATATAAAAATCCTTATTATCATTTGTACTGCTATCTTTAAAGGTTGGAATAATTTTTTTTAATAAATCTATTATATACTCATTAATTTTTTCTTCATTTATAGAGTATGTTGAATATGTTTTTGCATTTGGTTTCTTTTCTGTATGACAAGTCTTACAGTTATTTACACTTATATCATTATATTCATCACAGTTTTCACAACACCATGTTCTTTCATCATCAATGTTGACAAAATCTTTTTGTAATAATTCATTAAATATTCCTCGAACAGTACTTTCAAGGTTTTCTACCTTATCTTTTAACAATATATGTTTGTATAAATCGAGTATTCCATTTTGAAATAATTCTGGTTTAAGAGTTTTTTCCAAGGGGATTCCAAATTCTTTTTGAAAATGATCTTTAACAAAAGCCTTTTCTATCGGTATTAAATCTTTTGAATTCAGTATTAATTTAACTTTTGTATTAGTTGTATCATAAACAACCTTTACTTCGCGTTCTTTTAATGTATTTTTCATTGGTATTTTATAAAATATTTTTAAATAATTTATATCCTTAAAAGAATTAATAGTAATTGATTTAGTAGAAATAAGTTGATTAATTTTATCTGAGATATCATTTTTTCTTGAAGAATTTTGTGACAATAGTAAATCCACATTTTTGCCCAAAGAAAGACCATTTATGTATAGAGCAGTTAATGATAATTCACTTTTTGAAGGTTTCTGTTTTAGTCTGTTCATAAATGAAGTGGCATCAAAATCAATAGCATTACCCCATTCAAACATTTCAATGTCTAAGTTTTTTTCTAATACATTTTTAAATTTTTCAGCATATTTATTTGAGCCACGGAAAATAAAATTATTGTTATGAGAATCATAATATATGATAAAAGCTTCCTTTGGATTATAAGTTATTAAATTTTCAAATGCTTCTGCATAACGTTCTCTTTCTCCAGGAAAATAAATTCCGCATATATACTCACTTGTTTTATCATATTTATGATATATACATTCAAATTTCCCAGAACTTATGATATTTTTCTTAATAAAGTTATCATTAAAAACTGTCTCTAACTTATTAACATCAATTTTGTTATTTACAGCATAACTTGTTTCTAAATTTCTATTTGAATACGTGTAATACAAATGAATTTGATCAAGTAAATTAGTTTCATACTCAATTTTTTCATATATGTTTAACAATATAGACAAATCCTCTTCTGTATCAGAATCATCTATTTGTAAAATATGTTTAGCATAATGTATTTTATTTTTAATATATTTATTAAACTTAAATAATGTTTTACCAAAATTACTTTTATACAAACTATTTATTATTGCAGACTCTTTATCTTCTGTATTTAAAACAGGCTGTTCGTTTTTTAATTTATTAAATACAAATTCAATATCATAAGAATTTTTTAAATCTATTAATTTTAATACTTTTTCACTGTTGTATCCTTCATCAGCATTAAAAACACGATATTTTCGCCAATCTACATCTTTTAAATTAATAGTCACTATACACATCCCTATTTGTTACGTTGTATATTTTTATTGGCATCATTATACAATAAACATGAGTTTTTTAAATTTTATAATGATATTTTTTGTCCGTTTTTGACACGCATACATGTATTAATGAATTATGTCACGGTTATTACATAACGATGGATTGTATATTTTTGTGATAGAATAAACTTAACAAAAGCGGGGTTGTATGGCAAAGAAAACTGTTGAAAAAGGTATAAATCTGGATAATATTTTATTCAAATGCCGTGATATTCTTAGGGCAGCACGTAATTCAGGTTCGTTTTTTGAAAAGCGCGATATGATGCTAACTTTGGTATTTTTAAGATTCATCGGCGAAAAATATGAAGATGGTATTGAAAAGTTACGTCAGACCTTAGTACAACAAGGGCTAGACCCTGATGATGAAAACATAAGAGCTGCATTTTTTGATGATGCAACATTTACAGACGGAACCTACAATTTGCCGCCGGAAGCTCGTTGGTCTACAATTATAAATACTACAGCACCAAAATTGAATGTTGCACTAGATACTGCACTGCATAGTATTGCAACAAATTCAAGCCAATTAAAAGGTTGTTTTATAGAAGGTACATTTACCAATAGGAACCTTGCACCTAATGATATTAAAAAGCTCGTAGATGAAGTTAATAAAATCAGCCATAAAGCTTTTGGAGAAGAAAAAGACCTTATCGGTCGTGTTTATGAGTATTTTTTAAAGGAATTTGCGGTAAATGCAACAAAAGAAGAAGGCGAATTCTACACCCCACATGACGTTGTACAACTCATTGCATCTATGATAGAACCTTATGAGGGTACATTATATGACCCTGCTTGCGGTTCGGGTGGTATGTTTATTCAAAGTTCTGAGCTTATAAAAGCAAGACAAGGTGATATAAATAGAATTAATATTTACGGTCAAGAAAAAGATGCTGCAACGTACCGTTTGGCTAAAATGAACTTGGCTCTTCGCGGACTTAGTCATGATCTTGGAGAAACAAATGATTCTTCATTTACTCATGATTTGCATAAGGGATTACATTTTGACTATATTATGGCAAACCCGCCATTCAATCTTAAAGGTTGGTATGATGATAATTTAAAAAATGATCCTCGTTGGACTAATTATGGAACACCACCTGAGAGCAACGCTAACTATGCGTGGATTTTACATATGCTATCTCACTTGAAGCCATCTGATGGTGTTGCAGGCTTTTTACTCGCAAACGGAGCTTTAAATGATAGCGATACTTTAGAAATCAGAAAAAAACTAATTCAAAAAGATAAAGTAGAGGCAATAATCGTTCTGCCGAGAGAATTATTTATCACTACAGATATTAGTGTAACTCTTTGGATATTAAACCAAAACAAAAAAGGCGGAAACTACCACGGACGTAAGTTGAGAAACCGTGAAAATGAAATACTTTTTATGGATTTGCGTCAATGGAGAGAAAATACTGTGAAGGGTGAAAATAAAAAGAAAATATTATTGTCACCTGACCAAATTGAAAAAGCTTCAAACATTTACCATACTTGGCAAGGCGAAGGAATAGACGGCAAAAACTACCAAGAGCCAGAATTATATCGCAGTGTGAATATTGAAGAAATAGAAGCTAAAGGCTGGGCTCTTACACCAAGTAAATATATCGAATTTATTGACCACGACTTAGATATTGATTATGAAAAAGAAATGACTCGTATTCAGTCTGAAATGAAAAATATTTTGAAGGCTGAAAAAGAATCTCAAAAAATGCTGGAAGATGCATTTAGGGGGATTGGTTATGCCATTAAAGAAGATTAAACTTTTTGAATATATAGAATTATATTCAGAAAAATGCAATATCCCTGATTTAACAAATAATGATATTTCTGGTATTAATAAAGAAAAAGAATTTTTTGAACCTTCCAATCAGGTTGGTACTGATACTAGTGGATATAAGATTGTTCCACCTAAATATTTCGCTTGTAATTTAATGCACGTTGGTCGTGATGTTGTTTTGCCTATTGCATATAACCATTCTAAAAACAATAAAATTGTAAGCCCGGCTTATTTTGTTTTTAGATTTAAAGAAAATGTCGATATATTAAACGATTATTTTTTTATATATTTAAAATCAAAAGAAAGAGATAGATATTTTTGGTTCAATACAGATAGTTCTATTCGTGATGGTATGTCTTGGGATGATTTTATTAACATTGAACTAAAATTTCCGCCACTTCCTATTCAACAAAAATATGTTGATATTTACAAAGCGATGGTAGAAAACCAACAAACCTATGAACGTGGTTTGGTGGATTTAAAAAAATCTTTTGAAGTTCTTATTGATAAGTATAAGCATAATGCAAATAAAATAGCAGTAGGAAATATTTTAAATGAAATTGACTGTCGTAATAATGATGGTTCTATAAAAGATGTGCAAGGTATAAACATTACAAAACAGTTTATGCCATCAGTTGCAAACACTTTTGAAGTGGATTTATCAAAATATAAATTAGTAAAAAATGGACAATTTGCATTTTCAGGAATGCAAACTGGAAGAGATGAATGTATTCGCATAGCTTTATACCGAGGAGAAGAACCTATTATAATCTCTCCAGCATATACCGTTTTAGAAGCACAAGATAAAAGTGTTCTTCCAGAATATATAATGATGTGGTTTTCTCGTAAAGAAATTGATAGACTAGGTTGGTTCTATAGCGATGCAAGTATTAGAACTAACCTAGATATGGATCGTTTTTACGAAATTAAAATACCAGTTCCAGATACAAAAATCCAACAAAGTATTGTCAATATCTACAATGCATACAATAAGCGCAAAGAAATTAATGAAAAATTGAAAGCACAAATCAAAGAGATTTGCCCTATTCTTATAAAAGGTTCTATTGAAGAAGCAAAAAGGACAGTGGAGGTGTGATATGGCTAAGTTACGAGAATATAACGGTCTTTTTTGTGAATCTGAGTTTGAATGTGCATTTATTGCTTTTTTGCAGGATGAAGGATGGGAATATCTTTTAGGAAATAACGTTAAGCGTGTAAACAAAAGAGATGTTTTAATAGAAGATGATTTCAAAGAATTTATAGCAAGGACAAATCCAGATTTAGAAGAAGACGAAATCACACAAATATTTGATAATGTTCGTCTTGTTGGTAGTGAAAGTGATTTTGCGACATTACATAAAATCTATACTTGGATGGTTGACGGGATTCAATTTACACCTAAAAATGGCATAACAAGAATTATTCCGTTAATTGATTTTGAATATTTAGATGATAAAGAGCAAACCAAAACATCAAAAAATATCTTTAGAGCTGTTAACCAACTAACAATAGAATATACGGATAACGGACAAAACAAAAACAGAAGACCGGATGTTATCTTGTATGTTAATGGTATGCCTCTTTGTATTATAGAACTTAAAAATCCTGCAGATCCAAATGCTACAATTTTTAATGCTTGGGAACAAATTAATATTCGATATTGGAGAGATATTCCGCATTTATTGCATTATTGTCCATTAGCATGTATTTCAGATGGAGTAAAAACAAGACTTGGCACAGTAAGAACTCCTTATGAACATTTCTATGCGTGGCGAAGAGTAAACCATGATGACAAAATTTCTACATTGCCGTTTGCAGAAACTCAAACAATGATAAAAGGTGTATATGAGCCTAATCGTTTTCTTGAAATATTCAGAGATTACATTTATTTTCAAGACAGCATCTATGATAGAGAAGAACAAGAAATAGTTTGCAGGTACCCACAATTTTTTGCTGCAAGGCTATTAAAAGAAAGTATTGTTAATTCTGTTGAAACCGGCAGTGGAAAGGGCGGAACATATTTTGGTGCAACAGGATGCGGAAAAACTTACACAATGGCATTTTTAGCAAGACAACTTGCGCTAAGATGTACAAATATCCCTCAAATCGGTTCCCCAACAATTATTTTAATTGTTGATAGAGAAGAGTTGCAAAAACAAGGTGCGAAGTTGTTTACAAAAAGCAAAGAGTTTTTGAATCTTGGAGAAGTTTCTATCGTAAAAAACAGAAAACAATTAAGGGAAGAATTAAGTGCAAGACAAAGCGGCGGTTTTTATATTTGTACAATACAAAAATTCTGTGACAGAAAAGATGATAAAATTGGTTTGATAAACGAACGTCAGAATATTATTTGTTTTTCTGATGAAGCGCACAGAACCCAAATTGAACATGCAAAAGAAATTAAGTTCAGCAAAGATACTGATGAGAATATGAAAGCTCTTATTTCAAAACCTTATGCAAAAGTTTTAAAAGAAGCTTTTCCAAACGCCACTTTTGTTGGATTTACAGGCACACCTATTGCTGAAACATATCAAACGTTTGGCGATGAAATAGACCGATATACTATGGATCAGGCTGTTGCTGACGGACTTACAGTTCCTATAAAATATCATCCTCGTATAGCAAAAGTTTTACTTGATCAATCAAAGGTTAAAGAAATTGAGGATTATTATAAAAAGTGTGCTGATGACGGCGCAACTGAAGAAGATATTGCAGCAAGTAAAAGTGCCATGTCGTCTATGGAAGTTATCCTTGGAGAGTCTTCTCGTTTGGAACGTCTTGCGGTAGATATTCATGACCATTATGTTTCTGCGTGCAACAATGAGCCAGATAGAATCCAGAAGGCAATGATTGTTTGTTCTAAAAGAGAAATTGCTTATGATTTATTGCAGAAATTTAAAGAAAAATATCCTGAATGGTTTGAAGAAAAGAAAATTCCTGACGGGATTTGTGCAACTCAAGAAGAACTTAATGAACTAAAACCTATGCCTTGTATTGCTATGGTCGCAAGTGTAGGTAGTAATGATAAAAAGGATATGTATGATTATCTGGGCGGAACAAGAAACGATAAACGTTCAGAGGAATTGGATGCTTTATTTAAAAAAGAAAAATCTAATTTCAGAATTGTAATAGTTGTTGATATGTGGATTACAGGTTTTGATGTTTCTTCACTTACATATTTGTATAATGATAAACCGTTGAAAAAACATTTGTTAATTCAAACCATCAGTCGTGTAAACAGAAAATATCCAGGTAAAGAGTATGGGATGGTTATAGATTATATCGGTATCCGTGATAATATGCGTGAAGCTATGAAAATATATGGCGGAGATTCTTCTGTTGCACCAAATGCCGATGATGTTGAACAGGCAACTAAGATATTTAGAGAAAACTTAGAAATATTGAAAAATTTATTTGGGGATTATGATTTATCGCCATTTTTAAATCCGCAATGTGATCCTGCTACGAGATACCGATTACTGGCTAAAGCCGCTGAATTTGTTTTTGTCTCAACTCAAGAATTAAAAACAGAAGGTAGAAATGGTTCTAAGAAAGTTTCATTTAAAACTTATTTCTTAAAAACTGTAAAAAGAATGAGAACAGCATTCGACGTTTGTCAGCCATCAGGCGAACTTGGCGAAGAAGAATCAGCACTTGCACAATGTTTTATGGCTATTGCAGGTTTTGTACGAAAAATGAGCGGAACAAGCGAAGTTGATACTGAAACTATGAATATTGTAGTTTCCAAAATGGTTGAAGAAGCTCTAAAATATAATCGAGTTGAAAGCATTCTAGAATCAAGCGAGGAAGAAGATATTTTTTCTCCTGAGTATTTTGAAAAATTATCAGATGTGAAAATGCCTGCAACAAAACTTGAGCTTCTTGTAAAAATGCTTCGTAAACAAATAAAAGAATATGGAAAAGTAAATCAAGTGGCATCAAAAACTTTCCAAGAATTGCTAGAAAAAACGCTTGAAGAATATAATGAACGCCGTAAACATTTAAGTGAAGAAGAAGCAGGAGTAACACAAGAAAAAGCTTCTGAAGATATTATTAAAACTGCAACCGAACAGGCTTTATCTATATTAAGCCAAATGAACGAAAGTCGAGAAAGTTTCCGTAAAATTGGTTTAACTTTTGAAGAAAAAGCTTTCTATGATATTTTGATTGCATTAAGGAATCAGCATAATTTCGAATACGGTACTGATAAAGAAGTAGATGGAGTAGTGATTAATGATAAATGTAAATCATTAGCACAAAAAGTTAAAGAAATAATTGATATAAAATCTTCTTTTACCGATTGGCTTAATAATCAGAATGTACGGAATAATTTAAAATTTGAAATAAAAATGTGTTTAGTTAAAAACGGATATCCACCTCAATATAGTCCGGAAGTATTTAATAAAGTTATGAAACAAGTGGAAAACTTTAAAGAATATCAGGAGTAGTTCTATGGATATTTTGATTTTAGGAAATGGATTTGATTTAGCTCACAAATTAGACACTAAATATAATGATTTTTTAAAATATTGCCAAGAAAAATATAGTAGTATTAATAGCGTTGGTACAGATCATAGCAACAACTTTTTATATAACAATGTTTGGGTTAAACATTTTTTAAATAAAACACTAGCCGGTGATAAATGGATTGATCTTGAAAATGAGATTTATAATGTAATTACAAAACTGAGCGAGTTGCCTTATTTTAAAAATGGAGTTTGGTATGAAAGATATAAAGATATAGTTTTCTTGATTTCGAAAGATTATGAAGAATTTAATTTTGATGAATCTCAAAAATATTTTAGAAAACCTGAACTCTTTTATAACGCTAATGATTGTTATTGTATAACAATCAAAGATTTTGTTAACTTTTTATATAGTCAACTTCGTGATTTTGTAAAAGAGTTTGAAAAATATTTAGTTGAAGAAGAAAATAGAAAAATAAAAAATACGCCCAAATTTAACTTACGTGTAAATAGTGATTGTGTAAGCTTGTTGAATTTTAATTATACAGATACATGTGAACAGCTTTATAAAATAAATTTCAATTATAGTTCTTGCGGAATAAAAACAAAAGCAGTTTATGTACATGGAAAAATAAATAATGAAGATAGCTGTAATATGGTTTTGGGAACTCATAGCTTTGATAATGAACAAATTCCTGTCGAATTTAATATATTTAAAAAACATCATCAAAGACATAAATATGGAACAATAGAACCATATCAAGAACTGTTAAATGAGTTAAAATATCCTAAGAAAATATATGTTCCGACATTCCATATAATAGGACATTCTCTTGATAAAACCGACCATAATATTTTGAAACATATTCTTCTGGCAAAAGAAAAATCTATTATTAATATTTATTACCATGATGAAGACGCATTGGCTCGAATGCAAAGCAATATTGATTTAATAATCGGAGAAGAGGAAGTTATGGCAAAAGTTAGATTTATCAACCAATACGATTCTAAACGTGGAATTTTAATACCTCAAATAGAAGCGACATTTCATTCTCCTTAAAACAATAAAAATTGCTATAATTGGAAAATATTTTACAAGCTAATCATAATGATTGTGTTGTTCTGTAAAGATTTGAATGCTTTTGTTTTACTTTCACGCTAATGTGTTGTGTACATTAGGAGGTTGTATGAGTAAAAGTAAGAAATATCGCATTAAACAAAAAGATTTTAGGGAGTTAGAAAAATTAGCAGAGCGGATTTACAACACAGTTGTTGTAATTGATTATTTCTGTCAAAAACAACAAGAATATGAGGAGCTTAGAAATATTACTCCTATTATTCATAATCTTAGACAAGATTCTGATACTTTAAATGCATATTTTATAAATTATCCGGAAGGTAATATTCAAACTAGATTTTAATACCGTTCAAAAAGTGTTCAACTCCGCCATTAAGGGTTATAAAATTCAATTTATATAGTTTCATACCAAAATAAAAAAATGAGCCCCTTAGGACTCATTTTAGAAACTTTAAACTTTCTAACGGATTATAGTATTTTTCTTCTGACTGCTCTATTAGATTTCGATATATTTTAACAAAGTTTATAATACCAAAATATCCTAATGATTTTTGTATATATGTAAAAGGGATTTTTTGCTTAAGGCATAAATTAGTAAAGTTATGTTGTAAATCACTTGGATAGATCCTTTGAATTCTCAATTTTTTTGATAAACCATTTAATACCACATTTTCAAAATATTGTTGTGGTAGTTTGGGTGAAGAAAATCTAAAAACAAAATCAGCAGGTAAAGGTTTTGTAGCTTTATACTTTTCTTTCAAAATCTCAGTCATCCTTTTATCAATTTTTAATTTTCGTTTTGAAGTACCGCTTCTATTTGTAATTAAACGTTCATCATATAGAAAGTATTTTAAAAATATTGTATTTTCTTCAAAGTCTACCCTATCCCAAGTTAATCCCAATAATTCAGGAACACTAGCTCCTGTTGATAATGAAATATAAATTATAGGATAGGCTTCAGGGTATTTCAATTTACATATATTAAGTAATTTTAGAATTTCATCTTCAGTTAGAATATTCATATCTAGTGCATAGGCATTTCTACGATCCTTATCCTCTCTTGTTACTAAATTGTTTATTTTGGGGCAAACACCTCTTATTATAGCTTTTAAAAGTAAAATATACCGATTCACAGATACTAATTTAAAACCTTTATCAAACATACTTTGTTTATACTTAGCAACAACTTTGGGTGTAATTTCTCGAATAGTTAAATTATCAAAATATTCTTTTAGATGATTTTTGTAATCTGTTTTCTCATGCAATAATCTTTCTTGCTTATTTTCTATTTTTAATCGATTAAGATAAATTCTGGCAGCATTTTTAAACTCCATATCAAGCGGTTCATCATTTTCATCATTAGAAATTTTAGCTTTTAGTGGTTTTACATTGTTTCTAAAGTATTTAATTTGTTCTTCCGTAAAATCCGTTTTAATTTTTCTTGTAAAAGAGTTTAAGTTATATGTATAAGGTTGTTCAATTCTTTGCTCATCGTGTAATAACTTTTGTGCACGATATAGGGCTTCTTTGGTACTTAATTTTTCTTTTGTTAGATAAAAATTTTTAAAACACGTGTATAATTCATCTGGAATAGGGCTTTCACCATGATTATGGTATTTAGGTAATATGCCTTTAAACCCATACATTTTATAGTTATGAAGAAGTTTTACTAAAATAGAATATGGAACTCGCTTTAAGCCTGAAGTTTCATTAAATAATTCTACCACACGTTTTAAATTACCTTTTCCAGCATTAATTACAAAATTTATCGCTGCGACATATCTTTTTATCTTATTTTGAACATCTTTATTATATTTTAGTAGTTCCTCATAACCTTCCTCTTCTTCAAGAATAATAGGTTTAAGAGTATTGTTTTTTGTAGATAATATTTCGTTTTGCTCATTATTTCTTTTATTATTAAAAAAATACTTGTTACTACTTTTAATAATTACCTGTTCTTTAATTAAATCAGATAAAATTTCTTTCACTTCTTGTTCTTGAAGTTCAGATACTACAATTATTTCATCAAGATTAAATTTATCTAATCTTCTTGCTACTTTTATTATTAAATCTTTATTTTTCAATGTTTAATCCTTTCACTTGTTTAACATCAATTTTATTCAACCCATTTGTTTTAGCTATATTTTCAAGTAAAGCAATCCCCTTAATTACTTGTCTAAAACGATTTGTTTTTTCAAAAAATATTTCTTTAGCCTCGTCTGTTATTTTTATTTCTGATAATTCTTCTACAATAATGTCCATATCTTCTTTAGAAAACGGTTTAAATTCGATAATTTCAGAAATTCTGTCATACAAATGTCTGTATTTACCAAGTTTTGTTTTTGATTCATGCATTCCTATCAGGACAATGGGAGCACCCGTTAAATCGTGTAAATCCCTCAAAGTTTCAATTGTTCTGGAATGACCTATTAGATAATCAATTTCATCAACAATAACTATCTGTGGATGAAGTCTTAAATGGGCAATACATTGTTTCATTAATTCTGTAGATTTTTTAGAAGGTGCTTCTCCTAAATCTTCCACAACTTTTTCCAATATTCCATGACTTGTCATATTATTTTGAGCTCTTACATAGACCGCATCATTTTGTGTTGCCCACCAAACTGCTGTTCGACTTTTTCCTAAACCAGGATCACCATAGATTAATCCCATCTTTGGGACTTCATTTGATTTATCAATAAGGTTGTTCATTAAATCAATAAAATTTTTAACATTACGTGTTTTCACAAATAATTTATGCATTAAAAACCTCCTTGTTATCGTCACCATATATTTGCTCATATTCACTTGTTGATTTGTATTCCAAAATCCATTCTTGTTCTTTTTTAGTTAACTTATCTTGTTTCATTAGGTATTCATACTTTTCAAATCTTGTATTAAAACAACCGTTAAAATCATCTGCTTGAATTTCTTCTTTTATTGCTAATTTAAAATCATTTATTTCAACCTCTTCCTGCTTCTCAATTAAATCCATTGTTAATAATGGGGTATGAACTTGATTACGTTTTATTTGGTTTATATATTCTTGCTCTGTCTGTTTTTCTAATTTCTTTTTTATCCTTGTTTTTTGCTTAAGCTCTTCTATATCTTTCACTTCACCTAAGTAATTTGCCAATGGATGTATTGGCTCAATTCTTTTAGCTTCACATATAAATTCACCATTTAATTTATAAACTTTAATTGAACTCAAATTGAACAAGCTGTATTTAATAATCACTTCTTTTTTATATCCAAATAAAGCTTCGTCATAATAGTTATTTTTTAAGAATAAAATGCCATTCCTGTAAATTTTCTTTATTTCTCTTACCATCATAAGATCGTCTAATGTTTCTATATTAACGCCTTCCCCTTTACCACTTTCAAGAACCTTACCAATCGTTTCTCCAGCTATATGAGGACAAGGTTGCTCATAATGATATTTCTGTACCCAATTCCCAATAAAATTTACTACTTGCTCAAGAGTTGGAACATTAACTTTATAAAGAGATTTGTGTAATTTTTCATTCCTTTTTAATTGGGCAGGCTTTTTGATAATACTTGTACCCGTATAAGAAGGAAGCAATACTTCACAGCTATCTTGTAATTCTCGGAACAACCTTTCTATGGGTTTGGCTTTTGCATTATATGGTTTTGCATAAACAGGTTGAATTCCAAGATTAGTAAATAAACCGCTTAGCCCATTTTCTATAAAATATTTTGCTTTAAAGGCTTTCCCGTTATCTTGATAAACAAATTTCGGAACTTTCCCTAAATTTATGATTGCATTTCTTAATGCACTTGCAATACATTGCGTATTTTCTTCTAACATTATTTCAAAACCAACAAAGCCTCCCGATTTCCAATCTTGGTATGCTACCATCATTGGTCTTATAGGTTTACCGGTATATGGATGTTTAACAAAAAATGATAATCTGTGTCCATCACCAATAAGGACATCTCCGACTTCAAGTTTTGAAATATCTCTTGTTATATATGGCAGAACTTTATCGTGAAGAGCCTTGTTGCCTTCTCTTGCTTCTATCCAGGTATTGTAATGCTCATTTTTGTAATTATTGGCAAATCTTCTATATGTAAGGTCGCAACACAAATTTTTAAAACCTCGTTGTGTTAATGCTAACTTTGTTAGTTTAATTGCTTTTCCTATATTTAACTGATTAGGATGTAACAGGTTTTTAAGAAATTCGGCTTCCTCTTCAGGTTTCATTAATGTTTTTCTGGTCTTTTCACCAAAAGTGTAATTATTAATTAAACAATGCCAATCATCATTATAGGTTCGAAGCTTTTTATGCCATTCATAAATTGTTCCTATTGCAACTTTACCTACTACATTGAATAATTCTTCGCAAATACAATTATGATTATATGCTTCAAGGAAGTCTTTTCCTGCTATTGTTTTATTTTTCTTATCCTTTCTAAACTCATCCCATTTCTTAATTAAATCATATTTTGCTAAAGCTAATTTCTTTTGCATTTCTGGAACAATATATGAATTATTTGTTACTTGTGGCAAATTTTCTTTACTAGCTGTTATTTTTTCTCTAACATTTTCTTCTAAAGATGTTACCAAAATTTCGTAAGATTTAGAGCATTTTCTGATTACATATTTATTATTACTTATAGCTTTTCTAACAGCTCTTTCAGATACTCCTTTAATTTCTGCCAGTTCTTTAGTTGTAATCCAGTCAGCGTTTGAAGTTTGCATATTTTTCTCCTCTCTCAGATTAACTCTGTTGCTGTACAAAGTGTAGTCAATGTATCCATATCGAAACACATCTTTTTTGACTTCTTCAATGCAGATAAAACATTGTTTTGTTGATATTGAAAAAGCAAAAATTTTGTGATAGAGAAGATTTTTTTTCAAACGGAACAAAACGGAACCTTTGTTGGTTCCGTTTGTACTATAATAAAGAAAAGGAGTAATATGGTTAGAAATTGCAAAACAGAAGAGCCAGTATGGGCAAAATACATAACTGAAGAGAATTTGCCAACAGATGATTTAAAGTTTTTATGTTCTATTATTGGCTTGGAAGCAACTAAAAAATTAATGTTCAATGCTGCAGGACAAAAGTTTTCAATCCATGCTCATTGTAATCAGAAATACAAAAAACAATATATTATAGATAATTTTGATGGAACTAAATATACAATTAATAAACTTGTGTTAGCTTGCGAAACCACCACAAGATATGTATACAAGGTTATTAAAGAATTTGTTGAGGGTGAAAAATAAAAATATAATATATCTTTTATGTTAATTACATTTAGGAAGAGTCCTAATATATTCTTTCAATTTTAAGATGCGGTCTTCAATATCAAAACCATTTTCATTTTGATTGATTTTTATTGTGTAAACTATATTATTATTCTTTAGGCATATATATGAATCGTTTTTACAAATAATTTGCTCATTATCATATATAAGACGTTGTCCCATATAATCGACAGAAAGATTTTCAGCATCAGCAGCCTTTAAAAAAGGAATATAAGCATTTTTCGACCATTGTGCCTTTGTTTGTAGTACCGCAAACATATAAGGTTCATCCTTAGCAGAACCATTACTTAATTTTCCATAAGAACCAGGACGATATTCGGGATAACATATATAATAGTATCTAAATGGAAAAATTTTGTTACGTAAACATTCATCCGTGTAATTTTTAGCTATTTTATCTAAGATTTCATCATTAAATTCTTTGTGCATAGACAACAATTTGACAAGAATATTTCTAGTTTTATCAAAGCCAAAATTGGAACTTTTATGAAAAAGCTTTATCCAAGCTTGTTTAATAGCGCTAGAAGCATATTGATAGCGCCACCTATTTTGTTCCATTTGCCCATAATCACCTATTGCCATCAGAGCACAATCTATTTTATCCCAATTACACTTGAATAATGATTCAAATCTCTCAGCATATGTTAAATTATCTAACCCTAAAATGCTAATTTGTCCAAATAACATACTGTGATCTTCAAGTCTAAATAATGTCTCTATTAAATGTGGTTTTTCCTTTAGAAAAGCAATTTTTTCTTTTTCTTCTTCTAATTGATTAATATTAAAGTTGCTACTGATATTATCGTTGATCTCTCCTGTCATGAGAATGTAATCTACTTCATCCAAAATAGCGGGAATACGATTTTTATCCGCCCTATCACTTATTTCATCTTCCGAATTCTGAATTAAGTTATTAATTATTCTAATCCTTCGTTTGAAATCATTTTCTGTTATTCTATCATGATTGTTAAGATAAAATATGATTGCATATAATAACACCATTCTATTCAATGGAAATAATCTTATACGACCATTTCTATCAGAATATGTATGAAGACAATCTCCAAGGATATCAATGTTAAAACGAGATTCTACTATAATTTTATTAAATTCATGTTTATATGACATAAACGATTTAAAAAAATCAAAAGGAGTATTATATCCTGAAAGATTACACCAACAATCAAAAAATGCTTCCATTGTAGAAAGATTTTTTAATACATCTGGATTGTCGGGAGAAAAATATTTCTGTAGTAAATCAAATTCATCTTTATTTTCTTTTGGATTTTCCTTATTTTTATAACAGATTATATCACATATAAATTTAAAATAACGAAGAAATTCATCATCAATGATATTATCGTCTTCAGAGCCAATATGACTATTTCTATATCGCCACAATAAATTAGTCCAATCTTGGTCAATTTTATAAATTATATTGTCTGCAAGGTTCTCATCTATTATACGAATATTACGTTCTAATTCGGCTTTAAAATGCTCAAAGATAGTTAGAGGTTTGCCACGAGAATTCATTTTTATATAAAGTTCATCTGTAAGTCCCATATCTTTGATTGGCAAAAAATAAAACATAATAGATTTATTTTTTAATTTTTGCCACAGTTTTTCTACATCTTTAAATTTTTCATCTATAGCATCAAGCATTACAAGCATTGAACTAATTGTAGAGTCTTTTTTCCAATCCAGTGGGAACCATTCCTGATCGATAATTTCATTAGAAAGAGCGTCCTCAAAAGATGGACAAAATTTTACAAGATATTTACAAAAAGTTCGAGCACTATATCTTGTATCATAACTGAATTTATTCAGAAAACTATATTCGTTTTCTGAAATATTTTCTTTTTTTGCAGCATACCAATAAAGTAAAAATAAGGTTGTAAGTCGTTGTTGACCATCTAACGGTGTCATATTACCAAACTTATCAATATCACCATATATAAAATCAAGAATTATAGGCTTTTTGGTAACAGCAGCATACAAAGAATTAAGAAAACGATCTCTTATACGTTCTATGCTTGGATCATTTCTTCCTTGGGCGTAATCTCTTTGTATGATTGGTATTGTAATTTGCTCAAGTCTTACAATTTCTTGATCGGTATTAAATTCACTATTGAAAATGTCAATAAAAGAATAAAGTTTAGCTTCCACTTAATTTTCCTCCCCTTCAAGGTATATAGGTTCATCAAGATAATGAGATTTATAGTATAAAATCTCATTTATTGCTTTGATATATGCCACTCTGTCAGAATGTCCCCAAAAATGTAATTGATTATCTGACGAAGGTGTGTAATATTTTAAAAAGACCATTTTAGTACAAAATGGTATATATTTTCCTCCTTTATCCATCTCTATAATTGCATTTCTTTTAACATCAAAAGTTGAATTGTTCAATGCTGCATTATCACCACAATTAAGTATTGCTAAGTTAGATATTGAATGTAGATATTCAATATTTCCTTCTACTGAAAGTATATTAATGATATCTTTTTGAATTGCTTCAAATTCTGTTCTTTCTAATTTTTCTTTTTTTATTGCAGATTTTATCTTATCTATAAGTTCGTTTGACTCTTTTTTAACGACTTGGATAGAAGGAAGATGAAGTGTAAGCCATGTTTTCCAAGTTTCTTGAGTTTTCATCCCCTCAGAATGTTGTGCATGAATATGTTCAAGACTCCATAAAACTTTTTCATCCTTACTATATTTGTATTTATCAAAAGGAAACCATTGAGTTTCTTCACCATTTTGACGAACGGATTCAATATTAAAAAGTAACAATAAGGTAGATATTCTATTTCTATCTGTTTCTTTTTCGTAACTTAATTCGGAATAATTTTCATTGATTTTTATACTATTTTTTATTTTTTCATCAATAACTTCCCTAAATTTATTTTTTGTTTTATTTTTTGAAATATCAAAAATTTCTCCCAATGTTAGTGTCTCTGATGCAATTAAATAGCCTATCTTATGGTATAATTCATGGTTTTCGTACCAATCTTTTAATATAAGAAATGTTTGTTGAATATTCTCCCATATACTATCCAATGAGTCGATTTTGCTCATTTCATCAAATTTAAAAAAAGTGTAGTATTTTTCACGATTATCAATAGGTTTTGCAGAGATGAGATCAAGAATTAGATCTATTCTTGTCTGATATTTTATTTTTGTTTTGTTTGTTAAAAAATACCATAAATGATCATTGTGAAGTTCTTTTTCGATATAATCCCATTGCAAAGAAATTTCTTCTTGTTTTTTCTTTCCAAGATTTGTTTCTTTACTCCTACTTAAAAACATTGCTTTTACGAGCTCAGCACTAGTAAGCGGGATTTTACCAATATTAAGCCTTGTGAATAAATTTATAGCATCTTCTGACTCACTGACTTCATACCATATAACTTTGACGATTTCATCAAAATATTTATTTATATTTGTTATAGTTGATTTTTTATCCTTTTTGTCAAACCATTCTTTAATACTTTGATAGGCAGAACAAATATGCCAAAAGTCAATATTGTCATCCTTGCACGATTCATCTATTGTTTTTAGAAATTTTTCTGATTTTTCTCTAGTTTTATAAGAAAGTGTAAAACGTGGTTCATCAATAAATCCAAAACTTACTTCGTTCATGTACCTATAAATTAAATATATTGTAGTTAATCTTTGTTGGCCATCTATCAGTTCATATTTATCACCATTTGCTCTTACAACAATAGGTTGAAGACAGTAATTTCTTTTCCCATCGGTAGAACATAAATCTTCTAAAAGACGTGTAACTTCTGACTTTCCCCAACGATAACCTCTTTGATAAGAAGGAACAAAGAAGTTTCCTTTTATATCACCAATAAGCTTTGTATCAAGTATTATTTCATTATTCATCAGCTTTATTTTCCTTTGAACTTCATTATACATTAAACATACTAAAACTAATGTTCCGTTTGGTTCCGAATAAAGTTCCGTTAAGGTTCCGTTTATGAACAGAAAAATTTTTTTCTGGAACTTCTGTTAAATTTTTGACAATGAATGTCTTATCACTGTCCTTATCTTTTCTCTTACGGAAATAACCCTTTGGGGCATGTCTATTAAATTTTTTCGGTATTTTTAGACATATAAAGGACAGTAATCAGACATTTTGGACTTTTCTGAAACCCTAAATTTATTTAAAATTATTTACCAACAGCGACTTTAAGGCAGGTTCCACTTTTCTGTACTGTCCTGTTTCTTTACACCGGAAACTCCCACACAAAGCCAACTTTACCAAAAAAATCTATCTATCCGTACAAATCAATCTGGACAAAAAAGTACACATACCACGACAAAAACCTAGACATAGAGCTGTTTCCGGTGTTCTATACTCTTTCAGAACTAATAAGAGAAGAAGATAAGAAATTTAGCACTCTCGAACCACCCGAAAGTATTGATTTTATTAACAAAAAAGACCCTAAAAAGGGTCAATTTGTAAATGGCGGAAATAATGCGTTTTATATCGAACCATTTATTACAACATTAAAATTGCAGTTAATGAATAAAGATAGTGCAAAACTAGTTTATATGTTGAATCAATGGGCTTTAAAATATATAGCTTGATAGTCGTAAATATCCTATATAATTAATTGTTATAAATATGCTTATACTTTGTTATTTCATCAACATTGGCATATTGAGATAGTTTATTATAGGTTTTATTAAGTAGTTCTGAATCCATCGAATAGTTATTAATTGTCGATAACTTATATTTAATCTCTCTTGCTAGATTACTGTAATAAGTTACGATAACATTGCTTTTAACCGTAACATCCTTAAGAGTACACTTATCAGAAAATGCAATCCCCGGAATTTTGCGAGAATTGCATTTTGATGAAGTTTACACTTTGGAAATTGCATTTTTGCAATCATTCTGTATAATGGAAGTATGCGGAGGAGGTGCGTGTTTATGGCTTTACCCGGAACACCCGGACAGCGGATTTCCGATTTATGCAACGGGAACCACATCACACAAAAGGAACT
>CALVEB010000001.1 GCA_944326465.1 Candidatus Gastranaerophilales bacterium | reverse complement strand
CCGAGAAATCGAGCTTGAGATGCTGCCATTCCCATAGCGTTCCCTTTCTAGTTCTTTCCTTATTATTCTTATCGGCTGCAACTCCTTTTTTCTTTAATTCTTTTATTCTTTTTTGTAATATTTCTTTACAAAAATCATCTAAATGTATTAGAAAAGGGCGTTATATATAGTAATTTTTCTTTCTATGTCCAATATCAGCCGCCGGCTATTATAATATTTCTTTTAATTTATCAATAACAAAATCCAAAGCTCCTTGTTGAGCGTTGAATACAATTTCACAATCTTTGCAGGCATTATCATAAAATTCTTTATCACAGAGAAGTTTATGCATATAATCTTTTAAATCTTGAGGAGTTTTTACTATTTTGCCTGCTGTAGTGCGTGCAAGTATTCCGTATATATCCCGAAAATTATGGATAGAAGGGCCGGAGATGACGGGTTTGGAGTACACAACTGCCTCCAGCGGATTATGGCCGCCGGTTTTATTAAAACTTCCGCCTATGAATGCAAATGTACATATCTGATACATTTTCCCGAGTTCACCCATTGTATCAAGGATAATAATATCTTTATTGTTAAAATTGTCGTTGTTTGAGCGTAATCCGTATTTTAATCCTGTTTTAGCCGCCAATTCTGCAGCATGGGATACCCGTTTAAGGTGACGCGGTACCAGAAGAAGTTTTATATCAGGAATTTCTTTTTTTAGTTCGGAAAATACATTTATGACTATTTCATCTTCGCCCTGATGAGTGCTGCCGGCAATTATTATCCGCCCCTGGCCCATATCTATTTTTTCAGGTGATTTTTTCACATCAAATTTAAGATTATTCATAATGCAGGTTGTTGAAGGATTTGCACCGATATTAATTAGTTTTTCATTATCGTATTTGCTTTGTGTGAAGATTCCTGTATAAAAACTCAGAATTTTTTTGAAAAATATTTTGAAAAGTTTATATGAATTGTATGTAGAATCTGAAATTCGTCCGTTAATTATATAAAGCGGAATATTTTTTTTGTTGCAGCAAAAAGCGAAAGTCGGCCAGAGTTCTGTTTCTGCAATAAGCACTACAGATGGATTGAGCTTCTTTAAAAATCTGTTTACGCAAAATGGAATATCAAACGGAAAATATGTTATAAAGTCTGCAATATTTTCATATTTTTTATGCGCAATTTCTTGTCCTGTTTTAGTGCCGGTTGTTACGACAATTTTATATTCAGGAAAAGTTTCTTTTGTCTTTTTAATTAGATTTTCAAGCGCTATAACTTCTCCTACAGAAACGCCGTGGTACATTATTACTTTATTTCCAAATTCGGGCGGTGTAAAAAATCCTAATTTACTTTTCCAACCGTAGAGAAATTTACCGTTTATTGCTCTTATTATATATATAAACGGCAGGAGGAATATAAATAAAATTGTTGTGATTAATCCGTATATATGCATATTTAAATTATACATGATAATTGAGCATGGTGTCTGAATGTTAACTTATTTTTATATTGTTATTTAAATTTTCTTTTATTTGTTGACATTATATGAAAAAATTTATAAAATTAAGGTATGGCAATAGTTTATTTAAGTTTGGGTTCAAATAAAGGTGATCGTATAGGTTACGTGCAGCAGGCAACGGGGTTGTTAGGGGCTGTTGACGGTATTACGATTATCAGAACTTCTGCGTTTTACGAAACTGAGCCGTGGGGAATGACGACTGAAACCTGGTTTGTTAACGCTGTTGTTGAAATTAAAACTAAACTTTCGCCGCAAAGTTTGCTGCAGGAATGCCAGCGTATAGAAAGACAGCTGGGGAAAACTCCGCGTGAAGGGAATGACTATCAGGACAGAAATATAGATATTGATATTCTGTTCTATAATGATGAGATTATAAATGAGGAAAATCTTGTTATTCCGCATAAATATCTGCATTTAAGGGCTTTTACTCTAGTTCCGCTGCTTGAACTAATACCGGATTACGTACATCCTGTGCTGCACAAGACAATATCTGAATTGCATAATGATTTAGAAAATCCTGAAATGGTATTTTTATATGGCACGCGGGTTGAATTGTAAAGTCGCGATTATAGGCGGCGGCCCTGCCGGATGTATGTGTGCATATTATTTGCAGAATGATTTTGATGTTACGATTTTCGAAGCTGCTGTACCGCTAAAGACTCTTCTTGCAACCGGCGGCGGAAGATGTAATCTTGCACATAACGAATATGATTTCAAGGAACTGGCTGCAAATTATCCGCGCGGTGAAAAGTTTTTATATTCTGTATTTTCAAGGTTTTCAACTGCAGATACTCTTGAATTCTTCAGAAGTATTGGTGTTGAAACTTATGTTCAGGAAGATATGAGAATTTTCCCTGTGTCTAATTCTGCGGCGGATGTACGGAGCAAATTTTTGCAGGCAATTAAGGAGGTCAATTTTAAAACGGAAAGAGTATTGCGGATAAATCGCGGGGATAAGTTCACAGTTGTGAGCGATAACGGAAGCGGGGATTTTGATTATGTTGTTATTGCAACAGGCGGGCATTCATCATATAATATGTGCCGGTATTTGGGGCATAAGATTATAGAGCCGCGAAAGTCTCTCATCGGGCTGCGTACCCGTGAAAATTTAGCCCGATTGTCAGGTGTTTCCGTGAAAATTAAAGGCGAAGATTTGTTATTTACTCATAATGGAATTTCCGGGCCTTATACTTATAAAATATCTTCTCTAAACGCACGAGAGACTTTTCCGTATTCTATATCGCTGGATTTTTGCGGAAGTCTGGATTTGCAAAGTATGCTGAATAGCAATCCGCATAAAACAATAAAAAATGTGCTTTCAGAAGTCGTGCCCAAATCTCTGGCAGAATACTTGTTGTTTATATCAAACATTGATACTAATATCAAGGCATGTATGATAAATAGCATACAGCGGGATGAAATACTGGGTAAGTTGAATAATTTTGAATTGACGATAACCGGTACGGCATCAGGCGGAGAAGTTGTCACCTGCGGTGGAGTTGCGCTTGATGAAGTCAATGCAAAAACTCTGGAATCAAAGCTTGTACCGAATGTTTATTTTTGCGGGGAAGTGTTGGATATCGACGGTTTTTGCGGCGGGTTTAATTTGCAAAACTGTTGGTCTACCGGCTATGTCGCCGCACAGGCTATTCTCGCTAAGTCAAAATTGTGAACTGATAGTAAGTCTGTGCTGAAATGAGTAGAGTAAGTATTGTAAATAAAGCGAGGTATTCCGTACTCACTCTACAAAAGGCAACAGGTATTTTTATTCTATTTATTTGATGTGCTAACCCAAAAAGTATTTTCTTATAGGGTTAAAGGCAGTATCTGTTTACTTCTTTTAATACTTCACCATAGACACGATTTTCGGTGCATCAGTAAGCTTTTCGCGTCCGTTTAAATCTTCCAGTTCTATCAGAAAGGCAATACCCATAAGATTCGCGCCTGTTTTTTTAACCAGTTTGCAGGCCGCTTCTGCTGTGCCGCCTGTTGCAAGTAAATCATCAACAATTAACACATTTGCACCTTGAGGAAATGCGTCTTTATGAACTTCAATGGTGTCTGTGCCATATTCAAGCTCGTAACTTTGTGAATAAGTCTCGGCCGGTAATTTGTTTGGCTTTCTGATAGGCACAAATCCTGCTTTCATTTTGTATGCCATTGGCATGCCAAATATAAATCCGCGGCTTTCTATGCCTGCAACATAGTCAATTTTTACATCTTTAAACTGTTCGCATAAATAATCAACCATAATAGGTAATGTTTCAGCATCTTTTAATGCTGTTGTTATGTCTCGGAAAATAATTCCTTGTTTCGGAAAATCCGGGATTGATCTTATTTTATCTTTTACATCAACAACTGCTTGATTTGTCATTTTATCTTTCTCCTTTTTCGGCTAGTACCTGTCTTAATTTTTCTGTGTATTCTTTAGTATAATTTTTAGTTTTTTCTAATTCTTTGAGTATAAATGCTTTAATACTTGCTTCTTCTTCCAATACAAGTCCGTGGGCTGTTTTTCCCCAGTTCATATCTTTTTTCATGAAGAGTATTTTGAAACAAATAAATAATACGAGCGGAAACCATATTATGAATAGATAAATAGATGTTTCCAGCGCTTCAAATGTTGCATCCAGCCGAGGCATAAAATCGTATCTTCTAAGCGCATAGCGGGCTGCTAAGAAAAAGCCAAAGCCTATTATGCAGCCAATAAAGATTGAGGAATATAAAGTATGCGGAGAAGCATCCTTCAGAACAACTTTAGACCCGCGGATTAAGATTTCTATTAAAAACCACATCGGCATGATAAATTCTGAAATATAAGCAACCATATCGATTTTGGCAACAGGCGACATGTCTTTTGAACATAGTGCAGCGCCTGAATACTCAAGGTATCTTCTTATGGTACCTTCAAGCCAGCGTCTGCGCTGCCGGAACAGCGGTTTAATATAAGCAATACCTTCTTCATAAACAACAGCATCAAGACAAAATCTTATATCCCAGCCTTTTATATGAAGCCTTGTTGACATATCAAGATCATCTACTATTGTGTAGTTGTTCCAACCGTCAATGCTTTCCAGCGCCTGCCGTTTAATTAATTCTCCGTTACCGCGTAGTTCTACAGCTCCCTTAACCGAGTCGCGGCTTACCTGAAAATGTGCGTCCATTGTGTACTCATTGTTCTGGCAGCGGGTCAGTAAATTCTGGTTTTTATTTCTAATGACTTTTCTTGCCTGAACAGCGCCAACATCTTTAGGCTCAAGATGCGGTATCATTATACTTAAAAAATCAGGATCAACAGTCGCATCAGCGTCAAAAACAAGTATAGCTTCGCCTTTTGCAAGTTTAAAGGCATCGTTAAGTACAGCGGATTTTCCGGGAAAGGCATCAGCGGAACGAATAAGGGCTGTAACTTTTTCGTATCTTTGTTCAAGATCTTTTATTATGCTTGCTGTATTATCTGTACTTCTGTCATCAATTACAATAACTTCAAAATTTTCGTAATTCATCGCCAGAATATTTTCAATAGTATTAGTTATAACACTTTCTTCATTGTGCGCCGGTATCAAAACAGATACAAAAGGTTTGTAATCAGGATTCACTATTTGCGGGTATTTGGAAAGTTGTCTGGTTTTGAGTTTGTATGCAAGGCTTGATATCATTGCATAAATAAACATACATGCGCATAGAAATGCTAATCCAAGAACTGTATTAAAATAGCTCTGGAAAATGTATATAAAAACTCCAAGTCCAAAAACTATTGTAAATAATATCAATCTCTCTTTCATTTGTTTTATTGTTTTACTCCCATGTGAATAAGAACATTCCTATAATATTGTATCAAAAACGCCTGAAAAAAGTTTATTTTATATAAGATTCTTAACTTTTTGTATAATTTAAACTATATATACACTGTTTAGATGTTTTATACGGTAAATATATGTAAAGATAGGTTAAAATACTTGCAAAATAAAGATATTTAGATATAATAAGATATGTACAAATAGGAAAGGAGTTTTATTATGAACAAAGAAGAATTAGTACAAGAAGTAGCTAAGAAAGCTAATGTAACTCAAAAAGATGCAGCAGAAATTTTGGGTGCTCTTATTGACACAATCGAAAAATCAGTTGCTAAAGGCAAAAAAATTACATTGGTAGGCTTTGGAACATTCGAAAGACGTGAAAGAGCAGCTAGAACAGGCAGAAACCCTCAAACAGGTAAAGAACTTAAAATCCCTGCAAGAAAAGTTCCTGCTTTCACAGCTGGTAAAAAATTCAAAACTATTGTTAACGGCAAATAGTTTTTGACTTGTGTTCAGTAAAGGCCTGCCTTCCGGCAGGTCTTTTGTTATAAAACTTTATATTTTCCCTTATGATAGCAATTTTTTTTATCAGGACGCTTTATAATCTCAGAAAGGAGTATTCTATGTCTATAACACCAATTATGCCTTACAATTATATGGCACAGGCGCAAGGAATATCAGCAACGGCCCCTCAGCAGGCACGTCCAAAAGCTATGGAAGCTTTTGAGGGTGAAGGAAAAATGCTGAAAGAAGTTTATGATAATTACATGAAAAATGCAGGCGGATTCCAGAACATTAACGGTCAAACGGTACATGTAACAACTGTTTTACATACTGATCCACGTGCACAGCAAGCAGCACTTGCTGTGGAAAAACGTTTACAGGAACTCGGTATTTTACCGAAACAGCCGTAGAATTTTCAACAGAATTTTTAAAGCGCCGTAGAATTTTAAAACAAAAAAGCAATGCCATTTCTGACATTGCTTTTTGCTATATTAATGAATATTATTTCATCAATTCGCCGACTGCTTTGTATACAGCCATACGTTTTGCAGCATCTTCTTCTGCTTGAGCGTACAATTCTTCTGCGTGTTCCGGATTGGTTTTAAGCAGTGATTTGTAACGTCCTTCAGATTTGATGAATTCCTGATAGCTGCCTTTAGGATCTTTAGCGTCCCAGGTGAACGGTGCTTCAGGATTTGCAGGATTGTATCTGTATAACGGGAAGTATCCTGCTTCTACTGCACGTTTTTGTTCGGTTTGAGTTTTACTCATATCAATACCGTGTGCGATACAAGGAGCATAAGCAAAGATGATTGAAGGTCCGTCGTAGCTTTCTGCTTCCTGGAATGCTTTCAGAGTTTGTGCTCTGTCAGCGCCCAATGCAACTGATGCTACGTATACGTAACCGTATGACATGCTCATCAAGCCCATGTTTTTCTTGTAAGTAGGTTTACCGCCTGTAGCAAACTTCGCAACAGCACCGGTAGGTGTTGATTTAGAAGCTTGACCGCCGGTATTTGAGTAAACTTCGGTATCAAGAACAAGAATATTTACATTCTTGTTTTGAGCTAATACGTGGTCAATACCGCCGTATCCGATATCGTTTGCCCAGCCGTCGCCGCCGATAATCCATACTGACTTATCCGTGAAGTAGTCTTGCAGTTCTCTTACTTTCGCTAAATCAGGACAATCTACATCTGCGTATTTTGCAAGAACTTTTTTAGCATTTTCCTGTGCCTGTTTTGCTTCTTCTGTTTTTGAATTATCAAAGTAAGAGATTGCTGTTTCTAATGCTTCTTTCAAGTCAGCAGGTGTTTTTTCGTTAGCTACAACTTTTTCAACGAAAGTTTTCAAAGTTGATCTGTTTTGATCTACTGCCAATCTCATACCGAAACCAAATTCAGCGTTGTCTTCGAATAATGAGTTAGCCCAAGCAGGTCCGTGACCTTCCTTATTAGTTGTATAAGGAATTGTCGGGAAAGTACCTGAGTAGATTGATGAACAACCTGTTGCGTTTGCGATGATCATGTTTTCACCGAACAATTGAGATGCAAGTTTAACATAAGGTGTTTCGCCGCAACCTGCACAAGCGCCTGAGAATTCAAATAATGGTTTTCTCAACATAGCGCCTTTGATTGTGTTGGTTGTGTTTTTACCCATTACGTTATCAGGCAATGCATCGAAGAATTCTTCGTTAGCCATTTCGCCTGCTGCTTCTTCCTGTTCAATAGATGACCAGCTAAGAGCTGCTTTTTCAGGGTTTTTAGCCATCGGACATTGATCGATACAAACACCGCAGCCTGTACAATCTTTGCAGTATACCTGTACTTTGAATTGTTCGTCAGCAAGTGCAGGTTTTGCAGGAACTGTTTTGAATGAATCTGGAGCATCTTTCAAATCTTTAGATTCAATCAATTTAGTTCTGATTGCAGCGTGCGGACAAGCTGATGCACAGATACCGCATTGAATACAAAATTCAGGATTCCATTTCGGAACTCTTGGTGCGATACCGCGTTTTTCAAGGCAAGCTGTGCCGGTCGGAATAACGCCGTCTACTGACATTGCTGAAACAGGGATATCGTCACCCTTTTGTCTCATTGACGGTTCAATGATTTTCTTAGCAAAGTCAGATGCATCGTCAGCGATTAATTTAACATCATCAACACAACCTACGCCGTCTAAAGATGCCGGAACAGGTACTTCCTGGCAAGCGTCAACTGCTGCGTCAATTAATGCTAAGTTCATATTTACAACATCATCGCCTTTTTTCTTGAAGGTTTTCTTAGTCATTTCTCTCATACCTTCAAGAGCTTGTTCAAACGGAATGATGCCTGATACTTTGAAGTATGCAACCATCATAACGGTGTTAGCACCTTTACCGCGTAAGCCCGGTTGTTGTTCGATAAGTTTTTCAGCATCTACGTTGTAGAATTTGATTTTCTTATCAATGATAGTTTTTTGCATATCTCTTGTTAAATGAGCAAATGCTTCTTCTTTTGAATAAGGGCTGTTCAGTAAGAATGTACCGCCTTCTTTGATACCTTTTAACAGGTCATATCTGCCGATGTAAGCATGTGCTGAACATGATACAAAGTCAGGTGCTGTAATCAGGTAAGTAGATTTGATAGGTTTGTCGCCAAATCTCAGGTGAGAAACGGTAACACCGAATGATTTTTTAGAGTCATAAGCAAAGTATGCCTGAGCATCTTTGTTTGTATATTGACCGATAATTTTGATTGAGTTTTTGTTAGCACCAACAGTACCGTCTGAGCCTAAGCCCCAGAACATACAGTTTGTAGTTCCTTCCGGTTCTGTAACGATGTGTTCGTCAACTTTAAGTGATTTGTGTGTAACATCGTCTTCGATACCTACGGTGAAACCGTGGAAACCGTTGTTTTCAGCATGTTTGTAAACAGCTAATACCATTGACGGTGTAAATTCTTTAGATGCTAAACCGTAACGGCCGCCGATTACTCTGATGTCTTTATTTTCTAATGCAGCAACTACATCCATGTATAAAGGTTCACCGATAGATCCAGGTTCTTTAGTTCTGTCGAGAACAGTTACACGTTTAACTGTTGAAGGCAATGCTTCATTGAAACGTTTAACATCAAACGGTCTGTACAATCTGACTTTAACTAAACCGTATTTCGTACCGCGTTTAGCGTTTAAGTATTCAATAGTTTCTTCAATAGTTTCGCAAGAAGATCCTATTGCAACGATAACATCAGTTGCATCAGGCGCACCGACATAATCAAACGGATGATACTGTCTGCCTGTAACTTGTGCAACTTTGTCCATATATTCCTGAACAATATCCGGAACAGCATCATAATATTTGTTAACTGTTTCACGTCCCTGGAAGTAAACATCGGTATTTTGTGCGCCGACTTTACAAATAGGAGCTTCCGGTCTCATTGCTCTTTGTCTGAATTCTTCAATGTATTTTGGTTCAACAAGTTTTGCAATATCTTCGTAAGAAATTTCTTCGATTTTGTGTACTTCGTGAGAAGTTCTGAAACCGTCGAAGAACTGTAAGAACGGAACTTTAGCTTTGTAAGTTGCAAGGTGAGCAACTAAAGCCATATCCATTTCTTCCTGAACAGAGTTAGCAGCAAGCATTGCATAACCTGTGTTGCGGCAGCCCATAACGTCAGTATGGTCGCCGAAAATTGCTAATGATTGTGCAGCCAGTGCTCTTGCTGAAACGTGGATTACGTGCGGCAACATTTCACCGGCAACTTTGTGCATTACAGGGATCATCAACAACAAGCCTTGTGATGCTGTATAGGTTGAAGTTAAAGCACCTGCAGCGAGAGAACCGTGTACAGCACCTGCTGCCCCTGCTTCTGATTGCATTTCTGCTACTCTTACTTCTTTGCCCCAGATGTTTTTCTTGTGTTGAGAGGCCCATTCATCTATCCATTCACCCATTGTTGAGGAAGGAGTGATCGGATAAATCGCGGAAACTTCGCTCAACGCATAGGCAATATGCGCGGCAGCGTAGTTACCGTCTACTGTTATAGTTTTAGCTGGCATAATAACCTCCTTCTGAAATATGCTATTACTTAATTTATAACTATACGAGTACATGATAATACAAACACACAAATTTTACAAAAAATATCGCGTGTTAATTTATGTTAAGATTTTCTTTTTTTTTTCAGTGTAAGGTAAAATTTTTTATTCAGCGGTGTTATAGTTAAAAGAATTTCTAAGGAGATTTAAAGGCATGAATTTAACAATTACCCCGAATTTTCAAATTTACAGGCAAAATCAAGTAAAGAATCAGAACAAATCCGTTCAATATCGGCAGCTACAGCCTCTTAATGCAGATACTGTTTCTTTTTCTGGAAAACTTCCGCGTGAAGCAAGCATTATCGGGCAAGCTATTGAGCAGGCGTATATTTCGCGTGTGGATAAGTTTATTGATTATGCAAAAGATTTTCATAGAGGTTTGAAAAGTGCCTGTAAAAAACTTGCTGATGAAGGTTTTGTTTATGATGAAGTTTACAACAGCAAGCACCCTATAAAAACTCTCGATTCTTTTATGGATAAATACGAGCGTCAGGGGTATGTACAGGACATTGTACGCGGAACTGTTTACTGGACAGACCAGCAGAATGTTGCCTCTTTTAAAAAGTTTTTAGACACTATGAAAGATGAAGGTTATGAAATAGCGATATTTAGAACTCTCAACGAGAAAACAGGAAAACTTGAAAAATATCCCGATCTTGAAATTCGGCAAAACGGTATTACCCCTGATGATCTTGAAATATTAGGGGCTTTCCTGAAAAAAGCAGAAATATCAAAACCTCGCAGCAGCACTTATTCTGATTATCAGATGAGATTTGTCCCGAGTAACAAAAAAGGTAAAAATGAAGATAGGCAGACTCTGGAATTGATAATGCTTTACGGTCCGCATTACTCAAAAGCTAAAGAATTAGAATCAAAATATGTCTACAACATAACAAGAACTCTTGGCAAACTGCACATAAATCTTAAAAATAATTATCCCGAAAAATCTCCCGGACGCAGAATTGCAAACAATCTTGATGTTATAAAAACACGATTACGTGAAGATATTTCTCGTCCGTTATTTACAAATGCTTATAACGCAGACGCAAAAATACGCGGTGAAGAAAAACTTCCGGTCATAATCGGAAAGGAGCATGTCAAAATGCTTGACGGATATATGTCCGGTGTTAGACAAAAAATTCCTCTTTATTACAAAGAGGCAAAACAAAAATATAAGCCTGATGAATTTATAACTGAATTAATCAAAAAGTCTCCGGATTATCTAAAACGTGAAGATAAAACCATTACGCAGGATGAAATAAAAAGGTTAAGAAAATTTTATATGGACAAACTTCGTGAGTTTGAATCTGATGACATCGGCGTAATTGCTAAAGCTCAGGAATTGCTAAAAGAAACACTTGAAAAATTCGGCGAAAAAACTGTTAAACCTGAATAATAGCAACATTTTCTATATGAAAACTGTGGCAAAACATATCAAAAGGCTGGATGCTTTGAACGCGGCAGCCTTTTTCTGTTAAATACTTCAAATCGCGTGCAAGAGTTGCAGGATTGCAGCTTACATAAATAATCGTATTCTTACAAAGTCTAACAGCTTCATCAAGTGATTCAGTAGAGCAGCCTTTGCGCGGAGGATCAAGGATTACCGCGTCAAATTTTCTCTGTTCTTTAGCAAAAAATTTTGCTGCATCTTCATTATGAATTTCCACATTATTTATATCATTTAATTCAATAGATTTCTCAGCAAGAGAACAGGATTCTGTATTTTCTTCCACGCTGACAACTTTTTCGCAAATGTCTGCTACACATATTCCGAATGCTGTAATTCCGGCATAAGCGTCCAGCACAACCGGATTGTTTAAATTATCCGCAATATAGTTTTTTACATACCGGAAAATATTTTCAGCGCTTTTCGGGTTGACCTGAAAAAAGGTATTAGCGCCGACATAAAAAGTTTTTCCGAGTATTTTTTCTTCAATAACCGGTTTACCGCAAATGCATTCAGTATTCTCTGACATAATTACATTTGTCTTTTTGTTGTTGTAATTTAAACAGACTCCTGATACTTCTGCAAAATGCTCATAGATACTTAGCGCTAAATTTTTGTAGTTAGTTGATTTTTGATTGGAATTAACAACAAGTACAACAAGATTTTTGCCGGTTGCTGCTGAATTTCTGATAACTATGTGTCGTAAATCACCGGCATGGTGCTTTTCATCGTAGCCGGAAATGCCGTATTCCGGAGCTGTTACTCTTATATAATCAATAATTCTGTCGCAGATTTCCGGTTGAATAGGGCAGTATTTTATATTAACAATCTCGTGAGTTTGGGGTTTATAATATCCTGCAAGCAGGCGCTTAGAAACTTTTGTCTGGCAGACCGGATATTGGATTTTGTGCCTGAACGCTTTAATTTGGGGACTTGGTTCAGGTTTAGGAATTTTTATATCAAGCTGCCCTATTTTAGTTATTGCGTCCTGAACTATTTCTCGTTTAAGTTCAAGCTGATAATCGTAATCAATAAATTGAAGCTGGCAGGCGCCGCAAATTTTTTGCATCGGACAGAAAGGAGATATTCGGTTGTTGGAAGGAGTAATTATCTCCAGAATTTTAGCGGTTGCAAAATTTTTAGTAAGTTTTGTGATTTTTATTTTTACGACATCCTGCGGACAGGAATTTTCGACAAAAATAACAAACCCGTCGGGTTTTGCAATCCCTAATCCGAGGTTTGAAAGTTTTTCTATAGTTACAATTAATTCATCATTTATCTGCATAGTATGATTATAACATGGAATAACATTGATACATATATTTGTATTCTATTTACATTCAAGAGATATTCTTGTAATATATATTTATGAGTGAGAAGGGCATGGAAAACCTGAAAGCTCAAAATTTAAAGGAGAGGTGTCCGAGCGGCTTAAGGTGCAATCTTGGAAAGGTTGTGTGGGGGCAACTCCACCGAGGGTTCGAATCCCTCCCTCTCTGGTTTATTTTTTGTCCTTTGATGAGTTTAGTATTATTTACATTGTTGTATTATAATAGTTATACTTTAAAGTCCGGTTTGCATTTAAACATAAGCTAATACAGGTTGGAATTTCTATCCTAACTAATGTCCAATTTTATAGTTGGGCTGAAAGCCAAACTTACAATCTTGTTATCTGTTGCATTAATCGTAGTGTGTACAGATTGTGGCTTGATTTAGTTAATGTAGGTCGGATTTAATAATCCGACAAAAATCTCATTAATTTTAGTTTTCTATAAACACATTATCCATTGCTTTTACAAGTATATCTTCTGAAATTTTGATATTTTTATCAGCAAGTTCTTTGTTTCTGTGAAGCGCGTTGGTAAAACGCAATTTCCTTTCGTCTGTCCAAAAATATTTGAAAAACGCATTTTTGTAATGCTCTTCTATCTCTTCAATTGATTTTTTCATCTCTTCTGTATTGAATTGTGATTTGAAATTCTTGTATTTTTCACTTTTTAAAATATTTTTATCAAGTTCAAGATCTTTTGAACCTTTGTAAAGACGTTTCAATAGCATAATTTTTGTTTTATCAAGGAACGGTGTTTCTTGATATTTTGATATTGGATTATTGTTTACAAGCTCTGTTTTTCCGTTTTTGAAAAGTCCGAGCAGATATGTATCTATTAGTTTATCCGTAGGGTAAAATGTCTGATCCGGAAACATTGTTTTTTGCCATACAGGTTTTACAAGACTCCAGTCTTTTTTATATGCGGTTTCATTACCTAAATCTGCTCTTAAACGGCTGCTTTTCCAGGTTTGCGTCATTATTGCGGAATTTATTTGATGCTCATCCAGAGTTGACAGTTTTCTAAAATGTTCAGCTTGTAATTCATTAAATCTGATAAATGTCCGGAAATGTTTTTCCATTTCGCTAATTGGCATTGTTGCTTGCAGTCTTTTTGCATTCAAATCCAGACCGTCATGGGTTTTTATATTGATATCCGTAAGATTTTTGCCTTTGACATAGTGTTCTCTTAAAATCTCTATAATTGCAGTTTCGCTGTCCTGAGTGCGTAACAGCCTGTATTTAAGCGGCATTTTGTGATTAAACAGTGGATATTTTGGAGCGTGATCTAATTTACCCGTGAATTTACCTTCAACTATTTCTTGCACTATATTATCCTGAATTGCTTTAAATTCCGGATAAATTTCCCATTTTTCTACTTGTTTTGAAATGTTTTTTTCAAAATATTCATTTATTAGATGTTGTTTTTCTTCTTTGGTTTTAAGTTTCGCCACCTGATTACAAAAATCCTTGGAAACAGTACCTTTTATAAATTCGGCTATTTCATCATGCATATTGAGAGCCGGAATTTTTATTTCAGGATAAAGTTCCCGTACCTCATTAAGAGTTTTGCACTCGTTCAAGCCGGAATAGTAATCTGAAATTATTTTTTGCAGAGAAAAATCTTTTAAATCAGTATGTTTTTCCAGCCTGCTATAAAGTTCAGCCGGTATATCATCTTTGTACTCCGTGAGTTTTGCCTTGAATGAGGTTACAAAATCCGTAAAATTTTCAAACAATTTTTTAGTATTGATTTTATAATATGCCTGCAACAATTCTCCGCCGGCATGCGGCAGAGTCGCACTTTCTTCCGAAATATTTTCGGCAGTTTCGCCTGCGGATTTTATCAATGCTTTTCCTGAATTAACAATATTTTCTGCTATAGTTACCGGTTTAATCATATAAATATAAAAAATTATCGGCTAATTTTTTTGCTAAATTGTTAAGTTTTTTGAAAAAAACTTAATGCGTTACTAACTTTAATCCTGTTATTCCTGTGATAATTAATGCAATGCAGGCTAAACGCATTGCAGTTGCCGGTTCTTTAAAAAGAATTATCCCGAGTATTACTGTGCCTAAAGTGCCGATGCCTGTCCAGATTGCATAGGCCGTTCCGAGCGGTAAACTCTTGAGCGCGAGTGCAAGAAAATAAAAACTTGCTATCATACATATTACTGTTACAACAGAGATTAGCGGCTGCGTAAATCCATGTGAATATTTCAATCCTATTGCCCAGCTTATTTCAAAAATTCCTGCGATAAACAAAAACATCCAGTGCATATTTTCTCCTTTTTTAACTAAAAAAGCCTGAGATATATTGAATATCTCCCAGGCTTTTATCCTTCCGTGAACACGGATTATATCCGTGGATTTTCTCTCGGACCAGCCGGCATAATGCCGCGGAACCCTAGAAAATCTAACTATTAAATTATATTATGAAAAATAAAATTTTCAATATTTTACCCAGCAGAACGGTATGTTCTGATGGCAGTATCAACTGTAATCTTGTTCAGTGGTAATGTCTTTTTTATGCTAAGCGGTTTGAATGCCTGTGCATCATTATAAATCCCCGGAAAATTATCGGCAGCACTCGCAGGCTTTTTGACAGGAGGCAATTTTTTAAGTTGCTTATCTATGTTTTCCATAGCAAGTCTTGCTGCTCTGTCAACTTCCTGCTGTGACGGAATGTAAATTGAAACTTTGCTTATGTTTGGCATAATTGCCTCCTTTCATTTTAAAAGTACCTGTTTGAAAATGTTTTTGTATTAAAACATTTTTTTGAAATTTTTTGCTAGTTCAAGCATAAATGTTTACAATTTATTTATTGTTTTCTTGTTTTTTCGCCTCCCTCTTTTCTTTTTTTGCCTGTTTTTTCATCTGTTTTGCACGCATTTCTTCTGTCATTTTACAATCTTTGAGCAATTTATTGTAGGCTGCCTGACGTTCCTGCGGATCCGATATTTGGGCTGCCTCCTCAAGCCCCTGATCAAACTTTAACTTTTTATCGTAGTAACCTTTATTTTTTAATTTCGTCGTGGAATGCACAATCATCGGAACACCGATAGGTGATGTTATTATTAATTCAGTTAACGCAATACCGGTTACGAGTTCTCCTATTGATTTGCCGCGTGAAAAATCCCTCGGATTCTGGTATTTTTCAGGTACGTAATCTTCCCATTTAGGAGCCTGAACTTCGTTTGTATCGGCAGGCTCAATCGCAAATACTGTCTGAGTTCCCATAAATGCCATTAATAAAAAACTTACTACTAATTTTTTCATAATACCTTCCTTAGAAAACAAATTTTTATTAATTATATTACGTCTGTAGTATTTTGTCAACTGTATCATTTGTTTTTTAACTTTTGTAAACTTGACAAAAGAAATATATAATGTATTCTAAAGTTAGTTTAATCTAATAAAGGAGCGAATATGTTTGTCAATTCAATCATACCATACTACTCACCCCTAAACGGGAATAAGCACAACTATAAACCTGCATTTAATGCTCAATCCCCTAAAATTACAGATGCGAAACAAAAAGAATATGCAGATTTAAGGGTTTTTCATCACCATATTTATGAATTTAAAAAAGGGATTAGAAATCTTATTTTGACAACAGAAAAGGCTGTTTATCGAAAACCAATAGAAGAGAGACTTCAAAATGAAAATATAGCTTATGTAATACACGATATCGGCAAAAACAAAATAAATGTATATTTTGGGGCTCCGCAATGTGTTGATGTGGTTAGGACTCTTAATCCAAAGCTTAATCAGCTTACGGCTGAACAGGATTTTATTCTGGGTATTATGCTTGGATATGATCGCGTAAAACAGTGTGAAAGGTATTTAAATATAAAAAATAATATTATAAAATTGCATAGTAAATAATTTAATATTAAGCAATAAAAGAGGGTTTTATGAAAAAAATAATTATTATATTATTAGTACTTTGTTTGCCTGTTATGACTCTGGCTGCTAATAATTTACAAAAAGATGATGAAAATTTAATCCGCGGTGTTGTAAATAGTCCTATTGGGCGTCTGTCACGTCACCATGCATCTCTAAAACTTGATTATATAAGTTCAAAGCTGCATAAAGGGCAGACCGTTTATTCTCAAATAATTGACCTGCAGAATAAATATAGCGGCGACGGCGTTCAGAATAAAGAAATTAATCAAAAATATATAAAGCAGCTTAAAGATTTCTATATGTTTGTTGCGAGTTATCCTGATGAAGACAGTATGAAGGCTGGATTTTTGCAGGAGTTTGAGAGTGAGCGTATTGTTGTGCCTGATGATGAATACCAGCTTCTGGATGAAGATTTAAAGGTGCTTTTGTCTGTAGTCAACGTATTTAATTAATTCCTAATTTTTCTTTCAATAACGGAATAAATCTATCCATAGAATGATCTTCATCAATTGAAAGATAATCAGGAATAAATTCCAGTTTTTGCGGCTGTTCTTTTGCCGTAGGCATAAAGGCACTGATTTGTCGTTTATTCGTTTGATCAGCAAAGCCCTTTTGCATTTTACTTTTAGTTTCCTCAAATGATTTCGTATAATAGTGATGTATTACTATCTCATCAAGATTCGGTTCCGTAAAAGGTCCGTACATCTCTTCACCCTTTGTATTTACTATTTTTGAAAACAATTTGTGTATGCAGAAATGCGGATGGGTATTGCTTATTACGCTTCTCAATCTGACAATTGATTTTATGTGGCGATTGGAGTCTTTATTCAAGTCACATTTAGAATAATTTTCACAAATAAGTCCTTCTTGTTTTTCATAATGCCCGTTATAGCCGTGCATAATCCAATTTATACCGACTGCATCAATTTTATGTTTAATCTTTTGCTCAAGATATTCTATAAATTCCGGTATTGTGTTGTGCTTAATCGGTGTGATAAACTCATCACAATCAATAATCGCCATAAATTTAACCCTGTTTGCATTTCTGGCAATAGAGTCACGGTATGCAGGAAACTGCCTGCATCTTCCCGGAAAATATGTATATTCAACTATACCTGACTCTATGTACGGCTTTAGAACTTCTTTAAGATTATCGGTGCTTTCGTTGTCATAAATGAAAAATTTTTCAACTCCGACCAGCCGGTGAAACTCAATCCATTCTCTGATATAAGGGGCTTCATTTTTTGCTATTGCTGTTATTGCCAGATTAATTTCATATTTTTGCGGCCGCAGACTGTTGAGGTAACATTTGGCCGCATACCTTAAAAAATTATAAAATCCATACCACTCAACATAATTCCATTTGAATCTTAGTTTATCTCTGGTGAGTTGAGAGAACAGGTGCTTGCTGACTTTTGCACAAAAACCTCTGAAATACAAATATAATTTATTCAATTTCACTACCTCCTACTACATAGTAATATAAATATTAAAATTTGTGAACAGAATAAATACAAAGTAATATTTTTTTGCTAGACTGTTTGTGTGTGAATACGGAGGTCAATATGTCAAAATTTAATTTAATGTCATATATTATGCCGCCTGAAGATAAGATGTTTTTCACATTATTTCAGGATAGCGCGGAGATATGTAAAAAGTCAGCAGATTTGTATAATGAGATAATGGAAACAGGGCTTACGCCGGAGAAGAAGGAATTAGCGTTTAAAAATAAGAAGAAAAGTAAACTATCTTTTAAACTTACTCTGAAGCAGTTAAATAAAAGCTTTATTACTCCTCTGGAGCGTGAAGATATCCAATATATAGCGGTACAACTGAGAAAAATTAATAAAAGAATTATTAAAGCTTGTTTAAATTTGGAGGTATACAGACTGTCTGAATATACCGAAGAAATGAAAGAACAAGCTTTAACTTTGGTTAAAGCGACCGAACAGCTTTCTATTATATTGACAAAATTTAAAAAAGTCAGCGACGTAGAAGAAATTACTCAGGCAAATATAGCTATGAAAGAACTGGAGTCTCATGGGGACGAAGTTCACTACAAAGCTATGAGTGACTTGTTCTCTGGCAAATACGATGCACTGACTGTTATAAAACTCAGAGATATGTATAAAGAAATCGAAAATGCTCTTGATGCTTGTTTCAACGTATCAGACGCAATTTTAAATGTCGTATTGAAACAGAGTTAGGAGTATTTTATGTCGATTACAATATTGATATTAATAGCAGTAGTTGCAGTTGCTCTTGCATTTGAATTTATAAACGGTTTCCATGACTGTGCAAACGCGATAGCAACAGTTGTATCCACCAAGGTGCTTTCGCCCAAACAGGCTGTGCTTTTCGGTGCGAGTCTTGAATTCGTAGGTGCTTTAACCGGAACTCACGTTGCCAAAACTATTGGTTCAGGCATTGTTAATGCAGAATTAATTACTTTAACCGTAATTTTTTGTGCGTTGCTCGCGGCTGTTTTATGGAATTTGTTAACGTGGTATCTGGGGTTGCCGTCAAGCTCTTCTCATGCTCTAATAGGCGGACTTTTGGGGGCTGCAATTGTCAAGGCAGGGCCTGATGTTGTGCATGTAAAAACATTAATGGAAAAGGTTATAATTCCTATGTTCACATCACCGGTACTCGGGTTTGTTGTTGGATTTAGCTTTATGCTTCTTCTGGTATTAATTTTTTACCGTGCAAATCCGCAAAAAGTCAATAAACGTTTTAGAAAATTGCAATTGATATCATCAGGTTTAATGGCGATAAGCCACGGTTCCAATGATGCACAAAAAACAATGGGTATAATAACACTTGCACTTTTAGCAGGCGGTGTATTGCATAAAGCGCCAAACGGTGATTTTGATATCCCTATTTATGTAATTATCATCTGTGCGCTCACAATGGCGGCCGGTACAATGAATGGCGGCTGGAAAATTATCAAAACAATGGGGCATAAAATTATCCGTCTTAAACCTATTCACGGATTTGCGGCTGAAACTTCCGCTGCTACATTAATTTTAACTGCTTCTCATTTTGGTATTCCGTTAAGTACAACACACGTAATATCAACCGCAATTATGGGGGTAGGCTCTACATTGCACGCGCATGCCGTTAAATGGCGCATTGTCGGTAATATCGTAATCGCCTGGGTTCTGACTATTCCGGCATGTATGATTATATCCTCTATCATTTACTATTCGATTTATCATTTTATACTTAAATAATTTAAAGGCCTCTTAAAAACAAGAGGCCTTTTAAAATTTATTTGTTTTCGATTATTTCTTTAATTCTTGCATTACCGCTGCGTGTCAGATAAATTTTTGCATAACCGCCGTTTCTCTGCAAAGATTTTTCCAGTTTTCTTGCTTTTCCTTCTTTAACATAAAAGCGTTCTATATTGTTATATTGAATACGATAAAAAACTTTTTCTTTATCTCTGTCAAGTCTTACGTGGGATAGCTGTCCTTTTATGAACAATCTATTCTCAGGTTTTAAGTATGTTATATCTGTGGCAGAGGCAACACCTTTTGCATCTTTTTTCAAAATAACATAAACCGGTTTTTCATAATTAACCTTTGGAATTCTTTTACCTGACGTTTCAATGTTATTTATTTCATAATTTAAAGTAACATAATCTCCGCGCAAGAAGTCACGCGGATCATACGGGATAACTTTAAGAAGAACTTCTTGGCCTTTTGCAAGATGTACTTCGTTATACATAAAAATTCCGAGCGTTATAAGAGTCCAGATAGCAGCAATAATATATACAGTCTTTTTCATTTATAACTCCTCCTCTGATTTTTTCAGCGCCAGCCGCTTGTATTTTTCAAGGAAAATTCCCATAGCAATAAGTACAACACCGCCGATAAAGAAAAATAAGGTTTTATCCATAAACGACCAGCCAAAACGGCAGTAAGTTGCAAGCACATAAATAATAAGCATGGAATTAATCATATTAATCAAAGAGACATTTTCATACTTGTATCCGAAACTAAATCCGGTCCAGATTAAATAGATAATAAATATATGCGCTGCAACAGAGACACCTGCCGGAGCAACATAAGGCATTAAAAGCAGGGCAAGCATAAATATTGTAACGCCGAGAATAAAGGCTGTTTCAGCCTTCAAAAAATCATTTTTATTTTTTTCTTTGCAGTAGTTAACTATATTAAACACAATTAATACAACAGGCGGCAGAATATAACTTATCTCATTAGAATGATACGATTCTTCGGCAGAAAATATCAAAATTAAAAATGTTATATACATAGGAATTAAGGCAGTAAGTTTGTAACTCAGATCAAAACCTGCGTATTTTTCTTTTATAACAGTGAGATTACCGGCTGTGTAAAGAATTGCTCCGATTATGAACGGCATATATAAAGTCCAGATTAAACCTGTATCGTAATTCAGATATTCGTAAAAAGAGCAAAAAGCACAAATAAACAGAATTATGGAAAGCCAGTTTATAGCTCTGCTTTTGTATATAAAAGCAAGCGGAAATATACTGATAAACCAGAGGCTTAAAACCATAAAGGCTTCAGCGTCAATATTAAAAATCTGCGTCAGAAGTGCATAGTTTGCACCGATTAAAATCGTAGAGAGAAATATTAATGCATTGCCAAGTCCGGGCAGATTTTTCTTTTCATAAGCAAGATAATGACCGCCGAGCAAAAAGGCAAGAGTCACAATCAGTAAAAGTATTACTTTCAAAAAATACATCTCGCCGAGCAATTGTAAAATCCAGTCGTTTGCCGCAATAAATGTGATAACGCTTGTTCCGAGAAGTATTACCCCTATTGTGTAAAGCGTTATTTGCATTGCTAATTTAAACTTTTGCTTGTTGACTTCGTCGATTTCATGCTCTAACTTTGCAGCTAAATCCTCATCTATCAAGCCCTTTTTAAGCCAGCGATCAATATGCTTCATTTTTATACTCCTAAACCAACGTGTAGTTTTTTATTAATTATAGAATATATATTAGGATTTGTAAATATATTTATGATATTATTAAGACCGATAAGACTATAGCTCAGAGAAAAAATTATGGATTGGCAAATTTTAACAAACCCTATATTAGTTTCGGTTATACTGCTTTGCGTTCTGTGTTTATGCAGGATAAATGTTCTTCTGGCTCTTTTTATATCGGCGGTTGTTGCGGGATTAATTGCAGGAATGCCTGTAAATGAAATTATGTCAACATTTATCACAGGCATGGGCGGAAATTCAGAAACTGCACTGAGTTATATTTTGCTGGGTGCTTTTGCGGCTGCGATGACGCATACCGGACTTGCATTTGTTCTGTCTAAAAGAATTTCGCTTTTAATAAAGAGCAATGCGCTGCTTCTTATCGGAATAATTACAATTATGGCTGTTATGTCACAAAATTTGATCCCTGTGCATATTGCTTTTATACCTATAATTATTCCTCCGCTTTTGCATGTAATGAATAGATTAAAGATTGACCGCCGTGCGATTGCCTGCGCACTGGCTTTTGGTTTAAAAGCTCCTTATATCGCAATACCGGCGGGGTTTGGTTTGATTTTTCAGGGACTTCTGGCTGATAATCTTACGATGAACGGTGTAACTGTTGCTAAAATGGATATCTGGAAATCAACATGGTTTTTGGGGCTTGCAATGGTTGTCGGATTACTTATTGCGGTATTTGTCAGCTACCGCAAACCGCGCGTGTATGAGGATTTGAAAATTAATACAGAAGCTTGTGAACGCCGCTCAATAAGATTTAACAGAAATCACTATATAACTCTGCTTGCAGCATTTGCAACTCTTGGTGTACAGTTATGGACAGGTTCATTGCCGCTTGGCGCACTGGTAGGGCTTTGCGTAATATTCGGAGCACAGGCTATTGACCATGATAAAATGGACAAAGTTATAAATGAAGGTGTCGGATTAATGGGGTACGTAGCTTTTGTCATGCTTGTCGCGGCCGGCTTTGCTATGGTCTTAAATTCAACAGGCGGCATTGAAGAGCTTGTAAATGCATTGGTACCACTTATGATGGGAAATAAACTTATCGCTGCCGCAATCATGCTCTTAATCGGGCTTTTTATAACCATCGGTATCGGTACATCTTTCGGAACAATCCCGATACTTGCAGTTTTGTTTGTTCCGATTTGTGTAAAACTTGGATTCAGCGTTCCGGCAACAGTTATTGTTATGGCAGCTGCCGCTGCACTCGGCGATGCCGGCTCTCCTGCTTCTGATACAACTCTGGGACCTACAGCAGGATTGAATGCTGACGGGCAGCACGATCATATTCAGGATACCTGTATTCCGACTTTTTTACACTACAATATAGCACTAATTGTTTTTGCGCTCCTCGCGGTTTTAATTTTTTAGGCATACTTGTCAAAAATACAAAAGTATGCTAATATATAACCATGAAAAAAGTTATTAGTTTATTATTGGGTTTATTGATTTTGTCATCAACAGCTTTTGCTGTTGATGCAGAAAGTGCAGTCGCTTCCAGAAAGGCGCTTGCTGCAAGTGCGGCTGTTCTTAATCGTGTATGTCAGAATGTGCGTACAGGACTGAAATACGAATATTATTTCTTAAATTATTTCAACTATGAATGTGCAAGTTATGATACAAAACGAATCAGAACGCGTGATGCTCTTTTCCCTATGGTAAATAATCTGGAAAAAGGGTATACGGAAGAGTACCCGAAAATATCTACTGATTTTGTTCTGGAAATGGATAAAAAACAGGTTGATCATTATAAAATGCTTGTTGAAACTTTCTGCAAATACAATAGCTACAGGATGAAAGATAAAACTCCGTGTTCTGCGGAAAGTATAAAAAGTTATTTTGATGTACAATTCTAATGGCTATTCTATTATATATAAAACGGCTGTACGTATAACGTACAGCCTCTTTTTTTATTTTAATTAAAACCGATTCTTTTTCTTTCGCTGACTTTTCCTTCTGCGACAAAGTCATTTATTGCTTTATCAAAATCTTCCGGTGTTATTTTGAGCCGGTCAATATCTGCTCTTGTAAAGGTTCCGTTATCCATTTTTTCGAAAATACCGAGTCTTTGATAAGCATTACTGTGCGCATCGGAGACGAGCCTTGCAATATCGGCTCCCGTTGCATTTATTTTATGAAGTTTCCCTGAGAGTTGGTCAATGTCAATTGATTTATCCAGAGGTTTATTGGCAGAATGTATGCCTAGTATTTGTTTTGTACCGTTTAAATCCGGCGGACCGACTTCAATGTGTTTGCCAAAACGCCCTGAACGCCTGATTGCTTCATCAAGCATATCAACTTTATTCGTCGTTGCCAGAATATAAACATCATCTCCGTTCTTCTCAATATCACTCATTATTGATAATAACTGGTTAACAAATTCAGCACTGTAATGATCGATTTTGTCTCTCTTTTTAGCAACAGAATCAAATTCGTCAAATACGATTATGCTAGGCTGCTTTTCAACAGCTTCTGCAAATAAATCTCTGAGATTGCTTTCTGATTCACCAATCCATTTAGATTTCAACTCTGAGCCGTTCAGCTTTCTGAAATAAGCATTGGATTCGTTTGCAAGTGCTTCTGCAATAAGGGTTTTACCGGTGCCAGGAGGTCCGGTTAAAATCGTACCATGGTTTACTGAAACATTTTCAAATGCCTCAGGATATTTTATTGGATATAAAATACCCTTTTTAAGTTCATCTATTACTTTATCCTGTCCGCCGACATCAGCAAATGATATAGGCTGCTTTTGTGTTTTAACTTCTCTCACAAGAGTGGCTAATTGTTTTGTATTCTGCCGTTTGATAATGTCTTTTGAATCATTCGTAAAATCAAACACTTTTGAAAATTTACGTCTTTCAGAAGCTAAATCCGGACTGGCCGCATCTTTAATCATAATACCCTTATTGCCGACATAGAGAATGTCGCCCGGCATTACATAAAAACTTGTCTGGGGCTTTAATGCATCCTGCCCCTGTTCACTGCTCAAAAATAAATCGAATTTGTTCAGGTTTAAAACTTCTTTTTCACCGGTGGCATTTTTAAAGAAGGCTATACTGCCGTCAATTTCGTTGTCTTTTATAAAAAATACACGTTTAATAATGTGATCAACAGTACTAAGAGAATCTTTTAGAGCTTTCTGTGTTTGCTTAAAATCTTTGCCTACTGTTATGACATCGCCTCTTTTAAATTCATCAAACAGAGCAGCTATTTTGTCATCAATAGAAATTTTTTTAGGTATTACAGATAAAAGGTTTTGAATATTGCCTGTAAAGTTTATATTATTTTTCTTTTTAACGCTGTTGCCGCTGATAAAGACATCAGCTTGATACGCGCCGGAAGATTGGAAGTTTCTGTTTAAATCAGTTCTGTTGTAAGTTTTTGCTGAATAATTGTAATTTTGTATAGGTGAAATTCTCATATCCCCACTCCTTAAATAAGTACACACTATTTGAATATTACACTTGTAGCAGACAATTATGAATAATGCAATTGCCAGTCGGATAATCTTTACAAATGTTAATCTTACACTTAAAAATTACCCGTTTTGATATTAATTTGAAAAAAAATATGTTCCTGTTATAATCAAAGTATTATGAAAGATATGTTAGACAAAATTTTACAGATAGAAAAGAAATATATAGAACTTGGCGAAACATTGTCAGATCCTGCAGTAATTCAGGATTATAACAGGTTCCGGGATTTATCAAAACAGCGTAAATCTATGGAAGAAACCGTAAATCTTTATTATGAATGGAAAAAGGCAACCGATGCGATAGCAGAGGCAAAAGAATTGATACATTCAGAAACAGATCCTGAGATGCGTGCATTTTTAAAAGCTGAAATGGAAGCAAATGAGGCTAAAATTCCTGAATTTGAAGAAAAAATGAAAGTCCTTCTACTCCCGCGTGATCCTATGGATGATAAAGATATTATTCTGGAAATCCGCGGCGGAGCAGGCGGAGATGAAGCCAATATATTCGCGGGGGATTTGATGCGTATGTATATGCGCTACGCAGATAAGCAGGGCTGGCAGACACAAATTTTGAGTAAGACCGATTGTGAAGCGGGCGGTGTTGCCGAAGTTATTATATCAATTAAAGGCGACAGCATATATTCAAAACTCAAATATGAATCCGGAGTGCACAGAGTTCAGCGTGTTCCGGCAACAGAATCTCAAGGACGTGTGCATACTTCAACTGCAACGGTTGCTGTTATGCCCGAAGTTGATGATGTAGAAGTTGAATTGAATATGAATGATATTGAAATCACAACAGCACGTTCAGGCGGTGCCGGCGGTCAAAATGTAAATAAAGTTGAAACAGCGGCGCGTGTGTTTCACAAGCCTACAGGAATAATGATTTTCTGTACGGAAGAACGTTCGCAGCTTCAAAACAAAGAACGCGCACTGCAGATTTTAAAAGCAAAACTCTATGACATGGAAGTTCAAAAACAGATGCAGGAAATTACCGACCTGCGTCGCTCTCAAGTCGGTTCCGGAGACCGAAGTGAACGCATAAGAACGTATAATTTCCCGCAAGGACGTTTGACAGACCATAGAATTAACCACAATCTGAATGTGTGGACAGTTATTGACGGTGATCTCGATGAATTAATAAAACTGCTCACGGAGCACGACCAAAAATTAAAATTAGAAAAATTGGCTGAGGTGAGTTAGTGGTATATAGAAAATGTGCAGGATGCGGAAAAATTACAGACAGAACTAATCTTATAAAAATCACCAGAGACGCGCATTCTGACATTTTTGTAAATCCGGATACAAAAATATTTGGCAGATCTGTATATCTCTGTTATAATAAAATGTGTATTGAGGCGGCATTTAAGAAAAACAGGATTTCTAAACTTTTAAAAACATCCATACCGCCGGAATTGAAAGGAAAAATAATAAATGACTTCTGATACAGTAAGAATAAGTGAATTAGCAAAAGAAATGGGGCTTTCCAGCAAGGAAGTCATTGAAAAGTTTGCTCAGATTAATATAGTGGTCAGAACACACGCAAGTTCTGTTACTATGGATCAGATAAAAAGACTGAAAGATTTTATCGCATCAGGCGGCACGGTCAGTAAAAAACCTAAAGCCTTTGTCGTAAAGAAAGCAAAACAGCCAGAGCCTGCAGCCCCTAAGGATGAAGCATTGCCGAAATCTGAAACTCCTGAAAAAGAGGAAGTAAAAGAAGAAATTAAAAGACCTAAAATAGAGGTTGTTAAGCCACAGAATAAGCTCGAGATTGTAAGACGCGCTCCCAGAAAGGATCCTTCTGCAGCTTCTGTAAAGCCGTTTGAAAAGAGAACTGCCGGCCGTAATGCTGTTAATCGGACTGAAAAAGGTGATAAGCTCCAAAAATTTAACAAGCAAGGTGATGAAAAAGCACCTGCGCGTCCGCCAAGAAAACCTTTTGATAAACCAGCTTCTCAAACCGGTGAAAAACGTCCTATTCAGCGTCACATAATTTCTCAGGAAATATATGAAAATAAAGGCACCACCAAAAAAAGAAGTGACGGTAAGCGTAAGGATAAGGAATTCTCTAAAAAAGAAGAGCAGGAAAGAATTTCTTTAGAAAAAGCTGCAGCACAAAAGCATAAGAAAAAAATTCACAAGGAAGAAGAAGTTGAGCAGGTAACTCAAATTGTTGTAAATCATGCCATGACAATTTCCGAACTGTCTGAAAAAATCAAAAAAACACCAGCTGAAATCGTAAAATATTTGATGTTTCAAGGCGTAATGGCAACTGTTAACCAGCTTATAGATGTTGATGTAATCAAAAAAATCTGTGCAGAGTACGGGCTGGAAGTGCTTGATGAAGATTTGGACGCTTACATTGAAGAAGAATTAGAAAAAGAAAAGAAAACAAAAGCGTTAACAGATGTAGATAAAAAATTATTGAAAAAACGTGCTCCGGTTGTAAGTATTATGGGTCACGTTGACCATGGTAAAACGACTTTGCTCGACAGTATCCGTGCATCTAAACATAAAATTGTTGCAACCGAAGTCGGTGGAATTACACAGTCTATCGGGGCTTATACCGTCTATCTGGACGGCGATAAAGAGAACAAGAAAATAGTGTTTGTCGATACTCCTGGTCACGAAGCGTTTACCGAAATGCGTGCCCGCGGTGCAAAGGCAACAGATATTGCGATACTGGTTGTAGCTGCTGATGACGGTATAATGCCGCAGACAATAGAGGCAATAAACCACGCAAAAGCTGCAAATGTGCCGATAATAGTCGCTGTAAATAAAATTGATAAACCTGATGCAAATCCTGATAAAATATTGCAGCAGTTAACAGAACACGGACTTGTGCCGGAAGCATGGGGCGGCGATACTATTACTGTTAAAGTGTCAGCGCTTAACGGAACCGGTATAGATGAATTGCTTGAATATATCCTGCTGGTTGCTGATATTGAAGATTTAAAGGCTAATCCTAAAGCAGAAGCTTCCGGTGTTGTTATAGAAGCCAATCTTGATAAAGGTAAGGGGCCTGTTGCAACACTGCTTGTTCAAAATGGTACATTGCGTGTCGGTAACTGTATAGTTGTCGGAACAGCATGCGGACGCGTCAGAGCATTGTTATCAGACAGCGGAGAAAGAATTCAAAAAGCCGAACCGTCTACTCCTGTTGAAATTTTAGGATTGACCGAAGTACCGCAGGCCGGTGATTATTTTGAAGTTGTTAAAAACGAAAAAGAAATGAAAGCTATTGTTGAAAAACGTAAAGAAAAAGAACGTAATAAACGTTTGGAAGCAATGCTGCCTGCTCATATAAGACGTGAAGCTATGGCCGGTGAAGATGATATTCCTGAATTGAATTTGATCATTAAAGCAAATACCCATGGCTCAGCTGAGGCTGTATCACAGGCAATAGCGCAGCTTGAAAGCGACCAGATTAAGACAAAAATTATTCACGTTGGTGTAGGTGATATTTCAGAAGCAGACGTAATGCTTGCATCGGCATCCGGCGCTTTAATTCTTGGATTTACAGTAAAAGAAGATGCAAACGCTGCGGCTGCTGCAGAAAAAGAAGGCGTTACAATCAAAAAATATGATATTATTTATCAAATTTTGGAAGATATTGAAAAAACAATGCTTTCTCTTCTTGAACCTGAAATTAAAGAAGTTGATCTCGGTAAGGCCGAAGTTCGTCAGGTATTTACTATCGGTAAAACTACTAGAATTGCGGGCTGCTATGTTACGGAAGGTAAAATCGTACGCGGCAAAACCGCTATTGTGTACCGTGACGGTCAGGAAATATTTAAAGGTGTAATTGATCAGCTTAAACGATTTAAAGATGACGTCAAAGAAGTTGCGCAAGGGTTTGAATGCGGTATTTCTTTCGCTAAATTCAATGATATTGAAATAGGTGATATCATTGAGGTTTCAACTACTGAAGAAATTGAAAGAAAAACTTTATAGTTAATCATTCTTTTTTCTCTGACCCGCGTTTTGAAAATGCCGTCAAACGCGTTACAAGTTGTAAAAAACTTTTATTATTTTTATATTTGCGGTATAATTTGTTTGAAAAGGGATATTAAAAAAGAAAAGAGGTATTTTATGGCTTTAAGATATGATGCCGGAGAAGTTATCACAGCTATGGCAACCCCGATGGATGCCAGAAGAGAAATTGACTATAATAAAGCTGAACAACTGGCCGGATATCTGGCTCAAAACGGTAGTGATGCAATACTTGTTGCGGGTACAACCGGAGAAGGGCCTACTCTTACTCACGAAGAAGAGTTGGAATTATTGAGTTCTGTGAGACGTGCTGTGGCCGGTAAGGCAAAAGTTATAATGAATGCCGGTTCAAACTGTACTGCTACAGCCTGCCGTACTGCTAAACTTGCAGAAAAAGAAGACGTAGATGCACTTTTATCAGTTGTCCCTTATTATAATAAACCTTCTCAAGAAGGTATCATTGCACATTTTTCAGCAATTGCTGAAAGTACAAACTTACCGATTATTCTGTATAATATTCCGTCACGTACAGGAGTGCAAATACTTCCTAAAACTATTGCGGAACTTGCTCATAAATATCAGAATATCGTTGCTGTAAAACAAAGTTATCCGGATATGGATGCAGTGACTGAAATTAAGTTGCTGGCACCGGAAGATTTTAGTATATATTCAGGTGATGACAGTTTGACTCTGCCGATGCTTTCACTAGGCGCAAGAGGTGTTATTTCAGTTACATCTCATCTGTTTGGCAAAGAATTGAAATCCATGATAAGAAATTACAAAACCGGTCAATTTATTGCCGCAATGAATATGCATAAAAAACTTTATCCGGTTATGAAGAAAATGTTTATGGCGCCAAATCCGGTGCCTTTAAAAGCTGCACTCGCTCATAAGGGGTTGTGTGAAGAATTTGTCAGACGTCCGCTTGTTGAGCTTAGCGAAGAACAAAAATCAGAACTTTTCTCTGCGCTGGATGCTTTTAGCGAAGAATAGCCTATGGCGGCTATAAAAGAATTTGATTTTTATTTAAAATAAGATTAATCAGTATAAAAGAGGACTATAAAAGTGAAAAACAAAATTATTATGTTCTGGGTTATCATTGCAATTGTTCTTGTTTCAGGATACTTAGTTGTAAAGAAACCTACCAAATTGGGGCTTGATCTTGTCGGCGGTTCAAGATTGATCCTTGAGGCTGAAACAACAGCCAATATCGCCAAAATTACACCGGATGTAATGCAGCGTTTGCAATATGCTATAGAAAGCCGCGTTAATAAGCTCGGTGTATCAGAAACAGTTGTCCAACAGGTTGGTGACAAAAGATTACTTATCGAAATTCCTGATGTGACAGATTTGACTGAAGCAAAATCATTTATTGGTGAAACCGCACAACTTGAATTTAAAAAGAAAGCAAAAAATGCAAATGGTGTTGAAGAATGGGTATCAACCGGCTTAACCGGTCAGGATTTATCTAAATCAACACTTACAACCGATGCATCAGGACAGTGGGTAGTATCTCTGGAATTTAATTCTGCCGGTGCTAAAAAATTCGGCGAATTGACAGAAGAACTTGTCGGACAAAGTATGGCAATTTTCTTTGATGGAGATTTAATTTCTGATCCTCGTGTAAATGAACCTATATATGGCGGTAATGCTCAAATAACAAGCGGCGGTACAGGTTTTTCTTATGAAGAAGCAAACAGAATGGTTAACCTGTTGAATGCAGGTGCGCTGCCTGTTCCGGCTAAAATAGTTGAAGAAAATACAGTTGGTCCAACATTAGGGGCTGACAGTATCGCAAAATCTAAAACAGCAGGTATTATCGGGCTTTCTGCAGTTATGATATTTATGCTGCTCTATTATAGAGTCCCTGGTTTAATAGCAGATATTGCACTTATTATCTATAGTGTAATTCTGTTTGCACTGTTTAAGACTATTCCGGTAACACTTACTCTTGCCGGTATTGCAGGTTTTATTCTTTCAATCGGTATGGCGGTTGATGCAAACATACTTATTTTTGAAAGAACAAAAGAGGAATTAAGAGAAGGACGTAATTTGTTTACCGCTATTAATTCCGGTTTTGACAGAGCCTTTACAAGTATTTTTGACTCTAATATGACAACTATTATAACCTGTATAATTCTTTATATGCTCGGTACAAGTATAGTAAAAGGATTCGCACTCACTCTTGCGCTTGGTGTAATAGTATCAATGTTTTCAGCGATTACGGTTACCAAAAACTTTATGCATCTTATCTTTGGTACCGGAGAGCTTAAACATCCGGGTACATTCGGTTTAAGACAGGATGAAATCGGAAAAGGTTATGATGCAGTGGAAACTAAACGGGAAAAAGCCCGCTTTGGTATCTTAGACTAGAAATGAGGTAGTAATTAAAATGATAAATACAGGAAGAAAACATTTAGTACATGTTGTAAAATTTAGATGGTTATGGATGGCGCTTTCCGCATTATTGCTTATTCCGGGTATTGTTGCTATGATTTATTCATCTGTGACCTATTCAAATCATGCACCGATGAAGGTCGGTATTGATTATACCGGTGGTACGATTTTGCAATACGGACTCGTCGAAAAGATTACAAATCAGGACGTTGCAAAAAATCGTACTGAACTTGAAAAAATCGGTATTGAAAATCCTTATATTCAGGTTTTGAATGTAAACAATACACAGCAAGAACAGACTAAATCCAATATTAACTCTATTATATCTATCAGAACAAAATTTATAGAAAAGGATTCTACTGTTCCGCAGCAAATTATGTCTGTTATGCAGAAAGAATATAAAAATCCTGAGTTAATTTCAGTAAGTTCTGTCGGGCCAACTATGGGTAAAGAATTATTTAAAAACTCTCTTTTAGCCCTGTCACTGGCCGTGTTAGGAATTATTGCATATTTGTCATTCAGGTTTAGATTTGACTATGCACTTGCTGCAATTTTAGGACTTGTTCATGACGTTGTTTTTGTATGCGGAATATTTTCAATCCTTGGACTTGTGTTCAATGTACAAATAGACGGATTATTTATTACGGCACTTTTAACTGTAATAGGTTTTTCTGTTCACGATACAATTGTTGTATTCGACAGAATTAGAGAAAATTTAAGATATTATGCTAAGAAAATGACTTTTGGGGAAATTGTAGATGCGTCTGTTAATCAGACACTTGCTAGAAGTATCAATACCTCAATGACAACGTTAATTACATTGCTTGCACTATATTTCTTTGGCGGTGTAACTACTAAAGATTTTGTTCTCGCAATGATACTCGGTATTGCGGTAGGTACTTATTCAAGTATATTTTTCTGCAGTATGCTTGTCGATTTCTGGAATGACAAGAAAAATAAAAAAGCTGCAGTTGTTTAATTTTCGTATTCAAAATCTCAAAAAAGCCCCTTTTCTTCAAGGGGCTTTTATTTTATATTGTATTGTGTAATTTTATTGCAAGCGGCAGCAATTGTATTATCCTTTTGACATGCAGCTTGTGCAATAAGCGCAGCTTAATTTTCTTATATTCTCTGTAGTCTAATTCAAGCCATGAAATTATTTCAGCGGCATTAGAACCTTGTATTAACATTTCCATTACTACTTTTTCTTCATAAGTCAGTGTATTCATTTTTTACCTCTATGCGGTTTAAGTCAACCAGATTATTTTTTATTGCAAAATATGCTAATTGCCTTCTGTTTCTGATATTTAGCGTTTTGAACATTTTTTGAACCTGATAAATGAATTTATATTTATGCCTCTGGTAATATTTTTCGGCAATTTCAGTATAAGTGAGTCCGGAAAGCAAAAGATAAAAAATCCGGTTGTTACATAAATCAATATAGTCATTCATATCGTATTTCTTTACTCCTTTCAGTTCATTTGCTTTCTAATGTCATTATAACCTATATAATTGATAAATGGATTTAAAATATTTCCAATTTTCATGAACTGAATTACGTCAGGAGTAAATAATAAAAAAAATTATAAAACAGCTTTAATAGCGGCAATCATGCCGGCTTCATCAGCAATGTTTTTCCCGGCAATATCAAAAGCTGTACCATGTCCCGGTGAGGTTCTTATGATATCAAGGCCGATAGTCATATTGACCGTAGCACTGCCTGCTGTTGTTTTGATAGGAATTAAGCCCTGATCGTGATAATTTGCAATATAGCAGTCATAAGGGATTTTACTATTGCTTAAATATGCGCTTGCTGCGTTAACAAATAATGTGTCTGCAGGCAGCGGCATAGTAATGTTTATTCCTTCATTTTTCAGTTTTTTAACAGCAGGAATAAGTATATCAATTTCTTCGCGCCCGAGTATGCCGTCTTCTCCGGCATGTGGATTAAAACCGCAGAGTGCAAATTTAGGGCTTTCGATATTTAATTTATTCTTGAAAAACCGTTTAAGATTTTTAATTTTATCAATAACAATATTTTCGGTCAGTTTAATATCTTTCAACGCACAGTGTCTTGTCAAAAGCAGTACTCTGAAATCATTTGCGACAAAGAGCATTTCAGCTTTTTGATTGTCGTGAGCAAGGAAATGTTGAATAACTTCTGTTTGCCCGTTAAAAATATGACCGGCCAGATGTAGTGCATTTTTGGCAACAGGCGCCGTTACAATTGCGTACGGTTTAATGTTGCACGCCTTTTTTAATGAACAAAAAGAAAACTCACCGCTTTCCGCTATTACTTTACCAGGAATGACTTCCGCGTTATATGGAATTTCAATTACTTCATAAGGGATGGTTAATTTCCCATATATGTCAAGAATTTTACGGTTTGAAATAATGACGATTTTCTCCTGCGGCAAATTAAGCTTGTTGAGAGCTTTGATTGTTATTTCTGCTCCGATACCGTTAGGGTCGCCGGTAGTAATTGCTATTTTATCCTGATAATTCATTTTTATCCTGCAGAGCTTTCGTGAGATTCAAAGTATTTTAATATATCAATGAGAGTATTTGCGTTTCCAAGGTTGCCGGATTTTGTAACAATCCACTGTGCATTGTGATCCATACATAAAGCAATTGCCGGCACCACTTCATCAATAAGCTGTAATTGATTGGCTCCTATAGCATTGCAGCATTTATAAGAAGTCTCTCCGCCAAGAGTTATAAGAATAACTTCACGCTCAGATAGTACTCTGCCGGTTAGTTCTGCCAGATAATCAGTAATCATTGCCGCTAATTTAGCTCTGGTCAATTCCGCGTTTAAAGAATCATCTGAAAAACCGTCAAAGTCCTGCATTACCTGTGAAGTGTGGACTAAGACAGTGTTTTTTAACCTGAGATTTGATATAATACGTTCTGCTAGTGCGTCAGAAACACCGTTTTTTATATTATCAAAGGTAAGACTTATTGTCAGAACGTCTATGTCATCGCTGTTTTCTAATGTTTTAATTTGATTTGCAGTAATCGGATTTGCACTGCCGGATATAATTAATTTCGGGAGTTCCGGGAAGGTCTTTACAATATGACTGTTATCAAGATCGATAAACCATAGCTCGGCCAGTGAGCGCGCAAAGGCTGCAGTTCCGGCCGGTAGTATATTATAATCGGATTTGTTAATCGCAAGCGCAATCTGCTCAATGTCAACAGTAGATACACTGTCGGCAATAATAAGCTTTTTACCGCCGGCGATTAATTCATTGAGTTTCATTAAAATAGGGCCAGCCCCTTTCATAATTGTTTTGAGATCTATAGTACCGATTAAGTCTTTACACTCATCATCAAGCTGCGTTGCAAAAAGTGTCGGAATATGAGATTCAAAAATCGGAGAATAAGGATCTCTTGCTACTTCTGTGCGCTCAATAGGAATACCTTTGAGGAGATGATATCCTCCAACAGTGATACGACCTTCCTGCGGAAACGCCGGAACAATAACCGCTGCATCCCAATTAACAGAATCAAGCAGAGCAAGAACTTCTACGGCAATATTCCCGCGTAGAGTCGAATCGATTTTTTTATAAAAATAGTCAGGATTTATTTTTTGTATAAGCATATCAGCAGCACTTTTAACCGCCTGAAAAGCTTCTTCCTGTGAAATATTTCTTGATTCTGTTGAAACCGCCCAGGTTTGTGTATTTTTAATATTTAACGGCTCAATATCATTAGAAAGCAAGATTTGGGTATTTGCTCCTTGAATATGGAATTGTAAAGCGGTATCATTTGCGCCGGTTAAATCATCCGCTAATATCCCGACTATATTTGATGTAACTATCATAATGTTTCAACATCTCTTTTTGAACCGAGTAATCTAATGTTGTTCGCAACAACCTGAAAACTTTCTCTGTCATCTCCTGTTGCTTTGTCCGTCCATTTATTTACGTCAATCCGGCCGTCGATAGCAACAAGAATACCTTTTTTAACGTATTCACCGGCAAATTCTGCCTGCTTGTCCCAGACATCAATATTAAACCAGTCTGCAACTTCTGATTTTGTTTTTGCATCCCAGCGGTTAACAGCTACAGAAAAATTAGCTTTTACCTTACCTGATTCAAAATATCTTATCTCTGCATCGCGGCCGACTCTGCCGACCAGTACAACTGTATTCATAGATTACCTCTTTTCGCATAATTTAAACTGTTTAGATATGTACATTCTACACCAAATTTTCAGGCATGCTGATATACATTTAAGAATTGTAAAGTTTTAAATTGTTTTTTTATTGTAAATCTGACTCACATATAATTATGTGCGTAAATTTTCTTTACAAAGTAACAAAAAAATATTTGAAGTTTATTTATAAATATTGTATTATTTAATAAACAGGGTGTGTGTATGAATAAAAACTATATTAAATTGAAAAAAACAGAATTGACTCAAATAAATATTTCAGACATTGATTATCCGCTGCCGGATTTGAAAAACATCTCTGAAACAAGGTCAAACATAATAACGAAGTGGCTGGTTAACTGGCTGGAACAAGATCTTAGATCCGGAAAAATTCAGGTGAGCAATATTCTTCCGCCAAAAACGGACTTTGCATATATGTTCGGTGTTAGTATCGGAACAATACAAACAGCTTACCGTCATGTAGAAGATTTAGGGTATATAGAATCTAAACAGTGTCTTGGTTCGCTTGTAAAAGATCCGAAAAATAGTACTACTGTTATGCGTAAACTCACTTCCAAACGTGAATTAGCTATTGAAAGAATTAAAAAGTATATTAAAACTCAAGGTTTGAAAGCAGGAGAATATATGCCTTCTACGCTTACATTGGCAGAGATTATCGACTGTTCAGCCAACACTACAAGACTTGCCCTTGATTCTCTTCGCGCAATCGGTATTTTGAAGACTAATCCTAATTATAAAGACAAAACTGGCAGACGTATAATAAATTCTACTGATTTTTCGGTTGAAGATTCAAAAGAACAGGTTAATTTGGCAGGTCAGATAGAAAGAGAGTTGAAAAAATACATTACTGAAAATCTTTCATTAGGCGATCGCGTACCGTCACATACCACTCTTTCTGAAAAATTAAAAGTAAGTATGAAGACAGTGCATGAAGGTCTAAGAATACTTATTAATGAAGGCATATTGCTTCCTAGACGCGGACGTTACGGAACTACAGTTATAAAAATGCCGTATGATAATTCTGTGGACTTAAAAAAGGAAACCTCTATTTTTGCACCAGCGCACGAAGCTGCATTTTATTACTATGAAAAAACTCAAAATTATATAAAGAAAATGATTGCAGAAAATTATGAGGTTGGTGACCGATTACCTTCTATGCAGACTCTTTCGGCGCAATTAAATCTCAGTCCTAATACGATACGCAAAGCTTTTTCTAATCTTGCAAAAGAAGGTTATCTTGTATTTAGCCGCGGCCGGTATGGCGGAACTTTTGTTATTGACAAGCCGGAAATTGAGACACAGAGTTTCAAATGGCTTGCAGTTAATCCGCAATATGCAAAGGTTTATAAATAAGCTCTACTTTGCAGATTGTAAATAATATATTATTTGTTAAGGTGTGATACTGCGTTGTATTGCACCTTATATTTTTATACTAGAATATACGTAAGGAGGGTTTATTTATGAATATAGTTTTATTGGAATCGCTCGGAGTAAGCCGTGACATTCTTGAGAAATATACAAAAGAATTGAATAATGAAGGTCATACTTTTAAAGCCTTTGAACGTACTGATGATTTAGAAAAACAAATAGAGCAGGCTAAAGACGCTGATATTTTAATACTTGCTAATATGCCGTTAAAAGGTGAAGTTATCCGTGAATGCAAAAAATTGAAATTTATAGATGTTGCATTTACAGGTGTAGATCATATAGACCTTGATGCAGCAAAAGAGCGAGGAATTGCCGTTAGTAATGCATCCGGTTATTCAAATGATTCGGTCGCTGAATTAACTCTGGGATTAATTCTGTCATTATTACGTAATATACCGCAGGTTGATAAGCGTGCGCGCGAGGGCGGGACAAAAGACGGTCTTGTCGGAAGTCTTTTAAAAGGTAAAACCGTTGGTATAATAGGTACAGGCGCAATCGGCATGACAACTGCCAATTTATGTAAGGCTTTCGGGGCTAAAATAATTGCGTATAACGGTTTTTCAAATAAGCCTGACACTGATTTGATAACATATCTTCCTTTAAAAACAATGCTTGAACAGTCCGATGTCGTTGCGCTGCATTGCCCATTAACCGATAAATCACAAAATCTTATTAATAAAGAAACAATTTCATATATGAAACCAACAGCTATACTTATTAATGCTGCACGCGGAGGAGTTGTGAATTCTCGTGACCTTGCCGATGCGCTTAATCAAAACCGCATAAGCGGCGCCGGCATTGATGTGTTTGAGGCAGAACCGCCGCTTGATATTGATCATCCGCTTTTACATTCAAAAAATACAATTGTCACGCCTCACGTTGCCTTTGCAACAAAGGAATCAATGGAATTGCGCGCAAAAATTGTGTTTGAAAATCTTACGGCATGGCTTGCAGGAAAACAGATTAATAAAATAAATTATTAACTTATGAAACAATAACCAACCTGCCTGATTTTTATAAGAATATTTATTTTATAATCATAGTGGAGATTATAATTATGATTAAAAATAAAATTTGTACGCTGTTTATAATTTTTGCGTTTTTATTGAATACATTTGCTATGCCGGCGCTTTCAGCATTACCTATTATGGACGGCGCTGCAAAGAAAACAGCAGAGTCTATAGATAATGAAGAGGTTATTCCTGCTAAGCTTGAAAAAGAGATGAAAGCTGCTATTTCAAAAATTTACGGTGCAGAAAATACAGATACGATTTATGCAAATATCGTTGAAATAGCACGAAAGGCTAAAGAAAATCGTCCGGACAATCTTATTGAGCAGGATAAAACCAGAACTTCAGACTGGTATAAGGATGAAGTAATTTATATGTTTTATGCAGACCAGTTTGGGGTTTCAAATTCAATAAGACCTAATACTTTTAGAGAAGATATTAAAATGCTTGATTACTTAAAAGAATTGGGTGTAACTACAATTTATGTATTGCCGTTTGCTGATTCACCGATGAGTGATGCAGGATTTGATGTTAGAAATCCTCGGGATGTTCGTAAGGAACTCGGTGGAATGACTGAATTTAAAGAATTTTTGTCTGCTGCTCAGGCAAAAGGGTTTAAAATAAAGGCAGATCTTGTTTTAAACCACTTTTCTGACCAGCACCCGTGGTTTCAGGAGGCGCTTAAAGGTGATTTAGATAAGCTGAATTATTTCGTTGTCAGAGAAAAACTTCCAGAATATACAAAATATAAAGACGAAAAACTCGGCTATGTTGTTGACTACAAAGAGGACAACGGCAAAATCTCCAAAAGACGCTTGATTTTTCCGGAAAATACCGATAATCATTACCGCAAAGTGACGATTAATAATATGGATTATTATGTATACCATACATTTTATCCGTTCCAGCCCGATATAAACTGGAAAAATCCTGAGGTATTGTATTATAACCTTGAAACAATTGCATTCTGGGCAAATTTGGGTGTTGATATATTCCGAATGGATGCAATACCTTATTTGATAAAAGATGCAGGTACAAACGCGGAAAATCAGCCGGATACCCATAGAATTATAACTATTTTGAGTGATTTTTTGCAGGCAATAGCTCCGCGTTCTGTTATTCAGGCAGAAGCATGCCAGCATCCGAACAAAATTCTGCCGTACTTCGGTACTGAAAGAAAGTATAAGGAAACAATAAAAGGTGATGAAAAAGAAATTACAAGAACTGATGAAGTTCAAATTGCCTATCATTTCCCTTATATGCCGGCTATCTGGGCATCGCTTGTTTCAGCTGACAACAGTTATTTCTGGAAAGCATATAAGCAGACTCCGCAAATTCCGCCTTCTGCTTCGTGGGCAATATTTTTGCGTGTGCATGATGAATTGACGCTTGAAATGGTTGATCCTGAAACAAGAACGCTTTTGTATGAAGATCTGGCTCCAAAGGGTGCTGCTTTTAGAAAAGGATACGGCGTGAGCGGCCGTCTTGCCAACTTCCTTGATAACAATCCTGAACGAATTGGTATGGCGTTCTCAATACTTTTGTCACTTCCCGGAGTGCCGGTTATCTATTACGGTGATGAAATAGGTGTTCAAAACAATTATGCTAATGCTAAAAGGAGTGCGCGTTTGCGTGAAAATAAACAGCAGGCGCAAAAAAATTCAAAAAATACTCCTAAGCTTTTAAGCTATTTTGACAGCCGCGATATTAACAGAGGTCCAATTGCAAAAAGCGTCTTTGACAATGCTGTTTCGCAGAAAGGAACTTACAACAATAAAGTTTATGAACGCGTGAAAAAATTGATAAAAGTCAGAAGACAGTATCCTGTAATGTCACGCGGTACTTTTGTACAGGTAAAAACAGAATCTCCTGATGTATTCGCTTATGAAAGAGAAAATGATACAGATAGAATTATTGTAATAAATAATCTTTCAAAACGCAGAAGTAATGCAACAGTTATATTTGTAGACGATGATTTTGGCAAAAAAGAAAAAGACATCTATCTGAAAGACCTCCTGACAGATAAAATGGTTCGTGCAAAAGTCAAGAATAAAGAACTTACTGTCCGCTTGAATCCTTATGATGCAATGTGGTTAAAGATGTAAATTTTTCTTGAATAAATTTGTAAGCTTTTTGTTGCGCAACGCCAATATATGTTGTGATAATCATTGTCAATACAAAGAAAAAGTAAGTATTTTGTACAGGGTTGTAAATCCAGTAAATATCGTGGTCTGCGCGTTCTGCAAAAGGTACTCCGTTTAACTTCATAAATATAGCGGTCAGAATAAACATTACGAGTAGATGATTTGCCATAATATGATATGTAACCTGCCCCATTTGTTGCAAGAATTTTACGTCTTTGAGATACGGATAGAAGATTTTTGTGATAAAAAGAGATGCCCAGATACCTGTAATTGCGGTAATAATAGGGACAATCATCTGGTCATCAAATCTTGCCCATACAAGCACATAACTCAATCCGATACCGTGTTCCGGATCGTAATCGCGGTTAAACAGCCACATTACTGATTGTAAAAATATTACGCAGCCGGCGATTTTCGGCGTAAAAATATCACAGTTGTCTTTAATATAATTTTTGTAATAATACCCGAGATAAACAAAGAACAGCGAGAACATTGTTCTTATAACAAGAAGATTTATAGGATTTAAGTCTATGACTTTAGATAAAGGTATTGCCCCGAGTCCGAGTATCGCAAAAAATCCGAGATGTATAAATTTATTTTCTGTTTTTTGCGTTAAACCTCTCATCAGGTATAAAAATACAACCATTGTTATAAATAACTGGGTTACAAACCACAAAGGGCATGACAGATCTAATTGGTGTCCGTTGAGAAAAGGAGTTATAAAGAAGTTTTTGAGATTTATTGCATCACCCCAGAATACACCGGTTAATTTGTATATAAAAATCGTGACAATGGTATAAAATGCAGAATACAAAAAATAAGGAACTAAAAGACTTTTCACACGGTGTTTTAAATATGTCTGAACATCGTTCAGGTATTTGTCTTTAAACAGGTATCCTGAAATAAAGAAAAATAATGCAAGCTGAAACGAATATGGCGGGAATATCCCTAAAAGCGAAAATTCCAGATGCCCTGAGACAACAAGCATTATCGCAAGCGCTTTAAGAAGAGTTATTTCATTATAGAATTCCTTACCCATAATTTAAATTTTAACATAAAAATTTCCTTTGCTATTTTCGTAACAATTCTTTATATATTGACAAATTTTTTTATGCTTAAATGTTATTATAGGAATAATGTGTACTTTATTATAAATTTAATTCACTTATGATGAAAGGATAAGGTGTGAGTTTATGAAATTAATCAGTAGAAGAAAAATGTTAGCCGCTGCATTAACAGCCGGACTTTTAGTGTCATCGTCTGTTCTTTCAAATGCTCTGGCAACTGATATTACGGGTATTGAAGGTAATAACGGAATCTATAATATTAATCCGTCTGATATCAAAGGAGATATAGGGTTCAGACATTACGGAAATTTTGTATTGAGTGAAGGCGATATTGCTAACCTGATTTTTAAATACGGCGAAGAAAATGTATCAAAATTCGTAAACCTTGTTGATAATACAATTAATATCAATGGTATTGTAAATTCTATGCGTGACGGCAATTTCTATGACGGACACGCAATATTTATATCTCCAAACGGTATGGTAGTCGGCGCAAGCGGTGTTTTGAATGTCGGCGCTTTATCTGTTTACACACCTTCCCAATCTGATTATAAAAAATATATGGATAACAATTACACCGGCAGTATAGACAGCCTGAAACACGGTAATGCTGATGTAACAATCAACGGTAAAGTTATTTCCCGCGGCGATATAGATATTATTGCTAAAGACGCGGTTGTAACTGCGCATGGCGCATTACTCGCAGGTGTTAACAATTCTGAATTGATAACTTCTGCTAAAAAATCAGACATCTTATTCAATGCGCTGGTTAATTCCACTGAAATGAAGGCAGGTAATACTCTGGCTTTGCAGGATGGAAATATCGTAATTAAAACAGAAGTTCGAGACGGCGGTATTAATATTGCAGGGCTTGTTAAAAATAACGGCAAAGGTGATATTACTTTGAATAACAACGGCTCAAAAGATTTGAGGGTTATTGGAAAAGTTGAAAATACTCAAGGTGATGTCCTTTTAAACAACAGACAATCAAATACAGTTATAACAGGAGATCTAACCAATGCAGACGGTAAAACCTCTGTTATTAACAATGCCGGTGAATTAAAAGTTGGCTCTTCTGCAAATATTAATAACAATGGAGAATTAAGACTCGTAAACCGCGGTGAAAACGGTATGACTGTTAACGGAAATGTTTCTAACGACGGTGTAACCCTTCTTTCCAGCAACAACGGAAAAGTTGTTATCGGCGGTAAAATTAATAACAAAAACGGCCGTTTAACAATTGTCAACAACGGTTCAGGTTTAGAAATCGGCAAGACTGCTGAAATTTCTAACAACCACGAAATTAAAATTGCAAATACTGGTTCAGAAGGTTTTACAATGGCCGGTAAAATTAAAAACAGCGGCTCTACAGCATTAACTAACTGGGCCGGTGACTATATCATTGACGGTACTATTGAGAATGAAAACGGTAAAATGAATTTATCTAATGCAGGTCCTAAAATGCATTTGACAGAAAATTCTAAAATTGTAAATAACGGTGATTTGCAAATAATCAATTCCGGTAAAGAAGGACTTACTCTTGACGGTACTGTTAAAAACACAAGCACAACAAACATCTGGAGCGTAAAAGGTGATTTGAATGTCAACAGTACTGTTGATAACAGTAATGGTAAATTAACCATTACAAATGACGGTAATGCCTTAAATATTGGTGAAAATGCAATTATCAGCAATGCAGATGCTTCAACCGTAATTACAAACACCGGTAAGGGTGGTTTAAATCACAAAGGCATTATTATAAATAATGGCAGCACTGTTATTGACAATCAGGCCGGTGATTTGAATTTTAATGGTGTTGCGCTGCAAGCCGGCAACAGAATTACTGTTAAAAACTCCGGTAATGCTCTTAATATAGCAGGAACTCAAGACTCTCAAGCAGGCATAATTGCTATGGATGGAGATGTTTCTATCTTCAATACAGGTAAAGGCGGAACAAACATTTTGGGTATTGTTAACGCTTTAGGAGAAAATCAAAAAGTTTCTGTAGTAAACCAGAACGGTAATTTAGTTTTGGGCGGAGCAATCGGTAATGAAAACGGTGACATATCACTTTCTAATACAGGTGATGGCGTTATGTATCTTGCAGAAGGTTCTGTTATCGATAATTTAAACGGTAAAGTTACTGTTCTGAATACCTCAAAAGCCGGCGCAAGAGTTGATTCAAATATCAGAAACAACGGTGTTACCAATATCACTAACCGTGGCGGCAACTTACTTGTAAACGCTAAAATTGAAAATCATAACGGTAAATTAGAAATAGTAAACAATGGTACTGAAAATTCTAATCTAACAATCGGGGCTGATGCTCTATTAACAAACGATAATGAAATTAAAATCGCTAACACCGGTAAAAACGGTATGAATATTAAAGGTAACATTGAAAACAATGGTTCAACTGCAATTTCTAACTGGGACGGCGATTTTGTAATCAGCGGCAAGGTTGAAAATCAAAACGGTAAAATGAACATTACAAGTGCACAAAATTCTAACGGTTTGCACCTGACAAAAGAAGGTCAGTTGTTGAACAACAACGATGAATTATATGTTCAAAATACCGGCAAAAACGGTATGAAACTTGACGGTGAAATTAAAAACAATGCATCAACAACACTTTACAATCTGGCAGGCAATATGGAAGTAAACGGTCTTGTTCAGAATAAGGGTGAATTGATGATTTCCAACAAAGGACAAAACCTGACAATCGGTTCTGATGCAATCATTGAAAACAATGCAAAAACAACAATCAGAAACTCCGGTATTAAAGGTATGAATCTTAACGGAACTGTTATCAATGAAAACGGCGATGTAAATATTGAAAATAAGGCCGGAACTCTTTCAATGGGGCAAACTGGTCAGATTATCAATAAAAATGCTGATATTAACTTCAAAAACAGCAGTGCAGCAGCTATGAATTTAAACGGCAGCGCTTACAACCTTGAAAAAGGTAATATAAATATTGAAAACACAAGCGAAAAAGGCGGAATTATCATCGATAAAGACGCAAAATTCATTGCTAAAAATGATATGAATATTAATAATGTAGGCACTAAAGGTATTAAGGTACGCGGCAATGCAAATGCTGAAAATATCAATGTAACTAACAGAAACTCACATCTGTGGTTAGGCGACAAAACCGCTAAACGTGAAGATGCAAATCTTAACGCTTCAAAAGATGTCAACATTAATCTTGAAGACGGTTCAGTATTGAACTTAGGTACAGATAACACACTTATTTCAGCAGGTAATGATTTAAATATCAAAGTCAACAACGGTAAAATAGGTGTTGAGACAGGTTCAAGCGGCGGCGGTTATACTTACGGCCCTACAGCAGAACAGGTTGATAAAACTAAATCAATCAATATTAATGTAGGCGGTAAAATCAACGCAGAAACAAATGATACAAAAGGCACAACAGGTGATTATGTAATCAATCTTGCGTCTGACGGAACTGATATGAATATCGATCATATTAAGGCTGATGGCCGTGTAATTCTTCTAGCTGACGTTGATAAAAACGGTAATATCGGTTCTATAAAAAATGCTGCAGCTGATGCAACCAGACCGAATATTGAAGCTAAAGGGTTTTCATTGATTTCAAGCGGCTCTATTGGCGAGCAAGGTAATGAATTGACTTTCAATGATACAAATTATGCCTACAAATCTGACATTCTTGCAATAGATGATATCAATATTAAAGCGCAGGATGATAAATATGATAAGGCAGATGTAAAATCTATTATCTCAAAAAATGGTAATATAAATGCTGAATTCACAGGGCTTGCAAGAGTAAAAGATACTTATGCGGGCGGCGGGCAAATCAATATTACTAATCGTACAGGCAAGATGAATATTGAAAATCTCGGTTCTACACCAAATACAGAAAGCACATACTTTGATTATATGGATCAAGTAATGCCTTTAGAATAAGTAGCAAAAGTAATAAATAAACAACAGGCGGATTGAATAAACCCGCCTGTTTGTTTTAATTTTTTTTTACTTATCGTGAACCTAAACTGCTGCCAGTTCCGGTTGTGCCGCAAAAATATTGTTTTTTTCAGCTAAGAATTTGTTTTTAATTTCTCTTAAATCCTGCTGCATTAATCTTCTCGGAGATCCTTCTTCCATTGAGCGATTTCTTAAAAGATATGACGGATGGAAAATTGTCATAGCAGGATATTCAACGCCGTCTACTGTAATTGTAAGCCACTGACCGCGAAGTTTTGAGATTGTACGTTTTCTGTCTGTTTCAACAAATGTTTTTAATGCAGTCGCTCCGCAAAGTATAATTGCATCAGGTTTAATAATATCAATTTGTGCATCTAAGAATTTGCGGCATGCTGCCTGTTCTGTTTCTTCCGGAACTCTGTTTTCCGGCGGACGGCACTTTACGGTATTTATGATGTATAAATCGTTTTCTCTCGAAATACCGGCATCAGCCAGAAATTCATCAAGAAGCTGACCTGCGCGGCCTACAAACGGTTTTCCGCATTCATCTTCTATTTCTCCCGGTGCTTCTCCGATTAATACAATTCTTGCTGTTTCAGGATTTCCGTCTGCAAATACCATTTTAGTACGTGACGCAGCAAGAGCACATGCTTTGCAATTCTCGCATTTTTCTCTAACTATCTCCAGACATTCTTTCTTCATCTGTTTCTTTCTCCTCTTCTTTGTTCTTGTATAGTCCGATGTTATATCGCTTACAATATCTTTTCAGTTCTTTCATGATTACGTTTGATAACATGAACACTGCTATTAAGTTTGGCACAGCCAGAAATAAAGTAAATGCATCAGATAGATTAATTATACTCTTAAAATTCATGGCAGAGCCGATAATTATGAATATACAATATATAACCTGAAAAGTGCGTGTTGTCAATTTATTTTCGCCAAAAAGAAAATTCCAGCTTTTAATTCCGTAGTAAGAGCCGCAGAGCATTGTCGAAATTACGAAACAGCTTGCCATAAAAGTCAATAATAACGGGAAATACGGGCATACTGTACCAAATGCTTTAGAGGTTAATTCAATACCCGCAAGCTGTCCCTGTGTAGACAAATAAGCGCCGGAAACAATTATAACAAAAGCTGTTGCAGATCCTACAATTACTGTATCTACAAAAGGCTGGAGCATGGCAATGAATGCCTGCGCGACCGGCTTGCTTGTTTTGACTGCTGAAAACGCAATAGGCGCCGTGCCTAATCCTGATTCGTTTGCGAACATTGCGCGCCTGAAGCCCCAGAGCATGCAGGCAAAAGCTCCACCCTGCAGAGCCTGCGGTTTAAATGCTTCTTTTACAATAAGGACTATAGTTTCCGGTACATGCCCGATATTCATAAGGCAGACAATAAAAGCGGTTGCAACGTACAATGTGCACATAACAGGTGTAACTTTCGATGTGAATTTTCCGATAGCTTTAATTCCGCCGATAATTGTAAAATATGTAATTACTGCAACTATAAGTCCCAGAAGCCAGCTTTGATGTGCAAAGAAACTGTTGTTGCCGCCTGTAACTTCTGTAATCTGCGCGGTCATGGCATTTATCTGGAATAAATTCCAGCCGCCTATCATTGCAAAAACACAGCATATAGCATAAATTTTAGCAAGATATGGAGCAAAAGGTGCTATATATTTACCTCTTAATCCTCCCAGAATATAATACATAGGTCCGCCTGCAATTGTGCCGTCTGCATTGACTTTCCTGAATTTTATCCCGAGAAGTACTTCTGCAAACTTCAATGCCATAGAGAAAAATCCCGCAAGTATCATCCAGAATATTACTCCCGGACCGCCTATAGATACGGCAGCCGCTGAGCCTGCAACGTTACCGATACCGGCTGACGCTGATATTGTCGCTGTTAGTGCCTGAAACGATGAAACTTCACCTTTCTTTTTCCTTTTTATAACATCCTTATGTTCGTAATTTTTCGTTATAAGATTAAGCGCATGTTTAAATCCCCATATCCCGATAAATTTTGTTCTGAAGGTAAAATAAAAAGCCGCTATCATCAATAATGCAACAAGAAACTGCACTTCAACACCTTTTATGGTTATCGAAGAAAATATTATCCCTGAAATTCTATCGGCTATAGGGGAAAGTAACGTATCTATCGCGTTATCTAAATTCATACACTTAATATACAACAAAAATACATATTTTTGTAATAATATTGAAAACTTGAAAAAGGTATGTTACAATGTATATATAAGTTTAAAATCTTAATGGAGATAAAAGATAGTATGGAAAAAATAAAAAAGCACTTAATCACTAAAAAAAATGCCTTTACTCTTGCGGAAGTTATGGTTGTATTATTTGTTTTGACCGTAATTCTTGCGGCATTTGCTCCTATGATGACAACAAGGACAAAAGTAAATAAGACATCTCCGTGGACTTATGCATCTCCGGATACTGCAAACGCGTATTTCGGTATGGGGCCTAATCAAACCATTATGATAGGACAAAAAACAAGACCGGCAACCGATCTTGCAAACAGATTAACTGTTAATACAAGCGGTGCAACTCAAGCGCACATGTTATTTAAGCAAGGGACGAATATTCTCGGGCAGCTTAATTTGAATAACGACAGTGTAATTTTAGGCGGTAGCAGAGAAGCTGTTGCAAGCGGTTCTGGTAATTCAGCACTCGGCGTAGAAGCTTTAAAACTCAATACGGAAGGCGTTAATAATACGGCAATAGGTTATCAGGCTATGTTAAATAATGCAACCGGCCAGTTTAATACCGCCGTCGGCACTCTGGCACTTTCAGACAGTACTGCCGGCAATTACAGTACTGCACTGGGGTATAATGCCTGTGACGGTGTTAATGCAAACTATACAACCTGTATCGGTGCTTTTTCCGGCCCTAATACTCCTGTAGACGGTGCGGTTAATGATGTTTATATTGGTAATACAGTTTCAAATGTCATGGTTTACGGTGTTACAGAATTAAGAACTTTGATTGAAACTTCTGATAAACGTCTAAAAAATATCACGGGTGAAAATACTGACGGGTTAGACAAAATTAATAAGATAAAAACTTATAATTACACATTCAAAAATGATGATAAAAAGACTCCGCGTGTCGGTGTTATGGCGCAGGATTTGAAAAAGATTTTCCCAGCTGCAGTGACCAAAGGGCAGGACGGCTATCTTAGAATCCGTAAGGATGATATGTTTTTTGCTATGATTAATGCTATAAAAGAGCTTGCGGCTAAAGATAGTGAAAAAGATTTGAAAATCAAAGCGCTTGAAAAGAAAAATGCTGAACTGGAAGCACGGCTAGACAAGCTTGAAAAAATGCTGATAGAAGATAAGTAATTAAGTTTGAATTTTGTTTTAAAGGCGCCTTGCTTATAGCAAGGCGCCTCTTTAAAAGATGAGATTTATTTTTATGAGAAACAGTTAAAATTTTTCTGTTTGTGTTATTATAAAGTCATTATGGATAGAAACAGTACCAGACATTATATAAAAGAGTTGTTAAACATTGCCCTGCCTATTATAATGGGAAATCTCGGATTTATTTTAATAGGTGCAGGTGATGTACTGATTGCAGGCCGGCATTCTACCGATACTCTGGCAGCAATTAGCATTGCAACAGCTATTACAAATTGTATTCTGACATTCGGAATAGGCTTGATAGCGAGTGTTTCGCCGCTTTTGTCAAACATCAGAGGTGAAAATAAATCTGCAAAAAAATATTTTTTCCCGACGATAAGATTTTCTATGATACTTGCTGTTATCACGGCAATTGCAGTATTTTTATTTGTGCCTGCAATAGATTATCTGGGGTTTGAGGACAAACTCGTGCCGCATATAAAGGAATATATGATAATTACGGCATTAAGTACTTTTGGCGCCTATTTACATGCATGTCTTAAAGAATTTTTGCAAGCTTTTGAAATTGTTTTATTCCCGAACTTAGTAACGGTATTTTGCGTATTTTTAAATATAGCTTTGAACATAATACTTGTTTTTGGCTGGGGTCCTATACCTTCACTGGGCGTGGTAGGGCTGGCAATCGCAAGTTTTGTTGTTCGTTACGTAATGGGATTTGCACTTTTAATTTACTGCTTGAACATGATGTCTTTCAGGGATTATCATGACAAAAGTTACTATCATAGTTTGTTAAAAATCGGCTTTCCTATATCAATGGCCGTGCTTGTAGAATTTGTTGCATTTAACAGTATTGCTATCTTTATGGGCAGAGCGTCCGGTGTTTATGCGGCAGCGCAGAATCTTGTTTGCACACTTACCACAGTATCATTTATGGTACCGCTTGCCGTGTCAAATGCTATTGCTGTTAAGGTAGGATTTGCAAACGGCGCTAAAGAATTTCTTGATTTAAAAAGATATTCTGTTATAGGTATTTTAATATCTGTCGGATTTATGATTTGCAGCGGAATAGTATTTTGTTCATTCCCTGAATTTCTTGTCGGTCTGTTCACGAAAGATCCGGTTCTTGTGACAATATGCGTGCCTGTTTTGTATATTGTGGCCATATTCCAGATATTTGACGGGTTGCAGGTTGCACTTGCAGGTATATATAAAGGGATAAAGAAAACAAAAATAGTGCTTATTGCAAACTTTCTCGGGTACTGGATGATTTCAATACCGCTTGGTTACTGGCTTGCATTCGGACAGAAAATGAAACTTCTCGGGTTCTGGTACGGGCTTTTATGCGCGGCAATTGCATTGTGCATATTTATGCTACTAATGCTTTCCAGATATTTCAATAGATTGAAGTTAGAATTTTTGCAGCAGGATTAAATACTGGCTTTTTTCGCCGGTTTATGCTAACGTAGAAGAATATGGAGGATATTATCATGCATATTGAACAAAAAACATTTATCGCCGTAAAACCGGATGGAGTAAGAAGAGGGCTGGTTGGTGAAATCATCAGCAGATTTGAAAGAAAAGGATATAAACTTATTGCGATGAAAATGCTTGATGTTACACGCGAACAGGCTGCTAAGCATTATGAAGAACATAAAGGTAAACCTTTTTATGAAAGATTAATTGAATATATCCAGAGCGGTCCTATTGTAGCTATGGTGTGGAAAGGTTATAATGTAATAGAAGGCGCACGTCAGTTAATGGGTGTAACAAATCCGCTGGACGCTCAGGTCGGCACTATCAGGGCTGACTTTGCACTGGTAAAAGAGTATAATGTTATCCACGGTTCTGATTCTCCGGAAAGTGCTGAACGTGAAATAGCAATTTATTTTTCACCGGATGAACTCTGCGACGAATATGAAAATATGGCCGAAATTGTTATAGAAAAATTAGATGAATAATTATGAGAGACAATGCGTTAGATAATTTTAGTTATGAAGTAGTGCACACCTGTAAACAGACAGGTGCAAGGGCAGGTATTTTAAAAACTCCTCACGGAATTATAAAAACACCTATTTTCATGCCGGTCGGAACTAATTCGGCAGTAAAAACTCTGACGAATGATCAGGTAAAATCAACCGGTGCACAAATCATTCTTGCTAATTCTTATCATCTGTATTTGCGTGCTGGCTCAAAATTAATAAGGCAATTTGGCGGTATTCACGGCTGGATGAACTGGGATAAACCTGTACTTACTGATTCAGGCGGATTTCAGGTATTTTCACTTTCTAATTTGCGTAAAATTACCGAGGAGGGTGTTGAATTTACCGATCCCAAGGACGGCAAAAAACATTTTATAAGTCCGGAAGTATCAATGGAAATACAGCAGGATATAGGGGCTGATATTATAATGGCATTTGATGAATGTGCTCCATATCCTTGTGATTACGATGTCGCTAAAAATGCGATGGAACGCACTCACCGCTGGCTTGAAAGGTGTTTTAAGGCTAAAAATAATCCGGAACAGGCTTTGTTTCCAATTGTTCAGGGTGCTTTTTTTGATGATTTAAGACGCGAAAGCGCATCTGTAATTTCAACATTTGATGCTGTTGGTTACGCAATCGGCGGAGTAAGTGTTGGTGAGCCTGACGAAATAAAACGTCATTTTGTTGATTTGACAGCCCCGCTTCTGCCGTACAACAAACCGAGATACCTTATGGGGGTTGGCACTCCTGAAGATTTACTGGACGGAATTAGATCGGGTGTTGATATGTTTGATTGTGTTTTGCCGACCAGAAACGCAAGACACGGCGCATTTTTCACATGGAACGGCAAACGCAATATAAAAAATAAGGAATTCTCTTATGACAACAGACCGCTTGTTGATACATGTGACTGTTATGCATGCCGGAATCATTCTAGAGCTTATATAAGACATCTGTGGAAATGTGGTGAAAGTACTGCCTCCACTCTGCTTTCTATTCATAACATTAAATTCCTGATTGATTTTTCTCAAAAATGCAGAGACGCTATACTAAATGATACTTTCGGCGATTTTTATAATGAACATTACCCGAGTCTTACCGGTTTAAGATAAGTTTTTAAAATTGATAAAAATAAAGGCGCCTGTAGAATTTTCTACAGGCACCTTCTTCATAATAAAATTATATAGAGTTAGACTTTTGTTATTTCTGAAATAGCAGGATCCAGCAAACGGCGGCCTATGTTTTCAAAATTGATTGAGCAAAGCACTTTATTACCGTACTTAATCATTTTTTCTACAACGCCTGTTCCGTATTTAGGGTGTGTAACCTGATCCCCGGCCTCAAAAATTTCTGATGAAACTTCCGGAATATCATTTGCCGGATATACCGGAACAACAGGATTTTCATCAATAATTTCTTCCTGTATTTCAGGTTCTTCTTCCTGAACAGATGCCTCTGTATCTTGAGTAATATCTTCTTGCTGTGCGCTGTTTCCTTCTTCATTATCCTCTACTATGACAGGTTCTGTGTTAAGTTCGGTCTCTTCATCTTCTTGAGCCGTAACAGCGTTGTTCAGATTATCAATTACATTTAAATCATCTTCGGTTATTTCTTCATCATCTACAAGCGGCGGAATATCTTCATCTGCATCTTTTTTGTTATACAGTAAAGAGTCTACATCCTGAATGATTTGTTCTTCGTTAATAGCAGACGCTTGCATTTCAGGTTCCGGCTGAATGCTTTCAACTTCTTCGTGTGCTTCCGGCTGTATTTCCTCAGGTTCAGGCTGTGCCATTGGCGTTTCTGTATGTGTTTCAAGCGGCGTAATAACTATATCATCTTCAACATCAGCAGTAGATGGTTCTTCTTGCGGGGCAGAACTTTCTTCTTGCTGTAGTGCCTCTGTTGTATTTTCTTCTTCCTGAATTTCCTCTTCTACAGTTTCCTCAACCGGAGGTGTTTCCAATATTGGTGAGTTTTCAATAATTGAAGTCTCTTCAATAGTAAAATCCTGTTCAGTATTTTCCGTTGGTTCCTCATGTAATACTTGTGTTTCTTCAATTGCTTCATTTTCATCAACAGCCGGCATTATATCATCTTGAGGTTCAGGCGCATTTACAGGCGTTTCCTGAATTTCTTCCTGTATAGCGGCAGGTTGTTCGTACTCCGGCTGAATAGTCTGAGTTTTTTGTGGTTCTTCGTAGTATATTCGCGGCTGTAAATCTTCCTGAGAAAATTCTTGCAATTCAACAATGAACGGAATTTCCTGAGTAACGTCACCGTATACAACAAATTCTTCCGGATTAAGTTTTGAAAGATATGTGTTGTATGCTGCAAAATCATGCTGGATAGTTAGCGGCGCAAAGAGTATTAAATTATCAGCCATCTGTTTCAATTCTTGAAGATATTTGAATTCGTGACCGCAAATAAATGTTGTTTGAATATTGCCGCCTGCTAAAAGACGTTTAATCAATTTTTTACTTGCATTGTAGTTATTCAGTTTAACCATGCAATAAACAGGGGCGTTAATCGTTGACATAACTTCATACAGATAATAAATAACCTGTCTTTGTAAATCGCCGTCTGATTTTGAAATATTCAATACTGTAATATTGTTATGCTTTAGTTCTTGTTCCAGATCTGTTAATTCTACTGAATTAAGTGCAAATACATTGTCATCTTTGTATTTAAGCAATTTGTTTTTCAGCAAAACGAGTTCCGGAATCTGAGTTTCTTTATATTGCGCATCCACAACTTCCAGAAAAGTATTGAACGGAATAAACTGGTGCGGAAGTGTTTTTGAATATTCCTGAACTTCATAAAATATATCCTGAATTACAGCTTTACTTTTTGCATCGACATCTTCAAGATCGTGATCAAAAATATAGTTTAGTGTATTGTAATTAAGAGGAAGTTTAAAATCATATCCGAATTCAAATTTTCCCTCATATTCAAACTCGCCGTCTACATCAATAATAACTGTTTTTTGATTGAGAGAATTTAATTGAGGCAGCATATTTTGTATAAAATAATTGGTGTTTTCCTGTTTATTACAGCAAACAACGAGATTATGTTCAAAAACTGATTTGTCAACAAAAAGAGGGAGATTTTGCTGTGCCAGAGAACCTAATTTAATTGGTGTTTCAACCGGCAATACATCAAGAAGCTCATTAGCCGGAAGTTTTGATATTGCAGCTTTGATAGAAGGTACAGTTCCGTTGTAGTTTTTTAGAACGCCTTCTGTGTCAAATGTGAATAATAACTTTACTATAGCTGTATTAATTGCGCTGTCAGCCTTCAAACTCACTATTTGAGCGACATAAGGACAATTTGTATCTTCTATAATTACAAATCCCGCAAGTGCCAGATTGTCATCAATATCATAAGATATTTTTACAAGATTATTCTTAATCTCCAGTATTTTCATCAATTAAACCCTCTCTTTTGAGTTCTATAATAGCATAAATATTTATTTTTTAAAAGTAATCTTTGTTACAGATTTACAATGTCTTGAAGATTATTATAAATATTTATTGTAACAGGGCATATTTTGAGGTTTCTTTCTACAAGACTTTTAATTGTTGATTTGTAACATTCAAGCATTGCACGATTTAACCCGTTTTCTTCGTCAAGATATGAACGTAGTTTTTGACAGTAAGATTTTTCGCGTGTGTTAGGCTCGATTTTGTCCGCAAGAAAAATTATTTTTTCAAAATCCGTCATATCAAGCCGCCCTAAAGTATGCCAGCGGATAGCTGATAAAATTTCAGCATCTGTTACTCCGAATTCTTTTTTTGCAATATAGGCGCTAACAGGTGCGTGCAGGGTTTTGTAATTTAACAGTTCACATTCTTCAACTTTAAGATTCTGTTTTATTATTTCAAGTAATTTTTCGTTGGTAAAACATTTTGCACAATCGTGCAGTAATCCTGCTATATACGCTTTTTCAGTGTCAAATCCGAATTTTTGAGCCAATTCTTTAGCGCATTCCGCTGTGCCGAGTGTATGATAGTATCTTTCTTCTGATAAATTTTCTTTAAGCCATTGTTTAATTTGTTCTTCATTCAGTTTTGTATAAGTCATTTTTTCTTATATAATCCTCTACTATTTTAGGTACTAATTTATTTATAGGGAGCCCTTTGCGGATTTTTTCTCTCAATTCTGTTGATGAAATATCTTCAAATGGCATACGGGTAAATTGGAAATTATACCCCTTGTCTTTAAGATACTGAAATCTTTCGGGGGTAAAATTATTTTCACGCACAAAGACAATAAAATCAACTATTTTTTTGAAATCTTCACTATGATACCAGCTTTCAATTTTTTCAAAAGCGTCAGTACCTATGATAAAATTAATTTTACCCTCAATATTATACTTTTTGTATAATTCCAAAGCTGTAAGATAAGAATAAGATTTTCCCTGCAAATGAAATTCTATATCAGACACCTCAAAGTGCGGGTTGTTTTCAACGGCTAATTTAACCATATTAAGCCTGTGTATGGCAAAATTTGCATCATAGTCCTTGTGCGGCGGAGCCGCTGCAGGGATAAAAATGATTTTTTCAAACCCGTAATTTTGCAGGACAAATTCCGCCATATCAAGATGTGCATTATGTATAGGGTTAAAAGTACCTTGAAAAACACATAGTTTCATAACTGTTTACTTTATGTTTTTAACAATATCAATGATTTTTTGTGCGGCTTCTTCCGGAGTGATTTTATCAACTTCACCTGTTTCGCGTGTTTTAAATTCCACAAGCCCTTCATTAATTGTTTTGCCAACAGTAATTCTGTACGGGAACCCTATTAAATCAGCGTCTTTAAATTTAACACCCGCGCGTTCGTCACGGTCATCAAGAACGACTTCAACACCTGCTTTTTGAAGTTTTTCATACAATTCATTTGCAACTTTCATCTGTAATTCATCAAGGATATTAACAGGTACAATTGTCACATGATAAGGCGCTATTGCGATAGGCCATTTGATACCGTGTTCGTCATAGTGAGCCTCAACAGCAGCGGCAGCAGTTCTTGTAACACCAATACCATAACAGCCCATTACGTAAGGTTTTGTTTTTCCGTCAACATCAGTATAAACAGCGTTCATCGGCTTAGAATATTTAGTGCCCAGTTTGAAGATATTACCGACTTCAATTCCGCGGGTTACACAAAGCGGCTTGCCGCACTGAGGACAAAAATCACCGCGTTCAACAAGACGGATATCAGCATATTGAAGGTCTTTAATACAAAGATCTTCAAGGTTTGCTCCAACCATGTGTTTATCGGTTTCGTTAATTCCGACAACAAAGTTTTTCATATCTTTGACTGTTTCATCTGCAATAATTTGAATATCAGTCATTCCTTTAGGGCCGATAAATCCCGGTACTGCATCAAACCCGTGATTAGCCATTAATTCAGCTATTTCAGCAGATGACGCAATTCTGATATCAATACCGCCTGCTGCATTCATCAATTTGGTTTCTTCAACGGCCTTATCAGCTCTTATCAGTGCTATAACAGGTTTTTTATCAATAATGTATACAATAGATTTTAAGATTAATGTTGAAGGGATTTTCAAAAATTCTGATAATTCTTCAATTGAATGTGTATTCGGTGTATCCAGAATTTTGGTTTGCTCGAAATATTCTTTGCCGTCAACAACAGCATCCGGCAGATTAGATACAGCGTGGTTGGAATTTGCGGAATAATCACAATTTTCGCAGTAGAAAACATCATTTTCACCTGCATCAGTATCTGTGATAACCATAAATTCGTGGCTTACACTGCCGCCAATTGCTCCTGAATCAGATTGAACCATTTTGGTATCCAACCCGCAGCGGTCAAAAATTCTTTTGTAAGCGCGCGCCATATTTTCATATTCTCTGTCAAGTCCAGCTTCATCAAGGTCGAAACTGTATGCGTCTTTCATAATAAATTCACGACCGCGCAAAAGCCCGTAGCGCGGTCTTACTTCATCACGGAATTTGGACTGAATTTGATAAAGATTTACAGGCATTTGTTTGTATGATTTAAGACCGTCACGTGCAATTGCGGTAATGACTTCTTCGTGAGTAGGACCAAGACACATAACACGGTCATGCCTGTCTTTTAATCTCATCAATTCTTTACCGTAAGCTTCCCAGCGGCCTGATTCTTCCCAGAGTTCTTTTGGCTGCACAAACGGCATTAATAATTCCTGTGCGCCTGCCGCATCCATTTCTTCTCTTATGATATTTTCAACTTTTTTCAAAACACGCCACATCAACGGTAAAAAGTTATAAACACCGCTTGTCAGTTTTCTTATATAACCTGCGCGCGCAAGCATTTTATGAGAAATTACTTCCGCATCTGACGGAAATTCTCGTAGTGTTTGTACAAATAATTTTGACATTTTCATAATTATATCTTCCTTACTATTTATATTATCGGTACATCAATAGGGTCAACAAGGATTACTCTGATTGTTTCTCCTCTGTTCAAATAAATATCTTTACCTTTTCTAATCATATCAGCAATGCCGTCGTAAACATAATATGCTCCGGCCCCAATACCGCCGCCAATTGCAGAAAGCGGAACTGTTAAAATTCTGAAATAGCCGCCGGCAAAATCTTCGAAAGTTTCATCGCCCCAGTTTGTAGCGGTTTTGGCAATATCTTTTGTTGTTTCCCAGTTCTGGGCTAAGGCTTCGCGGTAGCCTTTGCATGCAGTTAAACCGCCGTCATAAGTTATATCGGTGCGTCCGACAACTGACATACTGATAGGTATTTGCCGGCCGTTAGGGGTTACTACGTGGTCAAAATTCAGGTATAAAACAGAACCTTTTGAAAATCTTTCAGATGGAATTACTTTACTAACACTTCCTCTGACAAGTGAGCCCATAGGAAGTATTACATCAGTATCAGAGGTTTGATCTGTCATAAGTACGGCTTGAAATTCTTTGCCTTGAAATTCCGGAGTTGAAGATATTGGAGTTAAGAGTTTAAGTTCAAATTTAGTGCCGGCCGGAATTCGTTTTGTCTTTGCATTAGCACTAAAAGGCGCTGCTAAAACGGTTTGTGCCAACATAAACATAGCCAGTAAAATTGTTAAAACTCTTAATCTCATAACTTCTCTCCTGTAATTTGTTTTGAACATATATATTTTACTCCAAAAAATGAATATTTTGCAATATGTTGCAAATGTTTAAAAATATTGTTATTATTATGGTATGTCAAAGATTGATAAAATAGAAGAATTACAAAATTTATTAAAGGAAGATCATAACAACTTGCAGGTTCGGCGTCAGCTAGCAGTTTTACTTCTTGATGCCGGGTTTTCAAAAGAGGCGTTACAGCATTTTCTGTATCTCGCAAAATTTATGGAAAACGACAGCGGGATTTATTACAATCTCGGGATTGTATATGAAAAACTAAAAGATTTTGATAAAGCAATAGAAGCTTACAAAAAGGCTATTGAGTTGTCGCCTGATGAGGCGGATGCTTATTATAATCTCGGACTTGTTTACAGCGACAAAAAAATGTACGAAGAGGCGGTCGACTGTTTTGAAACTGTATTAGAACATGACAAAGACGATTCAAATGCGTATTTTAGCATAGGGCTTTGTTATTTTAAAGAAGGTAAATACGAGGGGGCAAAATACTATTTTGAACGCACAACTGAATTAAATGATGAAGATATATATGCACATTTTTATATCGGGAATATTCTGAAAGACGCCGGAGATTTAGAAGGTGCAGAAGCAAAATTCAAAAAAGTGCTGGAGTTGTCACCGGATTACAGCTGGGCATATTTTAATCTCGCGTCTATTGATTACGAACGCGGACAGCTTGATGGTGCAATTGAAAAGCTCCAAAAAACAATTGAATTAAACCCTAAGGATTATGACGCATATATAATATATGCCAAAATTCTTGCCAAACTGGGCCGCGTGGAGGAAGCTGATAAAATTCTTGAAAAAGCAGAGGAGCAGGGGGCAAATACCGGAGATTTTTATTACATATATGCACAACTGGAAAAACTGCAGGGTGAAGAAGATGAATACAAAGAATATCTCAACCTCGCCCTGAAAAATTATACTACCCTCTCAATTGACCCTAAAAAAGTACAGGCAGAACTGAGGTAAAGTTCGACTTCTAGTATTTACATATTGCATAGTATGTCGATTTATTTTTAGGAAACGTGTCAACCAGAATATCACCTCTATAAGGATGATACATCCAAGTATGTAGATAAGAAACTTCATTTGATGTCCAATAATAATCTTTATTACTTTCAAACTTTTTTTTAAATACTTCTTCATATTTAGTTTCGTCTAAGTTTAAATAAATTTCGTGGTAAAGATAACCTGAAGAATCTGCCTTAATTTTATCAGTATTATATACGTAATTCATTAAGCTTGCAAGATCTGACCTTGATGCTAAATTTGAGATGCCACCACACTGTTTTACCGCGGCGGCCCAATAATCAGGTAAACAAAAATCATACTTACAGCAAGCATTTATGCCTAATTTATCTTTTTGAGCCATACATTCTTCATAAGACATCGGGTTCTGGGGAATAAAAGGTGCACCATAACACACACCATTCAACTCAAAGGAACATGCGCCTTTACCAAGTCTATTTACATTTATTGCGTGTAAATCTTTTCCATCGGTATTAGGGGCTTTAAAACCAGATATATCATAAAGTATTGCTATACAATTTATTCCTGTAATTTGATTATTATAAGGGTCTTGTTCACAAGTTGGATTATAAGCCATTAAAGCCGTAACACCATTTGAAAATTGGAGCCCTACTGTTTCTGTTCCCCAAGTCTCTTGCCCTAAATAATATGATGTCTTAATTGCGGATAAATCTATTGGCTCTTTCTTAGAACCCCAGTAAATATTTTTAGATATACATTCATTTATCCTATTATTTGCACAAATTTTGTTTATTTTTATATATTTTTTAAGTTGATTTACAAAATCTTCTGTATCATAATATCCAGCCAGAGTGCCTTCTACATTCATTTGTTTTGTTGCTTCTTCCAGCTTTTTTACAAAAACTGATGATGCTGTGTCCCAGGATTTTTGATGATATTTCTCTATCATTGTAGGTATTGTTAGTATGGCAACAATGCCAATAATGGAAAGGGTTATTAATACCTCCGCTAACGTAAATGCAAAATGTTTCATTTATACCTCCATTTGTAATGTATCACCTTACATATTTACTATTATTATTGAGGCAAAATAAAAATATGTCAAGACTTAATCTTTTAGGAGCAAATATAAAAAAATTTCGCAAGCAGAAAAAGCTTTCGCAAAATCAGCTTGCGGAAATTCTTGATTTTTCGCGTGAACATATTGCCTGCATTGAAACAGGAAAGGAATTTATCAGTCTCAGAAAATTATTCCAGCTTGCGGATGTGCTAGAAATGCCGGTAAAAGATTTTTTCGATTTTGATTAATTCTCCGGCATGAGGATTGAGATTACGGCATTGTTCAGATTGAGGTATTTTTTGATTGTGTTTTCCAGATCCTCAACTGTAATATCGTTGACATCCTTCAAATAATCCTCAATAAGTTTCAAGTCCTCGCAAACAGTCATATAATATCCGATTGTTTCACCGATCTCAGAAACGGTTTCCGCTTCCTGTGCAAAACGCGATTTTATTTTCTTTTTCGCCTTCTGCAATTCATCTTCGCTGATTTTTCTTGTCAAAAGACCGTTGATTTCTTCCTTTACAAGTTCCAGTGCCAAATCTTTTTTCTCAGGTTTAAAATTAGCCTGAACAAAGAAATTGTTGCCGTCACGGAACTGGTAATGTTCGCTGTTAATCATATTGAAAATAGGTTCAGGCTGCTTTTCTATCAAATTCTGATAGAGTCTTGAACTTGTACCGTCCCCCAGTATTATACTGATTAAATCAAGTTCAATATTTTCTTTCAATGCATTTGCACGCGGCCCCAGATATCCAATCATCATATATGCGGTATTAGATTTTGTTGTATTTTCAATGACAATGGTTTTATCTGTCGGCGTATCAATTTCGTTGATTTTTTTAGGCGCATTCACTCGCCCCTTAAAGTCAAATCCTTCTTCAACAGCCTTTAATACTTTTTCATGGTCAAAATCACCAACAATAATTGTTGTCATGTTTTCAGGTGAATAAAAAGTTTTGTAGTAATTCATAATTTCAGGCTGCGTAACCTGTGAAATTATTTCCGGAGTACCTATAACATCGCGTTTATAAGGATGTTTTTTATACATATTGAAATTACAAGTATTATAAACTTTTGTCCAGTTTTGATCTTTGCGCATTCTTATCTCTTCAATTACGACGTGACGTTCGCGCTTATCAGTTACAGTATGGTCATTCAAGTCAAATGGCGCCCCTATTTCTTCTTCCGGCAACACAGGATCAAGCATCATATCTGAATGCAAATCTATTGCAAGATAAAGATCCTTGTCCTCCTGACCTTTAGGCAAGGTTACATAATAAAAAGTGTAATCCTTCCACGTGGCAGCATTAACAATTGCCCCTTTGGCTTCCAAAATTTTATCAAATTCACCGGCTTTATGGTTATGTGTGCCTTTGAACATCAGGTGCTCTAAAAAATGCGAAATACCGTTATTTTTATCATCTTCATTTATGGAACCCGTTTTAACCCAGGTGCTGACATTTACAAGTTTACCTTCTTTATGGGCTAATACAATCTTATGACCGTTATCGCGTTCATACACTTCAACATCTCTTGTTAAAAACGGATATTTTATCAAAGTTTTTTTCATTACTAATCCCTTGCTTTTTTTATTTTAACTCTTGTAAACATTATACAGCAAAAATATTTTTTTACGTTATAATCTAAATATGGATAATATAATTAATCGATTAAAAAACAAAGTTGTTGTATCAGTGCAGGCAATGCCGAGCGAACCGCTTTACTTAGAAAAATGCATGGCTGCAATGATGAAATCCGTAGTAAAAGGCGGTGCAGGCGGCTTACGTGTTGCCGGCACGCGTGATGTTAAAAATGCAAAAACACTCTTTGATATTCCGGTTATCGGTATAACAAAACCTGATATTATACCGGCTAACTGGCAGGAAATTGTTTATATTACACCGACTGTCAATGATGTATTAAGTCTTATAAGTGTCGGGGCTGATGTAATTGCGTTTGACGGTACTTCACGCCCGCGTCCTGACGGAAGCACTTTATCCGAAACAATTAAATATATAAAAATAAACAAACGCGTTTCCATGGCTGATATTTCAACTGTAGAAGAGGGTGTAAATTGCGCAAAACTCGGGGCTAATATGCTTTCTACAACGCTTTCCGGATATACACAGTTTTCTCAAAATCGCGGCAGCGGCCCTGATTTTGAATTATTGGAAAATCTGGTCAAAGAAGTTGATATTCCAGTTGTATTGGAAGGCCGGATCTGGGAACCTGATGAGGTTGACAGGGCTTTTGAACTCGGTGCGCACTGCGTTGTTATCGGATCTGCTATAACGCGTCCGCAATTGATTACAAAGAGATTTGTACAGAGGAAGAAGTAAGGAGTATTATGCGTAAAGCTTTAGCCATTGATGTCGGCGGTACAAAAGTCTACAATACTATTGTAAATGAAAATGGTGAAATTGTTGCAGATGTAGAAAAAAATCCGACCCCGAAAACTTTTGACGAAATAAAAACTCTTTTTAAAAAAATTATTACAAAATACGAAAGTGAAGTTGATGTAATAGCGTTTTCAACCTGCGGGGCTGTAAATAACACAAATGATGGTATTGTCGGTTCTACCGGAAATATCGCAAAAGAGTATCCCTCAATGGATTTTAAATCCTTGAGCAGTAAAAAAGTTTTTGTGGAAAACGATGCAAATTGTGCGGCCTGGGCGGAGCACATAATCGGTGCTTCTAAAGATATGCCGTATTCTATTATGCTTACTCTTGGAACGGGAGTGGGCGGCGGTATAATTTTAGACAACAAATTATACAAAGGTAAAAACGGGGCTGCAGGTGAAATGCATTTTAAAATGCGAACAGACAGGCACAGAAAATGTACCTGCGGGGCTTATGACTGTTTTGAAAGTTACGCATCAGGAACTGGTTTAAAGCATACGGCAGAAGAAATGCTAAACAATAAAGATGTAACAACCTATGATGTTATTGACGGGGTAAAGCGCGGAGATGAAAAAATGACTGCTGTCTTTAGCCGCTGGCAGAATGATATACTTGCCGGACTAATCGGGCTTGCTAATATTTTTGATCCGGATGTAATGGTTTTATCCGGCTCTATGGCTGAATTTGTGGATACTGAATATTTGACGGAAGCTGTCAATAAAGAAATCGTCACAACTCCGTCAAAAGTCGTCAAGGCAACAAGCGGCAACTATTCCGGCATGATAGGTGCGGCTCTTCTTGCACTGGGGGATACTGCTCATGGGTAAGGCAAAAAAAAGAGGTTTCAGGCGCGGTGATCTGGATGATTTCTTTAAACTTTCCAGAGAAGATGCACTCAAAGAAGTCGTAAAATTATTGAAGGAAAATGATAATAATGCGATTAGTCTTATTACTCTTTTTGGCTTGAGTGCTGAAGAACTTCTTGAGGCCGGTGCTGACTATGAAGATGTAATAAAAATGGGTTGTATGTTAAAATGATAACCAATATTTTTAAGCGTGTATTATTCTGGTTAGATTGTTCCCGTGCATTTGCACTTCCTATGACTGTGATGTCATGGCTTGTTGTCTTTGTCTGGGGAATTAAGCATAGCGGTTGCGTATTCAACGGTATTCTGGCACTTTTGGGCATAATTTTTGCTCACCTTGCAACAAACTTAATTGATGATTACTGCGATTATAAAATTCTCTGCAGCAATGAAAAGTACATACAATCAGCGCAAAAATGCAAATGCGCCCATATTTTTGAAGGACGTGTAACATTAGGTCAGATGCTTGTGATGATTATTGTTTATTGTATTCTTGCTGCTACTATCGGACTTATCTTAACTTTTAAAGCAGGGTTGCCGGTCATCTGGCTTGCGCTAATCGGTGCTGTTGTAACTCTTTTTTATCAGAAATGTTCACTTGTTGGTTTGAGTGAAGCCGCTGTTTTTATAGCATACGGCCCCTTGATGTTTGAGGGTGTTTATTTTGTTATGACTAAGCAATTTTCATTTGAGGTTTTATTGCTCTCTTTTGCTGTTGTCATGTTTACACTTGGATTTTTGTATGTGCATACAATGCTTGATTTTGACGGTGATATGACATCGCACAAAAGAACTCTCTGCTGCCGTATAGGGGATAAAAACAAAGCAATAAAATTGCTCGCTGTTTTTTATACTTTTGGTTATCTCGCCTCTGCAATACTCTCTTATTATAGTAAAAATCTGTTTTTACTAATAACTTTTTTAACAGTGCCGCTTGCAATTATAACTTATAATGAAACAAAAATCTTTGAAAAAAACAGAATTCCGGTTGTTAAATGGTGGAATTTGCCGTTTGAAAATCAAGAATTTTATATGAAAGAAGGAAGCTTTGGATTTTACTTTACCTTATTTCAGGCACGTAATCTTATGACGGAATTTTGTATTCTTATGAGTATAGCTATATTTCTTCCATAGGCTCTATGATAAAGTCAATTAAGAACGGTGAATTATCTTCAAAGGCCTTTTCCAGAACTGCTTTTAATTCATCTGGTGACGATACTCTTGCCGCCTGAATACCATAACTTTCTGCAAGTTTTACAAAATCAGGATTAGATATTCGGGTTTCATAATAATTTCCGTCAAACCTGCTTTCCTGTAATTGTCTGACCATTCCGAGATAACCGTTATTTAATACCATAATTTTAACCGGTAAATTGTATTCTTTCACTGTTGCGAGTTCCTGAATATTCATCTGAAAAGACCCGTCGCCAGCAATGCACACGACATGCTTTTCAGGATTTGCAACAGCTGCTCCGATTGCCGCAGGAAAACCAAACCCCATCGTGCCAAACCCGCCCGAGGTAATGAATTTAATCCCCTGTGTAAGGTTTTGTACGGCAAATATTTGATGCTGACCAACTTCTGTTGTAACTATTTCTGTGTGTTTATAAATCTCTTTTATAACATCGCAGGAATGCAGCATATTGGATTTGCGTGATATTATGTTGTCCTGAACTTTTATTTTTTGTATTGAATTTAGCCAGTCCGCGGATTTCGGTGATACAGTAATATTTTGTACAAATTCTTTAATATCACAGCAGTATTTTTCTGTGACATTAACATTACGGCCTAATTCTTCAGAATTGATGTCAACTTGCAGAATTTTTTTATTTAATTCTTCCGGTCTGAATACTGATGTAATTCTGTCATTAAATCTTGCTCCGAGAATTAAGAGCAGGTCTGACTTGCGCAGTACTTCATTTGCTGAATTTTTGCCGTAAATCCCGAGCATACCAAAATAATTTTCATCGTTAAGCGGATAGCTGCCGATGCCTAACATAGTTGATACAACGGGGGCATTTAATGTTTTAGCAAATTCAAATAATTCTTTTTCTGCATTGGAGTGTAAGACTCCTGCCCCTGTAATGATTGCGGGTTTGTGAGAGGTATTGATAAGTTTTTGTGCTGATGTAAAATCCTTATCGTATTGAGTTTCCGGCTGATATCCGGATATATTTTCTCCGTAAAAATTGGAGATGTCCGAAAATACATTTTGCGTAATATCTACTATTACAGGGCCTTTTTTGCCGGATTGTGAGATCTCAAATGCTTTGAGAATTGTTTTTTCAAGCATATCCGCATCTGTAACTCTAAATCCGGCTTTAGAACAGTTTTCTGTCATTTGGACAATATCAATTTCCTGAAAAGCATTTTTTCCTAGTAAATTTTTGTCGACCTGACCTGTAAGTATTACAAGCGGAATTCCGTCAAAATAAGCATCAGCGCAGCCTGTAACAATATTAGTAGCTCCTGGACCCGAGGTAACAAGTACAACGCCTGCTTTGTTTGAGACTTTGGCATATCCTTCTGCAGCATGTATTGCTGCCTGTTCGTGCCGGACAAGAATGTGTCTGAGCAAATTCTGTTTGGAAAGTTCTTCATACACATTCAGAACAACGCTGCCCGGATAACCGAAAATGGTGTTTACTCCTGCGTTTGTAAGAGTGTTAATGAGTATTTGTGCACCATTGAGAAGTTTTGTTTTTACCTGAAACATTTCCGATTCTCCGATATGATAGTATCATAAAATATAAAATCGGTCTATAAGCATTCAAAAAAAGGACTGCACAAGAATTTTATTATTGGAACGTGTTAAAACCAGCTGCAATAACCTTTGTCACGGCAAAGAATTTTATCCAGATCAAGCATTGTGTCCATTCTTGTCATTTCAAATGTTACCGGCGTTATAGAAATTTTATTGTTGCGTACTGCAGCAAGGTCTGTTCTTGCATCTTCCGGCTCGGTAATCAGTTCACCGGCCATCCAGTAATACACTTTTCCTCTCGGATCAACGCGTTTTTCGTAGTTGTCTGTAAACATTTTATTTCCAAGTTCCGCAATGGCAATACCTGCGACATCTTCGGCATCAAGCGGCGGAATGTTAATATTCAATATGCATTTTTTAGGAAATTCAAAATCTTTTAATTTTTCAAGCAGCGCGCATACAAAATGCGCTGAAAATCTGAAATTTTCAGGTTCATAATGCATACTTGCAAGCGAAACAGCAATACTTGGCACTCCGAGCATTGCCCCTTCCATTGCGCAGCTTACAGTGCCTGAATACAAAATATCAGAGCCTAGATTTGGCCCGTGATTAATGCCGGAGATAACAAGATCCGGCTGCTCTTCCGGTGATAAAATCGCATTTATACCAATCTTAACGCAATCCCCCGGAGTTCCGGTTGTGACCCATGCCCGTTTTGAGCCGTATACTGGTTCATCTAACTCTTCAACGCGCAGCGGGGTGTGCAGGGTTAACGAGTGGCCTGCAGCACTTCTTTCTCTGTCCGGAGCAATAATATAAACATCGTGTTTTTCTGATAATGCTTCTGATAAAGCTCTTATACCATTAGCCGCAATTCCGTCATCATTTGATATTAATATCTTCATATTTTCTCCCTTTCAGATTAAGTATTTCTCTTACCATGATACACTTTATTGGATAAAAATTCCAGTATCCGATATGATTATGAATTTTTGTAAAGAATTGGTAAAATGTTGAATTAATATAGCAATTATATATCAAAAAAATACTTTATATATATGAACACGAGGAAATGCTTGAAATTGAGGAATCAACGAAATTTTAAGCACACTACACTTCACACTATTTACGAGGAATGATTTAAAGTTTGCATTCCAGGGCCCCTTAAAAAAGGGCTCTTTTTTTGCACACAGGTGTGCTCTTATACACTGGAACGATTAACCAGAAGGCGTCTTTTTGTGAAAAATAAAGATGCGACTTAGATATAGAAGGCGACTTTTTATCATCAATGTCGATAGTGTTGAGCAGAGGCACGAGCGAAGCGAGAGCCAAACAACAATCAACGGAAACGTTGAGTTTTCGTTGTTGTAAGCGCTACCGTTTAACGCGAGCACGTGACAGGTGTGCTCTTATACCTTGGAACAACTAACTAAAGGACGTCTTTTCGTGAAAAATAAAGATGTCGTTCAGATATAGAAGGCGACTTTATCATCAATGTTTGTTTTAAAAACAACCTTTACTTATTCAGCACAAAAACTTCTACGAGTTTGCCGCCTTTTTTGTTAAACTTTATTTCCTTTTTATCTGATATCGGGGTATATTCCGGTTTTTGATAATTAATTAAAAACTTCATAAATTCAGGACTAAACATATATTTCCTTTTCCACACTAAAATAACAACACTACACATCTGGTATATATATAAAAACATAAATTCCCGAAATATTGTGATTTTTTTACAAAAATTTTACATAAATTAATATAGAAAAATTTTGATGGTATAATTAAACATAGAACAGTAGGAGATATAAATGGCGCAATCATCTTTTATAGATATAATTACTCCGGTAATGGTCGGCCCTTCTAGTTCCCACACGGCCGGTGCTGTCAGACTCGGACTTCTGGCGCGTAATGTGTATGATGCCAAACCGCATAAAGTAACTTTCAGACTTTACAATTCTTATGCTCAAACAGGTTTCGGACACGGGACTGATAAAGGTTTGCTTGCAGGGGTTCTCGGGCTTTCTGTTGATGATAAGAGAATCAGAAATGTCTTTGACCTGCCGGAAGCAAAGCTTATCGCTTATAAATTTGAGTATTTAGAGGACTTTAACAGGCACCCGAATGCTGTTGATTTTATCTTTGAAGGCGATCTGAACATGTTTGTTGCAGGTGACAGTGTCGGCGCAGGTGAAGTCGTTATCAGAAAAATAAACGATTTTACCGTAAAATTTACCGGTAAATTCAACACTTTGCTCCTTGTTTACCGCGATGTCCCGGGAATGATATCAAGAGTTACAAAATTAATTCAGGAGCGCAATATTAATATTGCCTCGCTCCATTGTGACAGGTACGCAAAAGGTGAAGAAGCCTCTATGTGCATCTGTCTTGACGGTGAACTTGATGAACAAATACTTAAACTAATTGAAGGGATTGAAAATCTCTATCTCGTACGTTATGTAAAAAAATTGGAACAGTAAATTATGATAGAAAAAGATATTAATTCGTTTGAACAACTGTACAAAGCCTGTAATATCGCGAACGTAGCGATTTATAAAGTCGCACAAACACGTGAAGCTTACCTGTCTGAAAAAACAGAACAAGAAGTCAGAAAAACTGTTAAAAGAAGTCTTGATGCGATGAAAACCGCTATAAAATCAGGGTTAAAGTCTAATGAACTATCCCTTAGCGGAATGTGCGGTTCGGATTGCGAAAAATTACAAAAAAGATTTGCAAACAAAGGAGCGATTTTTGGAAAAACCTTTGAAAAAATCACGACTTATGCGCTTGCAACAAGTGAGGAAAATCTCAGAATGGGCGTTATTGTGGCATGTCCGACTGCAGGTTCCTGCGGAATTGTGCCTTCTGTATTAATTGCAGCAGGCGAAGATTTTAATATATCAGAAGACGAACAGATTAACGCGCTTATCACAGCCGGCGAAATTGGCAGAATAATCTCAAATAAAGTAGCTCTGGCGGGGGCTGTTGCGGGATGTCAGGCAGAATGCGGAGTTGCAGCAGCAATGGCGGCCGGTGCTCTCACTCAAATGCTCGGCGGTTCAGTCAGGCAAATTCTTAACGCCGTGGCGCTTGCTATGAAAAATCTCCTCGGGCTCACCTGCGATCCTGTTTGCGGATTGGTCGAGATTCCTTGCGTTAAACGCAACGCTTTTCTTGCAATACATGCTGTTACAGCGTCTGAACTTGCTCTTGCGGGTGTTGAATCCAAAATTCCGCTGGATGAAGTTATTGATGCGCTGGAACAAACCGGAAAACTTATGTCACCTACTTTAAAAGAAAGTTCTCAGGCAGGACTGGCAAAAACTAAGACCGCAATTGCGCTTGAAAACAGGCTTTTTAAGAAATAGATTAAGTTTTGTAACACTTTTTCTCCCATCAGGCAATTCTCTCTGACATAAAATACTTTATATATATATAAGATATATAGAGTATAAAATCGAGGAGATAATACCATGGGTATGGATGCTATCACAGGAATTGAGCGAATTGAACGAAAAGATAAACCGCAGGTTAATAGAACTGCTTTTGCAGACGGATTCAATAATTTTATGAACAAATTGCGTTCAGGCCAGCCTGTAATCGGTAATATTCTGAACGGTCAAGTTGTACCGCCTCAAGCAGATCAACAGGCGTTCCGCAGCTAGGCGGTTTAAATTATAAAAAGTTTGTGGTAAGATAATCTTCGAAAAGAGGATTATCTTATTATGTTATTAACAACAGATATCGGAAACACAAGTATTACACTGGGCTTATTTGATGATGCAGCATTAGTCGAAGAATTCAGACTCGCTTCTGACAAAGATTTGTCGCTTGAAGAATATGAGGTTTTACTTAAATCTTTATTTAAAGATTTTAAAATTGACGGCTGCATAATTGCGTCTGTTGTTGAAGAATTAACTAGCAAGTTTAAAACTGCTGTGGATAATGTTTTTAAACTTGATGCTATGGTATTGAGTTCTAAAATAAATACCGGTGTAAAAGTGAAACTTGATAATCCTGAAGAAGCGGGAGCCGACAGAATTGCAAATGTAGCAGGAGCTTATGTATTGTATGATAAACCCACTATTGTTGTTGATTTTGGTACTGCAACCACTTTTGATATAGTTAATGCTGATGGTGAATTTATTGGAGGTTTGATTGCTCCGGGGCTAAATCTTCAGTTAAAATCTTTAAACAAATTTACCTCTAAACTTCCGCGGATTGATGTTACACTTTCTAATTCCGCAATAGGACATAATACTGCTGATGCTATACTGTCCGGAGTTATCCGCGGTTCTGCGGCAATGATTGACGGACTTGTTGAACAGTGTGAAAAAGAACTGGGACAGCGCGCTGTTGTTGTTGCGACAGGCGGGTATTCAGGTTTAATCGCAAATTATATGAAACGTCCGTTTGACTTTATTAACCCGACTTTGACTCTTGAGGGGTTGAGACATCTGTATTACTTGAACTTGAAATGCAGTGTTTAAATATTGTAGGTAAATTGTAAAAAGTTGCCCATAAGATTTTCATTCCAGACCTGAACATCTTCCGGTACACTAAGTACTGACGGTGTAAAATTCCAGATGTATTTGATGTTAGATTTAACAAGTTTATCTGCAATACTCTGGGCATAAGCACGCGGAACGGTCAAAATAGCTATATCAACGCCTGTTTTGAGTGATAAATTTTCTAACTTTGCAATATCAAAAATAAGTTTATTATTCACTGTTTTTCCGATTTTTCGTGTATCGTTATCAAAAAGAGCAACTATGTTTAACCCGTAGTCTGTGAAGTTGTCGTAGTTAGCGAGTGCTGTGCCTAAATTTCCTGCCCCTATAATGAAAGCATTTTTAGTCTTTTTAAAGCCGAGAGTTTTTTCAATGGAACTTTTAAGTTCTTTTACGATATACCCCACGCGTCCTTTGCCGGAATTGTTGAGCATTGATATATCTTTTCTAACCTGCGAATCGTCTATGTTTAGAAGCTGTGCTATCTGCTTGCTTGAAATAAATTCCTGATTAGAGGCGATATAATCAGTTAAAATACAATGATATAAGGTTAATCGGTTTATTACTTTGTCTGAAATTTTTATATCCATTAATTTTTTTCTCTTAGTTGTTCCTGTCTTAAATACTCACATAATTTTTCAAGATTTTTATCTTCGACCGCGTCAATGAGTTCTTGAACGCTTTTGATTTTGCCGAGAGCAAAGCCTGTTTCCGCGATTAAGACACAGTCATTGCAGAGCCTGTAGCCTTCATATTCAATAGAACCTGCCAGACATTTCTGTTCGCCGCAGCAGTCACAGTCAAAATATTCATTTGCGATATCCGGATTATCTTCAATATCATCAATCCGCATTTGTTCTACTACCTGCTGCATTTCTTCTATAATTTCGTGTTCTGATTTCATGTCTGTCCTTTCTTATTTGATTAAATCTGCCATTTTACGTACAGCTTCCGGAAGCCCTGTAAATACCGCGCGTGATATAATACTGTGCCCGATATTGAGTTCATACAGATTTGGAATTTCATGCATTCTGTGAACATTTTCATAATTCAGCCCGTGTCCAGCATTAACTTTTAGTCCGAGGGTTTGCGCTAATATTGCGGCATTTTTCAGATTTTGAAATTCTTTTTCTTCATCAGGTGTCCCGAAGGTTTCTGAGTATGTTCCGGTATGCATTTCTATAAATTGAGCGCCTGTTTTTGCGGAGGCTTCAACCTGTTCAGGAGTCGGATCAATAAATAGACTTACAATAATTCCGGCATCCAATAAAGGTTTAATAAAACTGCTGACTTTTTCTAATTGTCCTGCAACATCCAGACCTCCTTCTGTTGTTATTTCCTGACGTTTTTCCGGAACAAGACAGATTGAATGCGGTTTAATTTCTAGCGCAATTTTTTGAATATCTTCAGCCATTGCCATTTCTAAATTCAATCGCGTTTTCAGAGTTTTTATAAGAGTGTAAACATCTTTATCTTTTATATGGCGCCTGTCTTCTCTTAAATGTGTTGTTATAGAGGTTGCCCCGTTTTGTTCACAGATATAAGCTGCATGTATAGGATCGGGTTCCACTCCGCCCCTTGCGTTTCTTAATGTAGCTACGTGATCTATATTTACACCTAATAACATTTTTGCCTTCTTTCTTTAGTCATGTAATTTTTCTTTGTTAATTTTTAAAAGCGCCGTATATGACGGTAAAATAGTAATATGGTCATTGTTAGCGTCTTTTGAGGCTAATTGAATGGCTTTTTTTATAGAAGGTTCCACAAGAATTTTTTCCTGCGCAATACCTGCATATTTAAGCCTTGTCGCCATATCATTTGCCCTGATACCTGAAGTTATAACAAGTTTGCGTGCATTTTTCAACTGCTCAAAATCGCTGTCCCAGAGCCAGGAAATGTCGCGGCCGTCTGCATAATTGTCATTAATAGCTATGACGATATTTGAGTTTAAATCAACTGTTTTCAAAACTTCACTTGCGCCGGTCGGGTTTTTAATCAACTGGATAATTGTCGGATGTCCGTTTATTGTACGCTTTTCCGCACGGCCGAAAATTGATTTATAGCTGTCTAAAGCATGCTGTATTTCTGCCTGATTAAGCCCGTTTTCAAAAGCGAGCGCAATTGCCGCAAGCGCATTGTATGCGTTATAAAGTCCTACCAGATTGACCTTAAATTCAAAATCAATATCCAGATGCCGGATGGTCAAAACTGAATAATCATCATAAATTTTGACGTCAGCAGGATAATCACATTTCGGGCGGCAAAAACCGCATTCACAGTAGTAATGTCCCTGCTGGGCAAAAAATTGTTTTAAATACTTTAGCGGTCTGCCGCAAGGACAGTTAAAGACTTCTGTCGGCGCATTGGATTTTTCGTAATTCTGCATATATTCAACATTTTCAAATCCGTAATAAATTGCGTTTCTGTTATTGCCAAAATTTGCGACAAGAGGATCATCTGCATTCAAAATTAATTGTAAATCAGGGTTTTTATCAATAGCATTTTGAATAAATCCTGCTGTTGTTGCGAGTTCACCGTATCTGTCAAGCTGATCTCTGAAAAGATTTGTAACAACGAGATAATCTGATTTCATATAATCATATAGTTTTGTCAGATAAGCCTCATCAGATTCTATAACCGCATAATCAAAGCGTTTAAACGGGCGTACATTTAGCGCAAAAACATTGGCTATGCCAGTCAGCATATTAGCGCCTTTAAGATTATGGATTACATCCTGATGTGCAGTTTCAAGAATATGCGCAATAAGTCCGGAGGTTGTTGTTTTTCCGTTGGTACCGCTTACTGTGACAGTTTTGTTCCTTATATATTTAGAACAGTATTTCAAAAAATCCGGACAAACCTTTAATGCAAGCATTCCGACAAAAGAGGTTCCCGAGGACTTATTGAGAAGTTTTATCCCGAGATATGCCATGCGTGCAATTAACAGTGATATGTAAAATCTAAGTTTGTTTATCATAAATAGTACTTTGGACGTATTCCTAATTTTTTTGTATTATTCTATAATTATAATAATACAAAATTGAGAATTAGAAACATGTATTTATTTATTGCAACAATTTTTATAGCAGAATTAATCATTGCCATAACAATACTCTTATTGATTAATAAGGCGGATAAAATGGTAAGGAGTTTTAATAATACGGTAACAGGCAAGCGCAAAGAAATTGAAAAAGCACTCGGTGATTTTAAATATTGCGTAACGAGTTTTGGCGAATATTATGACTGCATGATTAATTCTCTAAAGAAAAAGCGCAGGCAGTTTAAGATTAATCTTATAAAAAATATAGCTATGTATCTTTCACTGTTTATGCTAAAGGGTAAGTATAAGAAGGCGGCTGCATTATTGCAATTCGCTGTATTATTTCACGATTTCTGGCTAAAAACCCGTACTAATTAGCTTGTAATTCATAAAAAAATATGTTATAATAATCAAAAAGAAAGACGAGGTTACGTATGAGTAAAAATAAATCATCATTAATGTTTGGAATGGGGCTTATCGCAGGTGTAATAGGCGGTATAGTTGCAGGTGTTTTATATGCCCCTAAATCAGGCGAAGAATCAAGACGTGAATTAAAAGAAGCGGCTTGTGAACTTTATGAAAAACACGCTCCAGAAATTAAAGAAGCAAAAAAACAGGCTCTTGAATCTGTTGACCTGATGAAATACAAACTGGAACGCCAGCTTCGCAAGTTCAACAATATGATTAAATCAAAGAAAATGCAGAAGGCAAAAGAATTGGAAAATGGAGAAGTAGATTCTGAATTTAACTACTAAAAGTTAGATAATGTACTCCACACAATATAAAGGAAACCAATTATTATGGATATTTTATTTTCACAAATAGCTCTCAATCAAGGTTTGACATTTCTTGCCTGGGCTACAGGTATAGTTGTCATTGTAATCGCTGTTTATCTTATTAAACTGCTTATTGATCTGAGAGAATTAGCGCAAAATCTGAATGAAACATCAATTATTCTGAATACAGAATTAAAACCGACTCTAAAAGAACTCAATGAAACCCTTCATTCTGTAAATTCTATTGTTAAGAATACAGATCAGGGTGTTGATAATTTTAAAAGTGCGGTGGAAAAAACTTTCGGTAAGACAAAGATTCTGTCTGAATCTATCTTTGGCGGACTGATTAAAGGCTTTACAACAATCTTTAATCTATTTGCGAAGAAATAATTAGCCGATTACGGGGATTTAATAAAAAATCTCCTCACTTAAAATGTACGAGAAAACAGTAAAGGAGTAAATTATGTCAGCAACAAAATTTTTAGCAGGTTTTATAGTAGGCGGTGCAATCGGAGCTCTGGCAGGCGTTTTGCTTGCTCCAAAATCCGGTGAAGAAACACGCGCAATGATAGCAGATACAACTAAAGATGTTCTGAACCGCGCAAATGAAACCGTTAAAGAAATTCAAAACAAAGCAGATGATGTTGTTTCTGATATGCAGAAAAAGGGTGATGAAATAAAAGAAAAAATTCAGAACCTTTTAAACCAGCAAAAAGAACAACAGCCGGCTGAAGGTTAAAACAAAATTGATTTATTTAAAACGCGGAGGACTTTCCCCCGCGTTTTAGTATATAAAATTTGTTGTTTACATCAGGTTAAAATGCCCAGCTTACAATAGCATTTATTCCCCAATTTTTACCGGAATTGTCTTTTATATCCTGCAAATTGTATCGCTGTGCTTCAAGTGATACAGCGGTATTTTTAGAAATTTTTTGTGTAACGCCGGCAAAAATTCCTGCGCTGTTAGTCCAATCTCCGGTTTTATAGTTGAATTTCCCGACATAATGCGGATTGGCGTATAATGTTGTATTCTTTCCGACCGGTATATTCACGCTCAGAGGCGAATATCTTATCTGGGTTGCTGCGCTTTTTATTCCTACAGTGTTTCTTATACGTAAATTCTGGTTAAATAATCCTTTTTCATCGTAATTATAGGTTCCTTTAAAATCTAGAACAGCCATTGCGTCTTTAGTAAAATCCGTACCAACGCCCAAAAATGCTCCTGCTGAACCCTTTGGACCATTCACTTTTTCTTCAACGCCGGCAATTGTTAAATTAGTTCCGTCAAGATTTTGGTACGTACTAATTGATGTATTGCCTTTAATACCATCCATAGACATAAAAATTCTCCTGAATTTCCCCGTATATTTATATAAAGGATTTTTATTCAGGAGAATTGCTATTTTATAACTAAAAGTTACAAATATTAAGAGGCAAGTAAGAAATCCGCTAATTTGGATTCTGTTCTGCCGTTAAGTGTTTTGTTGATTTTTTGGAGTTTTTGTCCGATTAATTCCATATTATCTGTCCAGACAAAGTTGTCGAGAACATATTTTTCCGCTTTGTTGAAATCGCCGTCTATCTGTATACGTACAATTTCCGCAAGCATTTCTTTTGCTATCGGCACAACTTTGTCGATATTAACATGGATTTTCCCGTCAATAATGTCATAGGCGCCGCGTTCTGCAAAATATTTGTTCTGCATAACTGTTCTGACACGGTGAGCCTGACTCATTGTCGGCTTGGATTTTAAGAAATTGTCGGTAATTGTTGTTACAATAATCTGTTTGCGTTGTTCATCTGTGTACATACCTAGCTCTGTCAATAAATCAACAAATGCAAGAGCGCCCATATCAGCTTTGTTTTCTTCTATTATGTTTCTGTACTTGCCAAGTTTTTCACTGCCTTCACGCGGTCCTAAAGAGTGCGCGTTTTCATGCCCGATTGTAAACCAGTGATCAGCTTCATTGTTATAATATTTATGCTGCTCTTTATCTAAAATCGCATCCAGCCTTTCCTGTAACTTTTTATAATCACTTACAAAGCGAATTTGTCTGTGGTAAACATTTCTGCGTCCGCCGCCTATGGTGAGTGAGAGTTTGTCGTCATTCGGAAGATTTTCCGCAAGTGTAATCCCGCCGCGGTAAGCTCCGACATCACCTTTTACAGCTACTAAATCAACATCAACCATAGTTTGTTTTACATCACCTTCTGTTGAAATATTTTGTGTGTATTCATCTTTGTAAGGCATGTTATCTGCAAGTTTAGGCAAATATTCTTTTATTGCAAGAAGGTCATGGGTTCCTTTTTTATTAACAATGCCGACACGGCCGCCGAGAAAATCTTTCGGGATAGGAGAAATGTTGTTATCGTCGAGAAGTTTTTTCAATTCTTCATTTTCTACAATAGTGCCGGTCATTTCATCTTCATAATTTTCGCGGGTAATTGTAAATTCAAGCGGCGTATCCTGTAAAGTTGCCCATTTTTTATCTGCATAAGCATCTAACATAGGATCTGCCGTGCGTAAAGCTTTTGCCTGTAATTTTAAATATTCGTTAAAATCTTCATTAGTTGATGTTTCGGCTGCTTTATCCAGTTCATCCGCCATTTGGGCAAAATCTTCTTTAAATTTGTCTATATAATCGATTCCTGTAAGTTCATCACTGTCACGTTCCACGACAGAGCGCTGGGTGAGGATTTTTTTGACTTTATCTGCTTTGCCTGCCTTTAACATTTTTGTCAAAATCTGATGAAACTCTTCTTTTGATAAATCAGCAGGATAGACTCCTTTGCCCGGAAGTTCTGTTATTCCTTTTGCAAGATTGATTTTTTGAGAAAGTGAATCTATTGCATTAATACCTTTTTGAGCATCAAACAGAATTTTTGTAAGTTCAGCCTGCTTGTTGCCCTTTGCGATTTCTTCCTCAAGATATTTTTTAAATCCTAAATTGTCATGACAATCTATCTGCATATTAATTTTTTCTAAGATATCAGCGGCTTTGACAAGATGTTTGAGGGCTTCCTTATCACCCTCAGGCAATTCAAGATATTCCGGCGCATCAACATCAAGCATCTTTTTTGTCATCAAATAGTCTTTGTTCGTGCGTTTTTCCAACTCTTCCATTGAGAGATTTAATTCGTATTTTGTCATAATGTTCTCCTAGTTTGAGTGTTAACATAGATATTATAGCATTTTGCGGCATTGTTTCAATATACTATATAGTGTATGTTGTTTTTATGCTATTATATACAGGAGGCAGGTTTATATGTATAAAAACAGATTTAAGGAGATTGATGAATTAAAAGCTAAAATAGATGGTTTTAGACCATTAAGCGCTGATGTCTTAAAACAAATCAGAGAATACTATAAAATCGGACTTACATATACCTCTAATGCTCTGGAAGGAAATACATTGGATTTGGCTGAAACAAAAGTTGTTCTGGAGGACGGACTTACAATCAGCGGAAAACCCTTGAAAGATCATCTGGAGACACTGGGACATGCTCAGGCTTATGATAAATTATTTGAATTATCAAAGAAAGACTTTATTTCTGAAGATGATATTAAAACTATGCATAAACTTTTTTATTCAAAAATTGACCTTCAAAACGCAGGTGTTTATAGAGAAAAACCTGTAATTGTGACCGGGGCTGACATTGATTTTCCTTTACCTTCCGAAATCGAGGGTAAAATGCAGGAGTTTATAGCTAAATTGCCGCAGATAAAACAAAACTCACATCCTGTTGAATACGCGGCAATGGTACATGTTTTATTTGTAAATATTCATCCGTTTATAGACGGTAACGGACGTGTCGCAAGATTGCTCATGAATTTAGCGCTGTTACAGTCAGGATATAATATTACAACTATCCCTCCGGTTGTTCGTGCTGATTATATACGCGCATTGCAGGCTTCTAATAAAAATGAATTTGGACCATTTGTGAATTTTATTTCTGAAATGGTTTTTGAGGCGCAGAAAGAATATATAAGAATAATAGAAAGGTTACAGTAATTTTTATTTGTGGTAGGTTTCGCCCTTGATTATCTTAAATGCACGGTAAATCTGTTCAACAAGAATAAGCCTTGCAAACTGATGAAGAAAAGTCATTTTTGACATGCTTAGTTTGAAATTTGCTCTTGCGCTGACCTTAGGAGAAATTCCGCAGGAAGAACCAATGACAAAAACTATTTCTCCTGTTCCTTCATTTGAAAGAGTATTGATTTTTTCGGCAAATTCCTCTGATGACAACATTTTACCGCCTATTTCAAGCGTTATTACATAGGAATGCTGTTTTATATGCGCAAGAATTTTTTCAGCCTCCTCATCAAGTACTTTTGCCGTTAAATTTGGATCTTTTATCTCTATTGCAGCAAGCTCTGTAATCTCCACACTTGCATAAGGTGTAAGACGTTTAAGAAATTCATCTATACCCTCTTTTAAAAATCGTTCTTTGATTTTACCGGGCGCAATAATCTTTATTTTCATTAGTTTTTAGCCATATAAACAGTAGTTGAAGGGAATGCAAATTCTATTTTATCTTCTCTGAACTGTTTTATTACATCAAGATAAACTTCGCTTCTTATGCGTAAAAACTCTGTGTAAATTCTTGTTTTAGCATAAGCAATAAGTCTGATATTAATAGAACTACTGTCGAGCGTTTCAATATTAACGGCGTAATCATCATAAACTTCCGGATGCCGCTGCGCGACAAACCGGATAATCTCCATTGCGCGCTCTATTTTTTCATTGCTTGTATCGTAGGTAATTCCAAAAGTCGCATCAATCCGGCGTTTATGGGCACGGGTTATGTTTTCAACAATATTATTTGCTACAACATCATTAGGAACTGTTACAAGATAATTCGGCAATGATCGTATTTTGGTAGAACGAAGGTTGATACTTTCAACAGTACCCTCAAGGTCGTTTATTTTTATGTAATCTCCGATTTTGTAAGTTTTGTCAGCTAAAATCCCCATTGTTCCGAACATAGATGCAATAGTCTGCTGCGCCGCAAAACCAACTGCCAAACCTGTAATTCCAAAACCTGCGATAACAGATGTCAGTGAATATCCATGACTTTGTAGAAATGATGCAACAACAAAGAATACTATTAAAAATTTGATTATCTTTTCCAGAATAGGAAATATATGGACAAAAGATGCAGCGTTTTCATTTGATTTGAAACGCTGGTGGAGTTTATGTATAAATATGTCCGTTAACTTAAATAATACAATTATTATTGCGAGGTTGACAAAAACTCCGACAATCATGCTCACCTTAAATATGGATAGCAATTTTCCTAATTTATCTGCATAACTTAAAATCTGATCAATCATATTCACTCCTCTGATTTTGCTGTTTAAGATATAATAATATATTTATTATATTTGTACAAGTGTGTAACAAAATAATACAAAAGTGTTATTTAAACACTAATTGTAAAGTTGAATTTAGTAACTGCAAAACGCAGCAGGACAGTGCTTTTAGAGATTTTGAAAAAAATAATTGTAAAGTTTCATAAAAATATAGCAAAAAATATTTTTCTTTGATTTAATATGAATGTAGGACAAGTGTAGCAATATTTTAAATGGTGGATTATGAAAATTAACTCGATTCATTATCAAACTAACCTCACCAAGGGGTCAGCGGGAACGAAGGATTCCCCTATGGCTCTGGGAGTGCAGGAGTTAAGGAACTCGCAGGACTTTAAGGAGCGAAATTATGCGGGTTTGTGTGAAGAAAAACAAAATAAAAAAGGATATAATGCAGCATATAGCGGCAGCTTTACGGGAAAGAGTGAAGTTGCCGCTACTGTTTTAAATCAAGGTTTATCGCTCGGGCAAAGAATGATGAAAAGTGACTGGTATGCTAAAGCAATGGGCATGGTGAACGATCACAACATTGCCTCCAGCGCATTTATGGCATTGATATTAGCAGGTATATTAAGACCTGCTACTATTGTCTCATTGCCGGGTAAAAAGGATAAAGAGGACAAAATTTATTCAGCGGGACATGCAATTGCATCCGGTGTTATCGGTTTTGTCGCATCAGTCATACTCACGAGCCCTCTTGATACCGCGGTTAAAAAACTCTTTGGTGCAAGAGAAATTCTTGATGAGGACGGCAATGTCGTAAGAGTTGTAAAAGGTTATGATGAATACGGCTCAAAACGTTTGAAACAGCTTTCTGATGACCTTAAACAATTTGACGGGCAGGAAATGACTCTTGAACTAAAAAAACAAAAACGTTTAATTAAAAACTCTAAAAACGCATTAAAACAAATTTCTAAAAACATCCCTGACTGGGTTATCGGTGTTCCAAGATCAATGTTAACAATTGCTCTCATACCGCCGATTTTGAAATATGTATTTGGTTTAGAAAAGAAAAAAGCGCCTGCCGCACAGCCGGTACAGGTTGCGATGGATACAACAAGACCTATGATGAAATCATTTAACGAATTTAGAGGAGGGCTCAAATAATGCAAGTAACTCTCCAAAATATAAGATATAATCAACATAATACTCCGGCAAAACGCGGACAGATACCAACATTCCCGAATGCTCACCAACAAATTCCGACATTCCCGAATGAACATCAGCAGATTCCTACGTTCCCGAACAGAACACAGGCTATCCCGACATTTGAAGGTGGTGCTGCAGGTATTATTACAGAAACCTTACCTAAAAAATCAAGTATTTTCAAAAATATCAACAAATTATATGACAAAGGAGTTGATAAAATCGCAAAATACTTTACAGCCCCTCTTGTTGACAGTAAGCCAATGAATTGGGCTGCTGAAAAATTTAAAAACAGCAGATATTTGTTTAACCACTTACTCGCTGTTGGCTCTGCTATCACAAGCGGTATGTATATGTACAAGACACTCGATAATGACAAACTGGATAAAGACAGAAAACGCACTCTAGCTCTTAACCAGTTCCTGACATTTGTTATCTCAACTGCCGGTGCTTACGCAATAGACAGTAAGCTCGGTAACTGGTGGGATAAGCAAACCGCTAAATTCGCCGGTTTGAGACTGAACGATGAAACTCTGGAACAAGATTTTGTAGCTAAGAATAAAGAAATTCTTAAAAACAACGAAGAAATCATAAAAGCAAACAAAGATAAAGTCTCTAAAAAAGATTTGAAATTGCTGCTTGATGATACTGAAATGGTTAAAGAATTTGTCAAAACAAGAAACAACTTCAAGTCAATGCTTCCGAAACAGAAAAAGGCATTGCTCAACCAGATTGAAGGTATGGGCTTGCTAAAAACAATGATTGTATTCGGCGCAGTATACAGATATCTTGTTCCTGTACTGGTTACACCGATAGCTAATAAACTCGGTGAAAAATACCTTAAACATAAACAGGAAACACAACCACAGAAATCATAAAATCAACTAAACTTAAATCCTTATAGCTCCTCTTAAAGAGGAGCTTTTTTTACACCTATCATTGTAAAGGCAGGCAGGTTGATTATTTTTGATGTTGAACTTTCATTGTAAAAAGAGACATTACCGGAACATACAGTTACTCCGCTTTCTTCGCAGAATTTTTTTATTGCAAGAATTGCTTTTCTAAATTCAGCCATTGTCGGCGGAATTTCAGGATTGGCAAAATTCAGACAGTTTGTGATGCCTTCAGGCACAAATCCGCGTTTTATAAATTCGTTCTGCGCTTTTTTTAATGCAGTGTATGTTTCTGCAACGGTAGATGAAAATGTATAAATTCCGAGTGAACAGTTTTCTTCCCATAGATAAAGCGAATTAAATTGCGGGTTATCGTCCGGCTGCAATTGTGTTCTTGTACCTACTGTATGGTCATATTGATTGTAAATTTCGGGTGAATTAATGTTTTTAACAGGCGGATCGGTTATCGGAATTTCTGTAAAATCCAGCGGTACAGAAGGCGGCGTAACCAGAACATTTACAGGTAAATCCGCTAAAATATTATTCCCGCGCCTTATTATGTAAGATTTGCGCTTGATTACATCTCCAATAACAGAATACGGAATTTCGTATTTGTCCATAATCGCCTTTATATGTGGAATATTTTCTTCTTTGACGGCAAAAAGCATTCTTTCCTGAGTTTCGGAGAGCATAATTTCAAAATCTTTTATGGAAGTATCGCCAATGTGGATTTTATCAAGATCTATATCAACGCCGACATTACTTTTGAAAGCTATTTCTGATGTAGATGAAAGAATTCCGGCGGCCCCGCAATCCTGACATGAGACAACAAGTTTTTTGTTAAAAGTTTCAAGACATGCTTCTATGAGTTTCTTTTTCATAAAAGGGTTTGCTATCTGAATAGACAGTTTATCCTCTTTTTTTTCATCACTTAATTTTTTAGACGCAAAACTTGCCCCGCCCATACCGTCTTTCATTGTGTGAGATCCGACAAGCATGAGTTTTAGCCCCGCATACGCAGAATTTGAAGTTATAATATCGTCAAACTTTGCAATTCCAATAGCTGTAACATTTACCAGAGGATTTTCAGTGAAGCGTTCATTATATAAGACTTCTGTTGATACTGTCGGAACACCGATGCAGTTACCGTAATTTGAAATACCTTCTACAACACCTTTTATAATTCTTTTATCATTCCCGAATTTTAAAGAGTTGCACAATGCAATAGGACGCGCATTCATAGCAAGTACATCTCTTACAATCCCGCCTATGCCGGTTGCGGCGCCGTTAAAAGGTTCAACAGCACAGGGGTGATTATGCGATTCCATTTTGAAAAGAACAGCATGCCTGCCGATTTTTATACCTCCGGCGTTTTCTGCTGCAAAAACAGCTTTGTCTTTAGGTAAAAGTTTAAGCAGTTCTTTTGAATGCAAATATCCGCAGTGCTCTGAATATGTTGCGCTGAAAAGATTCAATTCAAATTCATTTGGCTTTCTATTTAATTTTTCTGTAATGTAATTTTTATATTTCATTTTCAATAAACTCAAAAATCTTTCTTCCATCCGTTAACCCGAGTTCTGAGAACACGGCGCGTTCGGGATGCGGCATCATACCTATTATTTTGTTTTCACGGTTATAAATTCCTGCAATATGATCATCAGACCCGTTGATGTTCTCACAGTATCTTAGAATAACTTCTTCTGACTCGCCGCATGAGATGTAGTTCCCCTGATGATGTGCAACCGGAATATGGATAATTTCCCCTAAAAATTCCAGAGGAACAACGCGGGAGATGAATTTGAGATTTTCATTAGAGGTCAGGGCACCAGAAAGCAATTTTGCCTCGCACAGTATCTGAAACCCGTTGCAAATCCCGACGATTAATGTTTCCCCGACTGGTAATGATTGTACTGCAGGTGTGAGTTTTGCAATACGGCCGGATGAGATGTGATCGCCAAAAGAAAACCCCCCGGGAAGAAAAATTACATCGTAATGCCTGGCTATTCTCTCGTTTTGCCAGATAAATTCAGTATTCCAGCCGAAAAATTCACAGGCATGTTTGGTATCCTGTTCGCAATTTGTGCCTAAAAAGGTGATAATTCCGGCTTTTATTTTACTCATCTGTTTGGTTCCATGATATATTGTAGGTTTCAATAACACTGTTTGCAAGAACTTCTTCTGCTATAAGCTGTACAGTTTTTTCAGCCTCTTGTTTATTCTCTGCTGAAAACTCCAGAAGATATCTGTTTTGCAGCCGGCATTGAAAATCTTTAATATCAGTTATATGCTCTATAGCTTCCTTTAGGGTAAGAGCTTTTATATCTTTTATTGTCGGTTTCATGCCGACGTCTACTGTTGCTTTGTATTTTTTCATACATTTATTTTAGCATTAAAAAATAACCTGAATAGAAAAATGATAAAATAACCGTTATTTTGAGTTAAGTTTTTCAAGGTCTAAAAGTTTTTCTTTTATATCTACGCCGGAAGCATATCCGGTTAAAGCTCCGTTGCTGCCGATTACTCTGTGGCATGGGACAACAATCATAATCGGATTTTTATTATTTGCCATACCAACAGCACGACAGGCTGACGGATTACCGATTTGTTCGGCTATTTGTTTATATGTTCTAATTCCTCCGTACGGAATTTCTTTCAGTGCAGACCAAACTTTATGTTGGAATTCTGTCCCTGCAGGATTAAGCGGTAAATTGAAAATTTTACGCCTGCCTTCAAAATATTCATTTAACTGCTTTTGTGCTTCTTTTAATACATGGGGATCAGCGTAGGACGGCCTCTCTTCTGTATATGAAATACCGGTTATTTTTTCATCTTGTTCTTCAATTTTTATATTACCTATGGGCGTTGTAATTACCGAATACATTAAAGCAGTTCCTTAATATTGTTGTAATCCTTGCCGCCTATTGCCTTGTAAACATTTATGGTCGCGATTATGTAATCTATCTTGTTGCTGACTTCATCTTTTTCAGTAACAAGAACACGTTCTCTGTCGCGGATGTTATCAAGAATTGACTGAGAACCTATCTCAAGTTTCCTTGTTGAAAGATTGTATTTATCTTTTTCAAGATTATACCGTTCAAGACTTGATTTATAGTTCTTGCGGTTTGTGTGCGCAATACCTAGCGAATTGTTTACTTCCTGCAAAGATGTAAGGATAGTTTTTTCATACATTTGCTGAGCTTTTTCAAGCTCTAATTTATTATACCTGAAACGTGCCATTTTTGCTCCGCCTGAAAATAAATCCAGCGAAGGCGCAAATCCTGCAGCGCTCTTAAATGTATTGCCGGTAAAAATATTGCTAAGTTGATAAGCATTAAATCCCACCTGCCCGTAGATTAGAATTTTAGGCAAAAAGTCACGTCTTGCAGCTTTAACATCAAATCCTGTTTTCTGGATGTACAATTCTGTTTTTGCCATATCCGGACGGAACTGAATAACTTCTGCTGCTATATTATCAGGAATACTGACAAGCTTTATATCAGCGTAATCTGTATGGGTAACTGTATTATTAGTCCTGTCTCCGAGCAGAACAACCATTTGCCGCTCAATAATATCGCGGTGGTCATTATACACCTCAAGGGTTTCTTCAAAATTTGTCAGAAGCTGTTTCTCCTGCATAAGTTCTGTCACAGGAGCAAGTCCGTTTTTATATTTTTTTCCGGTCATTGCTACGACTTCTTTTTGGAGTTTGACAAGTTCTGTTTGATTTTTAAGTAATTTATCTAATTTAATCAGGTTATAATAAGTTGAGGCAAGTGTCGAAGTTAAAGAAATATAAGTTGCACGTTCATCCTGCTTAATCATGTCAACCTGCTTGTTTATACTTTTTGTTTTTAATCTGTTTTCGCCCCAGAGGTCAAGTTCATAAGTCATGGTCAGCGGAAGTACAAAATTTGATTGGTTGTAATTAGTAATCAAAACCTCGCCAAATCTGACATCACTTGAATGAAAATCGCGGAAATAGTTTCCGGCAATGCCTAAATGCGGAAGTTCCTGCGCTAATGACTCTTTGGCCACCTGCTGTGCCTGTTTCACATTAATCGTTGCTATTTTTAAATCCTGATTATTCTGATATGCCTTAACAAGGTAATCATTTAATATCGGATCTTCATAGTTTTCCCACCATTTTAGATTTAAATATTCCAGCCTGTAATCAGGATTTTCTGTGTGCTTTGCTGCATATACAGGCACAAAATTGCACAGCAAAATAAATAGGGTTAATGTAATCTTTAAAATTTTCATGCTTTACTTTTCCTTTTTTGTGTTATCATAATAACACAAGATAAATCAGAAGTAAAGTCATGGATAAAAAAGATTTATTAAACAGCAGAATAGGGATGAAGTTAGTTCGTATCGGAAAGATGACACGTGCAATGGCAACCCAGAAGTTTAAAAATGAAAATTATAAGATTACACCTGAGCAGTTTACTGTGCTTACAGCAATTCTTGACCATGACGGATTGTACCAGAGGCAGATAAGCGCTCTGACTCTTAAAGACAGACCTAATATTACAAGGATTATTAATATTCTGGAAAAAATGGAACTTGTCACAAGAACTTCCGATGTGAACAAACGCAAAATATTCAAGATAAATATTACCGAAAAGGGTAAAGAGGCGTATGAACAGGCCTTGCCGACTGTTCTTGGATTATGGCAGGAGTCTGTTGACGGTGTATCTGATGAAGAACTTGTAAATTGCTTAAAAGTTTTGAATAAAATTAAGGCTAATCTAGAAGAAAAATTGAAATTACAAATATAAAATATACATTTATGAGGAAAGAAATATGGATGAACAAACCCCGAAAAAGAAATTAAGTAAAGATGAACTGGACGAAAAAGCAAAAGAGGTATTGAAAGCACGAAAAGCCCGCGCAAAGAAAAAACGTCCGGAATATAAAAAGAAAAGAGTTATTGTCCCGACTGTAACAGCTGTAATACTTGTTATTACGGGTATAGTTATGGCAATACATTCTACATTTTTTCAGTCAACGGATGATGCGTTTGTTGAAGGCCGTTTGATTTCTGTTGCGCCGCGTGTATCCGGCCCTGTTGTTAAACTTCTTGTGGATGATAATGAAGAAGTTCAGGCAGGCCAATTGCTTGTAGAAATTGATCCGAATGATTATGAGGTTAAACTTCATCAAGCAGAAGCAAAGCTGGCTGAAGCTAAAGCGCGCTTGAATGTTACTGATAAGCAAATTGATGAAGGATCTTCAAATGTTCAGCAGTCTTTTGAAGATATAACTTCAACACAATCAAAACTTGATTTTGCCAGAAAGGATTACAAAAGATATTCTGATATGTACAAAGAAGGTATTGTATCAAAACAGGATTACGACAACAGCAATACACATCTGACAGTAGCGCAGGCAAATCACAAAGCTGCAACAGAAAAATCCAAGGCTCTTCAATCAGCATTAGAATCAAATAAGGCTAAAAAAGAATCGGTTCAGGCTGAAATAAAAAAGCTTGAAGCAGAAGTAGAACAGGCAAAATTAGATCTTTCATATACAAAGATATACGCACCGCAGGCGGGTAAGGTTTCAGCAAGAAGCGTTGAAATGGGCAACTATGTTCAAGTAGGCCAGCCGCTTATGGAAATCGTTCCGGATGAAGTCTGGGTTGTGGCTAATTTTAAAGAAATACAGCTTACCTATATGAAAGCAGGTCAGCCGGTTTCTATAAAAGTCGACACTTATCCCGGTAAAAGATTTAAGGGGCGCGTGGATAGTATTCAGCGTGCAACAGGGGCAAAATCAAGTCTTTTTCCGCCTGAAAATGCCGTCGGTAGTTATGTAAAAATAGTTCAGCGTGTGCCTGTAAAAATTGTATTTGAAGAAGATATCTCTGATTACAACATAGTACCAGGCATGTCTGTTGTTCCAAAAGTTAAAGTCAAATAATTTAGTATAAAAATCAATATACCCCCGATAACTTATTGTGTAGATAGGAAAAAAATAAGTATGTCTTTTTTAGAAAAATTAAAACAAAACCCCTATATATTATCAATTGTGGTATTGTTACCTTCAATTATGGCACTTGTGGCATCATCTGCGACAAACGTTTGCCAGCCGAATATAGCCGGTTATTTTGGCGCAACTCAATACGAAGCCAATACAGTTATTACGAGTTATATTATTGCAAATGGCATAATGCTGCCGACAACAGGTTTTTTGGCAAAAACAATCGGTAAAAAGATGTTTTTCATCTATTGTATTGCAATATTTTGTATTGGGGCATTTCTTTGTATTATTGCTCCGAATTTGCAGGCCTTGATTCTGGCAAGAGTAATACAGGGGCTCGGGGGCGGCTGCATTTTGCCTTTATGTCAGGCTTATATGCTGGAAATTTATCCTGAACATCAGAAAGGCTTTGCAATGGCTTTATACGGTGTTGCCGCAATGTTCTCACCGCTTTTTGGTCCGTTTATCGGAGGATATTTGACTGATAACTATTCATGGCAATGGGTATTTATCGTGAATATTCCATTATGTATAATTGCATTGATTCTGGTTAAAATATTTATGGCTGATGATGTTATTGTTAAAGAAAAATATAATAAGAGATTTGATATTGTCGGTTTTCTTGGTATTGCGGTTGCCATGGGATGTATGCAGGTAGTTCTTGATAAAGGACAGCAGTTTAACTGGTTTGATACCCCGTGGATTTGCTGGCTGACAGGAATTTCTATTTTTTCTTTTGTATTCTTTTATGTATGGGAATTGGAGTACAAATATCCGATTATTGATATACGGGTATTTAAGGATAAGAATTTTCTACTTGGGACAAGCATAAGCTCTATTATAAATATTATTTTGTATGCGACATTACTCCTTGTACCGTTATTTTCTCAAGGTTTAATCGGTTACAGCCCGTCAGCATCAGGACTTGCAATGCTTCCGCGCGCTGTGGTTTGTTTAATCGGACTGTTGGTCGTCGGTCAGATAGCGAAATATATTGAAGCCAAAATTCTTACTACAATCGGTTTTTTAATTATGGCAGGGGCCGTATTCAGCCTGTCATGCCTAAATACAACAGCATCAATTGAGAGTATTATTATTCCGAATATGGTTATATGCTTAGGTGTATCAGTCGCTTTTGTTCCGATTACCGCACTTGCGTTTATGACATTACCTAAAAATAAAACAGCGGATGCAGCAGGGCTGCATGCTCTATTCAAAAATATTGTAACAGCAATTGCAACATCTGTATCATCAACATTTATTGCGCGCGCATCTCAGGTTTATCAGAACAATCTTGTCGGAAATCTGGCTTATCATAATCCTGTTTTCCGGATTAAATTGGCCGCATTACAGCATAAATTTGCTGTTCATTATCCTGATGTTGTGGCTGCTAAAAAGGCAAGCGGTGCACTTTATAAGGAACTGTTACTGCAGTCAAAGCTGGGAGCGTTCTATGATGCTTTTTTAATACTTGCTCTTCTTGCAATTGTTATTATCCCGTTTATTTATCTCTTGAAAAACAAGACTAAAAAAACAGGAAAAGTATCTGCTTAGTGTTTTGCGTCATAGAGTTAGTGCAAAAATTTCATATAAATATATGCAGAACTCAGCGCAAGAGATATCAAGGTTGTCACAACTCCGTATTTTAAGAAGGTCATAAATTCTATTTTATGTCCTTTGTGAGTGGATGTTTCGGTCACGATTACATTGGCTGCTGCCCCGATAATAGTCATATTACCGCCAAGACATGCCCCGAGTGATAAACACCACCATAACGGATATGTATAATCGCCGCCCATGACTTTTTCTATTTCTAAAATCATCGGAGTCATTGTTGCTGTATACGGTATATTATCAATAATGCCGGAAATAAAACCGGATGCCCATAATATAATCATAGCCGCTGCCTGCTGTGAGCCCTGCGTTATATCAAGTATCCATTTTGCCATTAAAGCTATTGCGCCGGATGCCTCCATCCCGCCTATGATAATAAATAATCCGATGAAAAAGAAAATAGTATTCCACTCAACTTCTCTGATTATTTTAGCGGGTTTTTCAAAAATTAAAAGAAAACTTGCCCCGAGCATTGCTGTAACACAGGTTTCTATATGCGTTTTGTCATGCATTACAAAACCCAGAATAACAAGCAAAAGGACAATAGAGCTTCTGAGCATAAGCGGAAAATTTGTTATTGTGTGCTTATTATCAAGATTAACTACTGCCTGCATTTTTTCGGGAGTTGTCACAAGATTTTTGCGGAAAAACAGAAGCATTATACCGGTAACTACGGCAAAAATTACTGCAATTACCGGAGTTAGTTCGTTTACAAAATCCATAAACGATAGACCGGCCGCACTTCCGATAATTATATTTGGCGGGTCGCCGATAAGAGTGGCAGTGCCGCCGATATTTGACGCAAATATCTCTGTTATTAAATACGGAACCGGATTTATATCCAGTTGCTCTGCAACGAAAAATGTAACAGGCATGATTAAAATGACTGTTGTTACATTGTCCAAAAATGCAGAAGTTATTGCTGTAAAAAGTCCGAGTACAACCAGAATCATTTTTGGATGCCCTTTTGTAAGTCGCAAAAGTTCATTCGCAATCCAGTTAAACATTCCGCTTCCGGCTGCAATATTTACAATAATCATCATTGATACAAGTAAGAAAATTACATTGAAATCAATAAAATTAATGAAGTAATCAGGATTTAAAGATCCGTTTAAGTGCTTACTCTGGCTTACGAGTCCGAGCAAAATAGTAACAGCCGCACCAATAAGCGCGATAGTTACTTTAGAAATTTTTTCTGTTGCTATAAAAATATATGCAATTATTAATATACAAGTTGATATAGCAACGGCATTCGTTTGTACAAGCAAGAGTAAATCTTCCATAATTATCCCCTGATAAATTATCTAGTAACCGGAGATTATTTTATTATAAAAGAACTAATTTTGCAAAATATAATCAGCGTCAATAAGCTTATTTTGTTCATCTACTGAATTAATACGGAATTTTGAGCCTCTTGGCAGGATAAATTCAGCGTTAGCTCCGTTAGGCAAATCCAGCATTGTAAATCTCCGGCAATCGAGTCCTCTTGTTCCTGCCGGTAATTTTATTTTCAGAACATACCCGCTTTTTTCTCCGAATTGAGCGATTGTTTCGGCTGCATTGCGGGAAGTTGAAACATAAGCCTTATCCTCAACAGTGTTTCCTGCATAGTATTCTCTGGAGAAGTCAAGAACATTGCCGTCATGGTTTGTTACAATACCTCGGTAGACAACTGCATCATTCTCAAGCGGCAGTGCTTCCTTCATCATTTTGTCCATAGTTCTTATTTCTATACTTTTTTCAGGATTTATTTTGTTTTCTCTTAAAAGCGTATTAAACGCATATTCATCCTGATAAGAACCGACCATTTCTGCTTCATGGCTTGTGAACATCCTTCTGTCATTGAACGGAAGCGGCGGATCAGACGGATTTAACAGTTTATTTAGCCGTTCTTTCTGTCGTTCGACTGTATCAACAGCTATGTTGGTGTATTTCGGGTATTTTTCGCGTATTCTGTCTTTAAGGCGTTCGTTTTCAAATAAGTCATTTGTGATTTTATCTATATCGTATTTTGGCTTTTCTGTGGTTACAGAACCTGTAAATGCAGGCTCATTATGCGATACAGGTATATCATCAGTTTTTATTTTACGAGCAAGGGTTTTGAAATATTTTATGATAGGCCCCCGGAATTTAGTTATGGCAATTCCAGCGACAACTATGCCTGCAAGAATTCCTGCACCCTTGACGGCTGCTGAATGAGATTTATTATTGTGTATTTCATTCTGTACTATATTTGATTGTTGTTCTTGTTTTACTACAGGCCTATACTGGGCCGGTTTCTGTAAATTGTACCGGTTCACAGAGTCTGCAATAATTCTTGTATTTACATTTTCAAACCCTATCATAATCATCCCTGAATTTTTATAAGTATACTTCTTTATTATCAAAACACATAAAAAAAATTTTTGCTAGTTTATAACAAAACTTAAACTATTTCCAAATTTGGTGTGGCAATATCAGCGAGTAATTCTTTAACGGTATCGGAATTGCAGCGGCATGTTATTTTGCCGTCCGGATGTTTTCCGTAGTAATATGCTGATGATAAAAGAGATATTCTCGCTGCATCAAATATATTCAGTCCAGATAAGTCAATTGATATTTCAGAAGCTTTATTTCCTGCTAAATATTCTTTTATATTATCAACTGCGCCGGTTAAATTATTGATTTTTATATCAAAATGAATAGTGTTTTGCATATTAACTACCTGTGCTTATGCAAACGTAATAATAGTTAAAATATTTAAATTTTTGTATAAAATTAGTACTTTTATATGAGATTGTTGTATAATAAAAAGAAAATAGTGAGGGATATGTAATGCTTATGAAAACGATTAGTGATGTAGCAAAAGAGGTACTGGATATTGAGGCAAATTCTATATTGCGCCTGAAAAACAATATCGGAGAAGATTTTGATCGTGCCGTAGATATACTTTATAACTGTAAGGGCAGAGTAATTATCACAGGCATGGGAAAATCAGGTTTAATAGGCCGTAAAATAGCGGCAACATTGACTTCTACCGGTACTCCGTCATACTTTTTACATCCGGCTGAAAGTACACACGGGGATTCTGGTATTATTACGAGAAATGATGTTGTTATAGCTATTTCAAACAGCGGAGAAACACAGGAATTACTGAATTTGCTTCCGTTAATCAAACGTTTTGGCGTACTTATGATCGGTATGACAGGTAAAATGCATTCTACATTGGCTAATTCAAGTGATGTTGTTCTTGATATTTCTGTAGAAAGAGAGGCATGCCCTTTAAATAAGGCGCCTACTGCAAGCACAACAGCAACCCTTGCAATGGGGGATGCTCTTGCGGTCTGTCTGCTTGAAAAACGCGGATTTTCAGAAGAAGATTTTCTTGTATTCCACCCGTCAGGCGCTTTAGGTAAAGGATTTTTATACAGAGTCGGAGACCTTATGCTGACAGGAGATAAGCTGCCAATTGTTCAGGAAAATGACAGTTTTGTTGATGTGATAGACGTTATCACAACTCATAAACTCGGTATGGCTATGATTGTTGATGCGAGCGGCAAACTTTCCGGAGTCCTGACTGATGGTGATATCAGACGTACATTAATGAAACATAACAATATACAGTCACTTATTATAAAAGATGTAATGACAGTTAATCCGAAAAGAATTTCTAAAAATGACTACGGGGCAAGCGCGCTTAATCTTATGGAAAAATATTCTATCACGGCGCTGGCTGTTGTTGATGAAGATAACAAGCCTATCGGCGTTATTCATATCCATGACTTACTGAAAGCCGGGGTGGCATAATGGCGATAAAACTTGTTGCATTTGATGTTGACGGCGTATTAACTGACGGCAGTCTGACTTTTGATGAGGACGGCCGCGAATACAAAACCTTTAATGCAAAGGACGGACAGGGAATTGTTAATATAAACAAGGCCGGTATTATTACTGCTATAATTACAGCACGCGACAACGGTACTGTTTATCATAGAGCCCAAAACCTGCGTATACATGAATTACGTATGGGAGTTAAAAATAAAATTGAAACTCTTAAAGAGATTATGAGTAAATATAATATTTCTTTTGAAGAAATAGCTTATATGGGTGACGATCTTCCTGATATATGTATTTTAAAAGAAGTAAAACTTGCCGCGTGTCCTGCAGATGCAGTGGATGAAGTTAAAGCTGTTGCCAATTTTATTTCGTCCAAAAATGGCGGCCGCGGCGCAGTCAGAGAACTTTGTGATAAAATTATAAAAGAAATGGAGCAATAATTATGTATGAAATAAAAACTCAGGCATTTTTTGCAGCTGCTCATCATCTTTTGAATTATGACGGTGCGTGCGAAAACCAGCACGGGCATAACTGGATGGTAGAAGCCTATGTTCAAGGGGATACACTGGATAAAAGCAATATTCTTATTGATTATAAGGTATTAAAAAGAGAATTGAATGCTGTTCTTGAATATCTGGATCATAAGGATTTGAACGAACTTCCTGAATTTAATAATGAAAGTCCGTCAAGCGAGATGATTGCAAACTTTATCTACTGGCGGTTAAAAGAAAAAATCGTTCAACTAAGCAAGGTAAGTGTTTGGGAAACCCAGACTTCTTGCTGCTCGTATTTTGAAGAATAATGAAATCCATTAGTAACTTGATTAAGTAGTAGGGTGGAGTTTAACTGAAAACTCCCTAATCACTTAATCACTTAATCACTTAATCACTTAATATAGCCACCATATAAGGAGCAAAACAAATGCATTTTATACAAGCAATATTAATGGGAATAGTTCAGGGCTTGAGTGAATTTTTACCAGTTTCAAGCTCAGGACATCTTGTATTTACCTCAAATTTTTATAAATTATATAAAGGACTGGAGATAGCACAACATACTAACGAAGAAGTGTTTTTCGATATTATGGTCCATCTCGGTACCCTTGTTGCTGTTTTGATATTTTTCCGTAAAGATATTATGAATATATTAAAAGCGATGTGGAATGCTTTTAAATTACATGATTGGTCAAATAGAGATGCTAAACTTGGATTATATATTTTGCTTGGAACAATTTTTACCGTAATTATTGCATTGCCGTTAAAACCCATAGCGGAAAAACTTGTGTTTACGCCGTCAATTGTTGGAGTGTTGCTTTTTATAACAGGTTTTGTACTTCTGGCAAGTGAATATATGTCAAAGAATTTTAAGGCACATAAGGAGAATGTTGATTTAAAAACATCATTAATGATAGGGCTGGCACAGGGGCTTGCGGCATTGCCGGGATTTTCAAGATCCGGCTGGACAATTGCTACCGGATTGTTTTGCGGACTGGATAGAACAACAGCCGCAAGATATTCATTCTTGTTGAGCATACCTATTATACTGGGCGCATCAATGATTTATCCTGTTGTGCATATAGACCTGCATGAAGCCTCACAGTTTAACTGGTCTGCAATTATTGCGGGAACACTTGTATCCGGCGGTGTGGGATATTTGTGCATCAAGTATTTTATGAAATTTATTTCTAAATTTTCGCTTGCAATATTTGGGTATTATTGCATAGCTGCAGGAATAATAACCGCTGTATTTTTTAGTATGTTTTCATAATTCTTTTTAAAACATATTGTTATCCGGCATATCAAACAAATCATCATATGGATTATCATAGTTGAATTGATCTGCCATAAATGCATCAGCAGCCGCCTGATTATTTAAGTCTATAATATTTTGGTCATTGTTGCTGCGGCTTACCTGACGGCCTTGCTGGTCAACATCAACCCAGGCCGCAACTTCATTCAGTTCAGCTTTTTTCTTATCAAGCTGTTTCTGCAATTGAGTTTTCTGCGGACTGTCCGGCAGTTTGTCAATTTGCTGCTGGAGTTTGTCTAAATCAGCAGAGGTCTTTGCATTCGGAATTTTATTTCCTATTTCAGACATTGTGATTTTGTCTGCGGAACTAAGCGATTTTCTGACCGGTTCAGCTACGACAACTTCGACTTCCGGTTCTGTAATCTTTGTTAATGCACCGTTTTCAACTTTCAGACCTCGTTTTCCCAGTTCTGCATTTAATTCACGAAGTCTGGCGGTGTGATTTGTTTCAAGTTCATTACCCTGTTTATCGTAGTATCGTCTGCGGTTATTTAATCTGTTTACTCCGGCAAGAAGTTCCTCATCACTTAAATTTGCCGGTTCTTCAAAATCTGTTCTTACTCGAAGTTCTTGTTCCGGAGACAATTTAAATTCTTGTTTTTCGACATTTTTATAGCCATATTCAGGAATACTCTGGTTATCGTTGTAATCTCTTGTAAGTTTTAGTCCGCGTTCTTCCAGTGCCTCTCTAATGGCAGCTTTATTGACAGACATATCATGACTATTAATTAGAAAAATTTTACCTGACGGACTTGGCTCACTCCAACTGCGAGTTCCGCCAGCCTCATATTCACTTAATCTTTTATATTCTGCCACAAGCTCATCAGGGCTCATGTCTTTGTAGGATTCTACTCGTACGAATCCGTTATTATCTAAAGGATATTTACTATTTTGTCTGGCTTCCAGTTGTGCCAGTGTGCTGTCATATTTCTTATTTGAACTTTCAAATTTTTCGATAAATTCATCTCTAGCAATCTGATTTTTGTTACCGACAGCATCATACGAATAGTATGTTTTATTGCCGGTGCTATAATCATGCACTCTTAATGCGGATAATTTACCGTCCTCGTATGATAATTGATAATTTACACCATTTTGTTCAAACGCAACAGTTCCGTTTCCGCGAATAAGTCCGCCTTGATAATCAATATTTTCTTTGGTTAAAAACTTGGTGACTTTGTCAGAAGCAAGTTTTTCTGTATGCATGAATAGTTTATCCTGTAATAATTCCGCATTTACATCCTGTTTAGTTTTTGGCATGTTTGCACGTGCTGTTTCAAAGTCAATTGTTGCACCTTCGACTTCTGCCGGCCGCGGAGAACCATCAACAGTAACCTTATGCGGATCAACACCCGGATCAGGAGCTTCCATTCTGATTATTTCAACTTCCGGCTCTGTAACTTTTTGTTCAGGCGGCATGTTGCGACGCGCTGTTTCAAAGTCAATTGTTGCACCTTCGACTTCTACAGGCCGCGGAGAACCATCAACTTGAATATGATGAGGATCGACTACCGGCGTTTCTGTTTCAATAGCAGATTGTTCAGGTGCATTTGTACGTGTGTCGCCTAATTCAGCTTCCGGTGCGTCCTGCATTTTGCTTTGATTTGCGTCTACATAGTTTGCCTGTTGCGTGTTCGCAGCAGCACCTGTTGAAACACCATCAGAAGTTAATGCCTTTGCGTTTAGCGTTTCAATTTTGGCATTGATATCTTTTATAAGCTTTTTAGAACCGCCATAAGATCTTATTGCCTTACTGCTGTTCATTTTATCTGCAATTTGTTTTAATTCATCCGCTGAATTTGATTTTTCCATAAAGGCTCTGATTGTCTGTAAATCATCTGCATTTAGGCCTTTACCGGCACTGATTGCATCGTCAATTCGGCCTGTTGTTGCGGCAAAATCAGCCTGATGCGCTTTAACAGATTTTATTTTCGCATCAATTTTCTTAATTGTAGCGGCCGCATGGTCTGTTCCTTGAACCTGATATCCTACACGGCTTTCAAGTTGTTTTTTCATTGTCTCAAGGTCTTCAACCGTGTTTGTAAGTTTGATTTGATCGTCAAGAATTGATGCTCCGTGCGGAGAAAGCGGCTTGCCTTGATTTGCCAGAACTTGTGCTGCATTTTTCTCTGTATTAGCATTTAGTTCTTCGACAATTTTTGATTCAACTTTTTGTCCTTGCAAATTAGGGTCGGCATTTAATTCAGCCATTCGGGCGTCAATTTTGTCGAGTAACTCTTGTCTGTCGCGTGCGGCATCGCCTCTCACATCTTTTTTACCGTCAAACCATTGTGAAATTTCTTTCTTTGCCTGAGCAAGTTTCGCCGGATCAGTTTCTTTTGCCAAATCTATTTTACCGAGAGTCGGGCTGTCATAGACACCGGTTGCATCTTCAACTATGTGCTTAATTTCACGTCCTTGATCGCGGTCTTGAATTTGATGTTTGTCAGCTTCGTCATGAATTTCGGCTGCTCTTTTCGCTGTTGTTGGTTGAGAAAGTTCCTGTCTAACTTCATCTTTAACCTGTTCAAATTTTTGTTCTGAGAAACTTCCGCCGGTTGTTGATGTATTATTATTGGTTGCTCTTTGCAGCGTTGATTGGTTACGCGCTTGGGCTCCGGCAAAAGTAATATCAGCTTCCTGTGCATCCAATACATCACGCGGAGCTTCTGAAAGTCTGATATGATGTTCATCAGGCACAGGCAATTCCTGCTGTGGTTTGACTTTCTCTGTGTTGCCCTGACGGCCTTTAATTTTACCAATTCTGTTCATTGCAACACCTGTGATTACATCAATTAATGCATCATCAGAAGTGTAGCCGCCTGATACGCCGTAAGAAATACCGGCTGTAGATGCTAAATCAAGTGACTGTTCGCAAATCTCTGTTGCGACCTTACTGCTGCAGCCGAGTGCTTTTGCCACGAATGGTGCTAATTCGGCAGAAGTTGCGCCGGCGCCGGCAAATGCAGCGTTTTGTAAAGCCTTTTTAAGTGAATCTTCAACTGATTTACCATCAACAAGGTTAACTGCTAATGTACCTTCAAATGCTGCATCCGAACTTCTGGCGATTCTGCCTGCACTTGTTCTTACACCGGCAGGTGTTGCGTCTTTAATCTTACCTGCTGCATTGCTTACATTTCTTGCAAGTTTACTGTCTTTAACAGCATTTGCAGCACGTGTAGTAGCATTAGTTGCTGTTCTTACGACCTTACTGTTTCTTACAGCAGATGATGCTTTACTTGCAAGATTAGCTGCTTTTGGCATGTAGCGGGCAAGTTTAACCCCTCTTGAACCCCATTTAGCAGCGCTTGCTGCAACTCTTGCCGCTGCAAATGCCTGTCCGCCCGGGACTACGGCCAATGCAGTTGTTACTGCGATTTCTGCTGCAATTTCGGTTGCCATGCCTGTTATCTGCTGGTTAGAATTGTATTTTATAACATCATTTACAATATCGTTTGTACCAAATGCAGCCTGACGAACGCTGTCTATATCCTGATTGATCTGTTCAAGTGAACGTCCTTTTGCAATCTGGTCAAATTGTTGAATACTTTGCTGTTTCTGCTGGTCTACCCAGTTACGTAAAACATCCTTTTTGTTTGAGTTTGGATGCTGAGCCATGTATTCTTCTGACATACCGTCAACAAGAGCATCCACTTCATCCGCGCTCATATTCATAGCTGACATAACTTTAGTTTTGTATGCATCGTAGTTAAGTCCGCGTGCTTCATCAAACAATGTTTGCATTTTATCTGCATTTTCTTTAGCGCCGTATGCAACAACGTAATCACTGTATGCCGCCTGATAAGCTGCTACCTTTTTGCCGTCATAAGGTATGCCGAATACTTCTTTGTATGCAGTTTGAAATTCTTCTTCTGTCTGACAGTTTTGAAGTTTTTCAATATCACCTTTGTATTTGCCGAGTTTTTCTTCCATATCGGCTCTTGTTGTGTAGCCGAACCAGCCTAAGAAATCATCGCCGCGTTTTGCAAACCAGCCTTCTTCTTCTCGTGCTGTGTCATAAGATTGTTTTGCGGTATTATATTCGTTTTGTGCGCCTGTTGTAACACTTTCCTGTGCTTCTGCAACGCTGATATCATCGGCGTTTAGAGTTGCACCTTGAGTAAGACCGAGCAATCGTTTCATTGTGTTATCCATGACAGTTGCGTCAATTACACCTACGCTTCCAAATTCATCATCAGCTGAGGTGTTGAATTCAGTAACAAGTGCTTCTACTTCATCAGTTGGTACACCTTTAGCAATAGCTTCGTTGCCGAGTTGTTTCATAATGTATTTTAAAGCCTCGCATCTGGTCTCATCATCGGATGTTTTTTCGTTACAAATCATTCTGACTAATGATTCATCAGGATGCTTAGTATTATATTGTGACAGTACTGCACTTGCGTTTTCTGAAGTAACCTTTTTCAAACTTGTTTGGAAAGCCTTGCCGCTTACAGCATCCCATCTTGCGCCTTTTAACGCATTATGTAATTCGTCAGCAACAACTCCAGCTTTTCTGTTATGCTCTTTTGCAGCTTCTATTTGTTCTTTTGTAAGCTGTTGCACGCCTTCATCAGCGCCTTCCGCACCGTCTGCACCGCCGGCCTGTGCTGCTTCTTCTGCGGCTTGTCGTTCAGCTTCAATTCTTGCGTATTCAGCTAAGTTTGCATTTAATTTACCTTGTAACTCGTCAACATTAACTGATTGTACAGTAACATTGCCGTTTTCATCTGTTACAATTTGGAAATTTCTGTCTTTTGCAGATGTTTCATATATACCGTTTTCAGGATCTATAAGTTTTAATTTCATTGTTGCATTAGACCCGTATTCAGGCGGTAATGTCATGCGCAGATTTTCAGGGAATGCACCGTCTTCTATAGTTTCACCGTTAGGTAATCTTATTTCACCCTGATAAGCGCGTCCGAGTCCTGTTGCAGACCCGTCGATTTTTACACTTGCCTTACGCTTGTCACCGAAAAGATTTTTAAGAGCATCTGCTGCTGTAAATTCTTCCTGTTCTACGGAATCATCATCACCTTCATCCCCGTCGATGCTGATAGGTGGTTCTTCAACTACAGTATCTTCTATAGGTGTATCTTCGACCGGAACATCAGGTGTTGTGACTTCCGGCTCAACGGAAGGTTCTTGCGGAGTCTTGATATTTTGAGATAATTCAATAGCCTGTTTTAGGAATTTGTTTATATGTCGACGGTTGCCTAAACCGGCTGCTTTAGCTTCTTTGCGGTTTAGTTTTTTATCAGCGCCTGCTGCATCTTGCAATAAGTCAATATAATTACTCATTTCATCAGCAGTAATTGTACCGTCTCCATCAGCATCTATTTTTTTGAAAACGGATTCCAATTTGTTTTTCTTGCCAAAATCAAACTGTTCAGCTTTTAAACCACCTTTTAACTGTGATAAATCAATTTTCTTCCTTAAACCACCGAGGCTGAAATTTTCTTCCATAAATCCATGACTCCATATTTAATTTTTCTACACTTTATGTATTCGGATTTATTTCAGAATGGCTTTAATCATCAAAATTGCTCAAAGAGCACTTAATCCCTTATATCACGTGCGTTTTGACCAAAATAAAATTTATATTTACATTTTGTTACAAATATAAGTTTATTTACCACTTGAAGCCCGAAATTCAGGTGTTATAATTATGGCGTTAGGAGTCTTAGTTATGCATTGTAAAAAAATGTAAAACATTTTTTCGCTCTGGCAAAAAAAAATATTCACAGGGCTTATAACTATAGAATTAAAGTGTGTACGGAGTAAAGATGATATTACCGATAAATAGCGCTAAAAATGTTTATTTTGCCGGCAAAAACTCTAAAACGCAGGTGCCGGAAAAAACAACTGAAGAAAATAAAGAGAAAGCTAAGGAGCTTCCTTATTCTGAAGATACTCTGTTAAAAAACAACTTTTTAACCAGAACTCGTATCGGATTTGATAAATTTACAAATGCTTTGACATTATATCCTGCCAAGGGTATAAAAGGCAGCCGTAATTCAAATTTTTATGAATTTTTGACTATGGGTTCTGTTCCGTATATTGTCGGTAGTTTAATGTTAATGTCAGTATTTAATTCTGCGAATAAACATTTCGACGTATTCTCAAAATCAAAAGCAGGTCCTATAGGCCGTAAAATGGCATTAGGTGTTCTTTTCTACGGTATAGCTAAACAAATATCAAAATCATTTATCTCCATGCCTGTAAAAACCATGACAGGGGTTGATTTGAATATACCTTATGCAAAATTCGTAAATGAGCATCCTGAATATCCTAATGATTCTGATATAACCAGTATTGAATACCATAAAGTTTTTGAAAGTGTTGATTTCCCTTACTGGCAGATGCTGTACAACGAAGATAACGGAAAGCCGCGGAATGAATACTTTGATAAAGTTGGCAAAAAACTCGGATTAGGTTCAAATCTGAATGATTCCGATCAAGAAGTTAAACCTTTGATAAAAGAAATATTAATTAAAGCGAAAACAGCAACAAATTTATCAACATATCTCTGGGCTGCAACAGGTGTAGCGCTTGCTTTTCAGGAACCATGGGAAAACTTTTTCAAAGTAATGAGTTTTAAATTCTGGGATAAGGCAAAAATTACGAAATCAGCAATTGCATTTAAAGACAGTCTTGTGGATAGTGCAAAAGCGTTTTATCATGGCGAAGGCCGCGGATTGCAAAAACATGCCGGCAAAATTTTGCTGGGTGCTGCAATTGCCTCATCAGTGCTCGGAGTTATAAATGTAATGAGTATCTCCGGCAAACCTTCTAAATTAAGTGCGGGTGACGTTATAGACAATAAAGAAAAGTATGTGGTGAACTAATATGCGTACAAATCTAATTCAAAACTACATAGTAAATAATAACGTGTCAATGGGGGCTTATCAAGCACCGGATAAAGACAGACCGGCGTTTAGTGTTCATGAAAATCTTTATAACAGAACATTTATAAAACCTTTACCGCCTACTGCAAAGCTTGTTAATGGCAGTATATTCAATGCGCCTGCAGAAATGGTAAAAGACTGGGCTTATGAGGTTAAATCTTTAAAAGACGGTATTTCCGGTAAGGCTAATGACCATGAATTAGGAAAACTCAATGATGTAGGTATGAAACTTGGCGGGCTTGCAATCGCTGCTTATCTTGCTGCAAAGAAATCTACTCCTTTAACAAAAGCAATGGAATTTGTGGGATTTGCTTCATTTTTTGCGTCTATGGCTTTATGGCCTAAGATAGCTATTCAGCTTCCTGCAAAATTAATACACGGTATTAACACAAGACAGGCTTACGAAGATTCAGAAGGACGTAAAAAGCCGTTCTCATTAGACACGCAATTCCTGCCGTTTGACCTTTTTTCAGACAAAAAGATCGATAAAATAGGTGATTGGCAGCGGGTTCCAAAAGACCTGCCAAACCGCCGCGATTTCATTCAGGAAAAGATGAGAATGGAATATGTTCAAAATAATACTCTATGGATGATGACAGCAGGATTTGCAACACCTGTTATGAGTGGCTTGATTTGTAATTTCGCAACTCCTTATGTCGAAAAAATTCTTGCAAAACATGATAATAAAATGAATGAAAAAATGCTGCAAGATTTTCCTGATAGTGTTGAAGCTGCTGTAAATAATTCTATTAACAATAAAATAGAAACATTTATCCAGTTCAACAAAGACAAACCATTAAATGAAACAGTTAAGAAAGAGCTTACTGAAATCTTAACAGCTAATGCGAACCCTGTTCTGGCTGACGGAATTGCTTATGATTTAGAACAAATAATGAAGAATGACAAATATATTATTGATAATTCTATACCAGAATATATCAATAAAAAGATCATCGCAACGCTTTCGCAGAGTATGGATGAGGATTTGATAAAGCAGATAGTGCCAACCTCAACCCAGATATCCGAAATTTTTGAAAATGGTAACTATATCAACAAAACATATACTGCAAAGGAACACCGTGATCTTATTGCTAAAATTCGTCAAGCATTAATCAGTAATGTTGAGAAATATAATAATATAAGCGGAAACCAAAAATTAAACACTGATTTTATCGAAGACCTTGTATCAAATGTTGATATGGAAGCTGACCCTATTAAGAAGGGATTAAAGCATGTGCCTGCCAGAACATTTGATGTTAATATGCAGAATACTGTAAAATCTATTGCAAATGCTATCACAAACTTTAATGCAAAAGTTGCCGTTCTGCATAAATATGCATATAAAAAAGTTGCGCATGCCGCAGATTCTTCTCTTGCTTTTGAATATAACAAAATCGCGAATAAACTTGTTAAAATTCTGGGTATTGCTCCAGAAGAATTAGACAATGCGCGTTATGATCGGGAATTGATGAATAATGTTATCAGAAGTAATTTTGAACGTATAGCATCAAGCAAGGAAGAATATACACGTGTAATGACAGAACTTGTTGATGCTGTTTCCGGTTTGGACTCAAATATAAAACAGAGTGATATAAATAGTTTTAAAAATCATTTAAATAACTCATTTAATGATTCCGCAACAGATTTTACAAATTTAAATATGAAAAAGACAGTTGCACGAATTGTAGGTCTTAATCGTAACAGCGGAAAAGGCTCTTATAAAAATGTCATGGAATCTTTTGTAAGTGACCGATTGAACGGTGTTAAGTATGCAATGTACAGATTGATCTCAACACTTGATTTGTACAGACGTATTGCAACACTTGAAAATACGGAAGTATTATATAATTCTGATATTCCAAGAGAATATAAAGAAGCTTACATTGAAATGGCAAAACGTACATCTGTACAGGCTCATTCTGCTGATTATGCAGTAAAATTCTATGACCCGAAAAACCCTCATCCTGATTTTAAAGATCTGAGTAATATTGAATTGGATGCTGATGGCAAGCCTATTTATAATTATTTTGGAAAAGAAGCAGGTAATAAAGTTGATATTCCGCAAAGTTACAGAATATTTCAGGATGAAATGAGTCTTATGCATGGGGATAGAATGCATCAAGAAACAGAAGCAATATTAAAGCCTAAAAACTTACTGGAAACTCTCAGGGAATATCGCAAAAATGTTGTTGAGATACTTGGCGGTGAGTTTTACTTTATAAAACCTGAACATATTGCGACAGTGCAGACCCAGAGTACATCAGAACAAAGATTCTTATTATCCGGTATTGCGCTGGATGAATGGCTGACTAAAATTGCTAAGCAAACTCATAACACCAATAAATGGCTGAAGATGTTCGGCGGGTTCGGGGCAGGTTTACTTGGAGTAACAGTGCTCGCACAATTCTTCTTCGGACGCGCAAAACTTCAGGATGATACTGCTATAAAAAATAATAAATTAAGTAATAATAATCTGAAGAACAAGGTCGATAATCATGCTTAACACAACTAATCTATTATCTCAAAAACTAACAGCAATGAACGTAACGATGCCGCCGAGACCGCAGCAGCCGCAGGCGCAAAATACTGTTTCTGCAAATCCTGTTATGCACAGTAATTTATTGTCAGCTTACCTGAACACGCTTGCAATGATTAATACAGCAGCAGTAAGACAGGCCGCAAAGCCTGCCCCTGTAGCATACAAAAATGATTTGCGTTCGCTTATGACAAACAATAAGGCCGTAATTTTAGCAATGATTCCTCGTATTTTTAATGCAAAAGACCTTAATGGAGATGATAAGATTAGCGGCAGTGAAGAACGCGGAACATTCTTGAATGCTATTGACCGATTAGATGAGGTTAAAGCTCAGGGATTTAATACTCTGCACATCCTTCCTGTTCACCCGCCGGGAAAAAAACATGCAATGGGAACAGCGGGATCTATATATTCTCCGAAAGATATGTTAGAAATTGATCCTGCGCTTGCTGATCCGCGCGATCCGCGTCCGGCTAAAGAGCAATTCAAAACATTTATTGATGAATGTCATAAACGCGGTATTCGTGTAATGTTGGATTTGCCAAGCTGCGCGTCATTTGATATGTTTGAGGAACGTCCGGAATGGATGGCAATTGAGCGTAACGGTTTAGCCAAAACTCCTCAAGGGTGGAATGATATCAGAATGTTCCAGCCGTGGGAGGATGAAGGAAAAAGAACTCTAAATCCGAAATTACTGGATTTGCACAAAAAATATATAGACATGTGTATTGATTTGGGCATCGATGGTATAAGAGCCGATGTTGCCAGAGCAAAACCTGTAGAATTCTGGGATGTAATTATTCCATATTCACGTCAGCGAGATCCGCAGTTTGGCTGGCTGGCCGAAACATACACGCACGAAGATGCTTCTCCGCAGGCTAACATGCCGGCCGACAGACCAGAAGATTCTCTAAGAGCCGGCTTTGATATGTACTACGGGCAATATCACATTTTCCACGAATGGGCCACTGCAAGCCAGTTAATGGATTATGTTAAACAAAATCTGGAAATGTCTTACAGGCTCCCTAAAGGTAAATCTTTAATCGGTTCGTTTGCAACCCATGATGACATATCTCCAATGTTCCATGGCGGGGCTGATTATTGCAAAATGACAAGTGTTTTGCAAGCTACTTTACCAATGATGAATCCTTATATTGTCGACGGTTTCCAATCCGGAGATTATTACACCCGTAAATTTGCGGATCAGCATTCTGACGAAACTTGTACTGATAGTCATGAAATGACTGTTCACCATGGAAAACTGGACTTATTTAATAATTCAAGAAAACCGTTCGGTAATGACCCATCTATTGGTGAATTCACAGCAGACTGTTTCAAGGTAAAAGAAAAATATGCTGATGTAATTAATCGCGGTTCATTTATTGAATTAGATAAAATCGGTGATACAAATGACCAGATTATAACATACGCACGTCACTACAAAGGTAAAACTTTGCTGGTTGTAGCAAATAAAAATATCAACAGATCTGTTGCGTGCAAAATAAAAATCCCGACCTTAAAGAGCACGCAAGAACTTGAAAATCTGGTACCTTCTTACGGAAAAGAAAGTATTATACAGGCAGCAGATAATGAGTTAAGAGTAGATCTTGGCCCTGCACGTGCGCATGTTTTTGAAATTGATACTCCTAATATTGAAAACTATACAAACAGAATTTATAAACAAAATATTTAATAGACCAACACATTGGCATACATTAAATAAACAAACGATGTAATTGCAAAATACGCAATTACATTTGTTTTTAAAAAGGCGGCTCCGATATATCGGAGCCGCCTTAGAACTTATTTAACAACGATATTGACCAGTTTTTTAGGAACTACAATTGTTTTAACAATTGTTTTGCCGTCAGTCAATTCTTTAATTCTCGGACTGGAGAGCGCCACCTGTTTAAGTTCTTCTTGTCCGAGTCCTTCATCAACTTCAATTTTGTCCTTGACTTTTCCATTGATCTGAACGACCAGAGTAATTGAACTTGCTTTTGCAAGATTTTCATCCCACTCAAGCCATTTTTCATCGTGAATGGATGTTTTAGCGCCCAGTTCATGCCATGCTTCTTCGGTCAGGTGAACTGCAACCGGCGACATTAGTTTAAGCAGAGCAGTTATTGCAAAACTCATAACCTGCTTATCTTCATCATCAAGACTATTTTTAGCAGAACGCCAGTCATAAATTGCATTTGTTAATTCACGATATTTTGAAATTACAGTGTTGAATTGGAAATCATTAGATATATCATTGGTAATGCCTTTTATTGCAATATGGACATTTCTGACTAAGTCATCATTGTCTTTTTTCAACGGAAATTCCAATTTGTAATCCAGAGTCATATCGTCTGCATTTGCTGCGACAAGACGCCAAACTCTGTTAAGGAATTTGTAACATCCTTCAACGCCTGCATCAGACCAGTCAAAATCACGTGCCGGCGGAGAATCAGAGAGGATAAACAATCTTGCTGTATCTGCTCCGTAATTTTCAAATATTTCGTCAGGGTCAACAGTGTTTCCTTTTGATTTTGACATTTTAGACCCGTCTTTTAATACCATACCTTGAGTCAAGAGATTTTTAAACGGTTCGTCAAAGTCAAGCAGTCCTAAATCACGCAATGCTTTTGTGAAAAATCTTGAATATAATAAGTGAAGAATTGCGTGTTCAATGCCGCCTACATATTGATCAACCGGCAGCCATTTGTTAACAAGATCTCTGTCGAATGGTTTTTGTGAGTTTTTAGCGTCAGCATAGCGCAGATAATACCAGCTTGAGCAGATGAAAGTATCCATTGTATCGGTTTCGCGCCTTGCCTTGCCGCCGCAAACCGGACAGGTTGTTTCAAGGAACGTTTTTGAGGTCAAAATAGGTGATTTACCTACCACACTAAAATCAACATCTTTTGGTAACATAACCGGTAATTGCTCTTCCGGAACAGGCTGGATGCCGCATTTTTCACAGTATACAACAGGAATTGGCGCGCCCCAGTATCTCTGACGGGAAATCAGCCAATCGCGGAGCCTGTACTGTGTTTTAAATTCACCAAAGCCTTCTTTAACTGCTTTTTCGGTCATTGCTTTTTTCGCATCTTCATTTTTCATACCGTTAAATTCACCGGAATTTACCATGATCCCCGGTTCAGTGTAGGCAGCATCTTTGCAGTCAGACGGATTTTGCGGGTCTTGAATAACAACTTTCATAGGCAAGTTGTATTTTTTAGCAAAATCAAAGTCGCGTGTATCGTGAGTCGGAACAGCCATAACAGCGCCTGTACCATATTCTACCAGTGCGTAGTCTGCAGTCCAGAGCGGAAATTTTTCGCCAGTAAACGGATTGATTGCGTGTGTGCCCAGAGGAACGCCTGTTTTTATTCGTTCTGTTGACAATCTTTCGATTTCAGTCATTTTACGTGCATTTGAACGGTATGCTTCAACTGCCTCTCTGTTTTCAGGTGTTGTTAAAGCCTCTATATCTTTGTATTCTGGCGCCACAACGAGGTATGTAATGCCGTATGCTGTATCAGGTCTTGTTGTGTAAACAGGAATTTCCATCTCTTTTCCTGAAGGTGCGTCTGCCACTTTGAATCTTAAAATTGCCCCTTGAGATTTGCCTATCCAGTTGGCTTGCATTGTTTTGACATTATCACCCCAGCCGGTTAATTTATCTAAATCTTCCAGCAGAACTTCAGCGTAATCAGTTATCTTTAAAAACCATTGAGAAAGGTATTTTTTCTCAACTACACTGTCACATCTCCAGCATTTTCCGTCAATAACCTGTTCGTTAGCAAGTACAGTCGCGCATTTGTCACACCAGTTAACAGCAGCTTCTTTTTTATATGCAAGTCCTTTTTTGTATAGCTGGAGAAAAAGCCACTGAGTCCATTTATAGTAATCCGGTTTGCAGGTAGTTACTTCTCTGTCCCAGTCATAAGAAAGTCCGAGCATTTTAAGCTGTTTTGTCATATATGCAATGTTTTCATCAGTCCATTTAGCCGGATCTGCGCCGTGTTTCATCGCAGCGTTTTCAGCCGGCAGACCGAAACTGTCCCAGCCCATCGGGTGAAGAACATTGTAGCCTTGAGCTTTTTTAAAACGTGCGATTACGTCGGTAATTGTGTAGTTTCTGACGTGTCCCATGTGAAGTTTTCCTGACGGGTAAGGAAACATGGAAAGTGCATAATATTTAGGTTTATCGGAATCATCGCGGGTTTTAAAAACTCCGTCTTCTTCCCATTTTTTTTGCCATTTTTTTTCAATTTCCTGTGGAAAATATGTTTGTTTCATCTTTTTCTCCCTCTGTACTGTGAAAAAATATTAGCACAAAGAAAGAATTTGAGCAAACAGTATTTTGCACGAAAAATACTAAAAAAATGATTTTTTTAATACGGCTGAAAAGCTGTATTGATGCCTGAAGGGCCAGTTGGCTATCCATGAAAACACCTAGGTGAAAACATGTATATGAAAACACCGACTTGCGGGGCTTGCGGCAATAGTTTATAATAGATAAGTATTTGAAAATTTATAAGGAGCAAGAAAATGAACAAAAATTTAGAAGACACCATTAAATACATTTTAAAAGATGATAGAATAGATAAAGAAGCAAAGAAATTTGCAATAGAGCTAATGTATGAATATCATCGCGATGAATTAGATTCAGAGCTTAGAGAATACCTGTGCGAACAGTATGCAGGAGCAATACTGGAATTAGGCAGCGCAGCGATACCTGTTGGCGGTTTAGGTAAGGCAGGTGCCGTTGTAGGTGAACAGGCCTTAAAGAAATATCTTGGACGAAAAATTTCAAAAGAGATAGGTGCAGGGGCTGTTTCCGGTGCAGTAAGCGGTGCGGTTTACGGTGTAGGACGTGGAAAAATGGAAGGAGAAAATCCTGTAGTGACTGCTGCACAGGATGCGTTAGCCGGAGGCATTGCCGGCGGAGCATTAGGTGCTGCTGCCGGAAATATAGAAAAAGCCGTGAGGGGAAATAGATTAAGCTTATATAGTGACGAAAAAATTTTTTCAAATAATTATAAAAATTACAGAAAAGAGGCCGAAGAGTTTTATAAAGATTACATCCAAGGAAGAGCTATAAAACATAAGGAATTAGGTCAAATTTTATTTACTAGAAAAGGTATGGAAGAAATCTTTGCTAAAAATCCTGAGTTAGGAAGATTATTCCCTAATTTATTGAAGGATATTATATCTTCTAATGATGTGTCTATATCTGAGTTGTATAAAAGACGAGATAAGACTGGAAAAGAAATAAATATTTTTTACAACTTAGTTAATGATAAATACAAACATTATATTGCAGAGGATAATCTTGGAAATAAAAAGTTTTATCTGACCAAAAATAATATCACCGATCAAGGCACTCCTTCTCGAGTAGAAGGTACTAGCTCCGGTGATATTATGAACACAAACCCTGCGTTCCTGTACGATGACCAGGTGCACAAATCTGCATCTGATAATATTATAACAAATAATTCTGAAAATGTCAATAGTACTGTAAATAATCTTAACAATAATTCTTATATACAATTATCACCTACTATGTTAGCCAGTGGAATTAGCAAGTCAGAAAATCACATATTTACACGTGAAGAAATTGCTGCAATGAGCCGGCAGGAATTTGAAGCAAATGAACAGGCAATCATGGAGCAAATGAGAAACGGACAAATACATTCTGCACCTAAAGATTATTCGGGTTTTATCAATCCGCAGAGTGGTGATGACAGAATTTTTACCCGTGAAGATTTACGCAATATGAAACGCAATGAGTATGACGAAAATGAAGCGGCAATAATGGCTCAATTGAATACCATAGGTATACCGACAAATGGTGAATTAGCAGCTGCAGAAGCCCGTAACGGTGTTGTATATGTTCGTCCTTATACGCGTGATGACGGAACAGAAGTAAGAGGCTATTATAGATCATTACCTCGCCGCTGATTGATCTAAAAAACAATATCGTTAACCAGGGCTTGCCTCCTAGGGAAGGAGGGGCGAGCGTTAACGATATTGCGATATCAAATCCACGTCCTTGTGCGATGACCAAGAGTACAAATTTGTATCAACTGTTTTGTTGATTCAGATCTTGCATATCCGGACCAAACCCAGATACACAAGATAGAACCCAATAATATCAAGGTGATATTATAAATACTGATATTGAGTTCCGTACGATGACCGGATACGCAAATCGGTACCCAACAATATTATAACAAATAATTCCTAAAATGTCAATAGTATTGTAAATAATCTTAATAATATAAAACCGGAAGAGCCTAATGAACAGAATAACTCTTCCGATGCGGATATTTCTATCCCTGAGCCGGAAAGGCTAGCGCCTGTTCTGCGAGGCCCTTCTGGCTCGGACAGTAGTGTCAATAGTATTATAACAAATAATTCCCAAAATGTCAATTGTATCGTAATTATTTTTAACATGTAATCCGCAACAACCTGCAAGGCTATTTACAACATATGCATTTTTAATGTATAATATATGGCATGAAGAAGAGATTTATTTTAGTTTTAATATTTTCATTATTACTCATTTCAGGCTCAATCCGGCCGGCTGAAGCAAGATTTTTAGATACTACACGTGCTGCCATTGCCCAGGCTAAAATGATTAATGCAGATTTTAAAGCTATACGGAATGTTATCAAAGAACAGAATAATTATTGCAACAAGCGGGATTATGATAAGCTTTTTGCACTTTATAAGTCAGATTTTATCAACAATGACGGGTTTTCTAAGGATGTGTATTTCAGGCTTATAAAAGATACGTGGAAGAGTTATCCTGATATAACATATCAAACAGAAATTTTATCTATAAATTTGCAGAACAATTACGCAACGGTTCAGACCCGTGAAACTGCTATTGCGACAACTACAGAAGATCTCGGAGAGGCTGAAATTGTCGGGGAACTCCACGGTTACGGGCACTCTGTTTATCACCTTGAAAAAGTGGGTAATAACTGGAAAATCGCATCAGAAAATATTCTGGAAGAGACAACTACCTTAACTTACGGTGATGCAAGATTTTTAAATATTCACCTGAATTCGCCGGAGCAAATCGGGGCCGGCAAATCTTATACGGCAGGCCTTGCTGTTGATGCGCCTTATGACTCTGTAGTCGTTGGTTCAATTGGACAGGAAAAGATTACTTATCCGCAGAAAAATCCGGAAGATGTTTATCGCAAACTGGCTGATGATAATACTCTGGAAAGAGTGTTTACTGCAAATACTGACAATGTTAATGAATATAATATCGCGTCTGTCGGGATTACCCGTGCTGAATTCCCTGATGAGGATAATCCGCGCAACATAAGAATTTATATGAGCGGTATTGCTTTTGTTGTTACCCGTGTTAATGTCGTGCCTGCAAATAATTTTATTAAATTAGAGGAGAAAGATGGACAAAAAGATAAGTAATTTCTTGTATTTTATTGTTTGTTACGTGTTTTTTATCTATGTAAATCTTTCACTGTCTAATTTTATTGTTTATAACATACGGCACGGTTATAGATTTACGAGTGATATTATTTCGCTCCATTACGTAAAAAATACCGGCGCTGCTTTTAGTATATTACAGGATTCACGTGAGATTTTAATTATCCTCTCTGTAATTGCCCTTGTCCTGTTATTTTTGTATGCCCTAAAGCATATAAAATCTATTTCAATGAAAAGTTTGTTCTTTATAGCACTTTTGTCGGCAGGTATTGCAGGAAATTTGCACGAAAGAATTTCGCTCGGGTATGTAAGAGATTTTTTTGAATTCAGTTTTCTGAATAACTTTCCTGTATTCAATGTTTCTGATATCTTTATAAATATCGGCGTTATTGCGCTTATTATACTAATTTTATTAAAAAAGACAAAGTAATATGATTATTTTTGCGGATGAAAATGACGAAAACATTAGACTGGATAATTTTTTAACAGAAATTACGCAATTTTCGCGTTCAAAAATCCAATCTGCTATCAAATCCGGATGTGTTAAGGTTAATGATTTAATAAAAAAGCCGGCGTATCTGTTGAGAGAAAATGATAAAATCGAGTATGATATTCCGGAGAAAGAAAATATTACAATAAAGCCGCAGAATATACCGCTTAATATAGTGTATGAAGATGAAAATATGCTGGTTGTGAATAAGCCTTCCGGTATGTTGACGCATCCAACATCACTTGAAAGAGAAAATACTTTAGTTAATGCGCTTTTGTTCAAATACGGGAATAATCTTTCTGATATAAATGGTGAATTCAGGCGCGGGATATTGCACAGACTGGATAGAAACACTTCCGGACTATTAATGATTGCAAAAAACAATCAGGCGCATGAATTTTTAGCAGAACAAATTAAAAATCACACTATTACTAAGAAATATCATGCAGTGGTAAAAGGGGCATACACGCCGGATGAAGAAAGAATAGATTTACCAATTGGCCGCAACCCTAAACAGCCGCAAAAGATGTGCGTGACGCCTGACGGGAAAGAAAGTACAACACTTGTTAAAGTCATTGAGCGGTTTGGCAATGAAGCAACATATCTTGAATTAACTTTGATTACCGGCCGCACTCATCAAATTCGTGTGCATCTGAGTTATAAAGGGCATCCGGTTTATAATGATACACTATACGGTGCCGGTACCGGAAAAGTTAAAACAGATGAACAGGTTTTACAATCTTTTTATCTGGAGTTTACAAAACCGTTTTCTGATGAGATAATAAGGTTGGACATTGAGCCTGATGAAAAAATTAATAAGGTTTTAAACTACTATAGGAACAGGAGGTTATAATGAGAGGATTATTTACACTTACATCATATATCGCGTGGATATTTATAATACTATTTGCTGTGATGAATTTGCACGGAACGACTAATGTCGATATAGTAAGCGCGCGGGCTGCTGCATTTTGCGCTGAAAAACTGCATCTGACAATCGGAGCAGCTTCGTTTAACATAAAAACACCAGTTTTGTATGTTATATTGTTTGCACTCGGTGAAATTGCAGGCTTGTGCTATTTAATGCCTTTATGTATGTCAATGCAGGAAAAGACAAAGGCATATCGCCGCGAACTTGAAAAAGGCTCTGTTACAAACAGCACAAGTTCTTCTAAGATAGAAGTTCTGGAAAATAAAATTCAGGTATTAGAAAAGGCGCTTGATGACGCCCTGAAAAATCAGAATAAATAATTTTAAAGGGCGGCGATTTCATCGCCGCCCCCTTTTTCTATAGCTGCATGTAAAAAATTACCGGCAGGCAGCATCGGCTGAATCTATTTTCCCGTCAAAGTTGTTGTCAATGCCGTCTGTGCAGGAGCCGATTGAATCCTTGCCTTCTGCTCTGACATTTTGATTTAAATACTTATCAGGAATTTTTTTCCACAAATAGAGGAAAAAGTCTCTATAAAATTCCGCAAGCCTTTTATCCTCAATAATCAGAGTGTTCTCGTCATTTTTCTTTTCACCGGAATTAGAAAGATTCATTGAACCTGTCACAATATATTTGTTATCAATTATGATTGATTTGCTGTGCATTTTGCCGGCATAGTTTTCGACTTTTACGGGTACGCCTGCATTTCGCAGTCTCCAGACCGCAGAACGGCTTGATGAACTGTTTGTCGCATCAATAATCAGTTTTACATCAACCCCGCGTTTTTTAGCATTAATAAGTGCCTGCGACAAACCTTCATGTGTAATTAAAAATGCCGGAATATATACGTATTGCCGTGAAGTGTTAACAAGATTTATAATTTGATTAGTAATAACTCTGTCTTGAGGCGAAAAATACACAGAAATTTTGCTTCGGCCTAAAATGTATGTGCGCGGCAGAAGTGATTTGTTTTTCGCAGTGTGGAATTTACCTTCAATCATCTGATTGAATTCTTCTGTGTAAAGCTCTGCTATTTCTTTTGATTTAATCACAATAAGATTGTTTGCGTTAAAGCCGGAAAGCCCTGTTTCACTATAATTCATGGAACCGGTTATAACTTTTTGCCCGTCGATTACAAGAAATTTATTGTGCATAATAGAATTTGTGGCTGCGCTGTCTGCACATTTGTCATTATTATGCTCGCTTGAAAGTGCAACGAGTTTCTGTGTATCAGGATAATAGGACATTCCTCTTGTTGTCTCGTCATATACAATCCGGAATTTAACGCCGCGTTTAACTGCATTGGCAAAGGCGGTTTCCAGAGCCGGAACACTGTCCCAGCCGTATATTGCAGCATCAATTGTGCTATGTGCGCTGTTTATTTCTCTTAAAATAGTTTTGCAAACCTGTGAAGAACAGGTATTGTCCGGTTTAAGTTTTGTTGTCAAATCCGTCAACAGAAATTCAATACTGCCGTTTGTAATTTGAGATGGGGCCGGCTGAATATTTACTGCTGTATTTTGTCGTTTTACGGAAGTTTTTCTCTTAGCTTCTATGTGGCAAAATTTGCATGGTTGCGCGTTATCAGGAAGATCTTTGGGCTGTATTACAATTGCGTCGTGCGCGATTAGTCCGTATTTGCAGGTTGTTTTGTGATATTTGTTACTGTGGTGATTAAGAATTACGAGTCTGATTTTTCTCGCAGTTTCAAGATTTTTGCGGAATTTATCAGACACTTTTCCGTTGTATCTGCCAAAACCGTTTTTATAAATTCTTTCTGCGTAATCCTCTCTGTCAACGTAAACATTTGCATATCTGCATTCCGGTGTCTGATTACCGGTAAATTTAACGCGAACCTTGCGATTTATAATAAAATCTTCTGCAAATTTATCAGTTAAAAATCCTAAAGACATAGCTTCTTCTGGTTTTAATGCAAGCTTTTGGGTTAAATCTTCCTGTGAGTACTGAAGATTTGTACTAAATGTTTCAAGATTGGCAACGCAAACGGTTTCATTGTTATCAGTGATTTTGTTATTGTTAAAATCGATCTGTAAAATGTTTGCTCTTACAACTTTTAGCACAATTTTTTCAGAACTGCGATAGATTTTAAAGGCTGAAAATGCCGCAAGTGTTAATATAATAAATACAATAGTAAAATTTTTCATCAAAACATTTTTTTATAGTTAGTTATCTCAAATTCCAAACGTTTAATTTTATCTTCCAGAGCTTTATCCTGAGTAATAAGGAATTCATTGTAATGCTGGTCGGATTTTGTTCTTAAATAATTACAAGGATGTATAAGGGCTTCTGCAATACAATCGCCTTCCAATTCCTCGAGCCCGCATGCTATTGCATCAGAATCCATCATGCCTGTATATCCGACTCCAAGAAGATAATCATTCGTGCGTAGATTGTTCTCTTGAATAACCTTTTTATTCTTGGCGGAAAAATAATTCAGTAAAATCACTTTTAGAATGTTAACCGGATATTTTAATGATAAATGTTTTTTTAGACATGGAATAATATAAAATTCTTCATGCTGGGTTCTTACATACGGGATCCCGTATTCTTTTGCGAGTCTGCAGACAATTTTAAAGATATTCGGTATGCTATGGACATGTACATGTGAATCCAGATGATCAACCTGAGTATATTGTAAGATGTGTTCTATTTGTGCCCGAAACTCCTGTTCAACCTGATAAAGAAATTTTTCGTTACCGGAATTTAAAAGCAAATAAAGAAAACCTTTGTTAAACTTTCCTTTTTTATTGGTCAACATATCAACTTTAGTTAAAGCTTTGCCCTCAATAATATTCAGGTGTACGCCTATACCTAAATCAGGGCATTCAGGTAAAATTTCGTTAACTGCAGCATTAAATGCCTTACCGTTAGCGCAAAGGCTTGCCGACGATAAAAAACCGTTGTTGTAACCTTCTAAAACCGCGCGGTTATATGCTTTTGACATTCCAAAATCATCAGCGTTCAATATAAATTTTCTACTCATTAAAAATCCTTGCCTTATATTTTTCTATATTATAATATAAAAAGTGGAAAAGGGGAATACTATGATAAAAACAACACTTGCAATTATTGTTCCATGTTATAACGAAGAACTTTGTATCCGCTCAACGATAAAAAGGCTTCTCGAGGTAATGCAAATGTTGAATAACAAAGGGAAAATCAGTGAAGCCAGTTATATATATTTTGTTGATGACGGCTCAACGGATTCGACCTGGCAAATTATTACAGAATATAACAGACGAACTCATCATGTAAAAGGAACAAGATTTGTACGTAATTACGGCAACCAGAAAGCGCTTCTGGCAGGGTTGGAAGGTGTAAGGAAAATCGGATGTGATTGTGTTGTGTCTATAGATGCTGATTTGCAACAGGATGAAATGGCCATTGAAAAATTTATTGATGAATTTCATAATGGCGCACAAATTGTATCTGGTATAAGAAATGACAGAAAAACTGACGGATTTATCAAAAAAATTACAGCTTTAATGTTCTATAAAACGATGAATTTACTCGGCGCAAAAATACCGGTTAATCATTCGGATTATCGTCTTGTTAGTAAAAAAGCGCTTGATATAATGGAGCAATTTGATGAACGCTATCTTTTTCTGCGCGGCTTTTTTAATGAATTAGGATTAAAAACAGCGTATGTTAAATTTGATGTTAAACCGCGTTTTGCAGGAAAATCAAAATTCAATTTTATGACGCTTACGAAACTTGCGCTTGACGGAATTACATCATACAGCGTTCGTCCGTTGCGATTAATAGCAGTGCTTGGCTTTTTAATGGGATTTTTCGGATTTGTTGTCGGAATTGAAACCATAATTGAAAAGGTTTATTTTAATAATTCTCCGAACGGCTGGGCAACAGCAGTCATTTTGTTGTGTGTGTTCGGCGGTTTACAGATATTTTGTCTGGGAATTATCGGAGAATATGTCGGACAGGTTTTCCGTGAAGTAAAAGGCCGCCCGCGCTACATTAAAGAAGATGAACTCCAATAAATTTATAAGGCAGCGTTTTGTTGTGCTGCCTTATAAAACTGTGCCTGTTAGTCATCTATAAAATCCTTAAAATGACGGAGTTCATTGTTCCCTCTTATTTTGTTTAAGGCACCTTCTTCTAGCTGCCGTATACGTTCTTTTGAGTAGCCCATTATTTCTCCAAGTTGTTCAAGGGTTTTGGGTATTTCTCCATTTATGCCGAATCGGTTTGTTATTATACGTTTTTCACGCTCATCAAGCCCGAGAAGCAGTTCCTGCAGGCTTCCACGGAGTGCGCTATTTTTTGTCTGTGCTTCGGGAGATTTATAACTTTTGTCTTCTATATAATCACCGACATTCAAATCATCTGTTACCGGTGTTTCAAGACTTATCGGTTCTTTAAGTATTGATTTTTTTATGGCATTTAGTTTTTTTACAGATATTCCCATGCGTTCAGCGATTTCAAAATCAACAGGTTCACGTTCCAACTCAAATGATAGGGTTGTGTAAATGCGTTTGTATTTTCTTATTTTTTCTGTCATGTGAACAGGAATCCTTATTGTGCGTGAACTATTGGATATCGCTCTTATGATTGTCTGCTTTATCCACCATGTTGCATAAGTGGAAAAACGAAAATTTTTAGAGTAATCAAAGCGTTCAGCAGCCTTAATTAAGCCGAGGGAGCCTTCTTGTACAAGATCCATAAAAAGTACCCCCTGCCCGACGTATTTTTTTGCTATGCTTACGACAAGCCGTAAATTTGATTGAATAAGTTTTCGCTTTGCTTTTTCAGCAGCGGTAGATTTCCCGCCTTCTTTTATCTGTTTGCCGAGTTGTTTTTCTTCATTTGCCGTAAGCAGTTTTACTTTGCCGATATCCTTGAGATACATTTGCAGAATATCATCATCGTGAGCAATTGAGTTAAAGGTTTTCGGCTCTTCAAACTCTGTATCGGATTCAATTGTTTCAAAAGTTTCATCTTCAGGATTATAAGCAGATTTTAAATCGCTAAATAAATTTGTATCATCAATTTGTAGTTTTATATTTGCAGCCATTCTAAAAGTCCTCACAATTAAACTAAAAACTAATCTGATACTTAGAAAGACGAATTGTTTAGATAAAAGTTTCAAAAAAAATATTCCGGAGGGTTGACAATCAAAAAAGTTTATACTACTATAAATAATGTCGAAAGAGGGCGTTTAGCTCAGTTGGTAGAGCGTCTCCCTTACAAGGAGAGGGTCAGAAGTTCGAGTCTTCTAACGCCCACCACTTAAAAGCGGTTAGATTAATCTGACCGCTTTTAAGTTTATATTCTGAAAAATTATTAAAGCAAATACTTTTGCCTGTATAGCAAAAATGATAGGATTGCTCAGGACCAGTTTGTATTGCTTTGTGTTTCCCGTAAATTAATAAAACTTTTGTACTACAGGAAGGTCAATACCGCCTGCAAATGAGCGTTCGGTTAAACGTATTCCAAGGCAGCATTGTTTACGCTTAAATTGAAAGCGGTGTATCTTGCGGATAACCTCATCAACGGTTTGTGTATCGTATTTTGCATAAATTTCTTCTACCGGTATATTTTGTTCAAGATACATTTCTATAATATCGTCAAGAACAGCATACTCAGGCAATCTATCGGAATCCTTCTGACCCGGATGCAACTCTGCTGATGGCGCTTTATCTATTGTGTTTTGCGGAATTATTTCACCATTGCGGTTGATATAGTTCGCAAGTTTATACACATTTTGCTTGGTAAGATCGCATATCAAATTCAACCCGCCGGATAAATCGCCGTATAGGGTTCCAAATCCCATTGCTGCTTCTGACTTGTTACCGGTTGATAAAAGCAGCATGTTTTCTCTGTTTGAATAGAACATTAAAATCAATGCTCTTAATCTTGCCTGCAAATTCTCTTCCGCTAAATCATTTTTTCTTTCCCGACCGTTCATAAAAGCTTCAAAAAGATTTGTAATCGGTTCTTTTACTGTTTGAATACCTAAATTAGCAGCAAGAGCCTCTGCATCAACAACACTTCCTTCTGATGAAAACATACTGGGCATTAATACGCCAAACACGTTTTCAGCCCCGATTGAATTAACAGCAAGAGCCGCTGTCAGTGCACTGTCAATACCGCCGGAAAGCCCGAGAATTACTTTTTTAAATCCTGTATTTTCACAATATTCCTTTAGGGCGAATGTTATAACCTTAAATATCTCTTCCTCTTGAGAAGTGTCAATAAACTCTGCTGTATTTGTAAAATTCTGTTCGGTTATGTCAACAGCGCATTGCGGTGCCTGATAAACCATAATATTGTTTGCATTCTTAACAAAACTTGCCCCATCATAAATATTTGAATCTGCCATTGCGACTGCATTTATGTATACAAGATTTTTATTTGTATTAATACTTTCGACAAATTCGCGGTAAGTGTTCATTGCATAGTATCTGTTATGCGCAAGTATATATAAATCGCATTCAACTTCTTCCTCAAAAGAATCGGAAACATATATTGTTTGTCCGTTAATTTCATAGAGTCCGAATTCTGACATATCTATATGTCCGCCATACATGTGAATATCACCGAGAAATATATGCTTTTGTGGAAAATCTGCCGCAACTTTTTCATAAAAGTTGTTTTGTGCCATACGTATTTTTTCATCTAAAACAATATCACGGCCGCCTAATGATTCCAGATCGGCCGCCGGTAAGACTATGATATCGCTGTTTGATTTATTAACAGCGTCCTCAACGCTTTTATAGTTAAAATTAAAATCACCTAACTTAAATCGTACCTGTGCAAGTGTTATGTTCATAAATTTACTCCAATTTTAAATAATTAACTTTTTCCCAGCTTATATCAAGATATTTAATCTTGCTGTCTAAGAGTTTTACCTGCGGCAAAATAGACGGCAGACGAGCTATTCTTGTAAATATTTGTCCGTCCGGCTTGCCGACTCTGATATTAACTGTCGGTATTTTAACGTAAATATCGTTAGGATTACGGCAGTCAATATATTCAACCTTTTCCCGCGAATATGTTTCGATATAATTGGCAATTTTTAATAATTCATTTATTTTATCTAAATTCCAGTTTTTATAATCGTCGCCCTTGTTTCCGTAAGAAAGAACAAGTAAAGGCTTGATATTGATTTTTAGCGGTAAATATTCGCGTCCTACGATTTTTCCGTCTTGAGTAAAGTATGCTACAGGCTGCGCGTTTACATCAGGCGCAATGAGTATGACAGGAATACGCTCTTTTATAATTATTTGCATTCTGGCAGGCAGAATATAACGTCTGACATAAACATCCTCTACAGGTGTTAATTGTTTTATTGCTTTTTCCATTTCGCCGGTCTTTGCAAGAAATACAGGTCTATCCGGCACTTTTACACTATTTAAAACAGTTAGTATTTTGTGTGTCGGGACTATATTGTTGTTAATTATTTGGATAGCTTCGCTGTTGACAATGCTAAAAGCATTTTTCGGAAGGTACATTACAGGCATTTTGTAGACAAAATACATAATATACAGAACAGCAAGCACAAATACAAATCGCAAAAATACCCGCAAACGTTCACGGCGCATTCTGCCCTTGCGCACCTTGCGTTCGCGGCGCTTGGTCTGGACAAAATGCTTGTCTCCCACTATCTCAGGATTTTGCGGATTTTTTTTACCTTTATTCATTATTTATTCAGTCCTGCACTATTTAAAATAAGTAATACCAGATTATCATAATCAATGCCCATTGCTGCAGATTGAGCCGGAAGATCACTTGTTTCTGTCATGCCAGGGGAAGTGTTTATCTCTAATACATAAGGTATATCGTTAACTATCAGAAAATCTACACGGCATACACCGCTGCATCCGGAAATTTCTGCGGCTTTAACCGCAAGAGCTTTTACGCGTCTGGTCATTTCCTCACTCAATTCTGCCGGCAGAATAAATTCAGTCATTCCTTTTGTATACTTAGCCTCATAATCATACCATTCGTTTTTCGGTCTGAGTTCAAGAATTTCAGTTGCAAAAGGTTCTCCGTTACATTCAAGAACACCTACAGTACAGCCCACGCCCACAAGATATTCTTCTATAAGAACATCATTGTTGAATTTAGCGGCTTCATTATATGCTGCAAGCAACTCATCTCTTGAATTAACTTTTGTCATCCCAAAACTTGAGCCTTCGCAAACCGGTTTTGTAATAAGCGGGTATTGTAAATCTTTTGTTAAGTCCATTACATCATCGCCTTTGCGGACAAAAACAGATTTGATAAGCGGAATATCTTTGCAAGAAGATAGTATGCGTTTTGTGTATTCTTTGTTCATACAAACAGCACTTGCCATAACTCCGCAGCCTGTATAAGGGATTTTTAATATTTCAAGTATCCCCTGAATACAACCGTCTTCACCATATTTGCCGTGTAGCGCATTGTATGCAAGCTCATATTTCCCTGCTTTAAGTTTTTCTGTTATATTTTCATCGACTTCAACCAGATCTACGTTCGTAAAACCCAGCCTTTTAAGTGCTTCGTAACAGCCTTTGCCTGATCTTCTTGAAATTTCAGCTTCTGATGACATACCGCCGTTTAGAACTGCTATTTTTACATCTTTACTAAATTTTGATACAATATTTTGCATATATCTTCCTCTTTCTTATTTTTGTTTCCAAGGTATCTGACTTCCGGCATGAGAGAAATTCCTGAGTTTTCTTTAACAGCCTGTTGCATTTTCAGCATAAGCTCTAAAATATCAGTTGAAGTTGCCGTGCCGTCATTTATTATAAAATTTGCGTGATTTTCCCATACCCTTGCACCGCCGATTTTAAAAGTTTTAGCGCACGCCTCTTCCAGCAAGCGTCCGGCAGAATTACCTTCCGGATTTCTGAATACACTGCCGCAGTTTGGTAATGCTAAAGAAGGCTGATGTGTATGACGAAAATCCAGATTTTCCTGCATCAGTGCCTTAATTTCTTCTACAGGTTTGTCATTGAGTTCAAATTCGGCATTTAGAACTATCAAATTACGTTTTTGGCAGATTGAAGTCCTGTAAGAAAAATCCATTTCTTCTTTTTTGAGCGTTATAATTTTATTTTGTTCTCTGTCAAAAAATTTACCGCTTATAAACGTATCCTTAATCATTTGCCCGTGAGCGCCTGCATTCATAAAAACTTCGCCGCCGACAGTCCCCGGAAAGGCCACCATAAATTCCAGTCCGCTCAATCCTTTTTCTGCCGTACCTTGAGATAATTTAGGGCCTTTGAGACCGCATTCAGCCGTAACTTTTGTACCTTCAACAGAATAACCTGTCATCTTTGTTGTTAAAATCAAAACTCCGTCATACCCGTCTGTGGATACGAGAGTATTTGTCATATTGCCGCAAACAAAAGCTTCTGGATATTGTTGCAGGCATGAGGTAAATTTCTCAAGATTTTCGGGAAAAATTACTTTTTTTATTTTTCCGCCGACCTTGAAGGATGTGAGTTTTTTAACTTCATAATCATTTTCAACTAACAACGTTCATAACCTCGTCGTTTAACTTTAGCAATTCTTTGCTAAGATTGGTAATTGTGCCTGCGCCAAGCCCTATCACAACATCATCAGATTTTAATTCAGGCAGTAATTTTTTAGCTACTTCCTGCATATTGCCTGAGATATATTCACATGGAATGTTAAGTTTTGCGTCCAGTTCTTCTGCAAAACGTTTAGAATTAATTCCATCTATTGCATCTTCTGAAGCTGCATAGACATCTGTTATAACGACTTTGTCAACACCATTAAACGCATTGAGAAACTCGTTCCAGAGATTTTTTAATCTTGTATATCTGTGTGGCTGAAATACTGCGATTATGTGTTTCCCTTCCATGCCGGCAGTCGATGATAAAGTTGCCTTAATCTCTGTCGGGTGGTGTGCATAATCATCATACAGCGTAATACCGTTAAATTCTCCGACTTTTTGGAAGCGTCTGCCCATGCCGGCAAATGTTGCAAAATGTTCTTTAACTTTTTCTATATCAACACCTGCCTGATGAAGGCTAGCTAATACTGACAAAGCATTATAGACATTATGTCTGCCGCGCAAAATTATTTTCAAATCAGTTAAAAATTCACCTTTATAATAAATATCAAAAGTCGTATGATCAGGTGAAAAGACAATATTTTTTGCCGTATAATCTGCATCGCTGTCCAGTGCAAAAGTTAATGATTTATGGCTATTTAAAGATGCTGATGCTTTGCAGTCGTTATTCACCAGAAGTACTGCATCATCTTTCATATTAGATATAAATTTTTCAAACGTACTCAAGATAGAATTTAAGCCGTCTTTATAAAAATCAAGGTGATCAGCCTCAAGATTATTTACAACACAAATATTCGGCGAATATTTAACTATTGTGCCGTCGCTTTCATCAAGTTCAGCAACAAAATATTTACCGTCTGTAGATTGAGCATTAATTCCAAGTTCCGGTATTATACCGCCAACAACAAATGAAGGTTTAAGTCCTGATTTTTCAAGTACATAAGAACAAAGTCCGCTTGTTGTTGTTTTTCCGTGAGTTCCGGAATATCCGAGGAAGAATTTACCCCAGCGTGAAATCTCAGCCAGAACATCAGAACGGTGATAGATTTTTAATCCCAGTTCTTTTGCTCTGATTATTTCAGGATTTGTATCTCTGATTGCCGTGCTTGCAACAACAATTGCGTCAGCCGGAACATTATCTGCATCATGCCCGATATGTACCGTTGCACCTAATTTTCTTAATTTATCAACATATTTACTGTCGCAGATGTCAGAACCTGAAACTTCACAGCCATTTTCAAGCAGATATTTTGCCAATCCGCTCATTCCGACTCCGCCTATTGCTATAAAATGATATTTCTTCTTATTCAAAACATTTATCCCTAAACTATCTACTGTCTACTTAATCTATTATAGTACAGAAAAACATGACTGTCGTAATGTAAAAAATGTTAAGATACATTTTGTAGCAATTGCGGTATTCGTGTTACACGACAATCATAGGAAAAACTTCGTCAATATATTTTTTATGATCTTGAGGGGCAAAAAATCCTATAGAAAATTCAGCAGTATTTTCGCCCAACTGCTGTGCTTCAGGAACTTCAAGCGGCGGGCCGGCAGGAGTTGAACGTGAAGGGTTTTTCGGATTTGATATAACGCCTGTACTTCTTAGCAGTGTTATTTTTAGAGAATTTTTAACGGCTTCATATTCTGTTAACCCTTTTGTTATAATTCCCAATCCTTGTGTTCCGACAAAACGCTGCATCGGGGCAAAATTCGTTTTAACTTCAATCCCGCGTGTTTTCGGAAGGTGTTTTCTCATATCATAATCAGGATTAAATTCACGTCTTATAATTGTATTCATATCCTCAGAATATGTTTCTTCAACAGGAGCGGGCAGATTAAATTTAGCCTGCCAGAGCCGGTTTTTCAAGGTATTATTCCAATTTATTCTGAAATTTATAAGTTCGGAATTTTTATTCAGATAAGCAATTATATCAAAGAAAGTTGTTTTAATCTTGAGTCCCACACGTATATTGCCGTTATAAATTATCTCTGTTCCGATAATATTTGCTTTTTGCGGAATATCGTTTTCAATGGCTCCAAAATTATATGTGTCACCATCATCAATCCAGCGCTCAAATTCCAGTGTACAATTTTTATCATCTTTTAAAACCGTGATTGTGTTATTATCTACAGTCAGAGAAATATGCGAATTTTTAATCGATTTTTCGGTTATTTCGAGTATGTCAGCAGAAGATGGCACAATTTCTTTGATTTGTTTATAAATCTTTTTATAATCCTCAGTAACAGGGATTTTCTGAGTGGCATAAAGAATGGCATCTTCAAATCCGTATTTTTCGCCGATGATTTGCGCATCCTGTTCTATATTCTGACTCTCAAATTCAACAACGCCTGTGTAATCACTAAAATTAACGCATTCAGGATGTTGGAGTTTTAATTCTTTAATAACGGTTTCTGCAATTTGCAGAATTTTTTCATATCTAATCATATTTTCTCTATGTACGGCATCTGTGGAACACCCGCAAATCCCGTCATGTGCAAGATTTTTTAAAAGTAATTTGTAAGCGTATTCAATTACGTTATCGTATTTGGGGCCGTAGTGTTTTTGGTATTTATCCGCAAGCGCAAGTTTATAGGAGCATTTTACATTCATTTGTTTTAATTTAGTTCTCGCCGAATAACATCCGGAGAGAATAAAAGTTTTGGAATTGTCGCGAAGTTCATCATTCCAGATGAATTTATCAAAATTATCTTTTACAGCCTCAAAATAATCAAACGGAGAGCCTAAGACTATTTCATAATCATTAAGTCGCTCATTTACGGCATTTATTTGCTCTGTAATATCCGGTTCTACCCCGAGATGATCAGCCCCTATCGGGAGCAAAAGCGTATCAGAAGATTGAGCCGCGATTTTATCCAGATTACCTTTCATCCAGAGGGCTTTTTCATCAATTGACATAGGGGCAGAAAAAATATCCATAAAATAGCCGCGGATAAGATTAACTGTATTTATGCCGTTGAATTTAAATTCAGACGGGATGTCGCCGCATCCGCGCCAGACCATACATTTATCTATCCCGTATTCTTTAAAAATTGCAGGAATATTTTTACTGTGCCCGAAAGTATCAGCCAGATATCCGATAAAATCATTACACCCGAAATCCCGTGCAATTTTAAGACCGTATTCAAGGGTCTTTTCAAAAGCTTTTCTATCAGTCAGATATTCATCCAGCAGGCAGTAACACGGGCCTATAAAAAGTTTTTTTTCTGCGCATAACCGGCGTATGAGTGATTCTTTTTCCTGTCTAAATTCAAGATAATCAAGCAGCGCCCCCACCTGTCCGTCAAAATAAAAACAAGGGATTTTGTTTTGTTCAAGAAGGTCAAGTACACTATCAAAAACTCGCACAAGTCTAAGCTGAAAAATTTCAAATTCTCTGTACCATTCTCTGTCCCAGTGCGTATGCAGATATGCGATAACTTTCTTTTTCATGGAAACTCCCTTATGATTTTGATGTAGCTTTTGAAAATATTTTAGCATAATAACGCCGGCAGAGCAAAACCGGTAAAAATTAAGTCGGCTTAGTAAAGCCGACCTACATTAACAGAGCTTAGGGGAATAAGTCGGCAAATAAACCCGACAAATTTATTTACAATTCTATTCAAAATCCATATCTTTGATATTGCTAATATCTTTTGATGTACCCCAATCAGGTTCGTAAAATCCTTTTTTGACAAATTTATTAAAAGTCGAGTATTGCCATGAAGCAACATTATTAGTATAGCCATGTTTGACTGGATTGTAATGAATATAGTTTAGATGTTTATGTAAATCTTCTTCATCTTTAATCGTGTGTTCCCAATATCTGTTTTGCCATATTTTATTGTAGGTCGGCTTTACTAAGCCGACATTTTTTGTAAAAGAATATTTAAAAGATTTCACAATATTTGGATAATCTAAAATACATTTAGGTTGAATCAAACAATGAATGTGGTCAGGTTGTATAACATAAGCTATAATTTTATATCGATACAGCCTTAATGTATTAATTAGGGATTGCTGTAAAATTTCAATATTATCTATCAAAATTTTATTTCTGTTATGTGTAACTATAGTAAGAAAAACAATTCCATTTGGTATAAACATTCTTTTGTAGTTCATATTTAAATTATATTATAAATAAAGTTTAAGTCGGCTTAGTAAAGCCGACCTACATTAACTTAATCACTTAGAAAATGATATCTTGATAGCCTGTAAGAACTCTCAAGATATATAAAACATTATTTTTCAATGAATAAATAATCTGATAATGTTCCGCAACAACAGCGCATCTAACCTCGTGAATTGTGAGTTTTGATTTGATAAAACCGCTTTTAGGAAACATTGCCAGTGCATCAAATTTCTTTTCAAAGATATCAATCATTTCTATAGCTTTAGAAATATTATCTTTAGCTATGAAGTCAAAAATATTTTGCATATCCTCTTCTGCTGATGGTGTAACAATTATTTTGTGTTCAGGCATATCTTTTTCTTAAATCATTGAATACTTCTTTGCTATTTCTGCCTTTGCCGGCGTCCATTTCTTGCCAGCCTTTTTCAATCTCGGTGTTTAACTGACTAATACGCTCCGGAGAAATATTGTGTTCAACAAAAGCAAACTGAATAGCGAAAGTGACCGCTTCATCCATTGTACTAAATATACCTTCCGCGACCTTAGCTTTTAAAATATTTTCCATATTATGCGGCAATGAAATATCCATATTCACTCCATTTATAATGACCTTGTAATAGTATTATAACAGAATTTTTGAAAAATACAATCCTTGTGAATCCATAGAGTTGCCAACAGAGATACCGCAAGCGTCGGCACCAGTGAATCGTAACAAAACCGCTGCGGTATGACGAAATAGGGTAGAGTTAGACGCATTCGGTACTAGACAGCCTCTTTTTTGAAATTCCCTTAATCACTTAATAAAAATTAAGTCGGCTTAGTAAAGCCGACCTACATTAACTGTTTATTGTATGCACATTGCGTATAAATAGTCTTGATATCTCAGATCTCCACCTGATTCAACGTTATTGTTACTAAAACGTATTGAGCCTCCATAATAAGTTGGTAAATCAGAAGAAGGAGGAAGTCTATTATACACTGCATACCCAAAGTCAAACCAGAAAGCCTTACCTATGAGTTGTTCAATTTCGTTTTCATTTTTTGGGGATAAATTAGTGGCTCGAATGTGATTTTCATTAACAATATTAACTGTAGCTTCTGTCCCATCGTTATTTACATACAAAGCCTTTATTAACTCTATATATTGTTCTCTGGTCGGCAGATTCATTCCTCTATCAGCGCATGCTTTTTTTGCTCCAGCCCAATAATTTGTGTCACAATAATGAGAATCATTTTCGCTGGTCAACTTGTCGTCATATTCATTTGTACCATCACAGGTGTCCAAATATGTAGTAGCACGGAAAGGAGTGCTGAAACACATGCCACCAAGCTGGTTATCGCAAGTAGAGAATGCAACGCCTGAAGATAATTGAATATCCTTACCAACTCTATTCGGGCCCTTCTTACCGTTTACATCTACCATAAAGCCCAGACAAGATAGCTGACTCCCTCTATCCTCTATAGGGTCTGCGTAAGGGCATTCCGGCTGGTATGCCATAATAACTGTTGTTCCGTCTGCTACTACAAAAGACATAGTATTTGTATTAGTCTGCCATTCTTTAAGTCCCATGCTGGATGCACTTGTAAGGCCGTCGGTTTCGATTTCTTCCGGTGCATCGTCTTTACCTGTTGTAACGATTTTAGGTGAATAACATTTGTTAATGTCTGTGTTGTCACAAGTCTTAATTACTTTCATATAGTTTTTGAAAGTGTTCATGAAATCTTCTGTAGTATCGTGACCTGTCATGACACCGTCGGTGTTCATGCGGCGAACGGTTTCAGTTAATTTCTTTTCCCACAAATCTTTTGCCGTAGACCATGCTTTTTCATTGTGGTTCTTGATGAGCCCCGGGAGGGTAAGCGCCGCGACTATTCCAATAACCGCGAGGGTGATTAAGACTTCCGCTAACGTAAACGCGGCCGCTTTTGAAGTGATTAAGTGACTAAGTGATTGAGTGATTAAGTGGTTACAGGAATTAGTGCCTGTGCTTTTGTGACGATTAACGTCTTTTTCAATTGGCTGGATTGCTTCGCATTCGCTCGTAATGACGTATTGGCACCGTTGCGCTTTTGCGTGCGCCTGAGTGGTGGTGCAGGCTAGCCTGCCCTCGGCGAGTGTGAATGCTTTTTTAAATTCTCTCATACGTTTCTCCTTTTAATTTATGGACATAATTATGTCCATTGAGCACATAATAACATATAAAATTAAATTATGCAAGAAAATTATGCGGACAAAAGAAAAATATTTAATGCAGCGCTAGGGGAAGTAATATCTAAGCTGAGGCAGGATAGTAAATTATCTGCTCGAACAGTTGCCTGCAGTATAGAGCTATCAAAAACAACATTACTGCTTGCTGAAAAAGGACTGCTTGATCCACAATTGACTACATTCTGCAGGATTGCGGAAGCATACAATCTCTCTCCGTCAAAACTTTTAAAAATGGTTGAAAATAATTTGCCTGAAAACTGGTCTATTTCAGAATGAAGTTCAGGACAAACTCTCTATATCTTTAGTTATCTGGCCCTTTAATTCATCAAGAGATGCAAATTTCTTTTCTTTTCTAATCATTTTATTAAATGCAACATTGATTTCCTCGCCGTAAATATCTTTATCAAAATCCAGCAAATGCACCTCAAGCAAGGCTCCCTCCCCGTTAACCGTCGGGCGCACGCCGAAATTTGCAATCCCTTTATAAACATCTTCACCATGCCGGACATCCACTGCGTAAACCCCGAACGGCAAAACTATAAGTTCGGGCGGATAAACAAGATTTGCAGTCCTAAAACCTATTGTGCGTCCTATTTGTTTACCCTTGACAACCTCACCGGATATAGCAAATTTATATCCAAGCATCACGTTTGCTTTCTCTATCTGACCTTTTGAAAGTGATTCTCTAATTGCAGTACTGCTAATTACTACATTATTTATCTTTTGCGGCTGGAGTTCAAAGTAGCGGTAATCGTATTTTTGAGCTTCTGCTGCAAGATATTTTACATTGCCGGATTTTTTATAGCCGAAATTGTGATTGTAGCCTGTTGATATAGCTGACGGTGTAAAATATTTTATCAAAATGTCGCGCAGATATTCTTCTGCCGTAAGCCCTGATATGCTTTCAAAATCCAGTTCATACAAATAATCAACGCCGAGGGCTGCAATTTTTTCTTCACGACTTTTGCGTGTCAGAATATATTTAGGACACACGCCCCAAAAATAGCAGCACGGATGATCTTTAAAGGTTATAACAGCGGATTTTGTATTATTTTCGTGCGCAAAATCAACTGCCTTTTGGATAACAGCCTGATGCCCCTGATGTACTCCGTCAAAATAACCGAGCGCAAGGGATAAATTTGGATTTTTGTTTAATTCGGTGAATATTTGCATACACAAATTATATATCAAATATTATTTATTTTGTTCTTTTTCAATCATATCTTTTATGTATGCAAAAGTTTTTGGAAAATGTTTCGCAAGCGTATATTCTGATTTTGAGGTGCCTGTTGTTAAAAGCGCGTAACTTTCTGCAACTGCTTCATAAACACTTGCTGTACAGTATGAATGATTGCCGTCCTTGTATTTTTCATCAGAATTCCGGAAAGCTTCTAGTTCTTGATTGTAAAGTGTTTCAAGTTTTTCATCTTTTGCCTGTTCTCGCTCGTTATAGAAGGTATGGCCTGTTTCATGAGCCAGTGTGCGGGTTAATATAGTGCCTGTAAGCGTTTCTTCATTCAAGTATATTTTATTATCGTCAGGTATATAGTATCCGTTTATACTTTCATCAGGAAGGCCTGTTCTGCCTGTGTTTGAATACAATTCCAGACTTGTACCCTTTTCAGCGAGTCTGTATAGCACATTCGCATCGCAATTAAATAAAAGATTTTTAATGTTTTTGTTCAAGTGTGATGTATCTATATTGAATGTTTTTCCGTCTTTTGCAATTGTTATAGAATTGTCGTTTCTTGATACAGTAATATCTTTGCTGCCTGTTGTCTGAATGTACTTGTTATCGGATATCTTTTTCTTTGAACTTTGCGGAACAAGATTGGCTATCTGGGAATTTTTGACGTCAAACTCATCAATTGCCTCATAAGCCTTTATGCTTTCGTCAAAGGCTTTTATTACATCTTCGCGTGTTACATAACCGTCAAAAGGTTCGCAATAAGATGCTCCCATTCCTAATGGCGATGCATCTCCGCTTATAAGTTTAGTATAAGTTTCAGCATCTATTTTTTTGTTGTCGTAGGCTTTTATGAGTTCTTCTGCAAAATTTTTGCCTGTTAACTGTCCGTATTTTTTGTACATGCCCATAACTTCAAAATCGCGTCCCTCCGGTCTTATGTCACCGAGCAGCATAACAGCCTTGTCAAATTCGCCTGCAAGAATTTTTTCCATAAATGCATCTTCTCTGCTCTGACTGCTTGTAGTTTTGTTTTTACCATTTTCGACAGTTGTGGTGACAGTGTCGCCGTTTACTTTTGTTGTTGTTTTGGTTTTACCGTCTTTAGAAAAACCTATTCTTGTTTCATCAGTTGCATTATCCCTGCCTTTTGCCGTGTTAAAATCGATTTCAAAACGGCCGTCAGCAGTGTATTTAACTGTAAAATCGCGGTTATTTCTCAAGCCCTGTTTGGAAAGATTTAAAATTTCTTCTTTAACGTTATCCGGTATAGGCGGCATTTCTCCTTCCGAATCATTCTTAACTATAGGGTTAATTTTTACTTCGTTATTATCAAGATCAATACTAAAATCTTCGCCGAATTTTGCACCGGAATTAATAAGGTCGCTTAGCGCTTTTTTACTTTTGTCATTCATTTTTATCGGCGTATCAACCGTCATTGTATACCCGTCAGAATTAGGTATATACGCATCTTGTTTTTGTATCATCTTAACATCTTTAAGGTTGCCGTTGTCATCATACTCGCATTTTAATTGAGTTTCATTACCAAGCCCTTTATTGATATTAATAGAATCAAGTTTATTGTCATTAGTGTAATCTGCAATGCTTTTACCTAAAAGGCGCTGCTTGCGTCCGGATTTATAATCTTCTATATCTACAACCCCATTGCTGTATTTATAACGTGTACCTATCTGTTCTCCGTCATCATTTAGATAAACCCACTCTTCGGCTCCGCCAAGTGTATTATAATAATCAGCAGATTCCCCCATTGCAAGTACTTCGGATTTAAATACTACGGTGTTGCCTTTATCGTTAAGTCGTCGGTAATTACCTTCTTCATCCGTTACATCATAAAATGTTTTGCCGTTCTTATTTACAACTTTGACACTTTCGTTAGTATCGATACTGTTAATAATATCATCCGGTAAATCCGGATATTTTCCCTTAATCTCCTGATATGTTTTTTCAGCTTTTTCGTGCACGACATTGTCATGTGCAGCAATTACATTGTTCAAAAATTCATACACATCCTCTTTTTGTACACCTTTTAAATCAGGATTATCTGCAATATATTGCTCAAGTTTGGCATCGTCAATAACAAAGTCTATATCTCCCATTACTTTGCCGCGGTCTTCACCTGTATGTATTGTTTTGGTAATAGAGCGCAAAAAATTACTGTCCACGCCAAAAATTGTCGCTGTCTTAAGGTTCATATCCGATTTTCTATCCAATTTGTCGAAATGATTGAATAGCAGTTCAAAATTTTTAGAATTACCTGATACTTTTTGAAGGTCTTCTTTTTTAACATCATAAATAAGCATTAATAAATCTTTACGTTCTATTCCTTGCATAAAAAATCTCCGTTTTACACACATGTATTTTTACGGAGATTTTTTACTTAAACTTTAATATTATTAAAAAGTTGTTACAATTATTTATGCGTTACCGTGCTTTTTAAATGCAACTCTCTTAATTGCTGCAATGATGCTTCGCCCGGTGCATCGCTCATAAGGTCTTTTGCACCTGAGTTTTTCGGGAACGCAATAACATCTCTGATGCTGTCAGTTCTGCAAAGCAGCGCAACAAGTCTGTCCAGACCGATTGCAAGACCTGCATGAGGCGGAGTACCGTATTGGAGAGCGTTTACCATAAATCCGAATTTTTCGACAGCCTCTTCTTCTGTTAATCCAAGAGCTTTGAAAATTTTCTTTTGAACTTCAGATGAGTGGATTCTGACGCTTCCGCCGCCCAATTCTGTTCCGTTGTAAACAATATCATAGGCAATTGATTTAACATTACCAAGATCACCTGAATCTAATTTTGCAAGATCTTCAAGGTTTGGTGATGTGAACGGGTGGTGCATTGCCATATAACGGCCTTCTTCTTCACTCCATTCAAACATCGGGAAGTCTACAACCCACAAAAGATTATGTTTATTTTCATCAATAAGATTTAATGTTTTACCAAAATGAAGTCTTAATCTTCCCATAATGTCATAAACAAGTTTTGGCTTATCAGCAACAAAGAAGATTATATCGCCTGCTTGAGCGCCTGCGCGTTCCTGAATTTGTTTTGCCTGTTCTTCTGTAACAAATTTCAATACAGGTGATTTTGCAGTGCCGTCTTCGTTATAAATAATATTAGCAAGAGCTTTCGCACCGAAAGATACTGCGAGTTTTGTAATATCGTCAATATCTTTTCTTGAATATTTAGCTCCGCCCGGAATTCTTATACCGCGGACAATACCGCCGTTTAGCAGAGTGTTTTTAACAATTTCAAAATTAGATTGCAAAATAATATCACCGATATCAAACAGTTCAAGTCCGAAACGAGTATCCGGCTTATCAGAACCGTATCTGTCCATTGCTTCCTGCCAAGGCATCTGGATAAACGGAGGTTTAACCTCAACGCCTGCTGCTTTGAAGGTTTCAACAATTAAGCCTTCAACAACTTTAATAACATCCTGCTGTTCGACAAAAGACATTTCAATATCTATTTGTGTAAATTCAGGTTGTCTGTCTGCGCGTAAATCTTCATCGCGGAAACATTTTGCAATTTGATAATATTTTTCTATGCCGCCTACCATTAATAATTGCTTAAATATTTGCGGAGATTGCGGCAATGCATAGAATTTACCTTCTTGAACGCGGGAAGGTACCAGATAATCTCTTGCCCCTTCCGGAGTTGTTTTGATTAAGATAGGTGTTTCAACTTCTAAAAAGTCAAGGTTATTCATATAACTTCTTGCAGCCTGACAGATTTTGTGGCGCAAAGTTAAATTGTGAAGCATGTTTTCACGTCTTATATCAAGATATCTGTATTTTAAGCGAACATCTTCTGAAACATTCGGATCATCCAGAACAAACGGAAGAGTTTTAGCTTCAGAAAGAATTTCAACTGATTCAGGGTACATTTCCACCTGACCGGTCGGGTATTTTTCGTTATAAGTATCTTCCGGACGTCTGGTTACTTTACCTTTTACGCAAATAACATATTCTGAACGGACTTTTTCAAAAACTTTGTGCACCTGCGGGTTAATCTGCGGGTTTGCAACAAGCTGGAATATTCCGCTTCTGTCTCTCAATTCAATAAATAAAATTCCGCCTAAGTCGCGTATTGTTGCAACCCAGCCGGATAGGGTAACTTCATCATTAATATTGTTTAAATTTAATTCACCACAGTTGTGTGATTTAAGCTTGGTTTTAATCATATCACATTCCTTTTTCTATCCATATATTCGTGTCTGTTTCCAGTGTAACAAAAACATAAAAAAATTAACATGCTTTTTTAAAAAATGTAATTTTATGCTAATTATACTGACTGAATTCCTGTGGAGCAGACAGGATATTTAATTGTTATGTTCGTCTTCAACAAATAATCCGGTTTGTTTAAAACTGCACACATCAATCAGTCCTTTATCAGTAATTTTTAATTCAGGTATTACTGCAAGAGACAGAAAAGCCATACTCATAAACGGATCTTTTATTTTGCAGTTAATTTGTTTAACCGCATTGTTTAGAACTGCAACCTGAAAAATAACGTCTGCAGCTGGCTTGTCTGAAATTAAACCGGCAATTGGCAGTTCAAGTTTAGCTAAAATTTTACCGTTTTCAACGACGACTTTTCCGCCCTGTGATTTTACAAGTTCAACAGCGGCAGTGTACATATCGTCATCATTAGTGCCGATAACAATCATATTGTGAGAATCGTGTGCCACGGTTGAGGCAATTGCGCCGGATGTAAGCCCGAAACCTTTGACAAAACCTAATCCGATATTGCCGCTTGCGCGGTGCCGTTCTATTACAGCTATTTTTAAGATATCGTTTTCAATATCACTTTGAGCAAACCCGTCTATAATTCTTGCTTTTTCAACAGATTTTTTAGTTATAAGTTGATTTTCTATGACATTAATAACTTTTATCTTATCAGCATGTGCCGGAATTTTTAATTCATCTTTGTATAGATACTTTATGTTAACAGAGCCTCTTAGGGGCGGGGTAACTATATCTTTCATATCTATTGTCAGATTGCCGTTTTTCGCAACTTGTTTACCATTTTTAAAGACCATCTGCACATTAAAGTCTTTCAGATTATCAAGCACAACAAGATCAGCCTTGTACCCCGGAGCAATTGCACCTAAATTAGACAATTTAAAGTATTCAGCTGTGTTAAGACTTGCCATTTGAATAGCTTTTATCGGGGAAACCCCTTTGTCTACAGCCATTTTAACCATTGAACAGATATGTCCGTTTAAATCCTGAGGGTGTCTGTCATCTGTTACAAACATGCATTTGCGCGTGTTGTATTTTTTCATAAGAGGAACAAGCGCCTCCAGATCCTTAGCGGCAGTACCTTCTCTAATCATTATGCTCATACCGAGTCTGAGTTTTTCAACAGCTTCCTCAGGTGTCGTGCATTCGTGGTCTGAGCGGACTCCGGAAGAGACGTATGCGCACAGATCTTTACCGCTGAGGTGCGGTGAATGCCCGTCGATTCTCTTGTCTTTTTCCAGTCCAAGTTTTACTTTACTCAAAACGCTTCTGTCATTTTCAATGACGCCCGGAAAATTCATCATCTCTGCAATCCCGAGAACCCACGGTGCGTCAATGAGTAAGGCAAGATCATAGCTGTTAAGGTCAACACCTGATGTTTCAAGATTGGTTGCCGGAACGCAGGATGGAAGCATCATATAAACATCCATCGGAAGTGCTTTTGTTGCCTCGCGCATGAAGCTTATGCCTTGCAGCCCCATTACATTTGCTATCTCGTGCGGATCTGCTATAACGGTAGTTGTGCCCGCCGGAACTACCAGTTTGGCAAATTCTGATGGTAAAAGCATAGAGCTTTCAAGATGAACGTGCCCGTCAATAAATGAAGGGGAAAGGTATGCGCCCATTATGTCAATCTCTTGTTCGCCGTGATAATCATTCCCTATACCTACTATTTTGCCGTCAGCTATTGCAATATCGGCTTCGTATATTTCTTCTGAAAAAACATTTACAATTTTGCCGTTTTTAATTACAAGATCAGCTTTATTGGTGCCTTTTGCCACATTTATTATTCTTTCAAGATTCAATTTATTATCTCCTTATAAAACTACAATTTTAAAAAAGTTTATCACTAAAATATTTAAATTCAATATCAAGAGTAGACAGGTGGGTAATTGTATCTTGAATACAATAGGGCTTAAATATAATTAAATCTTTTTCATACTTCCAGCTATTCTTAATTCCAACGAGTCTTTTGTATAAAAGGCTCTTTTTTTTGATATTCTCCGATAATGAATAGATTCTGCGGTTGTGTTGTACAATTGCATCTGCATTTTTGTCGTATAATAGTGTTATGGATTACAGAGAGAAAGCAGAAAAATTATTTTTAGACGGTTACAATTGCGCGCAATCAGTTTTTTGCGCCTTTGCCGGTGATTTAGGATTAGATTTTGAGACTGCGTTAAAGCTTTCTTCCTCATTTGGCGGAGGAATGGGACGTTTGAGGGAAGTTTGCGGGGCAGTGAGTTCCATGTTTATGATTGCCGGTTTGAAGTATGGTTATACAAGCCCGTCGGATAAAGAATTAAAGGCTGCGCATTATGCGCGCATCCAGAAATTAGCAGAAGAGTTTAAGCAGAAAAATAAAACTATTATTTGCCGTGAACTTTTGGGGCTTGATATAGAGACTGACAGTCCTGTTCCTGAGGATAGAACTCAAAAATACTATCAGACAAGGCCATGTCAAAAACTTGTCGGTGATGCTGCTGAAATTATTGCTGCATATATCCGTGATAATGGCTGAGATTTACCTTAGAGTAAATCTTACACTGATTGTGTATGCCGGAAATCTTTCATTGTCGTCCTGATAATGTGAAAATTTTATCTGTTCATATCTTTCAATCTCTATAAGACCGGCTATAGGTGTTTTTTTAATACTGCGCGGCTTAAATGAGTATTTATGAAAGTATCCGTTTGTATCATTTAGCAGCAATACTTCTTTTTTCTCAAAAGGCTTTTTGGCTATTGAAAGCTTTCTATCTTTGAATTGTGAAGTTTTAATTATTTCGACATTTGGAAAGAGATTTTTTATCTGTTCTTCCGTGAGTTCTTTTTCTGTAAGTTTACCGTCTTCATCAACAGTCATTTCAAATAATTTTAACTCTGCATTGTGGCATGCAATAAGTCTGCCGTCCAGAGTTATGAATTCAAAATTAGAACCGGTTAATACAGCTTTTGTACCGTCTGAATTATAAAATTCAGAATACCCGCCTGTTCCAAATGTCATTTTTTTCATAAACGCAATATTCTCATCAGGGTTCATAATACCGTCGCTCCATGTCTTTAAGACAGGTGAATATTGAATTATCTGGTTATCATTTACCGGTGTAAAATCATAAGCGCATGCGCCGAGTGTTGTTAAAAGCATTATTGCTGACAAAATTAATGTTTTTTTCATATAATTACTCCTTTATTTTTCTATAATACCATGGATATATTGCGATTTTGTAACTAATTTGTCTGATTTATAGGAATATCGTATTATAAAAGTATGAATGATGGGAAAATTGTAATTGTTGATGATGAAAAAATAGTAACTTCAGCTTTCAAGGCACTTTTTAAAGTTGAAGGATTTAGTAATGTATCTTTGTTCAATTCGCCGGCAGAAGCGCTCGACTACCTGCAGAGTGAAGAACCTGATTTGATAATTTCCGATTTTCTCATGCCTGAAATGAACGGCCTGCAATTTTTGACAGAAGCAAAAAAATTATATCCTGAAACCAGTATGATACTTTTGACCGGATATGCTGATAAAGAAAATGCGATAAAAGCAATCAATGAAATCGGGCTTTATAAATATATAGAAAAGCCGTGGGATAATGATGATTTAATTGTAAATATAAAAAACGGCATAGAAAGAAGTCATCTTCTCGGTAATTTACGTGCAAAAATAAAAGAACTGGAAACAGCGCATAAAGAACTGGAAAAATATTCAAACAAGCTGGAAGATCTGGTTGCAGAGCGCACTGCTGAGCTTCTTCAGGCAAATAAAAAGCTCAGCGGAATAATAAATTATTGTGCAGACGGGATTATAATTATAGATGAAAAAGGTCATATAGAGCAGGTTAATCCTGCATGTGAAAATTTGACAGGACTTTCTGATACTGCGCTATGCAAAAAGAAATTTCAAGAAATTGCTTATTCTGATAAGTTTGAACAAAATGATGCTTCAAACAACAAAAACGGTGAAATTTTCGGATTATCAGAAGAGCGAAATGAAATTGTATTGAGAGATTTCTATATTAAAAATGCACTGAGCGATGACGCAATTCCTGTTGAAATAAGTTTTGCTCTTATTTCTCCGGACGAAAGTAAAAAACACAAATACGTGGGTGTAATAAGGAATGTTGCAGTGCAAAAGGAAACCGAACGGCTCCGTGATGATTTTATTGCGACATTAACACACGATATGCGTACTCCGCTTCTTGCCGCAATACAAACCTTGAAATTCTTTCTGGACGGTGCTCTTGGTACTCTGGATGAAAAGCAAAATCTTTTACTTTCTACAATGCTGCAAAGCAATGAGGATTTGCTCGGGCTGGTAAATGCACTTCTGGAAGTATATCGTTTTGAGAGTGGTAAATTAGAACTTTGCAAAACTGTATTTAACGTTAAAGATCTTGCAAAGCAGTGCTATGATGAATTAAAACCACTGGCAGATAAAAAAGATATAGATTTTTCGCTGGAATGTGATCTTGATGACAATCTTGAAATCTGTGCAGACAGGGCTGAAATTAAGCGGGTCATGATAAATTTATGCGGTAATGCAGTTAATTATACAGATAAAGCCGGCAAAATTTCCGTACTCATAAAGTCAAATAAAAAAGACCTGATTTTTTCTGTGGCAGATAACGGAAACGGTATTCCTAAAGAAGATATACCGCATTTGTTTAAGAGGTTTTCTCAAGGTACTACCAAAAAGCGTTCTACCGGAACAGGTCTCGGGCTGTATCTGTCCCGTCAGATTATAGAAGCGCACGGCGGCAAAATCTGGGTAGAAAGTAAAATGAAAAAAGGCAGTGAATTCTCATTTTTGTTAACAGACGTTGTAATTTCGAATAAAAACATTAAAAGTAAAAAAGAAGGTGTTTATGGCAAACATTAAAGTTATAATTGTAGAAGATCATGATATGGCACGGTTAGGGCTTTCTGTGATACTTGGTAATTCGCCGAATATAGAGATTACCGGCATGTATGCTGACGGGCAGGAAGGCGTTGACAATGCTCTCAAGCTCAATCCTGATGTCGTCATTATGGATATAGGGCTTCCGACAATTGATGGTATAGAGGCAACAAAGAAAATTAAAGCCGTAAATCCGGCAATTAAAGTTTTGATGTATACCTCCCGCGAAAATGAAGATGATGTATTAGATTCCTTTCAGGCTGGTGCTGACGGGTATATTACTAAGGGGGCTACATCTGAACAAACTGTCTCTGCACTGACCGCTGTTAGTGAAGGCGCAGGATGGCTTGATCCTGCTATTGCAAAAATTGTTTTGACAAATATCAGAAGAACATCAGCAACATCAGAAAAACGCGGAGAAATTAACTACAAATTAGGCAAGAATCTCTATGGATTGACAGAGCGTGAAATGGAAGTGCTTGCGCTCATTGTAGACGGGCTTACTAATCCTCAGATTGCTGATAAACTTTTTATATCTATTTCTACAACCAAAACACATGTCCATAGCATTCTTCAAAAGCTTTATGTTGAAAGCCGCTCTAAAGCAATTACAATGGCAATGAAAGAAGGTCTGGTATAATATGATTTATGCTCTTGCCGTAATTGTTGCCGGACTTTTTGCCTTCATATACACAGACGGAGATCTTCCTAAACGCCCGCAGGATGCCAGAAAACAGGAAGCTCAATATATTCGTGATGTCAAAAAGCAGGATGCCAAAGAAGAATATAAACGTGCAAAGCAGGACAAATACCCGTCCGGGTTTATGACCATGGAAGAATATAACAAGCTTTCTGCCCCTAAGGATAAAATGAACGAGAAAATAGAAGTGCCTAAGGTTGAAAAACCTGCTGATATGAAATATGTTCCGCAGCCAACCTATAAAATAGTTCGTTATAATAATCCGCCGGGAAGTCCCGAGATTTCTTTGAAAACACGATACCATGAAAGACGTCAGCAGAATGCTCAAGGGGTAGTCTCTCCTGATTTTTCTATAATGGTTTATCCTTCTGTATATTATTATCCAGAAACCGGCGGTGCAGCCTGTGATGTTTTCGTCATAAAGCTTCAGGAAGATCAAACTAATTTAAATAAAATTTTAACGGCCAATACGCAGCACAGATTGCCGGATCCTATTTTGTCTACGGATAAAGAGATTGCTAACCTCCGTTCTTTCAGGACAATTACCCCGATAGATTTTTCTGCTGACGGCACTAAGCTGCTTGCAAAAGAAAAAATAGGTTCAACTCTGGATGGTATCTGGCAGACCAATGCTTTAGTGTATGATTTTACAAATAATGTATCCTATAATCTTGTTGAAGTGCGTGATGCAATAATATATTACTGGAAAGAATACAAAGGGCTTAATCTTGATGAAGTCCGTTGGGATATCTATCCTCTGGGGTTTGATATGAATAATCCGGACAGAATTATGATTAATGCTTATGCGTATACCGGCAAAGATCCTGTTTCACTCGGCATCTGGAGTGTTGATTACAAGGGTGAACAATCAAGACTTGTTACTTTTAAATACTCTGATATTCAGGTTTCAATGAACGGATTTAAAATTGTCCAGGACGGAGTTGTTCCTGTTGTACTGGTTGAACAGGAAGAAGAATTGCAGAAAAAAGCTGACAAGCAGGCTAAAAAGGATAAGAAAAAGAAAGATAAAGCCGCAGATAAAGAGTTAGAGAAAAAATATAAAGAAAGACTTAAAGAAATAGACGCAGAATATAAAGCTGATTTGAAAGAGTTTGAGCGTCAGGAGCGTCTGAAAGGCTCAACCGAATTTAACGATATACCAAACAAGTATGCTGATAAACGAATGAAAGAACTTGAACGTCAAATCCCGCGTGACGAACAAAAGTTGCAAAAGCAGACCGAGGCAATTGAAAAATTGGATGCAGAAATTGAGCAGCTTAAACAGGAGATTGAACAAGCTGGTTCTGAGGCGATTTAATCAGATTAAGTTTTTTATTGCGGGTAAGTTTTTTTATTCTGTATTCTGCCTGAAGTGCTTCGTGCTTTGACAGGAATTCCTGTTGAAATACAATTTTTACAGGCTTGTTAGCGCGCGTGTATTTTGCCCCTTTTCCTTCTAAATGTGCCTGAAAGCGCTTTTCTACGTTATCGGTATAGCCGCAGTATAATGTGTCGCGCTCGGTTAGCAGTATGTACACAAAATGCTTCTTTTCCATATTATTATATTAAAACATGCCAGCCACATTGCTAACCGCTTTTTGAATGAATTTTAACCAATAATAAGTGTAAAAACGCCTCTATTTAGATTTGTAACCCTTTTTCGGTAAGGGGTTGAAGATTACTTACTTTTGTGCTATAATCGTAGTAGAGGGGCGTATACCTCTAAGGCAGATGAACTCAAAAAAAGATTATTAAATGCCTGAACGGTACTAACTTCTCCTGAAACGCCCGAAAAAAGTGAATATCAGTTTTGGTGTACACCCCTTGACGAGTGTTATTCCCCACACCACTCTTTAATCAAAAAGGTATCCGGTTACTTTTTTAATCTATAGGTGACATTATGGATACTATGTTTTCTGTGCCAAAGTATGAGGAATTTCGACTTATCGGGATTTTTGCGGGTTTAGCAATGCTGGCCATGCTATGCTCATTTTCACAAGTTTCAATCTATGCAAGCGACACCACTTATGTCGCGAAAAAGACTGTTGTGCCGATGGATATTGATACCCAAGGAGTCAAAGAAAAAATTTTTAAGGAATTCTCGCCCGAATTAAAGAAAAAGGAGTTTGATGACAGTATTAAAAAGAAATATCCTAATTCTGTTATTTATGATGTTGCAGTTGGCGTTAAGCATGTTAGATTAACAAAATATTATTCCGGCAGACCGGTAAGGATTAATTTAATAGAAATTAATCCAGAACTTGCTGAAAATATGCTTCTAAAACCTGTCTTGTCATCATCAGAAAATCTTAAAAGCAGAAGAACTATTTCTACAATTGCAAAGAATAATAATGCTATAGTTGCGTTAAACGGTACCTATTTTAAGCCGCAGACCGGAGTCCCGCTGGGAACACTGATGATTGATGAAAAACTTTATACAGGACCAGTTTATGACAGAGTTGCGTTCGGTATATTTGATGACAGGTATGAAATTGCAAGGGTTCAGATGAATGCAAGCATTAAATCACGCACGGCAGAGGTCAAAATAGATAATATAAACCAGCCGCGAATGCTTTCAACTCACGTAATTGCGTATACAACTGACTGGGGAAAAGTATCACCTGCTTCTCCTAAATATGGTACGCAGCTTGCCATTGATAAATCAGGAAAAGTAATAGCAGCTTCTGCAAATCCTCTGACAATTCCTGCAGACGGATATGTGATTGTCGGTCCTAAAGCAAAATTAAGTTTATTCTGGGGTGTTAAATCAGTTGAGGTTAAAATAGCAACAACCCCTGAATGGAAGAATGTTCGTCACATAATTAGCGGCGGTCCGTATCTGGTAAAAAATGGCGAAGTTTTTGTTGATATGACAGCACAAAAGCTGGGCTCTGTCGGAGGCCGTAATCCGCGCAGTGCAATCGGTTATACAGCAGAAAATAATCTTATTCTTGTTGCTGTCGATGGCCGCGAAGGAAGTTCTATTGGTATGACTCTCATGGAACTGGCTAAGTTTATGAAATCTGCCGGTTGTATTGGAGCAATAAATCTCGATGGCGGCGGCTCTACTGTTATGTATGTAAATGGCAATATCGTAAATAAACCGCAGGTAAAAGGTGGCATTCCGCTTTCTAATGCCATTGTGCTCTCAATTACTGACGAAGCCTAGAAAAAGTTTGCCGCAGCCGGTTTTCCGGCTGCGGCTGTGGATTTTTTTGTAAATTTACCTTACATTACGATCTATTATTTCAGAAACGAACGGAATATATGTCCTTATTCCTAAAAATGCTGTTACTCCGCAGTATAACAGGGCTGCAATCATAATAATTTGTATAATAGAATAATTTAAAAATACCGGTGAATTTAAAAACATTATTATATTTAACACAATTATATTTACAAACGGAATGGCAGCAAGGATATTGCACACAAATCCTAAAAGCATATCCAGCAAAACTAGGGCAATAGAGATAAAAATAGATTGAAATATATGATATTGCATAAACGGCCTCAATTTTGCGTTAGTAAATAGTCCGAGAATTAACCATACAAAACCAACCAGCCCGAATGTAGGGTAAGTGAGTCCGGCAACTATTCTCTCTATTAAATATATTTTATTATCTTGCATTATGCGGCAATTTCTCCATTACGCTTTTTGTCAATATATTCGTCAATCACCTGATTGTAAATCAGTTTGTATTCATCATTTTCAGGTTCAATATTAATAGCGGCTCTATAAGCTGCAACTGCCTGCTCAATATCACCTTGCAGGTAGTGCGCATTTCCGAGCAGCATATAAGTCTCAGCGCTGTTAGGTTTAAGCTGTAAGCATTGTTTATACAAATCCATTGCAAGATCTATTCTGTTAAAGTTTGTATATAAATTTGCAAGCAGAATTTGCGCATTAGTTTCTTGAGGCATAATGTTTATTGCGCGTTTGTACATTTCAACAGCCATTTCATATTCACCGAATTCAGAAAGCGAAATAGCATAACATATATATGCCTTGTAATTATCACCTTCCATAGTGAGTGCTTTTTCGTAATAGTTATAAGCCTGTTCTCTTTCGCGCATAAGTGTAAGCGTGTTTCCGATGCATATTGCAACAATTTTGTTATCAGGATTGAGTAAAAATACGCGTTTATAGAGTTCCAGCGCTGTCTGATAATCAAATAATTTGAAACAAACATTACCCATATCAATAAGCGCTGTGATATTATCAGGATCTAAAGACAGAGCTTTTTCATAATAAGCCTTGGACTCAACATATTCTTCAAAATCCTGATATAGTAGTGCTATTGCATTATAAATCTCAGGATTAGTGGAGTTTAAATCAATGGCGCGGTTATAGTAAAACAGAGCCTTGTCAAAGTTTTTCCATTCCGCAAACACATTGCCCATATTATAGTAGATAAGGTAGTTTTTCGGATTAATCTCCAGTGCGCGGTTATAGTAGGAAAGTGATTTACGAAAATCTTTTTCATAAAACCACATTGTTCCCATTCCGATAAGTCCCTGAACATCATCCGGATGAACTGTCAAAAGACTTTCGAGAACAGACATTACCTTGTCATAATCCTGCTGCTGAATGTATAATTCTGACAATCTATGGTAGTTGTCCGCATTTTGCGGATCTTTTGCCATAGATATAATAGCGTCTTCTATCTTCTTATCTAACTCTTTTTTGTCCATATATTTTCCCTGTTTTTTTATTGATTGTATTAATTATTATTGTATCTAATATATATTGCATTGCAAGATGTTTTCAAATTCGTAACATTAACTGTATTGGGTATATTCTTTTGCAATTTCTCTCCATTCTTCTTCCGGAATACTGAAAGCATTGCTCCAGAATTTTTCAATAGCATAAGTCGTACGTTCATCCCTATGCAGGATATGAACAACTACATCGCCGTAATCCAGCAAATTCCAGCGGTTTTTTGCATCATTCTCCATCCGCACAGGCAAACGTGAAAATAGAGTTTTAATTCTTTCTTTTACGTGCTCCATGAGTGCTTTTACCTGCGGAGTCGAATCTCCGGTTACAATTACAAAATAATCTGCAAGCGAAGATACATTACTAATATTTAATATAGTTATTTCTTTACCAAGTTTATCATCAAGCGCGCCCGCAATAATACATGCAAGCTTTTTGGAACTTAATCCTTCATCCATAATGTCAATTCCTTATAAACCGTATTATTCAATAAGATCAACCCGTCTTTTATGGCGTCCGCCCTCAAATCCGGATTTAAGCCATATATCTACAATATCTAATGCAAGATGTTCACCGATTACGCGCTCACCAAGACAGAGAACATTTGCGTTGTTGTGCGCGCGGGAAACTCTTGCGGAATAAGTATCGCCGCACAGCGCAGCACGTATTCCTTTAACTTTATTTGCAGCAATTGACATGCCAATACCTGTACCGCAAACTAGAATTCCTCTGTTTGCCTGTCCGGAAATTACAAGTTCTGCAACTTTTCTCGCAATTATCGGGTAATCACATGCCTCAGGCGTATGTGTACCAACATCAAAGTAAGGTATATTACGCGATTTCAAATATTCAATAATTTGTTCTTTGTAACGAAAACCACCGTGATCAGAACCGATTGCAACCTTTAAATCTTCCATACAAACATCCTTATATAGCTGTTAACATGGATATTATAACATTATTTTATCAAGTTGCAATGCCTGTAAAATTTCTATACAAAACTATTCTTCGCCTTCAGCAGCCTTTGCAGCAAACGGGTTTTCTGATCCGCCCGTGTATAGATTTTGCATTGCCTCTGTTACCAGATTATCAAGATCTTCAGGTGATTTAATGCCGGTAAGTTCTGTTGAAGATGTCATGCCGTTATATTTTAATGTATCCGGTATTAATATTGTTGCTTTATATGTTCCGTCTGACTGCTGCTCAATTTTGATATCTTTTACGATATTGCCATAAACAGATTTTAATTTGTCAGCAGTGTCTTCAACTGATAATTTATTTCCTTTCTCATCGTAGTAGAATGGATCATCTTTTATTTCATTACCTTTGGCTTTTGCTAATGAGGCATCACCATTTGCTATAACTTCTTCAAGCATACCGCCAAAGAGTGTTTTTTGTGGTGCCCCTTGATCTGCAGGCGGCTGCTGCGTTGTATCCTGTGTTGGCTGGGTATCGTCTGTCTTATCTTTTTTAAAGAGACTGGCAATTCCGACTCCGAGTCCAAGAAGCCCGAGCCCACCTAATATACCGGCAATAATTTTACCAGCTTTGCTGCCTCCGGATTTGTGAGTAGTGTCCCCTTCGTTGATTACGACAGTCCTGTTAATAGTCGTATCACTCTGGAAGACCTTCACTCCCTTGAAGCCGGTCGAGCGTATTCCGTTATATGCCATTGGGTTTATGTTTTTTGTCGTTGTGTATCCAACGCTGCCTACGGACATTTTCGTCTCCTTTGTTTTTATACTCTCTTATATATATAAAGTATATACTCTTTGAAAAATTGCCTTTTTTGTATATACAAACTTAACATTACTTAACAAAAATTTAGGCATAAAAAAACACCTTCCTTTTAACTTTGGAAGGTGTTTTATGCATCGTTTTGAGCTTCCCATTTTTTCTCTGCAGCCTCTGCATCCGACAGATTGTCATAAGTTTGCGTAAATACATTTTCGCCGTTTTTAGAACCTGTAAGATCATAAGTCGTACTTGAGAATGTCGGAATATTGGCATTATACATGCCGCCTTCCGTAAATTCTTTAACTGTACCGGTAACACTGCCATCTTTATTGAGTTCATAAACATTGTTGCCCACTTTTATTTCTTTAGGCAAGTACATTTTTCTTGGCATATCCGCTGAATTGAAGTCAGTCATGCCGTTTGCTTTTTTCAATTCACGCATTGCTGCTTTTCTGTCAGAATTTGGTATTCCCGGATACATGCCATCCAGTACATCGTACCAGCATTCTCCGTGTTTAACTTTGTGATAGTCGCCTTCTTCTTCGACTGTTTTAGGAGTTATAAAGGCATCATATACATCCTTAGGTTCTTCTTGTTTTTTAACTGGCTCTGTTTCGACAGGTGGCGTATCTTTTTTCTCAACCGCCGGTTCCTGTTGTACGGCTCCTTTACCTTCATCATCAGGTGCATCGGCTTTCTTAGGCAGGAATTTGTCTAATAGTGATGTTAATCTTGCAAACAATACTGCAAGGCCAAATCCATTGTTTTGCGGAACATCACAATATGTAGGGGTACTACAACAATGATTGCTTCGCTGGTTTATGATTATTGTATCGTTTACGGTTGTTGTATTTCGAATATTCACTGCCGGTCTGTAACCGCGGAACTGTCCTGCCCGCAGGGTTACACCGCCTGAATGCGTTCGACTTGTATTACAACCGACCATATTGTACAATGTCATAATTGTTTCCTTTATTTTATACTCTCTTATATATATAAAGTATATACTCTTTAAAAAATTGCTTTTTCAATTGTCTGGCGCTTAACATTTGTTTACAAATAAAAAAGCCCCGTTTACGGGGCTTTATAGAGTCTATTAATTATTTTGATTAAGCCAGTTTACACAATAGTCATCAAGCTGCGCCCTAGTTAGACCTCCGCTGTATGTGCTGAATAAATCAGTCATAAAGTCGACGTATTGTTGCTTTGTTACAGTTCCTGCGCCGTTTGCCATTGCGTAGAAGAAGTTTTTCAAATGCGCTTCGTCAGACGCTGTAATATCAACGGTTTCATATTTAAGTCTTTCTTTGTCGCGTTTTATTATGCCTTCTCTTGCATTTAATTCATAAGCTTTATGGTATGCAATAAATTCTTCTTCGGTTATATCCTGCTCTGCGTCTTTTACGTTATCTTCATGCATGTTTTTGAATGTCTTTTCAAAATCAGCGTCAGTAATTTTTCCTAATTCAATATAGGTGTCAGGATTGTTGCGGACAAGAAATGCACCGTATGATTCGGCATTCGAAAGTTGGTTTTTAGTTATACTCAGTCTGCCGTCAATGTACATCCTGTCTTTATCATTATTAACGTAGTTGTTATAACTTACAGCGTCTTCCGGATTATTTGCATAATTTTCCTGAGCGGTAACTGCATATTTCAATGCATTAATATTTATATTCTGATATCTGCCGTAATTAAATGTGCCGTCATTGTTAAGTTCAACACCGGACGGAACTTTACCAAAGACCGCTTCCAGTTGAGCGAACATTTTTTCTGATTGTTCTCTTGTCATTGGAGTTACTGATGGATTTGTTCCGGTTGGGGTTGCTGCAGGCGGTTCTTGCAAGTTTTCCTCACCGCTTACAGGTGTAGTATCGTCACCTAACTGTGAGTCATCTGTAATTTCTGTGTCATCATCTACAGAAAGAGGCGGTTCTTGAACAACTGCTTCGTCGTCCTGAGTTATTGAGGGTGTAACGGACGTGTCAACGTCCTTCAAGCCCTCCTGTTGTTCAATAAAGTTCCTCAAATCAGTTACAGTATCAAATGTTTTATTTTTATATGAGTATTTTTGTCCATCTGGGGTTAATTTTGGAACTTCTTCGTTTTCTCCAAACTGGAAGCCATAGTCATTACCAAGATCTTTAACCATTGAAACGAGTTCATTGCCGCGAGTTGCCATTACAGCCTGTTGTGTGCCGTATTGTCCTTGCATGTTGTTATACAAACCCATATTTCCGTTATTATAAAGACCTTGATTAAAACCGTAATTATATCCGTTATTCATCATTCCCGTGCCAGGAGTATATAATCCTGCATTATAACCGATATTGTAGTTACCGTAGTACATTTCTTGCTGCGGCATCATAACAACAGGCTGTTGCACAACAGTTGTGGTGTTCTCTTTACCTCTATTGGCAATTGACTGGAAGAAACTGGATAATAATCCCAGTCCGAACCAGGCGCCCATATTACCGCCACCCCAGCTGCCTCCCCAGCCGCCGCCATGACAGTGATGTGCATGACCGCCACCGCCTATGTTTATTTCTGTAACATAAGTGTTGTTTGTGCGTGTTGGTAAAAACGCAGGTCTTCTAAAGTATGGGGGAATGTGTACCATAATTTATACCTCTCTTTAGTTCTATACATATATAAAGTATATACTATATAAATAATTGCTTTTTCTCATGGTAACGGCTTAATATTTGTTTACAATTAGCCTAAATATCAAGTCCGCTGAACATCTTCAGGCTGGTTGCTTTTTCTAAAAGAGGGTATTTAGTGAGAGCATTATGTTTTACAAAATCAATAGCTTCATTCCTTGCAAGTTCAAGTATTTTTGCATCGCGGACAATATCGGAAATGAGTAAATCAGGCAGACCGCTCTGGCGTGTCCCGAGGAATTCACCAGGGCCTCGCAATTGTAAATCTTTTTCTGCAATGACAAATCCGTCATTGGTTTCAGTCATAATATTCAATCTCGCGCGGGTTTCCTGTGAGCGTGAGGAGGTGTGTAATATGCAATAAGACTGCATATCATTTCGTCCGACGCGTCCTCTAAGCTGGTGTAATTGTGAAAGTCCGAAACGTTCAGCGTTTTCAATAAGCATGACTGTTGCATTCGGAACATCTACACCGACTTCAACAACGGTTGTTGAAACAAGTATATCGTATTTATGATTTTTAAAATCTGCCATTATCTGTTCTTTTTCATCATTTTTAAGTTTTCCGTGCAAAAGTCCGATTTTGAATTGCGGAAAAACTTCATTTTGTAATTTTTCGGCCTCAATTGTGGCGGCTTTTGCTGACAGTGTTTCACTTTCTTCAATCAGTGGATATACAACGTATGCCTGACGTCCAGCCTCTACCTCTTTTTTTATAAGCTGGTAAACACTCTTATGAGATGTTACAAGTGATGTTTTTATAGGCAAGCGTCCTTTAGGAAGTTCATCTATTATTGTCAAATCAAGGTCGCCATGAACTGTGAGGGCAAGTGTTCGTGGAATTGGAGTAGCTGTCATAGTAAGCATTTGCGGGTTTTGAGATTTCTTTTTAAGTACATTTCGTTGTTTGACACCGAATCTATGCTGCTCATCAACAACAATGGCTCCGAGATTATTAAATTCTACACCTTCCTGAATAAGGGCGTGTGTTCCGACTGCAATATTCATCTGCCCGTTCGCAAGATCAGTTCTAAATTTTTCACGTACTTTTTTCCCCTGACTGCCGAGGAAAAGTCCGACGCTCAAGCCGAGCGGTGTAAGCCATTGCTGCAAATTGTTGTAGTGCTGCTGCGCAAGAATTTCAGTCGGAGCCATAATTGCCCCTTGATAGTTATTTTCAACTGCGGCAAGAAGCATAATTGTGGCAACAACTGTCTTTCCGCTGCCAACATCCCCCTGTAAAAGTCTTGCCATTGGTTTATCGGAATTAAGGTCATTCAGTATTTCGTTAACAGCGCGTTTTTGCCCGCCTGTCAATTCAAACGGAAGGCTGTCAATAAATTTTTGGACAAGACCGTCTTTATGTACCTGCAGGGCAAGGGCAGAATGATTATTCGAAGCATCTTCCCTGACGCGTACCATTTTAAGCTGGACAAGGAAAAGCTCTTCAAATATAAGTGAAAAACGCGCCTGTTCCAGTAGTTCCATGCTTTCTGGAAAATGTATCTGCTCTACTGCAATGTTTTTATCAAGAATACCGTGTTTTTTACGAATTTCTTCGGGTACAACGTTTATGATTTCATTTTTGTACAGTTGAATTGCGTTATATATTGCGCGCCTCAATACTTTTATACTAAGATTCTCGCAAACAGTGTATACCGGCACAATTCTGGCAAGGTTAAGATTTGAGGATTGATTTTCAATGAATTCTCCTGTCATAATTGAATATGACGGCTTGTCCATTGTGAGTTTGTACGTATAATTGTCTCTTTTTACTGTACCGGAAAGCATTATACCGGCATTTTGAGGAAATTGGGCTTTTGTTCTTTCAAGGATAAATTTGTTTGCTTTTGCCTGAAAAAAACTCAATTCCATAGACCCGCTTTCATCTGAGATTTTTACCCTTATTACACCGAGATTGTTTTTTGTATTGAAAACACTTACCGATTTAATATAACCAAAAACAGTCGTTTGTTCGCCTTCTTGCAAATTTTTAATAAGAGTTCGGGAAGAGTAGTCGACATGTTTTTTCGGAAAATACGTTATTAGATCCTGCGCTGTATATATGCCTAGTTTATTTAACTTATATGCAACTTTGGGGCCTACGCCTTTTATATACATTACATCAAGCTTGTCGGCCGGCTTTTTGATGATACCGGTGTGAGATTGTGTGTCTGCTGGGTGTTGAATCTCCAGTTCAGATTTAATAACTTTTATGAGGGTGTCTATTGCGCGTCTGCGGCCAGTAACATTTTCAAACGGGTAATGCTCAAAAGTTTCAATCAGTACAGCCCATTTTGGATTTTTGTTAGATAGTTTGTAATATTTTTTTGCCTCGTTTTTTATGAAAGATGAGAATGCCTGCGATTTTCCGTGAATATCTATGTAGCGGTGCTTAACCTCTACATCAATCGCACGTTTAAGCTGTTCGATATTATCAATCATTATTGCTTACTCTCAAGACTTCATATATATCCATTTTTTTAGATTTACCGCGGATGGTAACTTCGCTTATTTTTATTACGTCAACTATTGAACTTACCTGATTATAGGTGGATGAACTTATCAGAAAGTTTGTTTTGTAGACTTTATTATAGCTTTCAATACGGCTTGCAAGGTTGACCATGTCGCCTATGACCGTATATTCAAGACGTTTTTCTGAACCTATATTTCCTACGAAGGCATCACCTGTATTAATGCCGATACCGATTTCAATTTTTGGTTTGCCTTCATTGAGCCACTTATCCTGAAGCCACTCAACTTTTTTTAGCATTGCATAAGCGCATTTGACGGCATTTGTCGGGTGGTTAATATCCTGAATTGGCTCACCGAAAATTGCCATTACCGCATCACCGATAAATTTATTTATTACGCCGTTATACTTTGTGATAATTGGTTCAATTTCGCTAAAATATTCGTTCAAAATCATTGATACTTCTTCTGCGGTCATTTTTTCACTCATGCTGGTAAAACCTCTGATATCAGCGAACAGAACGGTTACATTTGCTCTTTTGCCGCCAAGAGTGATGTTATCAATATTTTTTACAACATTTTTCATAATATCCTGCGAAAGATATTTACCCATTGCCTGTTTTATTTTTTCCTTGTTTTTACCTTCCAGAATAAATCTGAATGAGTATGCAAAAATCATGGTAATAAGCTGGACAAGAAGCGGGGTTATTACGTCAAATGCAATATTGTTCATATATCCGAGCATGCAGAATATAAAATATCCGATACCTATAAAAATAAGCATGAGTAATGATCTGAAAAATGACAGCCTGCTGATTAAAACAAATGTTGCGATTGTCAAAAGCAAAATAAAACCTAATTCCTGCATGAATGGCGGGAGCGTTATAAATTCATCGTTAATCAGATTGTCGAGAATTGTAGCCTGAATATCAACTCCGGGATGTTTTTGCAGCATAGGGGTTGCCACAGTATCGTCAAGCCCTAGTGCCGCAGCTCTTGCATTTGCCCCTATCAGTACGAATTTACCGTTAAATTCCGCAGGATCAATAACAGGTTTTTCTCCTTTTTTTAAAGCCCTATAGGAATCTATAATATCAACCGCTGAATATTGTTTGTGTGAATATTCAGAATTAGGACGGCGCGAATAGAAATGTATAGAGTTTTTAAAACCGTTTGAAGTTGAAAATCCCGGAATTGTTAACCCTGTTTTATCTACAAGTATACTTTCATCGTTTACAGTTATTGTGTCAGTATTATTCAAAAGCAAATACATTCTGAGAGCCAGTGAAGGGTATGTTGTTCTGAGAACAGTTACTGTCTGATCAGCCTGTACAAGATAGCCGTTGATGTTTGGAGTATTGTTTACTGAACCTGCATATTTTACAGAATTAAAATATCCATCCGGATAGTAAGATATACTCTGATAACTTTCAGGCGGAATATAACTGCGTTTATCAATAACATTAATTGCAAATTTCTTTTTGAATTTGTCATTATAACCGGCCTGCTGCTGTTCATATTGGGCAATTGACGGGGCAAAGCCTACAACGAGGTTATGAGTTTTTTTCATGGCATTAAAAAAACTCATATCTGAATCCGGATTTTCTAAGTCCGGTGCTGAAGGTATAGAATCAAAGCCGACTATTGCAGGTTCAGTATATTCGTTAAAATAATTAAAAATGTCTGCATAGAGTTCTCGTTTCCACGGCCAGCGGTATCTGTCAACAGATTTGTCGTCTATAACAACAAGTGAGATATTCTCATCCCCGATATCTGTTGCCGAAAAATTACTTACCATAAAATTGTAAACATTTGGCACGAAAAACAGATATGATGTAATAATTATTACAATTGATAAAAATATATGTATCAGACCTGAATACACAAAAAAACTTTTTGATTTAAGTCTTGATTTTAGATTTGCCATGTTAATATTTTCCCTTATACTTTATTTTATGATATAATAACAGCAGTAAAAGGACAAATTATGAATAAAAACTTAATAGAATTATTATCAGAAGAAAAGATATTACCGATCTTGAGAGGAAAAGATGCCGCAAAAATTAAGGACACAGCTATGGCTTTGATTGATGGCGGTATCAAAATGCTGGAAATTAATATTGAAAATACAGATATGTTCAATATTATCAGCGAAGTATCAGGATATGCAAAAGTATGTGCCGGAGGTGTTATTACATCAATGCAGGCCAAAGCGGCAATAAGCTGCGGTGCGGAAGTTATTTCATCCCCGATTTTCCAGATGAATCTTGTTAAAATATCTAAAGACAAAATGATTCCGTTTATTGCGGGAACTTCCACCGCGAATGAGGCATATTCAGCATGGAAAGCACGCGTTCCTCTGATTAAAATATATCCGATTACAGCAATGGGCGGTGCTATGTATATTGAAGACTTACTCAGACCAATGCCGTTTTTAAAGGTCATGCCAACCGGTAATGTAAAGCTTGCTGAGGTCGGTAGTTATATTAAGGCCGGTGCTCATGCCGTCGCAGTCGGACGTGATTTTTATGAAGGTTATTCTCTATCTGAAATCACAGGCCGTGCAAGAAAAATTTTATCTGAATTAAAGGGATAATATATGGAGCAAAAACTTGACATTATTGCCATAGGTGAAAGTTTAATCGAATTATCAACAGATCTCAAGCTTAGCTGTGCCGAATGTTTACACAAATATTACGGCGGTGATGCACTGGCTGTTGCCATTGCGGCCTTGAGAGCCGGCTCAAGAGTCGGTTTTATAACAAAAGTCGGTGATGATGCGTTTAAGGATTATCTGCTGGATAGCTGGAATTCAGAAGGACTCGATATTTCTCAGGTAAAACTAACAGAGGAACAAAACGGACTATATTTCATTGCGCGTCCGACAATTCATGAAAAAGAATTCGCTTATTACCGGAAAAAAATTGCTCCATCAAAGCTTTCTATTGACGATATTTCGGAAGATTATATTAAATCTGCTAAAATGATTTATACTTCCGGCGTCACCCAAACACTTTCTATGTGTGCGCGTGAAGCCGTTTCTGCTGCCTTTAAAATAGCTAAGCAAAACGGTATCCAAACAGCTTATGACCCAAATTATTCATTAAGAACTTCTACTCCTGAAGAGGCACGAGAGTACTTTAACAATATTATTGAAGATGTTGATATCCTCTTTATGAGCGCAAAATACGATACTGTTAACATTCTGGAATTAGATTCTGCAGAAAACATTATCAAAAAGCTCTGGGATATGGGCGTTTCAATAGTTGTGATTAAGGCAAGCGAGAAATGCGGCTACTTTGTCGGCGCTAATGGCAGTATAAAATTCATCGAATTTTTTGCTAAAAATGTAATTGATACCACATGCTCAGGCGATGCGTTCAACGGCGGCTTTTTACATGCAATAACGCATGGCTACTCACCTGTTGAAGCTGCCAAAATAGGCTCTATTGTTGCAGGACTACAGTGCGGAAAAATCGGCGCTATAAAATCTATTCCTTATAGTGAAGATATTTTCAAAATTTATAACGGAGGCTGTGGTGTCTAAAAAAGTAGCCATTTCCGGATATTACGGGTTTAAAAATTTCGGAGATGAATTGATTCTTTCGGTTCTTACTCAAAAGTTGAAAGAGACCGGTGCAGATATCACAGTTTTTTCTTCTGATCCTGAGTGGAGCCGCATGACATACGATATAAATGCGGTAAATAGTTTTGATTTGAAAAATGTGTTTAAGACTATAAAAAATTCTGATGTTCTAATTTCCGGCGGCGGAAGCCTCCTACAGGATGTTACGAGCCTGAAAAGCCTTGTATATTATACTCTGATTATTGCGCTGACCTTACTTTTAAGAAAAAAAGTTATTATATTCGCGCAAGGAATTGGCCCTATTAACAATCTCGCCGCACAAAAAATAGTATTCTTTCTTTTAAAAAAAGCAGCCTATGTGTCTGTGCGTGATGAAAAAAGTCATGCCCTGCTTGCAAAAAACGGCGTCCGGTCAGAACTTGTCTGCGATCCGGCGTTTACGCTGCCTGATTTACCCACTCAAAAGGAACGTGCTGTTGGTATCCAATTGCGAAGCTTTAAGACTTTGAGCAGTGCTTTTATTAAAAAGCTTGCCGCTGCAATTGCAGGACATTTTTCTGATAAAAAAATTGTAATAATGCCGTTTCAGCATTCGCTGGATAATAATGTATGTGAAGAATTTATGAAAGAATTGAAACTGATTAATCCTGATATAAATGCTGAAATACTTTATGATGCATCTAACGAAGAAATTATAAGTACAATATCAAGACTGGAATATCTTATTGCAATGCGTTTTCATGCACTTGTTATCGCGCTTAAATATGGCGTGAAATGCCTGGGAATTAATTATGATATGAAAGTTGAAAAACTTGCTCAGAATGCACAATTCCCGCTTCTTTCTCTTGATTGCACTGAGGACTTTGATATAAAAGTTACAGAATTGCAGGCTGAAAATCCTGAGCATTTTAAGGAGTTTGCCGGGGCTCAATATTTTAACTGGAATAAAATAACAGAAATAATCGCCTAATTAGAAAGGTAGCAGTTAAAAACAAACTGCTACAGACCAAAATGAAAACTCAACTTACAACCAAAAGTCGAAAGTCTAAATTATGATAAAATGCCCTGGGCCAGACTTGAACTGGCACTGAGTGATTAACCCAATTGGATTTTAAGTCCAACGCGTCTACCGATTCCGCCACCAGGGCTTATTTATTTGTCATTTGATTACGTTATTTATTTTATGTAAAAAATACTTAATTGTCAATATTTTTGTTTCCAATTAGCAAATTATAGTCTTTCATCTCTAAAATTTTATTTTTTATAGCAGATAGTATACTTTCAGTCTCTATAAGCATTTCTTTTGCATTTTTAAGCTTTGTGCGGCCAAATAATGCCGGATATTTTATATTGTCCAAAAATTTATTTTTGTATTTTTGTATTGACGAAAAGATGCCCGCATCAATGTATCTGTCATTGTCAGATAAATACATAAAGATTTCGCCGAAAAGCATTTTTGCCTTTTTGATATTGCCTGAAAATATTGCTCTGTCAACATTATTGAACATGCCGGAAAGTCTGTCGTATATTTCAAAAAGATGCTCTTTTTTCTCCGGTAAATGCTCTTTGAAGTATTTAATCGTTTCTTTATAGCCGGAATTCATCATTTTTTCGCGGTTTTCTTTAGACTGGTTAAAATCAATAATGATGATATCACCTGTATTTATAACTACAAAATCATACTTGTCGTTATCAGAATAACGGTCAATTACAAATTCGGTTGCAATAGATGTAACGCAGCTGTAAACAGTGTTTACATAATTTAGTGTATTCATGTCATTTCCGCCGCAGTCGCCTTCCAACCTTATTTCAAGTATTCTTTCATCAAGATTTTTAAGACTTTCAGAAAGACGCCACATAGGCCATGATTTTTGCAGGTCGCCATCAACAAGCAGTGAATTATTATATTCATACGGTTTCATTAACCCCGGCATACAGGATGAAATTCTGACTGCTGTCGCTATCTCAAAATCAGGCGTACATTTTTTTGAAAATTCTCTACAGCAAAAATTTGTCAAATCAGTGGTGATTATTACAAGATTTTTTTCGATATCAGTGAATTTTACAGGAGGATTATTCCCTTTTGCATAGTTTTCACCGTAATATTTCTTTTCAATAAGTTCTCTTACCCATTCAAGAAAAATTTCTCCCTTGCTTATCGCAAATTTTTCGCCGAGATTAAACTGTATATCCCTGAATAACTCAAAATTAGCCTGCAAAAAAACTTCTCTTAATTCTTCAGCCGTATACCCGACGCCAAGCAGAGCCGCAACGATTGAGCCGACTGATGACCCGCCAATAGTGTCATAACAGATATTTAATTCTTCCAGCGCCTTTACAACACCGACATGCGCTGCCCCTCTAATTGCCCCGCCGCCGAATAAACATGCGTATTTTAAACAATTTTTTCCCATAAGTTTACCTTGTAAATGTTATATCAGTATCAAACAGCGTCTTTTTATAGTATTCGCGCTCCAGAGAAGGCATTTTGTAGTTTCCTGTGTATAGTTTATCGTTTACAAACACAGCAAATACGCTTCCTTCATAAATCCTGTGCCAGCCTTCCTTTTTCAGCATTAATTTATAAACCGGAAGATTATTCTGTATCAGTATAATATCAGGCGGATATTTAGTTAAAACATCATCCCAGCCGCCTTTTGTAGCATAAAATCTATCATTTAATACAATTAAATCGTCAGGATAAACTTCTTCATACCGGCCGTCCATATATATTTTGCAATTCGGGTACAACTTGTACGATGTGTAGCTTCCGAGTCCGAAATCAACCAGAATATTACCTTTTATATTATTATTTTTTATAAATTCTATTTCCGCGATAGGGTAAATTGAAAAATTAAGCGGTAATTCTATTTTTTTCACACCAATAGTAAAAATAGACATTGCTAATAACAATATATATATAGCTTTTTCATTGACTTTTTTGAACAGCCATACAATATCTTCATAGCAGTAGCAGGCAACTGCAATACAGAAGAACGGCAGCATTTTTATATGCGCTATGGCAAGGTAAGCTGTCACCAGAAGAACTATCCATTTTACTTTATCTGCTTTTTGATAAGCGTCAAATAGAGAACTGTTTTTAATAGTTTTAACTATATTAAACACTTCTATTGCAGTAATTGAGAATAAAAATATTTTGAATATTAGTTTAAACGGTCTGTGCAATTCAGAAAAAAGCCCTTGCCATTCTCCTATAAGCGGTCGTTCCATAGTAGTCGCGCCCAGTAAAAAACTTACATAATCAGATCCCCACGGGTTAATGATAAGAGAAGCGAATGATGCAGCAAGTACAATTAGATAGTTTTTAAATGGTTTTCTGTTAAAGATTTCCCCAACCATATACATACCAATAAGTCCAAGGCCGGCAACGACCCCGCCATGGATATTATTCCAGAGAATAGTTAAAAACGGCAGCAGAATAAGCAATTTTTGAGATTTGCCGTGTCTGACTTTTTCCATGATATATATAAGCAAAGCAAAAAATAAAAAGCTGAACAAATGGCATCTGACCGGATGATTCAGATTAGCCATAGCAGCCATCAGACAGAAAAAGAAAAATAATAAATTATATGGCTGCATGCCTGTTCTTATTTTTGCGACTCTAGTTGCAATAAAAAATGTTAAAAACGGCAGCAAAGTTTGTAAAATTAATATACCATAGTGTCCGAACAATTTTAGAAATGCATAAAAGATTACGCCTGCGCCCCATTCATGGTCATACCAGATATGGACAGGAGTGTAAGATAGAAAGTCTTGAGTAAGCACATGTCCGCCGTCAATAACTCCCATGCCTGCAATTAGTCTTGCCCACAAATCAAAGTCCAGATATGGTGCGTTCAAAGTATAAGCAAATATCAGTAAAAATAATGTTATGTAAAATAATATAATCTTCCCCATGCCAATGATTATGCCACAAAAAAAGCCGGTTCACAACCGGCCACTAATAAATAGAAATTATAATGAGAATCCTATTTTAAGCTGCAACTGAGCCCTTAATTTCTCTAATCAGGTACTCAGCAACCCATTCAAAATCTTTGTTAACTTCTGCTGCTTTTTTAAGATATTTAACAGAAGCGTCACCAATACGGATTAAAGTCATAGCAACAACACCGCGTTTAACACCTCTTACTACCTGTAATTTATTAACCAATTCCGGTAATACAGAAGTTCCGATATTTACTAATTCATTTTCCAGTTCATTTTTTGTTGAATTATCTGCATTTTCTAATTTAGAAAGAATGTCGTTTACTGATTCCATGATTTTCTCCATTCATTTATTCTTAACTATGTTATTATTATAAGCTAAAATTTATGCTAATTGTGATTTCCTTACATAATCTTTATATCTTGTTTTAGGGGAATAAGGGAATAAGGGAATAAGGAATTAAGGGAATAAGTTCTTTACAAAAAATAAGGCAACGTGGGGAATTTCACATTGCCTTATTTTGAAATCCTCTTAATCACTTAGTCACTCAATCACTTAATCACTTCGAACTAAGAGGCCAAGCCTCTTAGTTCGAAATACATATAGCGCGGTAGTGGCTGCCGCCGTACTTGTAGCTCCAGTTACCATCACTGCCGCCCGTGTAGGAAGTGTCGAAGTACCGACGGTACGCGTTATCCGCACTGGCCTCCTCACTGGACCAGTAGTTGATGTTAAGAGTAAGGGGAGGATTATCTTTGTATTCGTCCTTTACTTTTAGGTTGTATTTATCTTCTGCTGCTCCTATAGTTACTGCGCTTCCATCGCTTGAGTTTACATATAATTCACTCGCTAATTGCGCTAGTTGTTCTCTTGTCGGAAGTTCCATGCCTTTCTCTTGACAACTTAGTTTTGCTCCTGCCCAATAGTTTGTATCGCACCATGAATTACTTGAGCCATAGCTATCTAAATCTTCATATTCACTTCCATCGCAAGTATTTATTGCTCTGGTTGCTGCAAAATCTGTGCTAAAGCACATGTCGCCAATCGGGTTATCGCAAGTTGAAAAGGCTACGCCTGAAGATAGTTGAATATCTTTTCCAACTCTATTCGGGCCCTTCTTACCGTTTACATCCACCATATATGCCATGCAGGATACTTGAGACCCCTGATCCTCTATAGGATCTGCATAAGGGCATTCCGGCTGGTATGCCATAATTACCGTTGTTCCGTCCGCAACTACAAAAGACATGGTATTTGTATTAGTTTGCCATTCTTTTAAGCCCATGCTGCTTGCAGAAGTGAGACCGTTTGTTTCGATTTCTTCCGGCGCATCGTCTTTACCTGTTGTAACGATTTTAGGTGAATAACATTTGTTAATGTCATCCTTGTCACAGGTTTTGATTACTTTCATATAGTTTTTGAAAGTGTTCATGAAATCCTCTGTACTATCGTGACCTGTCATGACTCCGTCTACGTTCATGCGTCTTACTGTTTCAGTTAACTTCTTTTCCCATAGGTCTTGTGCTGTAGACCATGCTTTCTCATTGTGGTTCTGGATAAGACCCGGTAATGTAAGTGCTGCAACGATGCCGATAACCGCGAGAGTGATCAGGACTTCCGCCAACGTAAAACCATATTTCATAAATATTCCTCCATAATGTCAATCACACTGATTTTTTATAATGTCAGTATAGCTGATAATATAGAAATGGACAAGATATTTTTAGAAAAATTTGCAACAAATCTTAAAAGACTCAGAAAGCTAAAAAATATCAAGCAAGATGATTTCCTAGCTGTTGAGGGCATTTCGCGCTCTACTATTGCCATGGTCGAGACTGCTAAAACAGACATCACTCTGTCAAAACTTAAAATTATTGCTGATGTTCTGGAGGTTGAGCCTAAAGATTTACTTGATTTTAAATAAAAAGGAAAAGCCCCCCAATAAATTGAGAGGCAAAACTGAGCAATCAGAAGAGTTGAGGATTTACATTTATATACTAACTTTTTTAATATTCATTTTCATTACAGTAAATACCAATCTTTTTACAAAAAAAAATAACCCCTTCAGACAAGAGGTTATTTTTTATATCAGCATTTTGCCGAACTATTTATCCTTTAAGAAGGATTCATAATTCCTTGCAAGCAAGTGGGTTTTAACCTGATTAATCAAATCAAGAGCAACGCCGACCATGATTATGAGTGATGTCGCGCCGATACCTTGCAGAGTCTTGATGTTTGTTACATAACTTGCAAATGACGGCAACAACGCTACTATACCTAAACCTAATGCACCGATAAATGTTGTTTTAGTCAATATCTTATCAAGTGCTTCAGCAGTCGGTTTGCCAGGTTTAATACCCGGAATTGATGAACCGTATTTTTTCAGGTTGTTAGCAATGTCTTTCGGCTGCATGTTCGGCATAATTGATGCATAGAAAAATGTCAACGCAACAATTAACAAGAAATACAAAACGTAATAAATTATTCCGTCAGGGCTTAACCACTGATTCAATGTTATTACAAGATGTTTTACTGCTGCTGAACGGAAATTTGCCTGTCCCACAAGGCTCAACACAGTTGACGGGAACAGCAAAATCGCAACCGCAAAGATAATAGGCATTACACCGCCCGGATTGAGCTTAAACGGTATGAATGAATTCATGCCGCCGTAAACCTTATTACCTACCTGACGGCGCGGGTTTACGATAATTACTTTTCTGATAGCTTCCTGCATTATGACAATAAATATCATTGTTGCAAAGAATATCGCAAGTAATACAGCCAGCCCCATTTGCAGCATGGAATTATGTGATACCATCTGCGCAGTTCTTGATGCGTAAACAGGAATTCCTGATAAGATACCGACAAAGATGATTAATGAACCGCCGTTCCCGATACCTTTTTCAGTAATAAGTTCAGACAGCCACATAACAAGGATAGAACCTGCAGTAAGTACTGCCATTGAACTTAAAAAGAACATTCCGTGGTTTACACCCGGCATAATAGAGCCCGGCAAATGTCTTAAATACAGCATAAATACCAGTGATTGAAATGCCGCCAATACAACGGTAAACAATCTGGTATACTGTGATAATTTTCTTCTGCCGGCTTCACCCTCTTCCTGTTGCAATTTTTGCAATGAAGGGATTACAACAGAAACAAGCTGAATAATAATTGATGATGTAATGTATGGACCGATACCCAGTGCGAAAATAGATACCTTGCCAAGTGCACCGCCGGAGAACAAATCCAAAAATCCGATAATATTGTTACTTTGTGCAATATTGCTGAATATCTGGTTATTTATCCCGAACAGCGGCATCTGTACACCGAGTCTGAATGCAGCAATCATCAGGAATGTAAAAATAATTTTCTGTTTTAATCCGGATGCCTGCCACATTGACATTAAATCATCAGTTGTCGGCATTTTTATTCCTTGTGCCATTATACTAACTCAACCTTTCCGCCTGCTTTTTCTATTTTTTCTTTTGCTGAAGGAGTTACATAGTTTGCTTTGACTGTAACCGCTTTAGATATTTCGCCGTTGCCCAAAATTCTCAAACCATCTGCTGACGGATGAGCTTTTTTAGCTGATTTTAAAGCGTCTAAAGAAATTTCTTCCATACCTAACTGTTCAAGTCTGCCAACATTTATTTCAGCATAGTTCAACTTATTAATGATTTTGAACCCTTTTAATTTAGGCATCTGTCTGTAACCAGGCATCTGACCGCCTTCAAAACCTCTTTTTGAACTCTGGCCTGAACGTTGTCCTTCACCGTTATGACCGCGGCAAGATGTTTTACCGCGTCCTGATGAACGGCCTCTGCCTACTCGTTTAATTTTGTGAGTTGAACCTTCTGCAGGTCTTAAATCTTCTAATGTAATTGTATTTGTCATAATTTTTATTTTCCTTTTTTAATTTGTATGGCTGCTCGCTATTAACTTACGCAGCCAGCTTCACATAATTATTCAACAATTGCCAGCAGGTGAGAAACCTTGTTATACATACCCATAATAGTCGGGCTGTCATAGTGTTCTACTATCTGGTCTTTTTTAGTCAAACCGAGAGCCGCAACAACTTTGCGTTGAGCTTCTGATGCCCCGATTAAACTTTTAACGAGTTTAATTTTTATTTGTTTATTTGCCATTTTTTTATTCCTTTACATTATTTTCTTCATAAAACTTATAAACACAATTAGTATGTTGGTTAATTAGTTTAAAAGTTGAGACATAGTAAGCCCGCGTTTTTTAGCAACTTCTGAGAACGGAGTCAATTTTTGAAGCGCATCTAAAGTTGCATTTGCAGCGTTGAGCGGAGATTTTGAACCTAAAGATTTTGAAAGAATATTTTCAATACCAGCAAGTTCAAGTACTAAACGAACAGCACCGCCCGCGATGATACCGGTACCTTGAGAAGCAGGTCTTAGCATAACTTCGCCGGCTCCTGAACGTCCTACAATCGGGTGAGGAATTGTTGTTTTGAAAATCGGAACATTGATAAGATTTTTTCTGCCGTCAGCGATTGCTTTCTGGATAGCAATGATAACTTCAGCGGCTTTAGCACAGCCAACACCTACCTGTCCTTTTCTGTTACCAACGATAACAACGGCTCTAAAGCTGAGTTTTTTACCGCCTTTAACAACTTTTGTTACGCGGCGGATTTGAACAACACGCTCAGTCCATTCGCTTTGAGGTTTTTCTTCAGTTGTTTCGATTTTTTGTCTTTTACCGCGTCCGCGTCTCGGACGTTTTTCTTCTTTTGTTTCATCAGCGGCGCCTGCAGCTTCTGCAGTTTCAGCCGGTGCTTCTTTAACTTCAGCAGTTTCAACTTCACTTGATACTGCTTCTACATTCATTTCTTCTTTGTTTTCTAAATCCATTGAATTTACCTTTCATTTTTCTTGTGATAATAGGGTTTAGTATAATTTACGAATATACCAAAAAACAAGCTAACTAAAGCTAAATGGTAAAAATATTCGTGAGTAACTTTTCTGACTTTTTTACGATAACACAGAAAAAATAAAAATGCAAGCGGAAAGCGTTCAGACGTTGAGTGCTTATATAAAGGGAATAAGGAAATGTGGGAATAAGGGAATAAGTTCGTTACAAAAAATAAGGCAACGCAAGATTTATACATTGCCTCTTTTTGAAATCCTCTTAATCACTTAGTAACTCAATCTCTTAATCACGTCGAACTAAGGGCATAGCCCTTAGATTTACATTTTTATTTCTATTCAAAATCCATATCTTTGATATTGCTAATATCTTTTGATGTACCCCAATCAGGTTCGTAAAATCCTTT